>NZ_FXAN01000135.1 GCF_900176645.1 Burkholderia singularis
TGCCCAGGCTTTGCGCCAAGCGAAGGCGGGAGGTCTGCCATTTCGCGACGGCCTGCACGCGCTGCTTTTGCGCATCGGCCAGCGCGGTTTGGGCGTTGAGCAGTTCGGTGATGGTGCCGACGCCGGCCTTGTAGCGGCCGCGTGCGATTTGCAGCGAATGCTGCGCGTCGCTGAGCAACGCCTTGGAGTTGTCGAGATTCGCGGTGTCGCTCTGCAGGCTTTGATAGCTTTGCCACACGTCGAGCGAGACGCCAAGCTCGGTGTTCTGCATGTCGGCTTCCTGCGCATCGGCCTGCGCCTGCGCCTGCGCGACGCGATAGCCGGACGCGAAGCCCTCGAACAACGGGATCGTCACTTGAACGCCGATCGAGCTGCTGCGGCTCGAGTTCAATTGCGTGCCGAACTGCTGCGGCTGCTGTTGATACGACGGATTGTTGCGGCTCAGATTGCCCACCAACGAAATCGTCGGTCGCCCTTGTGCGCGCACCACATCGACATTCGCGCGCGCGGCTTCGAATTTCGCGCGGGCGGCCAACAGCTTCGGATGCCGGCGCTTGGCTTCGTCGATCAGATCCGCGACGTTCTGCGCGAACTCGTTGTGATCGAGTTTGGGCTCGGAAGAGGCGAGCGTGAGGGGCGTATTCGCATCGAGCCCCATCGCGTTCGCGAGCGCGCCCATCGCGCTCAACACGTCGCCTTCGGCATTCACGCGCTCGAGCAGCGCGCGGCGATAGCTGGTTTGCGCCTGCAGTTGATCGGCGAGCGTGCCGGCGCCGGCGTCGTGCTTGGCCTTCGCTTCGGCCAGGCTTTCCTTGGCGGCCTGCTCGGTTTCGCGCGCGGCATCGACCGCGGCCTGCTTGCTGCGCACGTCGTAGTACGACTGCGCGACGCTGAAGAGGATGGTCTGCAGCGTGTCGTCCTGGGTGGCGTTGGCCGCGGCGAGCAGATCACGCGCCTGACGCAATTGCGCACTGCGCTTGCCGAAGTCGAACAGCACCCAGCTTAGATTGAGCATGCCGTATTTGCTGTTCGTACTTTGCGTTTGCGAGACCGATTGCGATATCAGCTCGCCTGTCAAGGGATTAAAACCCTTTTGGTTATATGTCGGCGTCACGATATCGCGCTCATACCCGCCGGTGGCATTGATCGTTGGCAGATAAGCGGCCTTGGCCACGCCGATCTGCGCGGCCTGCGCGCGTGCGTTCGCCCATGCCTGCCGGGCTTTCGGATTCGCGCAGATGGCCTGCAGGACCGCGTCCTCGAGTTCGATCGGATGGCTCGCCAACTCGGGCTGGCACGCGGCGTTCTTCAGCATCGGCGCGGCGGGCGTCGCGGACGTGAGCTTCTTCGTGCCGTAGACGTCGAGCCACTGCGCGTGCGCGGCGTGCGACGCAACAAGCAGCGCGCACGCCGCGGCGGCGGCGAACGGATGGAAATACTTCATCACGCTCACCTTCCGATCGTCGTTTGTTGCGACGCGTTTGGCTCGGCGGGCGCGTGCGGGTCGGCGGCCGGTTGCGCGGCGGCGGGCGCCGGCTGTTGCGCCGGGGCGGGCTGCCCGGCCGCCTGCGGCGCGCCCGGCGCTTGCCCCGCTTGCGCGGCGGCGGCCTGCTGCGCAGCTTTCTTCTGCATCTCGGCGAGCGCCGCGGTGCTTTGGTCGAGCGCGACCTTGCCGCCATCGAGCATGATCACGCGCTGCGCGGTCGCGATCGTCTCGGGCCGGTGCGCGACGATCAGCCGCGTCATGTTCAGCGCGCTCACCGCCGCATTGACCAGCCGCTCGCGCTGCACATCGAGGTGGCTCGTCGCCTCGTCCAGCACCAGGATCTTCGGCCGCTTGTACAGCGCGCGGGCCAGCAGCACCCGCTGCTTCTGCCCGCCCGAGAGCACCGTGCCCATGTCGCCGACCAGCGTGTTGTAGCCCATCGGCATGGCCACGATATCCGCGTGCACCGCGGCCAGTTGCGCGCATTGCGCCACCCAGTTCGGATCGGCGTTCGGATCGAAGAAGCTGATGTTGTCCGCGATCGAGCCGGCGAACAGCACGTCGTCTTGCAGCACCGTGCCCACCAGCGTGCGCAGCCGATCGATGCCCAGGCGCTCGACGTCGACGCCGCCGATCTTGATCTTGCCGCCGGTCGGCTCGAGAATGCCCAGCAGCACGTTCACCAGCGTCGTCTTGCCGCATCCCGACGGCCCGACCAGCGCCACCGATTCGCCCGGCGGGATCTTCAGCGACACGCCATTGAGCACGACCGGCTCGCCCTCCGCATACTGGAACGTGAGGTTCTCGGCCTCGATGCTCGCCTCCAGGTTCTCGGCCTCGCCCGGCACGTGGCGCAGGCTGGTGTCGGTCTCGGCCTGCGCGAACACGATGTCGGCGAGCCGCTCGCCCTGCAGCTGCAGCATCTTGATCTCGAAGAACTTGTCGATCAGGCTGCCGACGCGGCTGTCGAACTGGCCCTTGTAAGCGTTGAACGCCATCAGCACCCCGACGGTGAACTGGCCGTCCATCACCAGGCGCGCGCCGAGCCAGATGATCAGCAGGTTCTCGATGCCGAACAGCAAGCCGTTGATCTGCTGATACAGCAACTGCAGCTTCTGCACGTGCAGCCCGGCGTTGACCTGCTCGACGAGCAGGGTGAGCCAGCTCGAGCGGCGCTCGCTCTGGCGGTTGAACAGCTTGATGGTCTTCACGCCGCGCACGGTCTCGAGGAAGTGGCTCTGCTGCTTGGCGGTGTGAATGATCTGATCCTCGGTGGCCAGGCGCAGCGGGCGATACCAGAGCCAGCGCATCAGCGCGTAGAGCAGCATCGTGCCGAGCGAGACGAAGGCGAGCGTGCGGCTGTAGACGAACATCATCGCGAGGGTGACGATGGTCATCAGCCCATCGATGACGGCCGACAGGAACGAGCTGGTCATGGTCTGCTGGATCGTGTCGATCGAGCCGAAGCGCGAGACGACGTCGCCCAGATGGCGGCGCTCGAAGTACTTGACGGGCAGGCTGAGCAGGTGCGTGAACACGTTGGCGCGCCACTGCACGTTCAGCGTGGTGCCAAAATACATCAGCGCCCACGCGCGGATCGCGCTGGTGGCCTGCTGCATGAGCAGCAGCAGGCCGAAGCCGAGGGCGAGCACGGTGAGCAGATCGCGATCGGCGCTGACGATCACCTCGTCGATCACCCACTGCAGGAAAAACGGCGAGACGAGCGTGAAGATCTCGAGGGCGATCGCGAGCAGGAAGATCTGGCCGAGCGAGCGCGACAGGCCGGCCACGGGCCCGAGCAGCGAGCGCAGCTTGACGGAGGGCTTGGCGTCGAGCGGCTTGAAGCTGCCGGTGGGCCAGAGTTCGAGCGCGACACCGGTGAAGGCGCGCGAGACCTCGTCGAAGGAGAGCTTGCGCACGCCCTGGGCGGGATCATGGATCGTCACGCTCTTGCCGTTGACTTCCTTGAGCACGACGAAGTGATTGAAGTTCCAGTGCAGGATGCAGGGCGTGCGCAGCTGGCTGAGCTGATCGAGATCGAGCTTGAGTGCGCGGGTGCCCAGATCGAGGCGCTGGGCGATGTCGATCACGCGGCCCAGGCCGGCGCCCTTGAGGGAGACCGGAAAGCGGCTGCGCATGGTGGCGAGGTCGACGTGGTGGCCGTGAAAGCCGGCGACCATCGCCAGGCAGGCGAGGCCGCACTCGGCGGACTCGGTCTGCAGGAGCATCGGCAGCTTGTGGCCGACGCCGAACGAAAGACGATCGAGTAGAGACATGGCGGGGGCGCGGTCAGAGTTTGCCGGTCAGGCTGTAAAGGGGTTCGAGCACCCATTCGTAGAGGCGGCGACGCTCCTGAAGGATGTCGGCCTGCAGGGCCATGCCGGCCTGCAGGGGCTGCGCCTTGCCATAAGCGGTCACGTGCTGATCCTTGAGCGCGACGGTGATGCGGTAGAAAGTGCTGCCGTTGGAGGCCTGAGCGGCGGGTGCGCCGCTGGTGGCGAGTTCGGCGGCGGACAGCGCGGTGTGGGCGATCGACACGACGCGGGCCTCGTACTGGCCGAACTTCTGGTACGGATAAGCCTGATAGCGCACGAGCACGGGGTCGCCGACATGGATGAAGCCGACCGCGGAGCTGGGGACGAACAGATAGGCCTGCCAATGAGCGCCGGCGGGGACGATGCTGGCCAGCGGATGCTGAGTGTCGGCGGTCTGTCCGGGCTCGGCGATGACGGCGGTGGCGGTGCCGGTCTCGGGGGCGGTGACGACGAACTCGCGCTTGGCTTCGCTTTGCACGAGGCTCTGGTCGACGTCGATGACGCTGCGGTCGATCTGGGCGAGCTGGTTCTGCTGCTTGAGCGCGAGGCCGGAGAGCTGGTTGAGGGCCTCGGTGAGCGACTGGGCGGTATCGGCGCGCTCGCGCTGCAGGCTGTGGAGCTTGGACTGCTGGTCGAGCAGATCGGCCTGACGCTGCTGGGCCTGATCCTTGGAGATGTAGTCCTGGGCGAGCAGGCCGTCGTAGCGGCGGGGGGCATCGGCGGCGAGCGAGGTGCGGGTGCGCTGGGCGGCGATCTGCTCGTCGATGCCGGCGAGCTCGGTGCGCAGGCTGGCGATCTTGGCTTGCAGGGTGCTGCGCTCGTCCTGCTGAAGGAGCTTGGTCTTGTCGAGCTCCTGCTCGAGGGAAGACTTGCGCTGCTGGGCCTGGGCGATGAGGGCGGCCTGGGTTTCGCCGGCCGCGGCGCTTTGCAGATCGGCGGAGACGGTGTAGAGCACCTGGCCGCGCGTGACGTGCTGCCCTTCGACGACGTTCTTCTTGAGCACGATGCCGGTCTGCTGGGTGTAGACCTTGACGAGGCCGGTATCGGGGGTGAGGGTGCCGTCGACGGTGGTGCGGCGGGTATAGGTGCCGAAGCTGAACAGCAGGATCACGCCGAGGGCCATGGCGATGGCCGCGGTGGTCAGGACCGCGAACGATACCGGCCGAATCAGCACGATCTCGCCCAGCGTTTGCGTGCGTTGGGCTTCTTGCGC
>NZ_FXAN01000133.1 GCF_900176645.1 Burkholderia singularis
AAGTGGTGTCCATCACTTCGAAAATGATGGGCATCACTTTGGCGTCGGTCCGCGCTGCGGTCTATAACGGCCATCGCGAGTCGCTTACGATGCTTGCCGCATGCGGCTGGTTTCACGCCGGCCCCGGCGAGCGCGAAATCGATGCCGCCGTGCGCCGCGCGCTCGACGCGGAGAACCGCGGCCCGCTCAGCACGCTGCTTGGACAGCCGTTGCCGGTGTCGGCCGATATCGCATCGGTCAAGCCTGTCGGTGATTGCACGAAGGTGGCCGAGCGTGCGTACTCGTGCAACGTGGAGATTGCTTGGCACGACACGCGGCCAGACGGCGAGCAGTCATCGCTGCGCACCACGCTGACGTTCACCGAGGACGGCGACGGCGCGTGGCAGACATCACAAGTCGACGCAGCGCTCGCTTCTGGGGTGGCGAAATCGTTGATCGATCGGATCAGCGGCGCAATCGGCGCAAGCGGGACGCCGCCCGCGCAATAGAAGCGCAAAGGAGGGCGCCGCGCCGGTGCCGCGCGCGGCGGATGGATTCGCTCGAATGAAATTAGTGATGCGAATAGGTGCCTTCGGGATTCTTGGCGACCGCGTGGTGCTTATGATGCTTGTTGTGGTGCTTGCGGTGATGCGCCGTTTTTGCCGGCGGCGCATCGTTTTGCATCGGTGCAGGCGCAGCTTGCGCGGGTTGCGCGCCGGCGGCCGGCGCGGCCTGGCCTTCGCCGAACTGATAGTTTTGCGCGGGTTGGGTTTGGGCGATGGCGGCCGAGGTCAATGCAAGAGCGGCGCTCGCAGCACCGATGAGAATCGTAAGCTTCACGGGTAGGCTCCTGTCGTAATGGAGGGACGAGCATAACGCGGCGGCGGCATGCGAGGCTTTCTGTTTGCCTGCATCGAATGATTCTTGACAATTGCGTTGTGTGGCGACGTCAGTCGCGGCGGTTGTCATCGTCGTGTCGATTTCGAGGGTCGTCGCGCTCGCGGTATTGCGGGCGGCCGCGCTCCCATTCGTCGCGATCCCAGTAGCGGCGGCCATCCCAGTAACGATCGCCGTGCCAGCCGACGCTAACGTTTACGCCGGCGCCCGGGTCCGCCGGATACGCGATACACCCGGCCAAAAGCGCGCCCGCGGCAAGCGCAAGCAGGATCGGTTTCGTCATTGCACGGGGCTCCTCGAACGTGGTTCGTATTCCGAATCATAGGATGCCTGCCGAGCGTGTAAAGGATTTAAACGCGATGCGCATCACGCTCGGCGAGCGCATGGTCAATCGGCCGGGGGCGGCAGGTTTTGCACCATCAGCATTTGTGGATTCGACAGAGGAATGTGCTCGGCGCGCAGCCGCTTCAGAATTTCGAACAATAGATCGCTTTTTGTCGACGATGCGATGCGCGGGCTTGCGACGTAGCCCGTCACGCTGAGCGTGATGCCGTCGGGCGTGAGCTGACTGAACGTGACGGACGGCGCGGGCTTCTCGAGAATCGCAGGGTGTTCGAGATAAGCGCTGAGCAGCAGATCCCGAACCTGTTCGGGATCGGTGTTCAGCGGAAACGTCAGCATCAGCGTGGCGACGCCTTGCGTGCTGTTGCCCATCGTCACGTTGCGCAGGTTCTGCGAAATCAGTTGCGAGTTCGGCACGATCACCGTCGAGCGGTCGGAAAGCTGGATTTCGGTCGCGCGCACGTTGATGCGGCGGATGTCGCCTTCGACGCCGGCAATGCTGATCATGTCGCCGACCTTCACCGGGCGCTCGGTCAGCAGAATCAGCCCGGACACGAAGTTCTTCACGATTTCCTGCAAGCCGAAACCGATCCCGACCGACAGCGCGCTGACGATCCATGCGAGGTTGTCCCATTTGACGCCCAGCAGCGACAGCGTGACCAGCACAACCAGCACGTAGCCGAGATTGCTGAACAGCGTGACGAGCGACGCGCGCATGCCAGGGTCCATGCCGAGCGCGGGCAGCAGCTCCGTGTCGAGCCAGCGGCGTACCGAGCGCAGCAGATAGAGGCCGACCGCAAGCCCGATCGCCGCGTTCAGGATGTGGTTCGGCACGATGTTGAGCCGCCGCAGTTTGTCGCCGCCGAACACCGACAGCACGCTCGACAGCAAGTCGCCCGGCGTCGTGCCGAAGCCGCCCGTCAGCAACGCGATGACGGCGAGCAGCAGCAGCACACTGGTGCCGACGCCGGAAAACACCGTGCGGGCCTGATCGAGATGGCTGTCGTTCAGGCCGAACAGATGCTTGATCAGGCGGCCGCTTGGCAGGTTCGCGGAGAACAGGCTCGCCCACATGTCCTGGGTCAGGCGCGTCAGCAGGAACAGGCTGCAAAGTACGATCTCGAACCAGACGAGTTCGTGGGTCAGGAAGCGGGCGAACGAGATATAGCCGATCAAGAGCGAGCCGAACGCGGTGACCACGGTCAGTGTCACGCCTGCATGGATCAGGCCCGCGAGTGTCGAGCTGGCCTCGGGCGGCTCGCCGGCTGCCGCGAGTGCGCTGCGCACCCGGTTCGAGCGCACCAGCGAAGCGCCGATCGTCAGCACGACCACAAGCGACACGAGGCCGCGGCCGAACAGCGTGACCTGCAGGCTGGTGTCGGCCAGCTTGTTCAATAGCTCGAGCGTGCCGGCCAGCATCAAAAGCGCGGCGAGAATCACCGGAAATGGCTTGAGCGCGAGCGCGACCTCGTCCGCGAGTGCGGGCAGGCGCCACGACGGATGGCTCGTGCAGAGCAGCGCACGGCCGAGCCCGGCGATCAGCGCGCAGCCGATCGCGAGCTTTGCCAACTGGTCGGCGAAGACCTGGAGCGGGGCGGGCAGCGTGTAATCGCGGGTGAACGCGGCATAGACGAACTGCACCGCGATACCCGTCGTCACGACACTCGACAACGCAATCGACGTGGCGAGCGCGCTGCGCCGCAGGCGGGTTTCCGGTAGCCAATTGAGACAGAGCCATTCGAGCCCTTGCACGATCCACCGACGGCCCGCGGCCCACACCGTGAGCGCGACGGCCACGAGCAGCGCGGTGACCAGGCGCTTGCCGGGCTCCCATGCCGCATGCAGCACCTGGCCGATTTGCGCGTTGACGTCGTCGAGCCGCTGGATGTCTTCGCTCGGGGTATCGAAGAGCGCGGACCAAAACTGCGCGCCGAGAATGCTGCCGGAGCGAAGCGCGAGCTGATCGCGCATCAAGCTGCGGTCCAGTTTGGCGAGTTGCTGCGCAAGATTCGCGAGCGTCTCCTTGATGTCGACGGCTTGCTTCAACGCCGCATCGATCTGCGCCTTGCGCGCATTCAGGCTCGTGCGCTGCTGCGCAACCGCCGCGGTTTCGGGAGGCGAGCCGGGCGGCGGGAGCGGCCCCAGCACGTCCAACTGTGCCTGCAATTGCGCGCGCTCCGGCTGCAACTCGGCTGTCAGCTTGTCGACGTCGGCCGAGCGCTGCTGCGTATCGGCGCTGAGTTCGCTAAGCCGCTTGCTCGTTGCCGCAGTCGCGGCCTGTTGCTTGATGCGATCCAGTGCAGCCTGCAAGCGCTTGAGTTCAGCCACTGCCGCCTCCAGCGAAATCGGCGGCACGGGCGCGGGCGATGCGGCATCAGAGGCAACGGATGCAACATGCGCATCGGCATCGGCATCGGCCGCGGCGGCCGGCAGCGCAACACAAAGCAAATGCAAAAGGACGGTAAGCGCGACGGGGCGCGCGAATTTCGGAAGACTGAACATAGGGAAACCTTACAGATCGGTTGCACGAGCGGACAACCGGCAATACGCGGTAGATTGCCACGGTTTTCCGGGCTGTGCGCTGACGATCGTGCAATCGAATGTCAATGCGCGGCCGACGGGCGTGGTTTTGACGTGTGACGGCCTGACGCCGCCAACAGCGTTCGCGCTCGAAACCTCGATGGGGCGGGGCCCGGAAAGTGAGTTTGGGCCGGTTCACACACAGTTACGAATTAAGCGGCGAGCGGCGCGTATGGCCGGCACATCCGCATTCTCAATCGTGCCTGCCGGAACGCTTGGCGTGGCGACGCGGCATCGCACAGCGTGCGGCGCTCGAGCGGGCATGGCGCGTGATAGGCGAGCCTGATCCCGCGGATTTCGGAGAGTCCGGTCGTCAACGGAGGCTGCTCGGCAATCTATACAGCCTCGCGCCGGATTGCTTGGAGCGGCGCCGTGCCGCGGTTCATCGATCGGCACGCCCTGTGCGATTTTATGCAATCTGAGCCACGCTGATCTTGTGTAGCCCGTGTGATACTTACCCGTTGGGATGCGGATCATGGGCCGGCGGGAACCGGCCTCGCAATGCCGGTATCGGGTTGGCCGATCGGGGGCGCGCGGCACGCCGGGCGGATACTGACTGAACGCGGATTCAATGCGAATTCGGCGCAGCCCAATATTTTCGAATGGAGTCGAGATGGATATCGATAGAGACGTCGAATTGCTCAGGCGTGCCGCAAAACACTGGCAATCGGGATTTTCCGAGCTGCCGCCCTATGCCGATTCGGCGTCGGCCGACGAAATGGCGCCGATACTTGAGCAACTGGCGGCGAAGCTGCACGACAATTATCCCTATTTCCATCCGCTGTATGCAGGCCAAATGCTCAAGCCGCCGCATCCGATCGCGCGCGCGGCCTATGCGCTCAGCATGTATGTGAATCCGAACAATCATGCGCTCGAGGGCGGACGGGCAACGTCCGCGCTCGAAAAAGAATGTGTCGCGCAGATCGCGCGGATGTTCGGATGGGACCATCATCTTGGGCATCTTTGCAGCGGCGGCACTGTCGCGAACATGGAGGCGTTGTGGGTGGCGAGCCGCGTCAGGCCCGGCGAAAAAGTGGTTGCGTCCGCGCTCGCGCATTACACGCACGAGCGTATTTGCAACGTGCTCGGCGTGGAATTTGCAAAGGTGCGCTGCGACGAGTACGGGCGGATGTCGCTGGCCGAACTGGAAAGGATGCTGGCCGACGAAGGACCGGTCGGCACCGTGGTGGCCACGCTGGGCACGACCGCGTGCGGCACGATCGATCCGCTCGACGGCATTCTCGCGTTGCAGAAGCGCTATGGTTTCCGCGTGCACGTCGATGCGGCTTACGGCGGATACTATGCGCTCGCCGACACCCTAACCGAACATGGAAAGGCGGCGTTCGCGGGTATATGCACGGCCGATTCGGTCGTGGTCGATCCGCACAAGCATGGCTTGCAGCCCTACGGTTGCGGTTGCGTGATCTTCCGGGATCCGGCCGTCGGCGCGATATACGTACACGATTCGCCGTACACGTATTTCACATCAGCCGATTTTCATCTCGGTGAAATCAGTCTCGAATGCTCCCGTCCCGGGGCGAGTGCCGCTGCGCTTTGGGCAACGCAAAAGCTGATGCCGTTGGAAAAAGGCGGGCGCTTCGCGCACGACCTCGATCAAGCGAGATCGGCGGCGCTGCATCTGTATGATTTCCTTCGGCGCGACAGCCGCTTCGTCACGTGTTTTCCACCGGAGTTGGACATCGTATTTTGGTTTCCGGCGAGCGAGCGCATCAGCGTTGCGTCGCGTCTTTCGCGCGTGTTGTTTGACGCCGCGGCGGCCATGCAATTGCATCTGGCATTGGCTCGCATGCCAAGGTCTCTCGTCGAACCGCACGTAACCGATCTGATATGGGACGAGGATAGCGTTCTGTGTCTTCGCGCCTGTCTGATGAAACCGGAACACGCGGAATGGGCTCCGGAGCTTTGCAAGCGCATCACTCTTGCCGCAGATGCTGCAATGCTGTGACTCTCCGCGCCAGACTCTCCGAGTCGGCCGCGAGGAATGCGGGTTTCATGACGTGCCCGGCTTTCGTTGCGAATCGGGCGATCAAAGATAGTCAACGCATGCATTGATCAATATCTAAATATCAATTCTCATCAAAACAAAAATCTTCAATTAGCCGATCCACCAATCCTATAACCTGCTTGAACGGCAGCTTTAACGCAGTTGTCGTGCTCAGATTTAGCCACCATCGAATCGATAATGCCTGAGCTTCCGCTGAAATTTCGCCTTCCATGAGGTCGTGTATAAACTCGACGGAAAGGAAGGGGATCAGGCATGTTCAAGGTACCGAAAC
>NZ_FXAN01000132.1 GCF_900176645.1 Burkholderia singularis
TATATCCTCAAGCCGCGCATCTTCGACCATCTGCGCGCCCTCAAACCCGGCGCCGGCGGCGAGCTTCAGCTCACCGACGCCATCCAGGCCCTGCTCAACGACGAGCAGGTGCTCGCCTACAAGTATCGCGGCACCCGCTTCGACTGCGGCAGCAAGATCGGCTATCTCAAGGCCACCATCGAATTCGCCCTGCGACACCCCGAGGTCAAGGACGAGTTCGCCGCTTATCTGCGCGAGCGCGACGCAAGCCCGTTGTAATTCTCATTCTGGATGGGGCGCGGCAAGGCGGGCATTGCACCGCCGAGCCGCACGCCGGGTCACGGCGTTGGTTTCTGTCCGGATCGCGCCGAGCGCTTCGTTTCGGCGCGCTTAGTGCGCATCGACGGGTTTCACCGACACCACGCCCAGCACGTTACCCTGATCGTCCTGCTTGGTTTTGACGAACCAGCCGCCGCCAGCGAACGGCAGTTTCGCGAGCGCGCTTTGCACCAGCGCGGGCGCGGCTTGCAACGCATCGGCCTGACGATCCTGAACAATCGCCGACACACGATACGCTTCATTTCCGGTCGCGCGTTCGACGAAACGCAACGTCAGCATGTGCCGGTAGACCGTTCCGAACAAGCCGAACGGCGCCGGCCCGTCGACGGCGATGCACGCGGGCTGCCGCTCGCCGCCGCAACCCGCCTGCGTCAGCGCAACCGACGCCGGCTGCGTCGCATACGCCACCGTCAAGCGATAACGGGCTTGCGCGGCACTCTGCTCGGCAAACCCGCGCCGAGCCAGCTCGCTGCGCACGAGCGCCTCGACGCGCCGATAATCCGCATTGTCGGCTTGGGTACTCGTTTGCACGAAATCATAGGTCTGCGCGCCCGCGAGCGCTCCCGACGCGCTGACGCCAGTCGTGACCGACGCGCAGCCGGACAGCAATGCAACTGCCAGTCCCGCCCCCGTCCACAAGATCTTCATAAGTTCTCCCATACTCGCGGATTGCCCCGCCATTTCTCGCGACCGCCAGCCCCGTGCGCGCCGCTTGCACTACCCCGCTTGCCGAACATCCCCCATCATGCCGACGGTTCGTCGAGCGTCGGCAACGATACGGTGATCTCGGTACCCACGCCAGGAGTGCTGTCCACGCCGACGCTGCCGCCGTGCCGCACGATCACGGTCTTGACGAATGCCATGCCAAGCCCCGCACCGGCGACCTCCGGCCGCTCGTTCGCATGAAAGCGCTTGAAGCGCTCGAACAGGTACTGCTGATCCTCGAGCGGAATGCCGTATCCCTGATCGCGGATCGCGCAGTGCATCCGCTTGGCCATCGGTTCGACTGATAGCGTACACGTGATCACGGTATCCGTCGGACTATATTTGACCGCATTATTCAGCAAATTGACGAGCGCGCGCGTCATCAGCGAACGGTCGGCGCCGATCCAGCACGGTGCGGTGCCGATCGACGTGTCGATGCGTATCCGCTTGGCCTGCGCCTGCGGCCAGACTTCGTCGCTCGCGTCGATCAGTAGATCCGCAAAGCTCACGATCTCGAGCTGATAGGTTTGCGACTCGGCGCGTGCGAGCTGCACGAATTCGTCTGCCAGCATCAGCGCGCGCTGCGCATATCGCTCGATCCGCGCGAGCAGCCCGCGCATGTGCTCGGACTCCGCACGCGGCCGCTCGATTTCGACCAGGGCGAGAATCGACGACTGCGGCGAGCGCATGTCGTGCGACAGCAGGTGCAGCGCCTCCTCGCGCTGCCGCTCGGCCGCATGCAGCGCGGTCACGTCGACGAGGCTCGCGATCCAGCCCGTCACGCGGCCCTGAGCGTTGGTACACGGCGCGTAGCGTAGCAGATGATCGAGCCCTTCGCGATCACGAACCTCGACGCCGCGCTCCATCACGTCGTTGCGACTGTCGCGCGTCGGGTCGAGCGCGGCGGGCCAACGCTCGCGAATCGCGACATCGGACTCGGCCTGGCCGTCGACCGTCTTCATGAACGAAAGCTCGCCGAAAGCCGAGCGCAGCGGCCGCCCTTCCGGCGCCGGCACGTTCAGCCGCCCGCAATAGCGCTTGGCCGCATGGTTGGCGATCAGCACGACGCCTTCCAGATCGGTGACGACGACAGGCTCCGGCATGCTGTCGAGGCTATCCCACACAAAGCGCTTCATGTCCTGCACGCGCTGCGCCGCCTGCGCCATCAGCGCCATCTGCCGCTCGAGCACGTCGCCGCCGAACTCGTTGCGATCGCGCGGCGCCTCGGGCAACAGGTGCGGCTCGTCCGCAAGCCGCTGCAGCTCATAGCGCAGATACGACATCGTCATTTCTAGCCGCCGCCAATTCCAGATCGGATAGGCCGCGATCAGGCCGAAGATCGCCGGCGCGGGCGACAGCCACAGCCGAGCGTAGTAAAGAAGCGCCGCGCTCGATACGACCGCGAACAGCGCGAGACTCAGCGTGAGCAACAGCGAGCGCCACGGCGACAACATCAGGAAGCCCGCGAGCAGCACGACGAGCGGCAACAGCGATGCGGCGAAGATCACCCAGCCCGAGGCGGGCGAGATCGCGCGGTCGTTCATCAGCATGTCGAGCGCGCTGGTATGGATGTAGACGCCGGGCAGCGGGCCGAATTCGCCCGAAATCGGCGTCGCGAACCGGTCGCCGAGCCCCGATGCCGTCATGCCGATGATCACGACCTTGCCGCGCAGCTGTTCCGCGTTGACGTTGCCCGAGAGCACATCGACGAACGACACGCTCGGATAAGTCGCCGTCGCAAGGCCGAACGGAATCAGATAGCGGTCTTCGCCTTTCGCGTGCTCGGCAAGCTCGCGCATCCGGTGCGCGATCGGCCTCGGGTGCGCAAGCTTGAGCCGGCCATCCGCGACGGCGCGAAACACGGACATCGACAACAGCGGCCAGCTCTGCCGGCCGTCGCTCTCGAACGGCGCGATGCTGCGCACGATTCCGTCCGGATCGACTTCGACGTTGATGTGTCCGGTTCCCGCGATGCTCTGCGCGATCGAAGGCACCGGCGGATCGACCGCGCGCGTGCCGTCGGGTATCTCCTCGTGCAGCAGCACCGGCACGAACGTCGGCACGAGGCCGAGAGACTGCGCAAACGCCCGGTCGTCGGGAGACGGATCGCTGAACAGCACGTCGTAGACGACGGCAGCGGGCTTCGCCTTCGCGATCGCGGCGATGAATTCGGCCTGGATGTTGCGCGGCCACGGCCAGCGTCCAAGCAGGTTGATGCTGCGGTTGTCGATCTCGACGATCACGAGATTGGGATCGATCGGCAGCTTGCGCAGCGTCAGCAGGCGGTCGTAGATGATCCGGTCGACACTCGACGTCGTGCGGCCCATCACGCCCGCGAGTATCACCGCGACGCCGAGGCAGCCAATCGCGATCCATTCGACGAGAAAGCGGCGGCCCAGCAGCCGCCGCCGTTGCGTGCGGTCCAATCTCATCCGCCGCCCATCAGCGCGCGATCGTAAACGAGTTGACCGCGCCGGCCTTTTCGTAGAATCGGCCGCCCTCGAACCGCTCCGCGATCACTGTCCAGTAGTACTCGCCCGGCTTCAGATTCGACACGACGATGCGCCCGCCCTTCAGATCGACCTGGTCGACGATCGGATTGCTCAGATCCTTCGACGACGACAGCACGAAGCGGAAATGCGTCGCATCGCCCTTGCCGCTTTCCGTCGTGGACCAGCGGAACGCGTAGCCGCCGTTGTCGCTCGGCGCGGCCGACGCGTCGATGCCGAAGCGGCGCCGCTCGAACGCGTAAATGCGCGGCACGCCCTCGAGGCCGTGCGAATCGAGCGCCGACACGCGCACGAAATAGGTGCCGTCCGGCACGTCGCCGAACATCGCGAGCGGCGAGCTCACGCGGACTTCCTTGAAGAGATCGTAAAGGCTCGCGTCGCGGCCGATTTGCACGTGATAGGCGCTCGCGCCGTCGAGCGGCGCAAGCGCGAACGCGACGTCCGGCTCGTCCTGCACTTTAGCCGGATCGACGAGCGTCGGCGCGGCAAGCAGCGCGATCGGCGCGCCCACCGCGCCCGTCGAACTCGCCACGCTGCCGTAGTTCGCATGAACGAGCGTCAGGTCGCCGGCTGCGCGCTTCGCATCCGGCGCCACGCCGACCGTGCCGTCCAGCACTTCGACCGTCGTCGTCGCCTTGCCGTCCTTGTCGTAATTCATGCGAAAGCGCGTGCCGCGCACGCCGGCCACGACCGACGGCGAACGGATCTGGAAACGGTCGTCCTTTTTCTTCAGGTGGGTGACGTCGCTGTCGACCGAACCGCGCTTCAGGTCGATCACGCGCTCGAGCGTGCCCGTGAGCACCGTGCGGCGCAACGTCGACAAGTCGATCTGGCTGTCCGGCGGCAAGCTCAGGTGCGTGCCGTCCGCGAGTTCGAGCGTGACGAAACCGTTCGCGCCGGTGCGCAGGCGATCGCCTTCGGTCAAGGTCGTGTCGACCGGCGCGGGCACGAACTGGTCGTCGCCGCGCGACGCGCTCTCGACCGGCCCATGCGCGGAAATCACGCGCGCGGACAGCCGCTCCTTGCGCAGCCGCGACGCGGGCAGCTTCAGCGCGATGCCCGGCAGCAAATGCTTGGGTACCGGCACGTCGTTCAGCTGCGCGACGAGCGGCCAGTCACCCGGCCCTTGCAGATAGCGGGTGGCGACGTCGTACAGCGTGTCGCCTTCGCGTGTCGTGTACTCGACGACCGGCGTTGCCGCAGCCGCGCGCTTGGGCGGCTGCGCGACCGACAGCTGCGGTTGCGCGGCGAACGCCAGTACGGCTGTGCTGCACGCCGTCAGCGCAAGTTTCGTTGCCCGAATCACCCGAATGCCCGCCGTCACTCCGCCTCCCCTAATGCGATGCGCTCGAGCCGATAGCCGTAGCCGTAAATCGGCGCGAGACGGTAACCGTTTTCCGGACGCAGGCCGAGCTTCGTGCGCAGCATCGAGATGTGCGTGTCCATGGTCCGCGACGGAATGTCGGTTGCCTGCTTCCAAACGAGATCGAGGATGTGCGCGCGCGACAATGGCCGGTCCAGATGCTGGAACAGCAGCAGCGCGAGCTCGAATTCCTTTTGCGTCAGGCTCACCGGCTTGTCGTCGACGTATGCCTGCTTCAGGTTGACGTCGAACTTGTAATTGTCGAATTCGCGAACCGACGACTCGGAATTGACGGGATACGCGCGCCGCAGCAGCGAACCGATGCGCGCGCGCAGAATTGGACCCGACACGGGCTTGACGACGTAGTCGTCGGCGCCGGCGTTCAGAATCTGCGTGATGCCCGCCTCGTCGTCGCGGCTCGTCATGAAAATGATCGGCAGCCGATGTTCGACCTGGTTCGCCCGCACCCACTTCAACACTTCCTCGCCGGACATGTCGGGCACGTTCCAGTCGAGCACCAGCAGATCGAACGTCTCCCGCTGCAGACGCTTCTTCAGCGCCTTGCCTTCCCTGAACGCGTAGCAGGTGTGACCCGCGGCCGTCAGCGTCTGACTGACGAAATCCGTTTGGGCTTGATCGTCATCCAATACAGCAATTCTCATAGCACCCCGCAAAACGAAATCCATTCAGCCTCTCATACGCGGCGCCGCACAGCAATGGCCGGGCGCTGATTCAGCCCCCGCCCCGTCATCCGCCGCTATCGGCCAAATGGTGATGGTGTTGTCCGTTCGACTAGCCCGCAAACCGCTATTTTATGTGATAGACAGCGCGATATCTCAAAAACAGGGGACGCAAGACCTACGTTTTCACGATAGTAGTATGAAAACGCCATGGAGATCGCCAAGAAACCGGCTTGAATCGCAGCTTTGTTACCGGGGCCACAACCAACGCCGGCTGCCGCGGCCCAAAACGGCATCGTGCAAACAAGCCGATGCATTCGAGCTTACAGAACGGAATCGGGCTCGACCGCCTTGCGCGCCGACAGATCCATTCGCTGCAGCGCATCATGCAGCCGGCCGCGCACGTGCTCCCACGCGGCGCGCGCATAATCGGGTTGATCGGCCGCCCACGCATGCGCGAGATCAAACACGCGCTCAACCGTGGCCGCGCAGCGTGTGAGTTCGGGCTCAGGGCTGCCAAGCGCCACCCGCATCCATTCGGCGAGCCATGGCATGTCGCTCGCGCTGGAATCCGCATAAGCCTCGAGCGCGGCCCGCGCATGACGATCCTGTGCGGGGTCCAGTTCGACGCGCTGCATGTTCGTCCTATGCAGCATCTTGCTATTCGGCTCGAACGGTATTCGAATCGCTCCCGATCTGAACAGCATTGCATCCCCCCGTTGGTCGTCAACGACACGCACCGGGCATGCCGGCCCGCGGCCACTCCTCTTGCACGGCCTTTGCGCAGGCGATCCGGCACGAGTATAAGCAGCGGGTAACGGCAGATGGTTTAAGGATTGTTAGACGCTCACGCGCCGCGCGTCGAACCGTCAGCGGCGGCGCATCAGGAAGATGAAGGTTTTGTCTTGCGTCGTCGACTCGACGATCTCGTTGCCGGTTTGCTTCGCGAATGCGGCGAAATCGCGCTGCGAGCCGGGATCGGTGGCGAGCACCTTCAGGATCTGCCCGCTTTCCATGTCGGCCAGCGCTTTCTTCGCGCGCAGGATCGGCAGCGGGCAGTTGAGTCCGCGCGCGTCCACTTCTTTATGTATGTGCATCGGCTTTCGACCTTCGAATCGCGCCGTCGCGGCGCTTTCGCTGTGGGAAGCGCCGATTTTACCGCAAGCGTCGCGCGCCGCATGGCGTGATGCGTGCAAGCGGGCCGCCGGCCGGCCGCCTCGCCCGCC
>NZ_FXAN01000130.1 GCF_900176645.1 Burkholderia singularis
AGGACGGCGCCGCTACCGCGGCACCGTCAGATAAAAAACTGGGGAAAATTACTTCGACGAAAGTGGGGAGTATCTATCCGACGCTGACATTCGTCACTCGGCTTGGTTTCTCCGCAGCGGTTCCTTCGGGACTGGGTCAAAGCTCAGCAGACCAAGGATGCCGCTGCATAACTCGGCCGTTGGAAGGTGAAAAACCGAGGGAAGCTCAGCGGCAATCCTCTGATTGGTTATAAGGCAACGGAATCCATAACGATTTCATATAGACAAAGCTCCGGCAGCCCCAGCAGTGTGTATCTCAGGGTCAAGCAAGAGTTGCCATTTGTGAAATTGACATCCCAATCATGAGATTGCGTCGCGTGCATGATAAAGCGATCGGCGTGTGCTTTTGCCGACCCAATTTTGCGACCCGCGGATGTGGTGGGTGGACGAGCGAAGGCTCCACTGTCCAGCAGTGGGACGATGCCAGCGGATTCGCATGCGGCGTCGCGCCCGTGACGATGCGTTGGCCGGCACTGCCGGGCAAGTCTTTTGCCGACGGGTTCGATTGCCTGCTGTTATTTCGATATCGGCCAACCCGCCAGGGGGTGGTTCACTACGAACGGCGAATTGCATAAATTTCGGTATTCAATACGCACATTTCCGTCGCTCTTCTTTATCATTTTCTCGGAATGCGGCAGCGGCAGTGCCGTATCCCGTGCGGTTTCCTCCTACGCGTGCCCCACTTGCACGAGGCAAAAAATGAACCTGCAACAATTTCCGCGTTATCCGCTCACGTTCGGCCCGACTCCAATTCAGCCGCTCGAACGCTTGAGCAAGCACCTGGGCGGGAAAGTCGAACTGTATGCGAAGCGCGAGGATTGCAATAGCGGCCTGGCGTTCGGTGGCAACAAGACGCGCAAACTCGAATATTTGATTCCCGACGCGATTGCTCAAGGTTGCGATACGCTCGTTTCCATCGGAGGCATTCAGTCGAACCAGACCCGGCAGGTGGCGGCCGTCGCAGCCCATCTTGGAATGAAATGCGTGCTCGTGCAGGAAAACTGGGTCAACTATCACGATGCTGTCTATGATCGCGTCGGCAACATCCAGATGTCGCGGATTATGGGCGCCGACGTGCGCCTCGTATCGGACGGCTTCGATATCGGTTTCCGCCGGAGCTGGCAGGAGGCAATCGAAAGTGTTCACCGCGCGGGCGGCAAGCCGTATGCGATTCCCGCCGGCTGTTCGGATCACCCGTTGGGCGGTCTCGGATTCGTCGGTTTTGCCGAGGAAGTTCGCGCACAGGAAGCTCAACTCGGATTCAAGTTCGATTACGTCGTCGTATGTTCGGTGACCGGCAGCACGCAGGCCGGCATGGTGGTCGGTTTTGCGGCGGACGAACGCGCGGACCGCGTTATCGGCATCGACGCGTCGGCGAAGCCCGAACAGACACGCGAGCAGATCGCCCGCATTGCCGCTCATACCGCCGAGCAAGTGGGCCTTGGCCGGCGCATCGCCGACACGGATATCGTGCTCGATACCCGCTATGGCGGCCCCGAGTACGGTTTGCCGAATGACGGCACGCTGGAGGCGATCCGCCTGTGCGCGCGCTTGGAGGGCGTGCTGACCGATCCGGTTTACGAGGGCAAGTCGATGCACGGGATGATCGACAAAGTGCGCAACGGCGAATTTCCGCCCGGCTCGAAGGTGCTGTACGCCCATCTTGGCGGTGTGCCCGCGCTCAACGCCTATAGCTTTATTTTCCGCAACGGCTGACGCGACGGCGTGATTGAAACGCACGGCCGCACCGGCTGCTTCTTAAAACGCGATCCCGCAGATCAGCGGAGCGCGCCACTCGCCAGATCCACGGCCGAGGTCCAGCGCGCTTATTCCGCGGCTTGCGCGCGAATGCACAGATGCACGGGAGCTGAGTTGGACATCGTATGCATCAATGGCCCGATCAATTCCGGGAAATCCACGGTCGGGCGCCGCTTATGCGAGCTGCTGCCGGGTGCGCAGTTCGTCGACGGCGACGATCATGGTGCGCCGGAAGACGCCGATCTCGATACCGTGATCGCGGTCGCGCTTGCGCGGATCGAGGCGCTGATCGCCGATGCCGATGCCGATCTGGTCGTCGCCTATCCGCTGCGCGTGGAAGATCATGCGCGCTTGGTCGCCGCGGCTGGCCGCCGTGGCGCGGGGTTGTTCGTCGTGACGTTGGCACCGCCGCTTGCCGTCAGTTTGAGCAATCGCGGCGCGCGCGCTTTGTCGCCGGTGGAATGTGAACGAATCGCGCAGATGTATGACGAGGGCTATGCCGATCCGCCATTCACCGATCTGCTGCTCGATAATGCAACGATGGCATCGACGCAGGCGGCCGAGGCGATCCGCTCAGCGTTGGCGGCATGGCGCGCCGATCGTGAGGGCCGCTGCCGTTGAAATGCGGCTGCGGGTTGGTTGCCGGCGGCTCGTCCGCCGGTTGCCCCAGACCGTCGCCAAGCAGCTTGGTTCGTTGCTTGAATGCCGAGTGCGCATGCGGAACGCTCGTTCGGCCTTTTGCGGATTCGCAGCCCGATGGCAGAAAAATCTTGATGATCGCGATACCGGGCGGCATTCGCGATTCGATTGGCCGAATATTGCCGGCGGCCGCCGTTGCGTACTCCGGCGGGCCGGCCCGATCCGGCCGGCCATCTCCTGCGTGGCACGCGTTGTCATCCCGGATTCCGCTGATGAACGGAATACCGATCGGCGGCATAGCGCCGGACGCTTGCGAATCCGCGCGAGCGGTATGGTCAGCCGGATCGCGACGGCCATCGCGTGCGTACCGGCGGCACTCGAACGGCGGATTGGCGGGTGCTCCGAGGGGGAGTGACGGCGCGGATGATGTTATGCGCTCGGGCGTTTGCGAGCCGTGTCGAGTGAGGACGCTGCGCCCGCGGATGCCTCCGTGCCTCCGCAGGCGCAGGGTCGCGCCGGATGCGGTGCGTTGAGCGCACGATGGATGACGCGTGACGTGGCGGGGGCGTAAATCGGTCGTGCCGCATCAGAGCTGCTCCAGGCCGCAGGCCGCGAGCGTCGGCAGATCGAGCACGTCGATCTGGTTATAGGCGACGCGCAGCGCGCCCAGCGCCTCCAGATGCTGGAGCGCCTGATTGATCCGCTGCCGCGACACACCGACGAGCATCCCCAGTTCCTCCTGCGAGATCGCGAGCGTCGCGCCGGTATCCGGATACAGATCGGGGTTGAAGAGTTGCGCAAGCGATTGGGCAACCCGTGCGTTCACGTCGAGCAGCCGGCTGTTTTGAATCGACGCGATGAATTCGCCCATCCGGTTGTTCAATTGGCGGATCACGAAGCCGGTGAACGGCAGGCTGCGTTCGAGGAGCGCGTGAAATGCATCGGCGGGCACGAACAACGCGAGCGAGCGCTGGATTGCGATCACGTCGTACTTGCGCTGCTCGCGCTTGATCACGCTGCCTTCGCCGAACCAGCCGCCGGACGGCACGCCGGAGAACGTGCAGCCGCGTCCCGAGACGTTATAGATAGACAATTTCACGAGCCCGCCATGCACGCCGATCCAGTAATCGGACGGCGCGTGCCGGCGCGCGACCCAATCTCCGGCATCGTGATGCTGCGCGTGCGATTGCGCGATGACGAACGCTTGATGTTCGGGCGCAAGCGCATTGAACCAGCCGCTACGCGTGAAGAGTGCACGTAGGCTGCCTGTAATGCGGCGTCCGGCCGAGCGGGGGGCGGTCGCATCGATTGCCGGGGAGACAGGGGGCGATGATGTGGCGCAAGTGTCGGCAGGGGGCATGCCGGCTGCTTCGTCGCAGGCTTTGTCGAGTACTTCGAAGGATGCTCTGTCAGATGTTCCCGCCGGTGTTGGGCATATCGCTTCGATCGCTGCATAGGCCGATGCTCGACCCGCTGCGCAGGCGGACCCGCCGTTGCCAGCCGCGCCCGGCGCTTCAGTCAGTCGTTCGCCAGCATGTTCGCCGGCCTGTCCGGCGGACCTGACTGACGACCCGGAAATCGGCGCAGCCGGCTGCGCGGCGGGCATCGACGAAACTCGGCAGGCTTGATGATCGTTTGGCATCACACAGGGTTTGCGAGGATAGGGAATACGCGCGGTTGCCGGCGGCGAGTCTGTCGTTCGGATGACAGACGGCTCACAATGGCCGTGAGTAGCCTGATTGGATCACAAACGAACGTATCGAGGCGCCCGCTTCGCAGGAGACGACATCATGACGCAGAAATTCGACGACGGGCTCGGCCGTCGCGACGCGAACTACGTGCCGCTCACGCCGATCGACTTCATCGCCCGCGCGGCGGAGGTTTATGGCGACCGGCTGGCTGTCGTGCATGGCGACGTCCGCCGCACGTGGCGCGAGACTTACGCGCGCGCACGACGGCTCGCGAGCGCGCTCGCGCGCATGGGGGTGGCACGCGGCGATACGGTAGCCGCACTGCTGCCCAACATTCCGGAGATGATCGAGGCACATTTTGGCGTGCCGATGGCGAGTGCGGTACTGAACGCGATCAATACGCGGCTCGACATACCGTCGATGCTGTTCATGCTTCGCCATGGCGAGGCGAAGGCGCTGATCGTGGATACCGAATACGCGGAATTCGCGCAGCGCGCGGCGCAGGAAATGCCGGGGCTCGCGATCATCAGCGTTGCCGACGCGCTGCCCGCCGATCCGGCGCGCTTCGCGAATGCGACGGACTACGAAGCGTTGCTCGGCGGCGGCGATCCGGCATACGCATGGACGCCGCCACCCGACGAATGGGATGCGATCGCGCTCAATTACACGTCGGGTACGACGGGCGACCCGAAGGGCGTCGTCTATCACCATCGCGGCGCGTATTTGGCTGCGATCAGTAACATCCTCGAATGGGACATGCCCAAGCACGCAGTGTATCTATGGACGCTGCCGATGTTTCATTGCAACGGCTGGTGTTTTCCGTGGGCAGTCGCGGCGCGTGCGGGCGTCAACGTATGCCTGCGCAAGGTCGACGCACAGCGCGTGCTCGAGTTGATCCGGCGCGAGCGCGTGACGCACTACAGCGGCGCGCCGATCGTTCACGGCGCGATCGCCAATGCTCCCGCCGACTGGCGCGCGGGGATCGACCACACGGTTCATGCATTCGTCGCGGGCGCCGCACCGGCACCCGCGGTGATCGCGAAGATGAAGGAGATCGGTTTTGATCTGACGCACGTGTACGGGCTCACCGAAGTGTATGGCCCTGCGGCCGTGTGCGCGAAACAGGCGCATTGGGATACGCTCGCCGATGACGAGCTTGCGCGGCTCAATGCACGGCAGGGCGTGCGTTACCACCTGCAGGCAGGAGCGACGGTGCTCGATCCCGATACGATGTCGCCGGTGCCCGCGGACGGCGAGACGCTTGGCGAGATCATGTTTCGCGGCAACATCTGCATGAAAGGCTATCTGAAGAATCCGCGCGCGACCGACGAAGCATTCGCGGGCGGCTGGTTCCATACGGGCGATCTTGGCGTGCTGACGCCCGACGGGTACATCCGGATCAAGGACCGTCGTAAGGACATCATCATTTCAGGCGGCGAAAACATTTCGAGCATCGAGATCGAGGATGCGTTGTACCGGCATCCGGCGGTTGCGGTCGCGGCGGTCGTCGCGCAGCCCGATTCGAAGTGGGGCGAGGTGCCGTGCGCGTTTGTCGAGTTGCGCGAAGGGATGACGGCGACCGAGGAAGAGATCGTCGCGCACTGCCGGCAATGGCTCGCCGGCTACAAGCTGCCGAAGGCGGTACGCTTTGGCGAGCTGCCGAAAACGTCGACCGGCAAGATCCAGAAATTTCAATTGCGGGCGCAGGTCGGGTCGGCCAAGGCCATCGATCTGGCGGGCGGCGGCGCGGGCAAGAACCACGACGGGCAGTGATGTGCGGCGGTATGTATACGCGCCGCCGCGTCAGTCGCCGACGCGTGCACGAGTACCAGGCGGATGCCTGCCGGGTACTCGCGGCGGCGGCAATATCGTCCCGGCCATGCACGAGCGGGCGCACCGCCGACGGCCGAATTCGCCGCCCGGCGACGATGCGCGTCGCTTACTGAAGTGAGCTTGCTTCCGTAAAATGAAGGTCCGGCAATCGCATCGTTTTTGCGAGCGCCTTGTCCGGTTTCGAAGGCTCAGTCCGCCGGAATCTGGCGGCGCAATTCGCTTTTGCGATTGAGCCAGTAAGTGAGTTGAGATGACGGCTGGGATGCGAATTCGCCGGCCGGATCTTCAGACGTGCTGCCGTGAATTCGGCGCTCGCTCGTGGCGCCGGACGCGGACGCGTTTTGGCTCGATTCGCCATTATCGATGCGCGGCTGCTTGGGTGGCGGCCCGTCGCCGGAGCCGCCGTTGTCCGATCCGGCAGGCCGCTCCGGCCGGGGCGCCAAGCGCTGCAAGCGCTGCCGCAGCTGCTGCAACGCCTGTTCGGTCGCCTGTATCAGCTCGTCGGCGCCTTGTGCCTCGTCGCCGTGTCCGCCCGGAATGCCGCCTTGCAGAAGCCTCTGCATGCGCGGCAACGTAGCCTCGTGAATCACCTGAAGCCAGTCTGCCTGCTGTTCCAGGAATTGATCGTGTGTGTGAGCAAGCTCCGGCGCCAGAAAAACCTCCATTCGCCGCAACTGGTTGCGTTGCTGTTGCAGATTCGCACGAAAGATGTTCTCCGGCGGCAGGTTGTTCAGCGCATGGTCGATGATTTGCCGTGCCTGGACCACGTTGGTTCGAATATCTTCGCCGTGACGCTGGGTGGCGGGATTGGCCAAATAAATCCGCGCCTGGTTGACGGCCTCCCAGGCGGGTTGGACTAGCGGCCGCACTCGATCCAGGGGCGTCTGGGCTTGTGGAATCAGCGCTCGCGCCCGCTCCAGGTTTCGCTGTGCATTGTCCGCGAGCGGCCATATGGTCTGCGGATTCTCGCCTTGGTCGAGCCGAGCCGTCGCGTCCTGAATGCGGTGCCGTGCTTGGGCGATCTCGTTTCTGATATCGGTGACCACACGCTGAACCTCGATGGCCTGCGTGGTGGCATCGTTGAGCTGCGCGAGGGCCGGCAGAAGCGGAACGGCGAATTGGTTGAACTGGACGGTAGCCAGGTCGCCTGCCAGCATCGCCTGATGGTCGAGCGGCAACGCGGGCAAGGGGGGATCCAGGCGGGTGGGGT
>NZ_FXAN01000129.1 GCF_900176645.1 Burkholderia singularis
GCGCCGGCCGGCCTGGCGCGCCGCCGGCCGGCGCGAGCGTCGCGGCCGCGGCGATCTTCTGAAAATGCTGTTGCGCCTGCGCGCCGAGTTCCGCACGCAACTGCGCGAGATTGCGGCCCATCGCGAGTTGCCGGCCATGCTCGTCGATCACCTTGAAATTCATGAACAGATGCGCGGGCAGCGTCTCGAGCTTGAAATCGGAGGTCTTTGCCGCGATCTGCATTTGCTCGCGGATATCGGCGATCAGCGCATCGACGAGACCGCCCACGGGCGCAGCGGCCGTGCTTGAGCCAGCGCCTGGCGCGGCCATGCCGAAACGCGCCGCGCCGTGCCGCTCGACGAAGCCCGCCGCATATTCGGGCAGCGGCACGCAGTGCCGGCGCAGCTTCTGCGGCAGCGACTTGAGCAGCAACTGCACCTTCTCCTTCAGCATCCCCGGCACGAGCCACTCGACGCGCCGCGCATCGATCTGGTTCAGCGCGAACAACGGCACCGCAAGCGTCACGCCGTCGCGCGGCGCGCCGGGCTCGAAATGGTACGAAAGCGCCATCTCGACGCCCGCCATCGCCGTCTTCTTCGGGAACAGATCGGTCGTGACGCCCGCGGCCTCGTGGCGCATCAGATCATCGCGCGACAGATACAGCAGGCGCAGTTTGTCTTCCGGCTGGCCGCTCTTTTTCACCTCGTCGCGATACCAGCGCTCGAACGCCGCGCCCGTGTGGATGCCTGCCGGAATCGTCTGATCGTAGAACGCGTAGATCAGCTCGTCGTCAACGAGCACGTCCTGTCGGCGCGACTTGTGCTCGAGTTGCTCGATGTCGGCCAGCAGCTTGCGATTGTGCGCGAAGAACGCAAGTCTCGTGTCGAACTCGCCGTCGACGAGCGCGCCGCGAATGAACAACTCCCGCGCGCGCGCCGGGTCCTGACGGCCGAACGCGACACGCCGCCGATGGTAGACCGGCAGCCCGTACAGCGTCGCGCGCTCGAACGCGCTCACCTGCGCAGGCCGCTTCTCCCAGTGCGGCTCCGACAGCGACTTTCTCAATAGATGCGCGCCGACCTTTTCGATCCATTCAGGCTCGATTTTGGCGATGCACCGCGCGTACAACCGGCTCGTCTCGACCAGCTCGGCCGCCATCACCCAGCGCCCCGCCTTCTTCACGAACGCCGAGCCCGGCCACAAATGGAACTTGATCCCGCGCGCGCCGAGGTAATGCGGCTCGTCGTCGGCTTTCAGGCCGAGATTGCCGAGCAGGCCCGTCAGGAGCGCGAGATGGATCTGCTCGAACGTCGCGTCGGCTTCGTTCAGCCGCCAGCCGTGCTCGCGCACGACGGTAAGCAATTGCGAATGGACGTCGCGCCACTCGCGAAGCCGCAGATGCGACAAGAAATTCGCACGGCACGCGTCGGCGAGCTGACGGTTCGATTTCTTGTGCGCGAGCGCGTCGTCGAACCATGTCCAGATCTTCAGCCACTGAAGGAACTCGGAGCGCTCGTCGGCAAAGCGCCGGTGCGCCTGGTCGGCCTGCTCCTGCGCGTCGATCGGCCGGTCGCGCGGGTCCTGCACCGACAGCGCGCTCGCGATCACGAGCACCTCGCGCAGCGCGTGCTGGTCGCGCGCGCCGAGAATCATGCGGCCGACGCGCGGATCGAGCGGCAGCCGCGCCAGTTCGCGGCCGAGCGGCGTCAGCGCGTTGTCGTCGTCGACCGCGCCCAGCTCGTTGAGCAGTTGATAGCCGTCGGCGATCGCGCGGCCGGGCGGCGGCTCGAGAAACGGAAACGATTCGATCTCCGACAAATGCAGCGACTTCATCCGCAGAATCACCGCCGCGAGCGACGAGCGCAGGATCTCCGGATCGGTGAAGCGCGGCCGCGCCTGATAATCGCTTTCTTCATACAGACGGATGCAGATGCCGTCCGCGACGCGGCCGCAACGGCCCGCGCGCTGGTTCGCGGCCGCCTGCGAGATCGCCTCGACCTGCAACTGCTCGACCTTGTTGCGGTACGAGTAGCGTTTCACGCGCGCGAGGCCCGCATCGACGACATAGCGGATCCCCGGCACCGTCAGCGACGTCTCGGCGACGTTCGTCGCCAGCACGATCCGGCGCGCGTTCGACGGCTTGAACACGCGCTCCTGCTCGGCCGCGGACAGCCGCGCGAAGAGCGGCAGAATCTCGGTGTGCGGCGGATGGTGCTTGCGCAGCGCCTCGGCCGCGTCGCGAATCTCGCGCTCGCCGGGCAGGAACACGAGCACGTCGCCCAGGCCTTCACGGCACAGCTCGTCCACCGCGTCGACGATGCCGTCCATCAGGTCGCGCTCGGCGCCGCGCGCGCTCTTCGCGCGGTCGCGGCCGCCGCCGGTTGCGCTCGCCGGGCCTGTCGCCGAGGTGCCCAGGGCGCCTTGCGTGTGCCGCGTCGCGGCCGGCCGGTCGTCGGCGATCGGCCGATAGCGGATCTCGACCGGATACAGGCGCCCGCTCACCTCGATCACCGGCGCGTTCGCGCCGTCGTGGCCGAAATGGTGCGCGAAGCGCTCCGCGTCGATCGTCGCCGATGTGACGATCAGCTTCAGATCCGGCCGCCTCGGCAGGATCTGCTTCAGATAGCCGAGCAGGAAATCGATGTTCAGGCTGCGCTCGTGCGCCTCGTCGATGATCAGCGTGTCATACGCGCTGAGCAGCGGATCGGTCTGCGTCTCGGCGAGCAGAATGCCGTCCGTCATCAGCTTGACCGAGGCGCCAGGCGCAAGGTTGTCGGTAAAGCGCACCTTGTAGCCGACCACCTCGCCGAACGGCGTGCCAAGCTCGTCGGCAATCCGCCGGCCGGTGGACGACGCCGCGAGCCGCCGCGGCTGCGTGTGGCCGATCAGGCCCGTGCCGCCCGCGCCCAGCCCGCGCCCGAGCGACAGGCAGATCTTCGGAAGCTGCGTGGTCTTGCCCGAGCCGGTTTCGCCGCAAACGATCACGACCTGGTGCGCGGCGATCGCGCGCGCAATCTCGTCGCGCTTGCCCGACACGGGCAGACTTTCGGCAAACGTGATCGGCGGAACGGGATTCGGCGCAACCGGCCTGCGCTCGGCGCGGGCGCGAACGCACGGCGCGCGGGTAGCCGCTTCACCGCGCGCGGCGCCGGCTGACGACGCGGCCGATGACGGTACGCTATCGCGCGGCACGGCGGCTTGCGGCGCGCCGCCGTGAGAAGCGGCGGCTTGCGGGGCTTCGCCGCGCGATACGCCGGCCTGCGCCGGGCGTCCCGCCTGCTGTTGCGCGCGCGGCGCGCGCGCATCGTTTTCAGGCTGCGGCCCGTGCGGCGCGTCGGCACGATTTCGCACGGGACTTTTAGGTACATTCGACATGGGGGCGCATTATAATCCCGCCCATGAATTCCCAATCCGACCTTCCCGCCGCCCAGCCGGACGCCGCGCCCCCGTATTCCGCCGACCAAGCCGCGCATCACGCGCAGTTCGTCGACTGGATGCGCTCGGTCGCGCCGTACATCCATAAGTTCCGGAACAGTACATTTGTCGTCGGCTTCGGCGGCGAGGTCGTGCATCGCGGATTGCTGAGCGCGCTCGTCTCCGACATCGCGCTGCTACAGGCGATGGGCATTCAAATCGTGCTCGTGCATGGGTCGCGCCCGCAAGTCGAGGAGCAGCTCAGCCTGCACGGTGTCGAATCGTCTTTCTCGCACGGACTGCGGATCACCGACGCGCGCGCGCTCGAATCGGCGAAGGAAGCCGCGGGCGAAGTGCGGCTCGATATCGAAGCGGCGATCAGCCAGGGTTTGCCGAACACGCCGATGGCGCACGCGCACATCAGCGTCGTGTCGGGCAACTTCGTCACCGCGCGGCCGGTGGGCGTGCTCGACGGCGTCGATTTCGCACATACGGGTGTCGTGCGCAAAATCGACGCCGAATCGATTCGCCACTCGCTCGCGAGCCGTAAGCTCGTGCTGCTGTCGCCGCTCGGCTTCTCGCCGACGGGCGAAGCATTCAATCTGTCGATGGAGGATGTCGCATCGGCCGCCGCGATCGCGCTGCGCGCCGACAAAATCATCTTCCTGACCGATTCGCCCGGCATCGTCGATGACGCGGGCGAGCTCGTGCGCGAAATGTCGCTCGACGCCGCCGCCGAGCTGCTCGATTCGGGCGACCTGCAAGGCGACGACGCGTTCTACCTGAAGCACGCGATCCGCGCATGCCGAGGCGGCGTCGCGCGTGCGCACCTGATTCCGCAGTCGCTCGACGGCAGCGTGCTGCTCGAGCTGTTCCTGCACGACGGCGTCGGCACGATGATCTCCTACGAGAATCTCGAAAGCCTGCGCGAGGCGACACCAGACGACGTCGGCGGCATCCTCGCGCTGATCGAGCCGCTCGAGGCAGACGGCACGCTGGTGCGGCGCGGCCGCCACCAGATCGAGCGCGATATCGATCATTTCTCGGTGATCGAGCACGACGGTGTGCTGTTCGGCTGCGCGGCGCTCTATCCGTATCCGAGCGAGAAAATCGGCGAGATGGCGTGCCTGACCGTCGCGCCGGAAGCACAAGGCTCGGGCGACGGCGAACGGCTCCTGAAGCGCATCGAGCAGCGCGCCCGCGCGCGCGGTTTGACGCGCATCTTCGTGCTGACGACGCGCACCGAGCACTGGTTCCTCAAGCGCGGCTTCGTCAAGGCAACCGTCGACGATCTCCCCGAGGATCGCCGCAAACTCTACAACTGGCAACGCAAATCGCTCGTGCTGATGAAGCAGCTTTGAGCGGCATGCCCTTCCCCCGATATCGATGACAGGAGATGTACACGATGGCCCGTATGATTCATTGCGCGAAGCTCGGCAAGGAAGCCGAGGGGCTCGATTTTCCACCGCTGCCCGGCGAACTCGGCAAGCGTCTTTACGAAAGCGTGTCGAAGGAGGCATGGCAGGGCTGGCTCAAGCAACAGACCATGCTCATCAACGAAAACCGCCTGAACATGGCTGATCCGCGTGCGCGCCAATATCTGATGAAGCAGACCGAGAAGTATTTCTTCGGCGAAGGTGCGGATCAGGCGTCGGGATACGTGCCGCCGGCGCAAGGTTGACACCGCGCGCCTGCCCGCCGGCGCGGCAGGTGCGCAAGAAAGCGATACCGCGCGTTGTCCGGGGCGCTGCGTTGTCCTGCCGGGTTGAAGCGCACGCGACTCGCACGCATACCGCCTCGACGCGACTGCGATGCCGACCGGCACCCGTCCCGCCGGCCCACGACGCCACGCGCCCCCTCGTCATCCGATCATCGCGCTGAGCCACGAAATGGCCGCTGAGGGCCGCCGACGCGCAGGCCGATAAAAATTTTGCAGAAAATGCTTTACGAGCATCGAAAGCTCTGACATAATTCAAAGTTCTTTGGGCGGTTAGCTCAGCGGTAGAGCACTGCCTTCACACGGCAGGGGTCACTGGTTCGATCCCAGTACCGCCCACCAAAGAATTCCCGAAGCGCACCTATCGAGCGCATCGCAGGCTGGATCGCGACAAAGAAGCCCCGCATACGCGGGGCTTCTTCTTTCCATCTCTGCCCGGAAAAAAAGCAGAGCAGCGGGCACAATCCGCCCCGCCGGCCGAGTAGCCATCATGTCGTCATATCGATCGCTCAATGCCAGACGATTGTGCGACATACCGCGCCCGCCCGACGCTCCAACCATCACGCCCATTGCTCATTCCATATCGGGCTGCCGATCAATCAACCCTATCCATTTCAAGCCCGCAGCTAGTTTTCTATAAAAGCCCATACCGGCATCGACTCTCCGTAGCCTGAAAAACGGAACTCCATATTTACCGAGATATGACGTTCGTCAACCGACCGAATGCGGCCATCTCTCAAACCCGAGCTTCAGTCTGCAGCAATGCCGTGTCCGCACCGCGCTTCACCTTCGCATCGGCCACACCGCATTCACGGCTGCCAATAGTTTTGGTAATTCTTTTTGACGGAACGTTCTCCCTTTACCGTGGCCATGCCACCCCTCCTCATGTATTCGGAGGCAACGCTGGCTGAAAAACCCCGCTCCATTGCAACGCTTCGACCTGATCTTCCACTTCGCGTCTCGATCTGCAGGATCGGCACCATGTCAGCCACCTTTTCGCGCAAGCCGAAATGAATCTCCTTCTTCGCATCCGAATGCGCCTTATCCACTAAATCTCTCAACGCGCCCGTCAAGTCCGACGCTGCTCCGGGCGTCGCTTGACCGGGCGAGGCAATAGCGCAGGGGGACGGGCTGCCATCCGGTTGAATCTGATAGTCATTGGAAAAACTGGATGATCCGATTGAATTCATGAACACCTTATGTCTGTCTTCAGGTTGGTCGATATCACATTACCGCCGATGACCAGCGGCATCGCTATTAGATGGGCAGCGTGAGAGATAGGAGATCGAATTAGCGCAAAGGGCTCTATGAGAGCGCAAACATGCCACGCCCAACCAAACTCCGGCAGCAAAGCTCGATGTTCGAAGGACGAGCCAGCTCCCCATAGCGGTCAATGCTCCCGTGATAGCTAGCCATGACGCGAACGTTTGGCAAAGCAATCAGAAAAATAGGCGAGCCGGCCATCGACGACAGATCATGAAAAATCATCAAACCGCTTTACTGCCAGCCAGCCTCACCACGGGTGCCAGAAAAACGATAAAAACGAACATAATTGGAAATCCGCAGTCATTTTAATTTTTCATGCCACGCCACCCCATCATTCATGGAACGCTCAATACTGCCTCCAATATATACAACAGGCAACATTCCACTATTTTCCCTAGCATCACATTTGAATCATATAATGAGCATCGATAAAAATTTGCAGATCCATATTCGAAAATTTTTTTAAAGCAAGAAACTTATCCAATCTCTTCATTCGCACTATTTATTACTCAATACCCATTCGGCCTAAATCTTGCCGAACCGGCGTCACGATGCCCCAGCAATCGAATCGGCAACACACCTATTCCGGATATTCGACCCGAATCCGAACGTCTCGGGATACCGGTCGAACATCCGCGGCCTGTCTATGCATCGCTCACCGGCGGCGAGCGCAAATCCGGCAAGTTCACGCCATGCCCATCTGTCTTGCCGTCGCATCGATCGCGCGCTTCGCCTTCTCGACGAGTTCGTCGATTTCGGGCTTGGAGATGACGAGCGGCGGCGACAGCAGCATCCGGTC
>NZ_FXAN01000128.1 GCF_900176645.1 Burkholderia singularis
TCGATCGACTGTCCGCCTTGCGGCCCGATCGATCGACACGCATGCCGAAGCAGCGCCGTGCGCCGTCACGCGCCGCCGCGAATAAACGCGAGCGCACCGAGCACGATGAACAGCACGGCGGCGATGACGTGCACGACACGGGTCGGCAGCCGGTGCGCGAAGCGCTCGCCGAGCAGGATCGCCGGCACGTTCGCGAGCATCATCCCGAAGGTCGTGCCGGCAACCACGCCGATGTAGTCCTGGAAGCGCGCGGCGAGCGCGACGGTCGCGATTTGCGTCTTGTCGCCCATTTCCGCAAGGAAGAACGCGACGAACGTCGCGCCGAACACGCCGAGCCGCGAGCGCGCCGCGTTGGCTTCGTCGGCGTCGAGCTTGTCGGGCACGAGAATCCACAGGCCCATTGCGATGAACGAGATTGCGAGCGCCCAGCGCATCACGGACGGCGTCAGATATTCGCCGAGCCATTCGCCGAGCGCGCCGGCCAAGCCGTGATTGATCAGCGTCGCGGCGAGCACGCCCACGATGATCGGCATCGGCTTGCGATAGCGTGCGGCGAGGACGAGGGAAAGCAGTTGGGTTTTATCGCCGATTTCGGCGAGGGCGACGGCGCCCGTCGAGATCAGGAAAGCTTGGGTCACGGCACGAATATCCCAGGGCCTGGTTGAATGCGAGCGACGATCCACCGCGCGCCGGGCCCAATTGCGGCGCGCGATGAACCATCGGTCTCGCCAGGCCTTGCGGGCTGCGTCCGCCATGGCCGCGAGGCCAAGTCTGTTGACGGACGCCTTCGTCACGAGTGCGCTGGGCGGCGCGGCATCGAGCGAAGCGGCTACTCCCCAATGAACGGCGCATTCTAGCATGCAGTGCGAAAAGCGAAAAAATAGCGCGGCGCGTTTCGGTTTATCCGTGTTGCTGGCGCGACGGTCATGGGGTTTGCCGCCCCGCGACGCAGCGGCCCCGCGTCGCGCCCGGCGCCTAGGCCGCGCCCGTTGCGTCGCGCCGGTGCACGCAGCGCCCCGCCGCATATGTCCGATAAACCGCGCGGTCATCGCCGAGCAGCGCGAGCGCGAACAGCAGCTCCTCGAGCGATTCCGCGCGCGCGGCGCGGCGCGCGACGAGCGGCGTCGCGGCCGGATCGAGCACGACGAAATCGGCCTCGCTGCGCGGCGCAAGCGTGCCGACCGTATCCGCGAGATCGAGCGCGTGCGCCGCGCCTGCCGTCGCGAGCCAGAACATCTGCGTCGCGCTCAGATGATGGCCCGTCATCCGCGCGATCTTGTGCGCTTCGTTCATCGTCTGCAGCATCGAGAACGACGTGCCCCCGCCCACGTCCGTCGCGAGCGCGAACGCCATGCGCTGCGCGCTCGCGCGCCCGAAATCGAACAGCCCGCTGCCGAGAAACAGGTTTGATGTCGGGCAATGCGCGGCGAGCGCGCCGGTTTCGGCAAAGCGGCGGCGATCGCCGTCGTCGAGGTGGATGCAGTGGCCGTACACCGCGCGCCGGCGCAGCAGCCCGTAGTGATCGTAGATATCGAGATAGCTGCGGCGCTCGGGGAACAGCTCGGCCGCCCAGCGCACTTCGTCGAGATTCTCCGCGACGTGGCTCTGGACGAACACGTCCGGATGCTGCCGCGCGAGCGCGCCGCACGCGTCGAGCTGCTCGTGCGTCGAGGTTGGCGCAAAGCGCGGCGTCAGCGCGTACATCTGCCGCCCGTGGCCGTGCCAGCGGCGGATCAGCGCGGCGCTGTCGTCATGGCCGGATTGCGCGGTATCGCGCAGAAAGTCCGGGCAGTGGCGATCCATCAGCACCTTGCCCGCGATCATTCGCAGATTGCGCGCGTCGCTCGCCTCGAAAAACGCGTCGGCCGATTGCCGGTGCACCGTGCAGTAGACGAGCGCGGTGGTCGTGCCGCAGGCGAGCAGCGTATCGAGGAAAAATTCGGCGACTTCGCGCGCATGCACGGGATCGGCGAAGCGCCGCTCGGTCGGGAACGTGTAGCGATCGAGCCAGGGCAGCAGGCCCGGCGCGGGCGACGCGATCATCTCGGTTTGCGGATAGTGGACGTGCGCGTCGATGAAGCCCGGCACGATCAGCTTGTCGCGCAGCGTGACGAGCGTCGCGCCGGGCGCGAGGCGCGGCGCGAGCGCCGCATACGAGCCGGCCGCGACGACGCGCCCGTCGTCGCCGACGATCAGCAGGCCGTCCTCTTCGAAGCGGGCCGCGTCGTCGAGCAGCGCGGGCTCGCCGTCGAAGGTCAGCAGGCGGGCGCGGAAAGCGGTTTGGGTCATCGTTGGAAATCCAATAGCGATTGAAATCAGAGTTGCGCGACGAGCAGCACGGACAGCGCGGCGACGATCCACATCGCCGGCTTCACGTCGCGGCGGCGGCCGGTGAACAGCTTGAGCACGACGAACGACAGAAAGCCGTAGGCGATGCCCTCGGTGATCGAATACGTGAGCGGAATCAGGATCATCGCGACGAAGGCGGGAATCGCCTCGTCGAGGCGGTGCCATTCGATCTTCGTGATCGACTCCATCATGAACACGCCGACCAGCACGAGAGCGGGCGCCGTCGCGATCGCGGGCACCAGCGACAACAGTGGCGACAGAAACAGGAACGGCACGAAGCAGACGCCCGCGACCACCGCGACGAGGCCCGTGCGCCCGCCCGCCGAGATGCCCGCCGCCGATTCGATATACGCGTTCGCAGGGCTCGTGCCGAGCGGCGCGGATACGACGGCCGAGAACGCATCGACGATCATCGATTGACGGATGTTGCGCGGATTGCCGTCGCGATCGCGCAGGTTGCCCGCTTCGGAGATCGCCATGAAGGTGGACAGCGCGTCGAAGAACGCGGTGAACAGCATCACGAAGATGAACGGCCAGTACGCGAACCTGAGCGCGCCGAGCAGATCGAGCTGGCCGATCGCCGAGAAATCCGGCGCGGCGACGAGGCCGTTCCAGTTGACGAGCGTTTTCGTCGCGTGCGCGGCGGGCCAATATGCGCTGCCGTCGCCCCACAGGCGGCCGATCGGGATCGCGAGCAGCGTCGTCGCGACGATGCCGAGCATCAGCGCGCCCGTCACGCGACGCACGACGAGCACGGTCGTGATCGCGAGGCCGGCGAGGAACGTGACGGTGACCGGGTTGAGCGACGCCGCATGCACGATCGTCACCGGATCGCCGACGATGAATTTCGCGTTCACCAGCCCGATCAGGCTGATGAAAAGCCCGATGCCGCACGATATTGCATGCCGCAGGTTCGGCGCAATCGCGTCGACGACGAGCTGGCGCGCATTGAACGCGGCCAGCACGGCAAACAGCACGCCGGCCCAGAACACGCAGCCGAGCGCGGTCTGCCACGGCATCTTGCCCGCATGGACCATGACGAACGTGAAGAGCGCGTTCATTCCCATTCCCGGCGCGACGAGCACTGGATTGCGTGCGTAGAGCCCCATCGCGCAACTGCCGGCAAAGCTGACGAGCACCGTCGCGGTGAGCGCCGCCGCGAACGGCACGCCGGCCTGCGACAAGATGCCGGGATTGACGACGATGATGTACATCGCGGTCAGGAACGTCGTGATGCCGGCGACGATCTCGGTGCGCAGCCGCGAGCCGGATTCGCGGATGCCGAAGCGGCGTTCGAGCGCCGAGCGTTTCGCGGGCGCGGCGGCGCCTCGATAGGTGTCCATCGGCACGTTCTCCTTCATGTGTCGTGATGCGGATGCCGGGTTCGGGCGCAGGGCGTTTCGCGCCCGGCCGCCGCGCCCGCGTCGTGCGTCGTCGTCGCCGGCAGCGCGTTCGTTGCCGGCGACGTGCGCGTGGTTTTGCCGTCAGGCCGCGTGCCAGTGCGCGTCGAGCTTGGCGATCAGCGCCGCGCGTTCGTCGGCGGTGACGAACGACGCGTCGAAGCTGTTGCGGATGAGCGTGTAGACGTCGGCGTCGCCGAGCTGCAGCGCGTCGACGCTCGCGAAGTAGTTGTCGTTCACATAGCCGCCGAAGTACGCGGGGTCGTCCGAGTTGATCGTTACCGCGACGCCGCGGCCGAGCAGATCCTTCAGCGTGTGCTGGCTCAGGTCGTCGAACACGCGCAGCTTCAGGTTCGACAGCGGGCAGACGGTGAGCGCGATTTTCTCGCTCGCGAGCCGCGCGACGAGCGCCGCGTCCTCGCTGCTGCGCACGCCGTGATCGATGCGGTCGACTTTCAGCAGATCGAGCGCCTCGGTCACGTACTCGGGCGGGCCTTCCTCGCCTGCATGCGCGACGAGCTTCAACCCGCGCTCGCGCGCTTTCGCGAACACGCGCGCGAATTTCGACGGTGGATTGCCGCGCTCGGACGAATCGAGGCCGACGCCGATCAGCCGGTGCGCGTAGCGCTCGAACAGCGGCAGCGCCGCGTCGAACGTCGCGAGGGCGTCCTCTTCCGGCAGATGGCGCAGGAAGCAGAGAATCAGCTTGCTCGACAGGCCGCGTTGCTCGGCGTCGGCGAGCGCGCGCTCGATGCCGGCCACCGCGGTCTCGATCGGCACGCCGCGGGCGGTGTGCGTCTGCGGGTCGAAGAAAATTTCTGTGTGCGCGACATGGTCGGCAAGTGCGCGCTCGACGTAGGCGGCCGTCATGTCGTGAAAATCCTGCTCGGTCAGCAGCACGCTCGCGCCTGCGTAGTAGATATCGAGGAACGATTGCAGATCGGTGAATGCATATGCGGCGCGCAGCGCGTCGATCGAATCGTAGGCGAGCTTCACCTGGTTGCGTTGCGCGAGCTTGAAGATCAGTTCCGGCTCGAGCGAGCCCTCGATGTGGATGTGCAGCTCCGCTTTCGGCGCGCGGGCGATTTTGTTCTTGAGTAGGGTGGTCATCACGGTATCGTTGGGGTGAGGGTTCGTCAGGGGCTGCGCTTGGCGCGGCTCAGTCCATGCCGGCGTCGGTCGGGCTCGAGCGCGGCGGGGGACTTTCGCCCGCGGCGAACGGGGTGAAAGGCGCGGCCGATGCCGGCCGCGGGCCGGCGCGGCGCGCGTCCACGGTTTGCAGCAGTTGCGCGGCGACCGCGACCGCGATCGCCTCCGGCGCCTTGTCGACGATGCCGGGCACGCCGATCGGGCACTGCATCCGCGCGAGCTGCGCCGGATCGATCCCGCGCGCGGCGAGCCGGTGCTCGAACTGCATGCGCTTCGTCTTCGAGCCGATCATGCCGAAGTATGCGTAGTCGCCGCGCAGCAGGATCCGATGCGCGAGTTCCAAATCGCGGGCGTGATTGTGCGTCATCACGACGAAGTACGCACCGCCCGGCGCGTCGTCGATTGCCGAATCGGGCGCGTCGTTCGCATCGAGGGTAAGGTTGCCGATGCCCGCGAGTGAATCGGGCGGCGGGAACGGCGCGTCGCGCTCGTCTACCCAGCGCACGCTGCAGCGCAGCGTCGCGAGCACGCGCACGAGCGCCGCGCCGACGTGCCCCGCGCCGAACAGCACGACCGGGAACTCATGCGGGGCGATCGTCTCCGTCAGCAGCGGCGCGCTGCCGGTATCCCACAGCAGGCAGTCGGCGTGCGCCGCGCCCGGCGCGGGCTCGCTCAGCATCACGGTATCCGGCTCGGGGCCGAACGATACGCTGCGCACGGTGGCCGCGCCTGCCGCGGTGCGTTTTGCGAGCGACGTGACCCAGCCGAGATCGGCGATGTCGAGCCGCTCGAACGCGAGCACGACCGCGCCGCCGCAGCACTGGCCAAGACTCGGGCCCAGCGCGAGCCGCTCGAGGCGGCGCGCGTGCGGCGTGCGCGCGCCTTCCTTCAGCAACTGCCGAGCAAGCTCGATCGCCTTCCATTCGAGATGTCCGCCGCCGATCGTGTGGCGCGCGGCATCGCGCGTGACGAGCATCTTGGCGCCGGCGTCGCGCGGCGCGGAGCCGTCCACGCGCGCGACCGTCACGAGGACGGCTGCGTCGCCGTGCGCGAGCAGGTGTTGTAAATCGGCGAGCCAGGGTTCCATCCGGCGTTTCTCCAGAATCAGGGCGTGATGGCCGGGCGGTGGGCGCGTGCGTGAAGGCGCGGCAGCGGGCGCACGGGGTGGCGTTCGGTCGGGATGGGTAGCGTTGTCATGGCGAATCCACGGGACATGGCATGCAGATCAGGCGCGCGTTACGCGGCAGCGGGAACCGGCCCGCGGCGCGCACGTGGATCGCCATCCGGAGAACCAAGATAGCACCGCAAAAAGGCGGTGGTATCGCGCAGCGATGATGCGGGCTATTCGGCGGCGATCATGATGCCGTTACGATCCGCGCGCCGAGCCAAGGTTTCCGGGCGGCGTGCAAAGCGGGGCGCGCGTGTGGCGGCGGGCCGGCGCTCGGGCGCTGGGCGGCACGTCGGGCGGAAACCTTGGCTCGTCAGGTCGGGCGGTACGCATCGGCGAGCAGCCCGGCGGATACGTCACGCGATCGTGCGCCGTGGCAGTGTATCGACGAAGCATCCGCCCGTCGGCGGCGGCAAGCCGGCGGGCATAGCGAAGCCGAAGCCGAAGAGGCACGGCGCCGCAAGCCCGATACCGGTTGTCCAAACCCACGCGCCGCCGCCGAGCGTTCGCGCGGGCGGCACGGCAGCGGCTCAACCGCTCCTTTGGCGCGCCACGCCGTGTCAGCGCAGCCGTGCGCGATGGCGCAGCAAGCTGGCGGCAACGAGCACGAGGATCAGCGCAAACCCGATCAACGCCCAGCCCGGCAGCAGGATACCGAAAATCGGCGGATAGACGGTCTCGCAGAGTCCGGCGACCTTGAACACGCCAGGCAGCCAGTGCGCGGGCGGCAGGCTGTCGACGATCGGCTGCAACGCGTCGAAGCCGCAACTGAAGCCCGGATTCAATTGCACGTATAGATGGCGCGCCGCCGTGCCGACGCCCGCGGCGGCCGACAGCACGATCAGCAGTTCGAGCGCCGCGACGCCGGCGCCGCTTTTCATTGCCGCGCCGAGAAACGCGAACACCGCGATCAGCACGAAGAAATAGCGCTGGACGATGCAAAGCGGGCACGGGTCCTCGTGCTTCACATATTGCAGGTACAACGCGCCGGCGAGCAGCGCGATGCAGACCAAGCCAAGCAGGACGAGCCGCTTTCGTTCGCGGCGTAGCGGGAGCGCTAGATCGTTCATCGGGGAAGGGAGCCTTTGAGCGGTCGGGAAATTGAAGGAATGGATTTTAGCTCAGCGCCGCGGCCGCGCGCCGTGCTTGGGGGCCGGCGCGCAGCCGGGCGAGCGGAAGATGGGCCCGGCCGGGGGCCGCACTGCGCTGTCGTGCACGGCGCGGTGCGGTGCGGCTCCCGGCAACATCGTGCGGCGGCGCGCATGGCGCTTGTCACCGGATCGTCGCAAGCACCGCTTCGACCGCCTGGCCGATCGCGAGCAACGCGTCATCGTGGTGCGGCGCGGCGGCAAGCATCAAGCCGACGGGTGCGGTGTCGCGCGGATGGCACGGCAGCGACAGCGCGCACGCGTCGAGAAAGTTGAACGCGCTGGTGTTGCGCAACACCAGCGCGTTCACGCGGGCGAATGCGTCGTCGTGTTCGAGCGCGTCGATTCGCGGCGGCTCGATCGCGACGGTTGGCGCGACGAGTGCGTCGAAATGCCGCCATACCGTGCGGGCCGCGTCGTCGATCAGCGCCGTGCGCTCGGCTATCAGGTCGAGGTAATCGGCGGCGCTCGCAGGCTCGCCTTTCAGGATGCGCGCGAGTACGCGCGGATCGTAGGCGTCGCGATGCCGTGCGAGCAGCCGGCGGTGCCATGCGTACGCTTCGATCGACGCGAAGCCGAAACGGTTGATGTCGGGCAGCCGGTCGAGCGGCGCGAAGCGCGCGTCCTCGACGATCGCGCCCGCCGCTGCGAGATGCTTGAGCGCCGCATCGAGCGACGCCGCGACGTGCGCGTCGACGCCGTCCGTCACGTAGTTCGTCAGCACGCCGAGCCGCACGCCTTCGAGCGCGCGCGCGGCGGGCACTTGCGGCGGGAGGCCGGCGAGAACCCGGTCGACGAGCGCGCAGCACGCGACCGATACGCCGATCGGCCCGAACGAGTCGAGCGTCGTCGACAGCGGCACGCCGCCTTGCTTCGGGATCCGGCTCGCGGTCGGCTTGAAGCCTGTCAGCCCGCAGAGCGCGGCGGGAATTCGCAGCGAGCCGCCCGTATCGGTGCCGAGCGCGACGGCCGCCATCCCGTCGGCCACCGACGCCGCCGCGCCCGACGACGAGCCGCCCGCGATCCGCTCGTCGCCCGGCACGCCGCGCCGGTACGGCGAGCGCGGCGTGCCATAGTGCGGATTGAGGCCGACGCCCGTGAACGCGAACTCGCTCATGTTGGTGCGCCCGACGATCACGGCGCCTGCCTGCTTGAGCCGTGCGACGGCGATCGCATCGGCCGCCGCGGGCGGCGCGCCGTCGAGCACGCGCGAGCCCGCGCGCGTCACCTGCCCGGCGACGTCGAACAAATCCTTCACCGATACCGGAATGCCGGCAAGCGGCGACAGCTCGACACCCGCCGCGCGCAACCGGTCGTGCGCGTCGGCGGCCGCGCGGGCGCGCTGCGCGTCGACTTCGACGAACACGATCGCGCCTTGCCCGGCCGGATCGGCGATTCGCTCGAGCGCGGTTTCGACGAGCGCGCGGCTCGTCGTCGCGCCGCAGGCGAGATCCGCGCCCAGGCGGGCAAGTGGCGCGAAGGGGGCGAAAGTGGTCATGGCGGTATCGGCTCGAAGCGTGGACGAAATACGCACAAGATGACGGACAGAGTACGGACAAGACGGCGGGTCAACCGCGGATGGCGCGCGGCCCGACGCGTTCGACGCGGCCGGAGGTCCGGGAATGCGGCGCGGCTCGCGCATTGTAGAACGTCGCGCGGGCCGGCTCGATTTCGACGCGAACTTGCAACAGCGCGGACGAAAGTCGGCCGGTTTGCCGCGCGTCGGCGGCTCGTTGACGGATAATGAACGCTCGTTGATTCTCCGCGTGACCGACGCATCCGCCCCACGTCATGAGCGAAAACACGCCCGCACCGGCCGGCCAGCCCGGCGTTTCTTCCAACGTATCGTCCTCTTCCGCCGGCACGTCCGGACCGACGGCTCCACGATCTCCCGATTCTCCCGATTCGTCCGGCAGCCAGCCGCATCCGGCCGCGAGCGTTCATGTCGGCGCCTTCGCCGCGCAGATCGCCGCGGCGCAGGACATCGGCGCGCCCGGCAGCGCGCCGGCGAGCGTCGGCGCCGAGCCGGGCG
>NZ_FXAN01000125.1 GCF_900176645.1 Burkholderia singularis
CCGTCAGCCGAAATCGTGCTGCCCTGGCTATAGGTCGCCGTCTGATCGATCCCGCTCGCGATCTTCGCGCCGCTCACGATATTGCTGTGGCTATGCGTTTCGTGCGAGTTCAGCTCATGCGTCTCCGTCGCCGCGCCGACGTTCACATCACCGGCCGCCATCAAATTCGCGTTGCCCTTGTCCAGGCTGATCGCGCTGCCGCTGATCGTCAGATCCTTGCCCGACACGATATTAACCGTGTTACCGCCCTTGAGCGTCGTGCCCGTCAGCGCCTGATCCGACGTATGCAGCGTCTCCGCATAGCTGCCGTGACTATCGCTGCCCGAACTATTGCTGTTCACCGTCGACGTCGCGCTCGCCGCACCGAGCGTCACATTGCCCTTCGCCACGATCGCGCCGCCCTGGCCGAGATCGATTTGCGCGCCTTTCGCCGTCAGATCCCCGCCGACGCCGATCTGCGACACGCCCCCCACCTTCACCGAACTGCCCACCGCCTGGTTGACATGGGTATCCGACACCCCGTTCGCGCGCTCGACCACCTTATGCTCGCCGATCTGCTGCGCGCCGAGCGTCCAGTCCCCGCCGATCTGCGCGAGCAGATTCCCGCCGACGTTCAGGCTGCCCGCGTTCTGCCGCACATTCCCGCCCGTCGCGATCGCCGCGTCGCCCGCGACGTCGATCTTCGCCTGCGGTCCCAGCGTCGTCGTGATCCGCGTCGCCCCCGTCTCGCTCACCTGCTTGACCGTCTTCGTCGCGGTATCGAGCATCAGATCCCCACCCGCGTTCACCAGCAGGCTCCCCGCCTTCACGTTCGCCGACGTCAGATCGACATTCCCCTCGGTCGTCAGCTTCGTCAGCCCGCCGCTTTGCAGCGTGCCGAATGCGTTGTCGATCTGCTTGCCGTCGATCGACAGCGTGTTCGCCGCCTGCATCGTGCCGCTGTTCACGAACGATGACGTGTGCTTCAAATCGATATCGTGCGCCGCGATCAGCGGGCCACTCCAGTTCTCCTGGCTCGCTTTCGCCAGATAGACCACCGGTACCAGCACCGATTGCCCATCGACAACCCGCGTCTCCATCATGACCACGTTGCCGGTCAATTGCGACACCTGTTGCGCCGACAGACTCATGCCCAGCGGCAGATTCAGCGATTTCGACAACGCCGCGCCCGACGCCAGCATCGCTTCGTACATCGATTGAATATCGGTGTACGGCCCGAGCACCGCCTTGCCCGTCAGCGACGTGATTTCATTGCGCACCAGTTGCTGTTCATAGAACCCGTCGCCCAGGCGCTTCGGGAGGTGCGTCAAGTCGACGCCGAGCTGACCGAAGAAATAATCGCTCGAAATGAAATTCTTCTGATTCGTGAACGCGGGGTTCGTCTCGATCACGTAGGCCGCGTTCGGCGCGGCGGCCGGCTTGTACAGCCCGCCCTGCGGAATCGTCAGGTTGTTCAGCACGTTCACCGCCGTCGCGCCGGCGATGACCGGATCGACGTTCGCGCCGGGTTGTCCGTTGATCGAGGCGGACGGTAAATGGATGCCGCTGGCGTGGCCCTCGACCGACGCGCCCGGCGATGGCGCGCCGCCCGCGTTGCCGCTGATCGCGCCGACCGTCACCCCGCCCAGCGATTGCCCCGGCAGCAGCCCGAGCGACGGAATCGACGCGTTGCCCGCCGTGTTGTCGATGCTCACGCCCGTGCCGGACAGCTTGCCGTTCGCCACGAACGTCGACTCGTAGCCCGGCAAGCCGAACTGGCGCACGTCCGCCGGCGCCTTTTGCGTATAGCCGCCCGGACGGCCCGTCACGAACGGCGCGTCGCCGAACGGCAGTTGCCAATCGTATTCGGTGTTGTCGTAGTTGTTGTAGTGATACTGGCCTGAGTACGTGACGATCACGCCCGGTGCGTCCTGACCCCGCCAACTGTTGTTGTCGATCTTCGCCGGGGACTCGATGTCGCCGACGGCCGTCACGTGGCTCCAATCGTTTTGCAGCGTGCCGACCGACGACGCGGCGATCTTGCCCCCCGACACGATCTGCGCGGCCGGGCTGATCTGCGTCACGGTGCTCGCGACGGCCTGGCCCTCGTAGGTCGTGTATTGATACGTGCTGTTCCATTGGCCGCCGTGCGGCGGATCGATATACACGCCGCCGATGCTGGTCGGGTCTTTCACGCCCACCTGGCCGGTGCGCCCGCTCATGCTGATGCCGAGCTGCTGCAACAGCGCCGGATCGACGCTGTTGACGTACCCGGAGGTCTTCATCACGCGGCGCGTGTTGATGATCTGGTTCGCGTGCAGCGCCATATCGCCGCCGGACTGGATCAGCGCCGATTGGTTGCGGATCAGCGCGGCGTTCGTATAGCCGCCGTTCGCGTCCTTGCCGCCCGCCAGCACGACCTTGCCCAGACCGAAGATCGCGGTTTGCGCCATCGTGTCGGTGGCGGTCGTGTCGTCGCGGTTCTCGATGTCGCGCGACAGCAGCTCGAGCGTGCCCACGCTGTCCGACGCGCCGATCAGCGCGCTCGGCCCGACGTTCGACAGCAGGCTGTCCGCCGCCAGCGACACGCTGCCGCCGACCAGCGTGCCGGTATTGGTCAGCGTGTTCGAATGCGTGCGCAGCAGGTTGCCCGCGGCGATCGCGCCGCGATTGACGATGGCGCCCGCGTCGATGCTCAGATTGTTGACCGCTTGCAGGCCCGCGCCGTTGGTGAACGTGCCGGGCAGCGTGAACGCGAGATCGTGGCCGGCGTTGAACTGGAA
>NZ_FXAN01000123.1 GCF_900176645.1 Burkholderia singularis
GCGATGGCCGCGGTGGTCAGGACCGCGAACGATACCGGCCGAATCAGCACGATCTCGCCCAGCGTTTGCGTGCGTTGGGCTTCTTGCGCGGCCGTTCGGAAAAGTGGTTGATTCACGGCGCTGGTGGGATTGATTTCGTTATGAATCGTCTGTCGAGTGCCCACCCATTAAACATAAATTTACGGGCTGCATCAACTAATTTTGTATCGCTTTCCGAAAAATCGAAGTGACATATGCAGGCCGCCTGACTAATGTATTTGAGCGGCGGCGCCGATCACGGATTGAATAATTGGCGCCGCCAGTTTTGGTGGAAGCGATCAGCTTTAGGCCGGGGTGTACGGACCCCATGCGCCACCGAGCGCGGAGACAAGCGCATGAGCGGTAATGGTGAGAGCTTCGCTGCCGACATAGGCCGTGCCCATCAGCAGTTCCGAAATGCCGGCTACCAGACCAATACCATTCGGGAAAACGCCAATAGGGGGGAACGACGCGCCAGACACTTCTTGGACTTCAGTCTTCGTAAGTTCAATCATCTGCATCATTACTCTCCTTTAAGTAGGTGCCTCATCACACTGCGTTTCAGTCCGTTTTGAAATGCGCTGTGCTTGGCAAATTAATTATAGCTAGGTAATTCGATATTTTTTGGTTTTATATATTTTTAAATATCTTTCATTTTATAAAAATAATGTGATGTATGAATGAAAAAAATAAAATAAGAAAATTCCTTGGATTGCTTGCGAGGCGGCATCAAATGGATTTTGATGTAGTTGTCGTGATTGTCGAAGTGGGAGGGGCGTCAAGTGAGAGACGTGATACAGATCGTGCCCAAGTCCCGCCGAATGACATTTACGGTCAATGAGACGGGGCGACGGAAGTGGCCTGGCGACGTACCGCAAGCCGATCGGCCACGAATCACGCACGGCTGCATATTGAAGAATACGAGGTTCGGGGGCGGCCAATATTTGATATTTTGCGTGGCGCTTGCAATTGAAAATGGCGCTTATTGATGTTTAGCGTATGAACCGGAGATGCCGGTCACGAGCGCTGGTCGTCGCAATCGTAACCAGCGCCCACGCTTCATCCGATATCGATCAGATTACGAACGGCAAGGTACCGCTGAAGCTGCCGCTCAGCGTACCGCCGACGGAACCCAGCACGCTGCTCAGAACAGCGCCCAGGCTGGCATTCGCGCTTGCCGTACCGCCGTTCACCGAGCCGCTGAACGTGCCGAACAGGTTGCTGCTCAAGAGGCCCAGCAGATTGCCGGCCAGATTGGCGCTGCCGCTCACCGAGCCGGTCGGCAGGAGTGCACCACCGGAAACAGCTTGAATTTCGTCGTTCGAAAGCTCGATCATGCGCATGGTTTTCTCCGTAAATGATTGCCTTGCCGTGTTGAGTCGATAACTGAAAATGGCATGGTGCAAGGCAGCGCTCATTATATTCATACGGACCAAGATTTTTCTTTTTTATACATTTTTATGCTTCTTTCAATTTAATTAAAAAGACGAATACTTGGCTGTAAATTGATTTTGTTGGTGTGATTTATTTTTTGTGAATATTTTGTTGCGAGTGAGTGGGTTGGGATGGAATTCGATTCGGTCAATTTTGCGTGGTGTATTTTGAGGCGGTTGTTTTTACCGGAAATGTGACAAAATTATTAGTCAGATAAATTGGCGTCGCTCATTCGTTGTGCTCCGATATGCAAGCACATAATGTTCGTGCTTATCTTGATTAAGGGTTGAGGGCATGTGTGAGAAATTTTTCCCGCGTTATTGCCGGATTACACAGAGCCCGATATAGGTCAGACGTATCTTTGTGTCGAGATGGGCTTGGCGTCTTGTCATCGCCGGGCGATATCGGCGTTTTAACAAATGAATGATTGTGCAAAGAGGCCGGCGAGCCAGGGCGGGGAGCTTTCGATTATTTTGAGTCCGGGCGCTGTTGTGCTGAATGCCCGGTCAATGGGCCCCGGTTTTCTTTTCGTGACGATTACTACTGAAGATTGGAAGAGTGTCGATCGAGCCGGGCCCGACCGGCACTCCTGATTCACGCAGTATTCATCCCATCAAAACTGCGGAAAGCCGGGAATACTCGGTAGCGATCCCAGCAGATTGTTGAATTGATTGATTGCCAGCACAACAAAGGGTTGCACGATGGAACCAATAACTGGCAATTGGCCGGCGGCGCCCTCAATGGCCTTCTCGATATCTAGAATAGGGGTCGGAATAGTCACGGCACCACCGGATACGGCTCGGATTTCGTCTGCGGAAAGTTCGATCATTTGCATCACGCTCTCCTATATAAGTGGTGTACGCTTTGCACGCCGCATTCTCAGTGTGGAAGTACTTGGCGCTGCATAAGCACGACCAATTATAGTCACTCGAGATGATATTTATGTGATTTATCTATATTTCGTATTGCTGACAAACATAAATATCGTAAGGATGGAATTTGATTTGAGCCGCTACAAACGGATTGCCGCGTCAGTCATGCGAGCACCGGGTATCCGCGTACAGCCGCTTCGCGGGCAAGCCGTTCAATGTCCACATAGGCGTCCAGGGAAAGTCGCTCGAAACTGCGCAGTCGCAATGAGCGCGCGCGCGTTGCGTCGGCTGCGAGAGCGGTATCGAGTGCGTCGCGCAGCGCGGCAACATGCGCGTTGCTAAGCGAGCGCGACGCGATGAACGGCAAGCCAGGCGCAGACGCGGTTTCGCCGATGACGCGCACGCCGTTCAGCATTTCCGGCAATGCGTCGCCGACGTAAGCAAGTGTCACGCAATCTATCGCCGCGATGTCCGCTTCGCCCATGGCTAGCGCCCGCAGTGCGCTCAGATGGGAGCCGGTGCGCATGATGGACGAAAAGAAGCGTCCGTTGCGCGCATGGCGCGAGACCGCATGCCGTAGTGCATTCATTCCGCTGTGCGAAGTGTCATCGTTATAGGCGGCGCGCATGCCGCGACAGGCAGCCAGCGTCGTTGCACCGCGTGCATGAGCGTCTGCCGATACGACGAGCGCGCTTCGGTAGCGCGCTCCTTCGCAGCCGCTCGCGTCGAATGCAGGCGTTGCGATCAAGTGCACCGATTCGGCAAGGCCGAGCATTCGAAATGGATAGCCGCAGGTTTGCGATAGCAGGAGATCGTCGCGCTGCCACAGTGGTAGCAAGTCGCCGAAAGGTTCGTCGAGTAACGTGACATCGGCAGTTCCGCCCGCGCGCGCGAATGCTTGCAACGCATCGAGCAGCAGTGCGCGCCACAACGCTGCATGCTGCGTCGTCACGTTGTACATCGGCAATCCGGCAATCCAATTTTTCATACTCACATTCTACGGATTTCAGCGCGGATCGTGGCTTATCGCTTCACCAGCTGTCAGCCGATGGATAGCCGATATAAGCAAATTCGAATCCATTGGTTGGTTTCGGTGAAGCGATTCGTTAAGGTTCGACCGGTCAAGCCACGTCGTCGCGCATTCCATGCAGGCTGCATCGAGCGGCGGCGCGTCTCTGCGCTTTTCGATATACCTGCCGGCGTGTTTAGCGACATCCGGCTTCCGATGTCCGCTGGAACATGGCCGAATACTTCGATGTGGATCATGCGCGCGAGATTGCCGCGCTCGGGGATCGTTTGACCGCGCGTACCGAGTGGCCGACCTGGCTGCTGATCGTCGTCGTTTACGGCGGCTGGCTGAGCGTACTGCTGAGCGTGCGTGACGGGGGCTTGCCGCTTGCCATCGCGACGCCACTGCTGATCTTGCTATGTGCGTGGCATATGTCGCTGCAACATGAACTCCTGCACGGTCACCCGACGCGCTCCAAGCGCTTGAATAAGCTGTTGGGTTATCCGCCGTTGTCGGTTTGGTATCCGTACACGTTGTATCGCGATACGCATCTTGAACATCATCGCGACGAGGATCTGACCGTGCCGGGAGTCGATCCGGAAAGCAACTATGTGTTGCCGGAGCACTGGGTGGGGTTGAGCCGTTGGCAGCGTGCTCTGTGGCATGCGCGCAAGAGTTTTGTCGGGCGTTTTGTCATCGGGCCGCCGATAAGCGCTGCCGCGACGCTGGCGGATGCATTTCGCGCTTGGCGGCGCGCAGACTGGCATTATCTGCCGATGTGGATTGCGCACGTCGCGCTTGTTGCCACGTTGCTTGCGTGGTTGCATTTATCGGTCGGCGTGCCTTGGTGGTATTACCTGCTTGCCGTTACGTGGCCGGCTCAATCGATCGCGATGATTCGCTCGTTATACGAGCATCGTGCTGCGCCGGAGCCCAAGGCGCGTATCGCGATCAACGAGGCTGGACCGTTGATGCGTCTGCTTTATTTAAACAACAATTACCATTTGGTTCATCACGATCTGCCAAGCCTGCCGTGGTACGACTTGCCCCGCGCCTACCGGATGCGGCGGGATGCGTATGCGAGGAAGTGCGGCGGTTTTGTGATTCGGGGCGGGTACTGGACGTTGTTCAAGCGCCACGCATGGCGGCAAACCGATGCGCCCGAGCATCCGTTCGCGCACGAAACAACCTCGCCGGAAAATCATGGTGCGCGCGGCACAGTGATCGACCGGTATGTGCAAATTGGCGCTTGATGGATAACGTGCCGATTGTCATGGGCGCCGCCGCACTGCCGCCATCGGCTAGCATGGACCAAGCGTGCAGCTTCTTAGATTAACGAAACAATTTTGGCATGGCGCGACGCCATAACCGCACGCTCTGTCGCCAGCTGTATCGGATAAGCACATTGTGCGCTCTGGCTCGTAATACGGAGGCCCCATCGCGTTGCCGTGCTTTGTACCGGAACGTGGATCAGTCGATGGAGCCGGTTTTGCAGTACTTGGCAAAGTTGTCGGCCGATACCGCAAAGCCTTTCTGCTTCGCCAGTTCCCACGGTCGTTCGCATTGCCGGGTTTGCTCGCACCATGAATAGCCGGCCGAGCCGATGCAACCGTGCGTGTCGCGATCGCTGCCTACCATGGGGGCGGGCGGTGCCGTCGAACTGGAAGATTCGCCGGCGCAGGCGCTCAGCGCAAGTGCAAGCAGGGTGGCCACGGATGCAGTCGATACGAGATGTTTCATCGAACGGTACTCCATTGTGCTGGGTGAATGTTGTATTGGGTGAGCAACGGACGCAGGCAATGTCGCATTCGGAATGCGTCCGATAGCGTGCGGTGATCATACAGGATGTTCCGGTGCCGGCACGCGCACGGCGCAGTGCTGCCCATTGTGCGAGGCCCTACCTTGATGAAGGTCGACTATGACGCGATGCGCGGCGTGCGCTCACGGAATCCGAGCTTGGTAGGAAGATAAGGAATGCATGATGAACTCAACAATATCGCGGGTTTCGTCGCTTTTATCCGGGATCGATACGGATACTTTCGTCGATATTCGACGCCGTCTGCATGCATATCCTGAACTCGGCTTCGATCTCGGCAACACGAGCGAACTCGTTGCGCGGCAATTGCGTGCTTGGGGCTACGACGTTCATACCGGCATTGGCCGCAGCGGCGTCGTTGCACAGATGAGGCTCGGCGCAGGTTCGAAGCAAATCGGCATTCGTGCGGACATGGATGCGCTGCCGATCCATGAGGCGACCGGGCTGCCGTATCAGAGTACGATTGCCGGCAGAATGCACGCATGCGGTCACGATGGTCATACGGCGATCCTGCTTGCGTCCGCCTGTGCTCTTGCGGTGCGCCGCGATTTCAACGGTACGCTGAATCTGATCTTTCAGCCCAACGAAGAAAATCTTTGCGGCGCGCGCGCGATGATCGAGGACGGTCTGTTCGAGCGCTTTCCATGCGACGTGATATTCGCACTGCATAACCGGCCTGGGATGCCTGTCGGTACGTTCAGTATGTTGGCGGGCCCGGTCAGCCAGTCTTCAGACGTGGCCGATGTGACGATCAAGGGCGTGGGTGGCCATGGAGCAATGCCACATCGCGCACGCGACCCGATCGCGGCGGCCGCGGCCATCATCACCGCATTGCAAACGATTGTTGCGCGCAACGTTGCGCCACGTGAGCGTGCGGTCGTATCGGTGGGTTACATCCGCGGTGGTGCGACTCATAACGTGATTCCCGAAACGGTTGAAATCGGTCTTAACGTGCGCGCGACGATGCCCGAGACGCGTGCGCTCATCGAGGCGCGGGTGCGCGACATCGTGTGTTTGACAGCGCAAGCGCACGGCGCTGAAGCAACGATCGACTATCGCCAGCTGACTCCGCCTGTGATCAATGCGGATGCGCCGACGCGGCTTGTACAGCGTGTTTGTGAGGAACTGGTCGGGCCTGAACGCGTTTATGCGCGCCCCGACCAGGCATTGATGGATGGCAGTGAAGATTTTGCGTGGATGCTCGGCGAGGTGCCGGGCTGCTATTTGCTGCTGGGAAACGGCGAAGGGCCGGATGGCGGTTGCATGGTGCATAACCCCGGCTACGACTTCAATGACACTGCGCTGCCGCTTGGCGCGGCCTGTTGGGTCCGGTTGGTGGAGACTTACTTGACGAGTTGAGATGTTTGGCCATCTATTTTTTTGAGATAAATGGTTTGGATACCTGCCTAAAATGACCGGCAGCCGTGACAATTTTTGACTATGAGAGCCAGCTTACTCAATTGAGCGGATCTTGGTAATGCATGGGCCGGAAGTGTTATTTTTCCGCTTCGGAACGTGGCATCCGGGGGCGAGTGCCGCGAATATGAGTACTCCGCTATTTTCTTGCCCCTCAAGCCTCGTCGACACCAATGCGCAAGATGGCCGTCTGTTAATAAGGCGGGCATGTCGAGCGAGGTTCAGCGAGCCGCTAATTGATTGGTCGAGAGCGAAAATGAGTGTGCAAGGGCCGGAATATCATCACCTATCCGAAGCGGGTCGCGCTCGCCGCATCGCGGTTGTCGGAGCTGGCCAGTCGGGTTTGCAAATCGCATTCGGACTGCTGGATCGCGGATATCAAGTCACGCTGGTGACGAACCGCGATGCCGACGAAATCGCGAGCGGCAAGGTCATGTCCAGTCAATGCATGTTCGGCAGCGCGCTCGATATCGAACGTGCCGCAGGGTTGAACTGGTGGGAACGGCTATGCCCGCCGATCGAGGGAATCGGGTTGACGTTGCACGACCCGTTGTCGCCCGGTGAACAAACGATCGATTGGGCCGCGCGGCTCGACAAGGCGGCACAGTCCGTCGACCAGCGCCTGAAGATGGCTGCTTGGCTCGACGTGATCGCCAGGCGCGGCGCACGGATCGAGTTGCGCGATGCCGATGTTCAAGTGCTCGAAGAGCTTAGCGCGTCGCACGATCTCGTGTTGCTTGCATCCGGTAAAGGGGACGTGGCGAAGCTTTTCGTGCGCGATGCGAAGCGCAGCGCATTCGATAAACCGCAGCGCGCGCTTGGCATGACTTATGTGCATGGTCTTGCGCCGTCGGAAGGTTTTTCTCGCATTTCCTATAACGTGATTCCAGGCGTTGGCGAATATTTGGTGTTTCCCGCGCTGACGTTGACTGGTCCGTGCCACATCATGGTATTCGAAGGTGTGATGGGCGGCCCGTTCGACTGTTGGCACGACGCCGGTTCCCCAGCGCAGCATCTTGCGCTTTCGCTTGCGCTGCTCAAGGCTTATTTGCCGCGGGAATATGCACGCTGCGCACACGTCGAGTTGACCGATCCGAACGGCATCCTGTCCGGCAAATTTGCACCGACGGTGCGCGAACCCGTCGCAACATTGCCGTCCGGCCGCTTGGTTTTCGGGCTTGGCGACACGGTCGTGCTGAACGATCCGCTGACGGGGCAAGGCGCGAACGGCGCATCGAAATGCAGCCGCATCTATCTCGATGCGATTTTCGAGCACGGCGATGCGCCGTTTACTCGTGAGTGGATGACGCAAACCTTCGAGCGGTATTGGCAATACGCGCAGTACGCGGTGCAGTGGACGAATGGCATGTTGTTGACGCCGCCTGCTGAAGCCATGCTCAAACTGTATTCCGCGGCGGCCCGCAGCGGGCCGCTCGCTTCTGCAATCGTCAACGCATTCGATCATCCGCCTTCGCTGTTTACGTGGCTCTCGATGCCGCAGAGTCAGGAGTTGCATGCCGCGCATTGACATCGAAGTCGGCGATTGCAGCGGTCTCGCGGATTTGTCGAAAGGCTGGCGGGAGACAGTTCGGACGCCGGATCGAATATGCTGTCGAGTATGCAGAGTCCTTGAGCGGGAAAGCGGAAAAGAGTGACCTTCATGCGCCGGAGACGTCCGGAAAATAGCGCCTTTGCGCGGGCTTTCATGCTCGGCATCGTCTAAATGTGCCGCGTTACTTCGTGACGCGGTTTTTCTTTGCCCGCAGCCTGGGCGTATCGGGGCACGGCGTCTGTTAGCGGCGATTATCTTCAACCGATAGCGACGCGATGTTCTCCAAGAAGCGGGCTAATAGAGGGCTGCAATCCGAGCGCCTCCAGACGACGTGAACGTCTACGGTCAACGGAAACCACGGCAGCGTCTTGAACAGGATCCCAGACGAGGCTGCAGTGCGAAGCGCGGCTTGCACAAGGCCGACGCCGAGGCCTGCTCCGACGAGTCGAAGCATGGCCGTGGGTTCGACTGCTTCGAGCCGAATATCCGGCATGAAGCCGCACGCACTGCACGCGGCGACGAAACGTTCGCGCGCAGCCGGATTGAGTGTGCGTGGCATCGCGATCCACCGTTGCCCGTCGAGGTGCCGGGCGGTGATCCTTTTGACACGTCCGAGCGGATGATCGTCCGGTATGGCAAGCACGATCGAATCGCTTGCAACCAGCAGGCTTGCGAGATCGGTGTCGGCCGGTGAAGGGGGGGAATAGACCAAGCCGATATCGAGCGTGCGCTTGCGTATCGCGTCGATTTGCTTGGCTGAACGAAGCGCGTGCAGCGTGACCGGCACGTCGGGGTACGTCGCGCAGAATGACTGAAGCGCTTGTGGCAAGAGATTTAAGCGCATCGATGCCTCCACATAGCCGATCGAGAGCGTTCCTGTTTCCCCGCGCGCAAGCCGCTGTGCATGTGTTTCGAGACGTTCTGCCTGCTTGAGCAGCGAGCGGGCTTCTTCGAGAAAAATCTGGCCTTCTTTGGTCAGACGCACGCGTTGACGGACGCGTTCGAACAACGCAAGCCCCAGCTGCTCTTCGAGCCGGATGATTTGCCGGCTCAAAGGCGATTGCGAAATGTGGAGCCGTTCGGCCGCTCGTCCGACATGCTCGGTTTCGGCGACGGCGATGAAAGCACGAAGCTGGCGTAAATCGATCACTTGAGATCTCCTTGATCTCAATTGTAGCGATTTCAGTCCTGGACAGATGCATCCGGCGGCCCGATAGTTGGCGCATGAAAAACGCCACGCCAACAGTTTTTCCCGATCAGGAGAATGACGATGCAGTTCTTGACACTTTCACGCCGAGTCACCGAGCGCTTTAGCGATGCGGATTTCGCTCCGTTACTCGATGACGAGGCGCAACGGGCGCGAACGCTGTATATCGAGGGCTTTATCCGGCAGATATGGCATCGTGGCGATGTCGGCGGCGCTTGCTTGCTGGTCGAGGCGGAAAAACGCGAAGACGTTGAAAGGCAACTCGGCAGCTTGCCGCTTGTCAGGGAGGGGATGCTGGAAATCGTCGCGATCATTCCATTGAAGCCCTATCGCGGATTCGGACCGAAGCAGCGGGGATGACAGGCTGGAAACCCGACCGTTGCCGGCATGCTTGCGATGCTTTTTTGCTGGCCGGCTCGGATACGTTCCGAGTGAGCGGACTCGCTGTATGACGACGGGGGTGATCCTGTCGACCACCATAGGCCAAAAACGAATGCTCATTGTCCAGGACGACGCAATCAGTTTCGTTCCCTCTTGCGGTGCCAGGTGGCGTTGCAAGAAATCGAATGCGACATCGATGGACTTTAGGAAATCTTGCCGCGAAATCGATATGGTCTCCGAACCGGATCGCGTCCTGTCGGTTTAGTAACCAGTGGCGATCCTGTCTAGCAACGATCTCGAGCGACCATAGATTGCATTGGATGCAATGTGGACAGGTATCCGATATACGCTGTTGCTGCCCGCTTCCTTACTCGGGCCCGGTGACTTAGCACGCTTGAATGCCATGCGTTGACACTGCTGACGCTGGCCTCGTATTCGCACCCGGTGATCACGCGATCGCGGTGCAGTTCGATGCGGCCGTACCTTTGGGTGTCGAGTGCGGCATCGAAAGCCGTGCGTGCCACGCATCGAATACTCTGTAGTAGTTGGCGTGTGCTGCCCCGGAGCATTTCCGCGATTCGCCCAGAGCCTTCGGTGCTGGTTGACCGGTTGCCGTGGGCCGTTACGTTTGGCGGCTGTAACGTCGACATTGCACTGTATAACGGCGGGACGTTGTATCTCGGCGACGGCACGTCGGCTCCCGGTAAATTTGACGAGATCTCGCCCGATTTACACGGAATGCTTTTTTGCCGGTAAAAACGTACTTTTCGTTGGTATGAGGATGCCGGACGCTGCCTGGGTTCGATTCGAGCACGGAATCAGTCGGCACTGCGGCGAGCGGATACGAACCCAGGCTCGGCGCTCCACGATAAGCATTGAAACGCGCCTGCAACGGCCGCACGCGGTGCCAGGCAATCCCATGCGCGCGATATGGATCCAAAAGTTATGCTTGATGACGAAGGTGATTGCCGCAGCGGTGCCATCGCACGCTTTGTCGATCGACGGCGCGAGGAAGGCCCGGTCTCGACGCGTATGCGGCCGTTGTGTGCGCTACACGCCCGCCGATGCGCGGCGTGCTTGCAGCGATGGTTCGCGCGTAGGTAAGATGGCCCGCGAGACCAGTTTAGATATCCCTATGAATCCGACCTTCGTCAAGCCACCCGGCACAAAAAGCCCTACCCGTTCCGTGGCGGACAAGCCCAAGGCGCGAAACCAGCAGCGGCTGACTTATTTGATCGCGAGTCTCGATCGACTCTTGCGTCGTCAGATGGGCGATGCGCTGGCGCCGATCGGTATCACGCTCGCGCAATACACGGCACTGTCGGTTTTGGAAACGCGTGGCGCACTGTCGAATGCGCAACTCGCGATGCGCTCGTTCATCACTCCGCAATCGGCGAATGAAGTGACGAGTGCGCTGGCGAACCGGGGTTATGTCGCCCGCGAAGGCGACCCCAATCACGGACGCGTGATTTTGTTGCGGCTGACCGAAGAAGGTTCGGCCGTACTGCGCGAATGCGAGCGGGCGGTGCGGCCGGTGGAGCGCCGGATGGTCGGTGAGTTGTCTTCCGACGATGCCGAGCGCGCGCAGCGTTCGCTTGAAATATTCGTGCGTAACTTGAACGACTGATTCGCCTGCGGTTTTCCTGTCGATCCTGGCTGGATGTGGATGCATTCGGGGTTTATACATGCTTGGCATGAGCCCGAGGGTAAGCGACTCGCGATGGCCGTTATAGACCGCAGCGCGGACCGACGCCAAAGTGATGCCCATCATTTTCGAAGTGATGGACACCACTTT
>NZ_FXAN01000122.1 GCF_900176645.1 Burkholderia singularis
TGTCGGGTTCATGGTGCGCCGCCGCAGAATGAAATGTGGAAAGTCGTGCCGTTGTGACAGACATGGCTTGCATGCTGATCGACGTGAAATGGTCGGCCCACCTCAGATCGAATTATGCTCAACGCGTGTCGCCAGTTATCGTGTACGATGATGACCGTAGAGGTTCAAGCGAGCACTCGTGCATCCGCATTTCTAATAAATTGCACGAAAAAACGGCGCACCCGTTGCGGGCGCGCCCTGGGCATGGAAAACTGACACCTTCCCAAAAAGCGGTGTCCCCCTTGGGCCGCAAGGGATGTGGCGAGAGAGGCAGAACCCGCCACTGACTGCAGACGCCGCGATACCGATACCGCGTCATCGGTTATATGAGACCGCCCACTTCGGTGGGCAGCTCATTGGCCAATGCCTCGGGAATAAAAAGAGCCGCGCATCATCTTAGTGGGAACAAGAAATGCGCAGCCAAGCCATCTGCACCCGAGGGCCAGACCAATATGTGCAGATGGGTAACAAGCGAGGTGGCATCAATCGCTCTCGATGATGCCCGCCTCCCAATTGGGTTATATAGTCCAAGCAGACACACGTTCTACCTCAATAACTCGCCTTCTCCACGGCCATACCTTTCGGACGCCATCGCCCCGCGTAGGATTTAAAAATCCTAGGAATCGAGAGATTCACGTCTCCCACCTGGAATTCAGCATTATTCATGGCCACCGAGTCTTCGCTGATAGCCAGCGCGACGCCAGCGTATTTCTTGTCCATACCGAATATATTAATCCTCCACACTGATTTCTCAGCAAAGAGTTTTACCAAAAGCTCTGCATCTCAACATTAATACGATCGACATCCACGAGAATCCCCCTATCTCTGTTAATGCATGCATTGATTAATGAAGTAGACATTCTAGACTCGGTAGTGATAATTTATCCAACCATTGTGTGATCAAATCGATGTCGAGTATATAGAAGCCTTAGCTTCATTGAACGACAACATGCGCGACACCCCGTGCGGAAATCTGCAACCCACAACGATAAAATCAAGGATCGAATCATGGAACTCAACAAATTACGTCAAGTTCAATGTTTCGAAGCAGTGATGGTCGAGCGCTCGCTTCGAAAAGCTGCTGAGCGTCTTGAGATGTCCGTCTCAGAAATTAGCCGTCAGATTCGTAAGCTGGAAAATGAAATGAAGTTGCAGCTATTCGACCGCGAACGGTCTGGCGTCATGCCCACCCGGGAAGCTGAACTCCTTTTGGATTTCTATCGTGGGTGCGGTTCGCAATATGAAGCATTCAGAGGCCAGATTGATGCGCTCAGGTCCTTGAAAACAGGTGTTGTCTCGATCTCCGTGGGAGAAAGTATGATGGATCTCTTCACAAGGGAAGTTTTATGGGATTTTTGCCGAGATTATCCCGCCATTCACGTTTCATTAAATCAACGTGCAACTCGAGAAATTGTCGACGATGTCGCTAACGACAAGGCTCATATCGGCATCGCATATAATTCGCCTCCCACCGACGGAATCTCGGTCTATTGTAGCGTTCGGGATGAACTGATTGCGGCCGTTCATCCCGATCATCCGCTTGCAAAGCAAGTCGGCCCTGTTCCTTTCGGGCGCGCAATCGCATACCCATTTGCGACGATGCCGTCCTACTTTGGCATCGGCGGGCTAATAGAAAGCGTGGCCCATGCCGAATCGGTCAAGTTCAAGCCGGCCGTCGTCGCCAATACGCTTGATTTGCTTCGGCGATTCGCGCTACAAGGTCTAGGTGTCGCCTTTGTTTCAACCTTTACAATTAAGCGAGAAATCGAGGCAGGAACATTGGTCGGGGTGCGCATTAACCACTCCGCACTTGACAAACAATCGATGTCGGTCATTGTGAAAACACGAAGAACGCTCTCTGCCGCCGCAAGCGAGCTATTGGAAAGAATTGAATCCCGTATGAGCGCATTTCAACAATGAGCCTTCCGTCGTTTTCCGCATCCTTTAGCAAAAGAATTCGCGAGATCCATGGATGACAAATTAGACGTGAAATATTTGTGCCACGAGCGTCGCCCCAAGAAACGTGCCGGCATTCGCGACGAGTGAAACGAGCACAATGCGCCATCCGAGACGGCGAAAGGCCGGAATATCCTTGGCAATCGACAATCCGGCAAACGCCAACATGGGAGTGACGACCCCCATGAAATCGTTCCTCGCACTCAGCTCGGCAAAATACGCTCCGAACGGACACCATGGTGAAGTGACGAACATCGCGATAAACGAAACCCAACAAACCGCGGGAAGTTTGCGACGAGTAGCCGTACAAAGTACGTCGCCAGCAACAACCGTCGCGACCATGAGCGCCATGCCCGGCAAACCTTCGCTCGGCGCCATGCCATGCACAATCCAATCACACACCAAAGCGAATCCGGCGGTTATGCTCCATGCCAGCATCTTGCCGCTGTAACTCAGTGTCGGGGCTTCGGTTTTCACGTCACCGAGTTTAGGACGCGTGTCAGCCGTTGTGTCTAATGTGCTTGAAGCACGTGTTGTTCGACCAATCACCGGTTCAAAAACACGATACCCCCATACAGCCATCGGCAACGATATAAATAACGTGAAGTAAGTACCGACCGTTGTCGTAATCAGGTTGCTCGCCGCCGCGAACATCAAAACCACCTTCGCGATTTCCGGCGATTGTTGAGCGGCGATCGCGCCCGACGCCGCGGCCATCATGCTGCCGGAACCGACACCTGAGCCCATCGCCAGCGCGACGGGATCGAAGATGTTCAGACTCGCGATGAAGCCCGCAAAGACCGCGATAAAAACTGCCCCAAAGACCGTCCCGGTCAGATACTCGGCGAGCACCCCACGTCCCTCGGCCGAATCCATACCGTATTTCTCGCCGATGATCGCCAGGCTAGGCTCTCGCCCGATAGAGAATGTCGCGCCGATGGCCTCGCGCTTGATGCCCAGCACCAACGCCAGCGGAAGGCCGAGCAGGATGGTCCCTACGAAATGACCGAACTCCTGAAACACGAGCGCCCAACCCGCAGATGCAAGCTTCGGAAGAGCGCTTCCGATCATCAGGCCAAGCTTAGCGACGAAGAGAAGAAGAGCAGCCTGTAGAACAGCGGCGGCATAGAATTGCGTCGGCACGTCGAGGCTCAAACGCCTATTCGACCGCTGACTCAGTAAGCCGATCGCCGCCCCCATCAATAGCGCCCAGATCATCGGCAAGAGAACCACTCTGCCAGGACCGACCTTGAACGCGAGCGGGCCGATGGCTTCGGCAAGCACCACAATCGCCGCCGCATAGACAAACACCTTTATCGCGATTTGCCCGGCAACGCCTTGTTCGCGAGTATCAAATACCGTTCCCATGCCCCCTCCACCCGCTGGATTTCCGCCATTCCGGACAGGAATCGATCCGGCATTACAGATAGCCGAACGTGATTGACGGCTCCTCGGCCGTTTCCACCCACACGCTCTTGGTTTGCGTGTATTCGTACAGCGCCTCGACGCCGCTGGACCGGCCATAGCCGCTCATACCGTAACCGCCAAACGGAGACGCAACGTTGATCGTCTTGTACCCGTTCACCCAGAACGTACCGGCATTGACTTGCGCCGCCACTCGATGAGCGCGGCCGACATCGGTCGTCCATACTGCGCCAGCAAGGCCGAACTCAGTATCGTTGGCGATCGCAATCGCTTCGTCCTCCGTATCGAATGGAATGGCAGCTACAACCGGACCGAAGATTTCCATGCGCGACACGTCCATTTCGTTGGTGGCATTGGCAAGAACCGTTGGCATGACGAAATAGCCGCCGTCCGACACATCGGTCGATCCCGACGCAAGCGTCGCTCCGGCCTCGACACCCCGCGCGATCATCGACATCACGTGGTCGTATTGCTTGCGGCTGCCGAGCGGCCCAACGTCGGTGCGGTCGTCAAGCGGGTCGCCGACCTTGATCTTCTTCGCACCGGTCGCAACCATCGCGACAAACTCGTCATAAATCGAACGCTGAACCAGCAGCCTCGAACCGGCTACACAGCTTTGGCCCGCGCCCGCAAAAATCGCCGCCTGCGCCGTCAACGCCGCACGTCTTAGATCGGCATCGCCGAAAACGATGTTGGCGGATTTACCGCCCAATTCGAGTACACATGGCAACACGCGCTTTGCAGCCGCCGAGGCAATCCGCGCGCCCGTGGCCGGTGAACCGACGAAGACTACCTTTTTGACGACCCTATGTGCGATGGCCGCCTGCGCGATGGTATGACCGTAGCCGGCAAGCACATTGATCAAGCCCTCGGGTGCGCCGGCACGCTCGGCAATGAGGGCGACAACCAGCGATGTAAACGGTGTCAGCTCCGATGGCTTGAGCAGAACCGCGTTACCCATCGCAATGGCCGGCGCGACTTGCCAACCGCAAGTAAACACGGGAGCGTTCCCTGGCGTAATCTGAAGCACCGTACCGACCGGCTCCCGGCGGGTGTAGTTCAGATGCGAAGTCGGAACAGGGATGACATCGCCATAGAATTTATCGGCCCAACCACCGTAATACTCGAACATCTCCGCCACCTTCGCCACCTCGCCGCGGCAGTCGCGAATGGGCTTGCCGCAGCCAAGCGACTCGAGGCGTGCGATTTGCTCCGCCTCCTTGCGCAATTCGCGAGCGATTTCGAACATCACCCGGCCGCGCGCTGCATGAGTCAGCGCCCACCACTGCTTCTGCGCACGCTTGCCAGCCTGTGCCGCCATATCGACGACGGCCGCACCACCGTCCTTGTATGCGAGGCTCGGCTTGCCGGTCGAAGTGTCATACAGTTGAATCAACTCCCCCGCGCCTTCAACGAACTGACCGCCGACATATGAACCGAGGGTCTTAGCGTTCGGGAAAAAATGAGCGAATGCCGCCAATAGGTTTTGTGCCGCTTGGTTTTCCATTGCCATGCCTCTGAGTGTGATTATTTCTTTTCGGTAAATTCCACGATCCGGTTGAAATCTTCCTGATCGCCGATGGACTCGACACTGGCATTCCAGAGTCGGCCAGCTTCGACAGCGATCGGCGCGCTGATATTGAAGTCGCGCAATAGGTCCATCGCGAGACGTACATCCTTGCGCATCAATTTCATGGTGAACCCGGAATCGAATTTGCCGTTGAAGATCCACGTCGGATAATTCGTCAGTGTCGCGCTGTTGCGGCCCGAACCGCCGTTCAGTGCCTCGACGAGTTTTTCTGGATTCACCCCTGCGGCCTCGGCCGCGCGGACTGCTTCGCTCGCCGCAAGCAGATGCACGCCGGTCAACAAATTGTTGATGATTTTCGTCACGTGCCCTGCACCAACGGGGCCGACATGCACGCGCTTGGCGCTCATGGCCGCAAGAATCGGTTCGACCGCAGCGACATCGGCATCCGAGCCGCCGAGCACCATAGTCATCGTCGCGGTCGCTGCGCCCTTCGGGCCACCGCTGACAGGACCATCGACCAGTCGGACTCCAACCTCGGCAAGAGCTGCCGCCACCTTCCGCGTGCTGTTCGGCTCGGCCGTCGTGGTATCGATTACGATCAAGCCAGGCCGCGCATTCGCAGCCACGCCGCCCTCGCCCAAGACCACTTGTTCGACGATATCGGAAGTCGGCAGCGACAGAATAAGAACGTCCGAGTTGCGTGTAATGTCAGCGATCGACGCACATGCCGACACGCTGTCCACCTGTAAGGCGTGAGCGACCTCCGGTACGACATCGAATCCCAGAACGTCGTACCCTCCACGCTTTAACGACAAGGCCATACCTCGCCCCATGTTGCCGAGACCAATCACGCCAACCGTTTCCATATTCCGTGCTCCGTATATGATTTCGTCGCCCGCTTCCGCGGAAGTTTGACTCCGTTGTGACTATTTGAAATCCCGGACAGGATTTCGGATTCCAATAATCAATATAAATGCTAAAAATACCCCAATAATTCGAATGGTAACCGATTGACGAAAATCTGATGGAAAGCAGAATTGTGTATTTTTTTCCGAGACTGTGCGCTATAGAACCATTTCCGTCACGGCCCACTGACTGAATGTCGCACCTCCCACAGCCAGCAGGCAGATCGAGGGGAAGCTCGGCACCGTTCTGATTGAGCGTCAAGCCAGCCGAAGCGGGCCAGCTCGGGATCGAGTATTTCCTTGAGCAGTTGCCCTACAAGGACGAGCTGCCATTCCGATTACCGGAAAACCACCACTGTCATGAATTTTTTTTGAGAAAATACCTACCCATGGCATTTTGCGATCCCCCTTAACCAACCCACATTTGCGGTAAAGGAGAGAGATTTTGGTCATATCCAATTACAACGTCGTCTGGCGGACCATTCTGCTTGAGGCCGAACGGGAAGCTACCGCTTGGCCAACAATGCGCCCCTATTACCAGAAAACCGTCCTTCGCCACGAGTCACTGGACCAAGCCTTGGCCGCACGGCTCGCCTCCGAACTCACGATCATGGACAGTTCGTTGCCGGATTTTTCGACCGAATTCGAACGAACGATTACGTCGGCCGGAATCGGCGAAAGTGCCGCTGCGGACATCCACAAAATTGCGAGCGCGAACCCGGCATGCCCGAATGCGCTATCTGCGTTCCTGTCCTTCCGCGGCATCCTCGCGATTCAACTTCATCGCGTGGCACACGCGTATTGGATGGGTGGTGAACGCACGTTCGCCGTGCTGCTTCAGAACTGGGGAGCCAAGATCTATAACGTGGACGTCCACCCTGCCGCGCGAATCGGCAAGGGACTGTTCGTGGATCATGCAATGGGAATCGTCATCGGCGAAACCGCGGTCGTCGAAGATGACGTCAGCATCTGGCACGGCGTCACGCTGGGCAGCACTTTCAGCGAAGCGGGCGATCGGCATCCGAAGGTCCGACGCGGCGCGACGCTTGCGGCCCATGCCCTTGTCCTCGGCAACATCGAGATCGGAGAAAACGCAGTGATCGCCGCCGGAAGCGTCGTGCGGCAATCGATTCCCGCGAATATGGTCGCCGCCGGCATTCCGGCCAAGGTCATCAAACCGGTTGCCGCAAACTATGCCGCGATCACTGCGCCTTCAGACAAGTAGAGGTACGCGAATGATCCCCCCGAACCAGCATCGTCTTGGCATTGATCATCCTGTCGTCTCGGTGAGAAACCACCCGAAAGCCGTCGACCAGTACAAACGCCTCGGCTTCTCCCCAAGCCCGATTTCCTACCATCCGTGGGGTTCGGTTCTCAGCCTCATGATGTTCGAGAACAACTTCATCGAAGTGATCGGGATCGATGATCCGTCGAAATTCGGCACGGGTGAAGTCGATGGGTTTTGCTACGGCCGCACGCTCGGAGAATTTCTCGACCGCTCGGAAGGCCTCGGCCTGCTCGCGTTGCATAGCCAAGATATCGACGCCGATTTCGCAGCCGTCAAGGCGACCGGCCTGCCGGCTCAACAGCGCGTCGAGTTTCGCCGTCAGATCACGACGCCGGACGGAAAACCGGACGAAGCAGTCGTATCCCTCGGCATGATCATGGACAAGGAACTTGGCGATGCGTCCAATTTCCTCTGCCAACAACACCGTCCGGAGTTCATCTGGCGTAAGGATTGGCAGAACCACGAGAACGGCGCGGTCGCAGTCGATGAAGTCGTCTATGTCACGCCGGATCTCGGTTTGCTGGAAGAAAGATGGTCCAAGCTCTTCGGCATGGACCGTGTGTCACGCGTCAACGGCGGTATTGAAGCCGATACGGGGTGCGGACACGTCGTTGCGCTCACATCGGCTCAGGCCGAAGCACGCTTCGCGGCAGTCGGTCTTCCGATCAGCTACACCGATAAACCACACGGCATTGCGCTGCAAATCCGTGTCCGCGACATCGCACAAACCGAGAAGGTGCTGGCTGAGAACGCAGCCAAATATGGAAGGACCTCAAAAGGTATCGCGGTAACCCCTGACTGTGCAGGCAATACGATCATCGAGTTTGTGCAGTAACACCTCTTGCCAGGTCCGACGAATACGCAACATGCCAGACCTGGCAATATCGGCCGGGACACCCGGCTGCGGACGCCGCAGCCTTTATCGGATCATCCTTTAATGTTGAACACCAAGGTTTTCGCGCCTGCCGTCTTTGAACGTGTAGAGCGTCAGCGTCGCGTTTTGTAAATCTCCCTTCGAATCGAAGCGGGTTTCACCGATGACGCCTTTATATGCCGTCTTCTTCAGATTGGGGAGGTACTTCGCGGGATCGGAGGAGCCCGCGCGCTTCATTGCATCGACCAGAATCATGATGGCGTCGTATCCGTATGGCGCATAGATCACCACATCCTGACCGTATTTCTGCTTGAAGCGCTTCTTGAACGCCTCCATCCCTGGCTCAAACTCGGAAGTAATGCCACCGGGTTCGGCACAGATCACCTGTCTGGAATAGAGAGCGGCGCCTGCCAGCTTTGGCAGATCACCCGTGCAGATACCGTCGCCACCCATGTATTTCGACGTCATCCCGAGTTGCCGCATCTGTTTGATCATCGCGCCGCCTTGAGCGTCCATCCCACCGTAGAATACCAAATCGGGATTCTCGCTTTTCACTGCAGTCAGAACACCCCGGAAATCCGTCGCCTTGTCGGTAGTGTATTGCCGAGAAACAAGTTTCGCGCCCGCGGCCGTAGCGGATTTCAAAAACTCGTCGGCGATTCCCTGTCCATACGCCGTCCGATCGTCGATGACTGCCACGGATTTAGCATTCCATTTCTGGACTGCATACTTGCCCAGCACCGCCCCGACTTGCCTATCGTTCGCGACCAGGCGGAACGTTGTATCAAAACCCTGCAGGGTGTATTTCGGATTAGTGGAGGATTGCGAGATCTGTGGGATATGCGCATCGAAGTAGATCTTCGAAGCCGGGATCGTCGCCCCAGAATTAAAATGACCGACAACCCCTTTGATCTTCGCGTCGACAAGACGCTGTGCAACTTGTGTCGCCAGTCTCGGATCTCCCGCATCATCTTCCACTTGAAGCTCGATTCTTACCTTCTTGCCGCCGATCACCGGTGGATTTGCATTCAGGTCATCCACGGCCATCCGCACACCACGCTCGATATCCTTGCCTATGTTCGCATTCTCGCCTGTCAACGAGCTAGCGAACCCGAGCTTCACTGTATCTTCTTGCGCGTTCGTGACACTGGATGCGCATGCCAAAAGTGTACCGCTGATCAAAGCAACCGAACTCGATAATTTCATTGCCTTTTTCCAATCGTAGCGTGTAGTGAAAGGGTTATATAGCCGAGAATCCATGTCAAAGATGGTTCCCGATTGAACACAGCCAACCAGAATTGCTTTACTTTCTGGGTAAAGAGGATAGCGGTAGAAATCGAATGTGGTTTCTGATACAGAACGTCATATTTCTGCACCAAATTAAATTTACCAACCAATAGCTTCGCTATGCCAAGATTTCTCTGTTGTTAAGGATACCCGCTGTCGGCCATCCAGAGCCACGTCGAAGGTCATGTTTATTGACGTCTTCCTGGAAAGAGGGGCTATTGTAACCTCCATCATAGTAAATACCGAATTCCCCCGGAACTGGCCGTAACCAGTTCGCCATCCTCTGCAGATCGCCTTGCCAGATCATCCATTTGAATCTGCACTACACGTCAAGTACATAAATCCGAACACCCCTTTCCACCTTTCAATTCAGACCAATCATATAAAATGTTAAACTATGAATAATCCTGTTTACCATTACGACGCAAATACGGAGTTCGCTCTAAATTTGATGCATGGTTAGGTCTGGTCGCCATGTGACATTAACGCTTGCACTAGTTACGAGTAAACCGGTAGTCCACAAACACTTACCCAACTCGCATCTGCCAATGCCGTTCCCTATTTGCTCAACCACATTGGCGTGAGGGTAAGCGACCGTTCTCGCAACGGATCGCATCCTGTATCAACCGAATGTATCGCGTTCTATCTGTGCTGTTGGAAATGCCCAGGCAGCGCCTCAACGATCTGTCCGCCATGGTCACGGTTGAACTCTCGCCCCTCTCTTCGCGTATCGGGACCATGGGAAAGATCCAACTCGTCTCGCGTTGCCGGTTGAAGAGCAACGTGCGGGGAGTCTAGATCAATCCGATTCAATGCCCTTACCTGTTGCCCGGACATATCAACCAGGGTGGCGTACTCCGGAGAGAACAGGACAAGATGAGCAAGCCGGGAACTTGAGGTGCCGGATCAAGGCCTGCGTTTCCGTAGATATTTCCACATTCTCCTCATCAAATCTCACGAACAGCATCGAGGAATGTACGGAGAGCCTGGAGGGAATGAGTTGTCCTGTTGATGTCCGCACAGAACTGACCCACTAGAGCTGAAAATTTTCATCGAATTTTGACCCACGTGATTGAATGCCCTGCTCAATCTTTGAGCAGGGGATACAAAGGTGATCACGGTGGGCATATTGGCCAAGATCAGGCGGATGTATTTCCGCGAGAAGGTCCCGCTGCGCGAGATTGCGCGGCGTACGGGCCTGTCCCGAAACACGGTGCGTCGCTGGTTGCGGCAGACTGATGCTGTCGAGCCGAAGTATCCGAAGCGCGTCAGCCCGAGCGTCATCGACGACTGGGCCGCACAGCTGACAGGTTGGCTGCGTGCCGACAGTCATCGCCCGAAGCGTGACCGGCGCACCGCCCGGTTCATGTTCGAGGCGATCCGCGCCGAGGGTTACGCCGGCAGCTACGGCCGCGTAAGCGCGTTCGTGAGGCGTTGGCACGAGGAGCAGGCTGAGGCGCCTCGCAAGAAGGCCTTCGTGCCGCTCGCCTTCGAACCCGGCGAAGCCTTCCAGTTTGACTGGAGCTGCGAATACGCGTTTGTTGGCGGGCTGCGGCGACGCCTGGAGGTCGCCCACGTCAAACTTAACTCCAGCCGCGCGTTCTGGCTCGTCGCCTATCCCACACAGAGTCACGAGATGCTGTTCGATGCGCACGCCCGCGCATTCGCCGCGTTCGGCGGCGTGCCGCGGCGCGGCATCTACGACAACATGAAGACCGCGGTGGACAAGGTTGGCCGCGGCAAGGAGCGTGCGGTCAACGCGCGCTTCGAAGCGATGTGCAGTCACTACCTGTTCGAGCCGGAATTCTGCAACCGGGCCGCAGGCTGGGAGAAAGGCATCGTCGAGAAGAACGTTCAGGACCGGCGACGTCAGATCTGGCACGAAGCAGCGCTACGGCGCTGGGAAACGCTGGAGATCCTGAACGAATGGGTCGCTGGTCAGTGTCGTGAGGCGTGGCACATGCGGCACCCGCAGTGGCCTGAACTGACAGTCGAGGATGTGCTGCAGGACGAGCGTACCCGGCTGATGCCCAATCCACGGCCGTTCGACGGCTACATCGAGCAGACCCTGCGAGTCTCGTCGACCAGCCTGATTCACTTCCAACGCAACCGATACAGCGTGCCCACCGAGTACACGAACCAGTTGGTGAGCGTGCGCTGCTATCCGGCATATCTCAGCGTCGTCGCCAACGCCCAGGAGATCGCACGCCACGAACGCAGCGTCGAGCGGCACATGACCTTCTACGATTGGCGCCACTACGTCACGCTGGTCGAGCGCAAACCCGGCGCACTGCGCAACGGCGCACCGTTCATCACGATGCCGCAGCCGCTGCAACTGCTGCAGCGGCATCTGCTGAAACACCCGGGCGGCGATCGCGTCATGACGCAGGTGCTCGCTGCGGTGCGCGAACACGGGCTCGATGCGGTGCTGCTCGCCGTACAGGCTGCGCTGGATTCAGGACGCCCCAGCGCAGAGCACGTCCTGAACGTGCTGAGCCGGCTGAAGGCGCCCGTCACGAATGGCAGGCTCGCCACGACGAAACTCCA
>NZ_FXAN01000121.1 GCF_900176645.1 Burkholderia singularis
CCCGCCGCAAAAGGCTCGGCGCGCTTACGAGTGCGACCGAGGCGGCATTACGGCAGCAGCTTGAGCGCCGACGACGCGACGTCCGGCACCGCAATGCCGTGGCTCGTCGCATACCGCACGGCGGCGCCGAGCGTACTGCCGATCGACTGAAGCTGGCCCGGCGCGCTCTGAGCGATGTACGACGCGGCCTTCAGATTGTTCGGATCGAGCCCCGCCTGCAACAACGAAGCGGGATTCTCTGCGCTCAGCCCGCCGAGCCCCGATTGCAGGTGCGAATACTGCGTGAGGCCTTCGCCAAGCGACGTGAGTCCATGCGTGAACGCAGCTTTGTCGACACCGGCCCCCGCCGCCGCCCCGCCGCTTGCGCCGCGCGACGCGAACGCCTGCGTCAGCGCCTGTCCGACCGATTGCTGCGCGCCGCCTACCTGCGACAGCGCGCTTGGCGTCAATGCAGACGCGCCGCGCTGGGTCAACAAACCTGCCGCCTGCTGCGCCTGTCCGGCCGCACCGCTGAGCCCCATCGCCGACGCAAGGCTCGCTTGCCCGGCAAGCACCTGCTGGTTCGCGCCGACATACGATTGCAGCAATTGCGAAACGCCCATCGAGCCCGCCTGCTGTTGCGACGCGCCTGCGCCGCCCAACAGCGACGAGCCGAGATTCTGCAAATCGAGTTGCGCGAACGCACCGTTGCCCGCCAGCAGCATGGCGCCCGCGCAACCGGCAAGCGCTGCGCGCTTTGCCAAACGGTGAATCGTCTTCATGCGAATCTCCCTATGAATCAAATCGTGCCGAGTCGAATTGTCGGGGCGGGATTGCGGCCAATGCAATCACGGATACATATCGAAACGAATCGCCGGCCGGCTCACGCGCCCGGCAACGGGGGGCGGCGCGCGCTCACCCAGTCGCATTCGCTTTCGTATGCATGCGCGAGCTGAAGCACCGCGAAGTCGTCGCGCGGCCGGCCGATCAGTTGCATCCCCATCGGCAGGCCCGCCGCATTGAAGCCCACCGGCACGCTGACGACCGGGCAGCCGGCCAGCGTCCACGGCACGACGGTTTCCATCCAGCGGTGATAGGTGTCCATCTCGCGCCCTGCGATCGTCGCCGGCCAACGCATGTCGACGTCGAACGGGAAAACCTGCGCGGCCGGCGCGACAACATAGTCGTAGCGGTCGAAAAATGTCGCGAGCGTCTGATGCCACGCACTGCGCGCGGCGCTCGCCTCGAGGATGTCCGCCGCCCCCAGCGTCAGCAATCCCTCGACTTCATAGATCGCCTCCGGCTTGAGCAGCGCGCGCCGCGCCGGCTCGCGGTAATGCATCAGCAGGCTGCCGCCGGCCAGCCAATGCCGGTGCGCGAGCCAGGTTCGCCACAGCCGCTCGGGCGAAAACGGCGGTAGCGCAGCGTCGATCTCGCAGCCGATCGCACGCAGCGCGCCAAAGCTCGCTTCGCACAGCTCGAGCACGCCCGGCTCGGTGGCGAGATAACCATTCCAGTCGCCGACCCACGCGATGCGTGTGCCGCGCAGATCGGCATCGAGCGATTGCGCGAAGCGGCGCGGATCGTCGGCGAGCGACAGCGGATCGCGCCGGTCATAGCCGGCCTGGATCGCGAGCAATTGCGCGACGTCGGCGACCGTGCGCCCCATCGGCCCTTCGGTGCCGAGTTGCTGGACGAACACGTCGAGCGCCGGCCAGTGCGGCACACGCCCCTGCGAAGGCCGCATGCCGTACACGTTGCAGAACGCGGCCGGATTGCGCAGCGATCCGCCGAAATCGCTGCCGTCGGCGACGGGCAGCATCCGCGCGGCAAGCGCGGCCGCCGCGCCGCCGCTGCTGCCGCCCGCGCTCTTCGTCCGGTCGTAGGGGTTGCGCGTCGCGCCGTAGACTTCGTTGAACGTATGCGAACCGAGCCCGAACTCCGGCGTGTTGGTCTTGCCGATGAATACCGCGCCCGCCGCGCGCATGCGCGCCACCACCAGCGCATCGGCCGACGGCGTCATCGTGCGGAAGATCGGCGAGCCGAGCGTCGTCACGATCCCCTTGGTCATCGATAGATCCTTCGGCGCCTGCGGCATTCCATGCAACCAGCCTGCATACTCGCCGCGCGCGAGCGCGGCGTCCTTGTGCGCGGCCTCGTCAAGCAGCGCGCCGCGCTCGCGCAACGCGACGATCGCGTTGATCTCGCCATTGACGCGCTCGATGTGATCGAGATACGCGCGCATCGTCTCGACGCACGAAACCTCCCTGCGCCGGATCGCATCGGCAAGCCGGTGTGCGGGCATCTCGACGATCGGATCGAGCTGGGCGCCATGCGGTGCATTCGGCTCGGACATGCAGCCCTCCTGTTGATGTAATGAGCGGTGGATGGGAGAGTCTGTCGGGCCGTCGCTCTGCCGGACAGCAGCCACGCTCTGCTCGACGTCTCCCGCCGCCGCACGCGGCGGCGCGGGCATCTGCCCGGGCAGAGCGCGCGTGATCGGCGCTCCCGTCGCTGAACGGTTCACGCTGCCGCCAGTCGCGATTTTGCGCTAACGATACTGCACGCACATCGTCGCCGGCCGCTTGGGCCAAGCGTTGTCTGCACGGGTTTCTCCCAACTTTCATGCCCCGGCAATATCATTACATTGATCAATGTAATGATATTGCCGGTAGCGCGACATGCTGCGCGCCGCCGTTATTGCCCTCACATCGCACGATCGATTGGGATACCCATGTCGACAAACCCAGAAAGTAGCAAACCCGCGCGAATTCCCTGCCCAACCGTCGATAGCGAGCGTCCCGCCGCAGATATCAAAGGCCGGCTGGCCAGCTTTGGCGCGACGTTCGCCAGCCGCCTGCTTGGAACCGTGCAGCCGCATCAGCATTTCGGGATGCCGTCGCCGCTCGTCTTTGCGCCGCACGAGAACTCGCGCCGTTATGGCGCAACCCATTTCGGCGTGATGATTCCCGACCTTCCGGCGCCGCACTCGTTTATGGCATTCGCATCGTTGCTTGGCATGACGGGCATGAAAATCACGGATGCGGCCAACATCGTCAGCATGGACGGCCCGCGGCATACCGCGGTGCTGGTGCATGGCACCGCGGCGGCGACGAACCGCGCGCTTACCGCGTACTCGATGAAGCGCGATATGACCTTCGCGCCGGACGGCAGCCTGGTCCGCTTCGGCGAAGACGCCGAACTGTCCGGCCGCTATCCGCGGTTCAGGCTGAAAACGTCGCGTCCGGGCTTCGACGTCGATTTGAACCTATCGGCAACGGGCGAATGGACGTGGTTTGTCCATAGCCGCCTGTATCAGCACATCGCGCTGCTGGCACGCTACGAAGGCGTCGTTTCATGGCAAGGCAATTCGATGCCCGTCTCCGGGCTCGCCTCGTGGGAGTACTACCGGACGATTTCGCCGTATTTGCTGCGCAACGCCCCGCTGCCGCCCCGCTTCAGGATTCCGCTCGACTTTTTCACTTACCAGATCATCAATCTCGACAGCGACACCCAGCTTCTGCTCGCATATGTGACCTTCATGGGCCGGCCGGCCGCTCGCCTTGCCCACCTGCGGCGCGCGGGACGCGGCGCCACTCAGATCGACGGAAAAATCAGCTTCACGGTGCTCACCGTGCAGGACACCCCGGCCGTTGCGCCTGATGCAAGCGTGATGTTCCTGCCGCGCACGTTTCGCTGGACGATTACCGATCGCAACGGCAAACAGCTATTCGAAATCAATGCGACGGTGGATACGGAGATGCTTTATGGCCTTGCCGCCGGCTATGTCGGGGGCTATCGCTGGGAAGGCTCCTATAACGGCAAGCCCGAGAGCGGGCGCGGTTATATCGAGTACATCGACCAGCGGGGATGAATTCCGTTTGCACGGCAGAATCCGGGCCGCGTTAAAACAGTTTCCGACGGTTCGCCGATCATCGGCTTGCGCACGCCGGACATGAATCGGCGGGCTCTTTGACAGTCGATGCCTCAAAGCGAGGCCGCTTGCCAGTTCTCCGCCGGCTGCGCTGATGCCGATGCGACAACGCGCAAGCGCCACGCGATTCGCATTCGGCTCGTTCCGGCATAACGGGTTTCGTCGCCGGCTCGACCGGCTCAACCGATACGCCGCTTCGCCTGGCGGGCGCATAGCCGCCGCCCTCGCACATGTCCCTGCCCGGACACCTAAAGCCCGAAAGCTCAAAGGCAGCCCCCTCGTTCGACGACGCGCCACGAGCCAATTTCGCGCAAATCATGCGCTGTTGGATCGGCGCCGATTATTTATGCGCATAAACTTATATTTTTTATAATTTCAATAACTCTAAAACGAGCGGGGCGCCGTTTACGACATTTTTATGCGTCCCTCGATTTTCTTTAGCCCATATCGACAGCAACCGCACTAGCCTACGAGCATCTCGTTACGCAACAGGTTTGGTCATGCTCAAGCTGCTGGTCCCCATCGGCCACTCGCCGCGCTCGCTGCAGGCCGTGCGGCACGCCGTGTTTCTGTACCGCGAGCGATGCGCATCGGAAGTCGTCCTGGTCAACGTCCAGCCTCCTCTCGAATCCACCCGTCTCGAAGCCTTCCATTCGCTCGCGAAACTCCGCCGGATCGAGCATGAGTTTTCGACAAGCGATCTCTCCCAAGCCATTCGCATCCTCAACGATGCACACGTCAAATACTCAGTGACGATGAAGATCGGGCCGATCGCCGATACGATCGCAGCCTGCGCGGCTGAAAACGGCTGCGACGAAATCGTCGTCGCCGCGCCCCGCCGCGACCCGTTTCACACCCTCACCCATTTCTTTCGCCGCAGCATCCTCGATCGCCTGGTGCGCGTGACGACCGTTCCCGTCACCGCCGTGCGCTGACGCTCGAGCCCGTTCGCGCAAATCCGCTCGCGGCCGAACCGGGCCATCGCGCCCGCGCGCGAGCCGTGCGCCATGCGAAGCCGCGCGGCGGTGAGCGGTGAGCGGTGAGCGGTGAGCGGCGAGCGGCGAGCGGCGCCGCACCTGCTCGAAACATGTGCGCCAATACGACACGACCGCCTGCCGGCATAAGCCGGCAGGCGGTCGAGAAAAACAGACTGAAATATCGGCTTGCTGATCACACCGGCCGGCATAGGCGCATCGATCCGCCTATGCCAGCGCCGCCTCGCGAAACAGCGAGCGAGGCCGGCGCCGTGAAACCGCTACTTCAGGCTTCCCACTCGCTTACCACTGATATCCCGCGCCCAACGTCGCACCGGCGCCGCCGCGCGTGCTGGTGGTGACCGAGCCCTTGAACACCCACTTGCCGTTGTCCGTCACGGTCGACACACCCAGCGCGAAGCCCTGCTGGCCATGCCACGTCGAACCCGCGACCGCCACCATGCTCTTGCCCGCGCCGGTCGCCTGCGGCAATCCGGCCACCGCCATCGCAGCAGCCACGCCGCTGTACATGTCGCGGCGCGCGCTGTCGATCTGCTGGTTGGTGTACTGATTGGCCTGGTTCACCGCACCGCCGACGCTCGCGTTCAACTGGTTGACGTTCACCGCATCCGTGCCGTTGACGCCCGGCGCAACATTGGAGATCGTGCGCTCGTTGCCGACCGAGCCGACCGACACCGTGTTCGATGCGCTCGCAACCGAATGCGCACCCAGCGCGACCGAGTTGTTGCCGGATGCCGACGCGCCGTCGCCGATCGCGACGCTGTTCGAGCCGGACGCCACGCTACCGCTGCCGACCGCCGTCGCCCCCGCGCCGCTCGCCACCGGCGCCGTGTAGTTCGACGGATTACCCGTCGCCCATTGCTGCGCCGGCTTGCCGCCGTTCGTGCCGCCGTTCGAAATGTTGGCGATCGACTGATTCAGCTGCGAGACGGCCGATTGAAGCTGGCCGAGGTTCACGGCATCCGTCGCCTGCGTGCCCGCCGCAACGTTGGTGATCTGACGCAGCGAGCCTTCGAGGCCGACGGACACCGCGCCCATCGTCGTCGTGAAGCTGCTGCCCGAGATCGGGTCGGTATAGGTGCCGGCCGCGCGGTTCGCGACCGACCCGGCGCCAAGCGCCACGCCGCCCGCCGTCGCCACCGATGCATTCGCACCCAGCGCGAGCGATTGTCCGCCCGTTGCCTGCGCACCGCTGCCGAGCGCAACGTCACCCTTGACCGCCGTGTTGCCGCTCACGCCGGCCACCGCGTTCAAGCCCTGCGCGATCGACTCGTCGCCGTAGGCAGTCGCCGCCGGTCCCACCGCGACGCTATCGGTGCCAGCCGCCGACGAATCGGTGCGGGTCGAGTTCGCGTGGAAATATTTGATCCCGCCGCCGTTGACAGCGCTATCCACCGCGCTCGCCACCGCATACAACTGGCTGCCGTTGACGGCATCCGTCGACGTCGGCGAGATGCGGCCCGCCGCGACGTTCGTGATCTGACGCTCCGCCCCCTGGGCGCCAACGCTGACGACGCTGGTCGGATTCGCGCCGGCAAAGCCGGACAGCGTAATCTGTCCGCCCGACGCGGTCGTGATCGTCGCGCTGCTGGTGGGGTTGGCCGCCGCAACCGACGAACCGTTGCCGATGGCAACGGAGCCGTCGAGGCCCGAGCCGATCGTCACGTTGTTGCCGAGCACGAACGCATTGCTCGATTGGATCGTGTTGCCGTTGCCGAACGCGCCGGAATTGGCACCCGATACGACGTTGCCCGTGCCGATGCCGATCGCCTGGCTACCGCTTGCTTGCGAGCCCGAGCCGATCGCCACCGCGTTGACGCCAGTGGCGCTCGCAAAGCCGGACAGCGCCGACGCATTGTTGACGCTCGTTGCGCCGCCGATCGCCACCGCGCCCTGCGCCGTCGCTTGCGCGCCGCCGCCTACCGCGACGGCACCCGGGCCGCCGGCGGTCGAATAAGCGCCAAGCGCATTCGAATAATAAGAGGACGACTGCGCGCCTTCGCCGAGGGCCACCGTGCCGCTCGCCGTCGCCGCGGCGTTCGTGCCGACCGCAGTGGGCGACGAGACGTGCAGCGGATCGCTGCTATCGCCTTGCGCCTTCGCGCTCCAACCGATCGCCACGCCGCCGCTGTCTTGAACGCCGGCCGCCGCGCCGGTGTCGCGCAGCGCTTGCGCATTCAGACCGATCGCGACGCTATACGGCATGTCGGCGATCGCGCTGGTGCCCATCGCGGTCGCGCCGTCGCCGCTCGCGCTGGCATACGCGCCAAACGCCGAGCTGAGGCGGCCGATCGCGCTCGCGTGATCACCGTAAGCCGAGCCGCCTTCGCCGTTCGCATTCGCGTAATTGCCGACGGCCGTGCCGTACAGCAGCGAGCCTGCGCTGAAAGCCGGATTGTTGAGCACCCACGGCGAGCCGGGCGCGTACCCGGTATTCGCACCGGGGCCGGCGGACGCGTTATAACCTGCCGCATAGCTGACCTGTGCGACGGCGTCGGTCGCAATCCAGCCGGTCGCCGCGAAAACCGACAGCGACATCAAGCTCAGCTTCACCCATGAAAAACGCGTTTGGCGGGAAACCGCCGCTTCGCCTTCAGCACGAGCCATGACCCGATCCGCCGATGCAACCGTTCCCGTCGATCCCTTCGATCCCGAGATTTCAGAAACCGCAACCAATTGGCCTCGCGCCTTATTCCAGACAACGTTGTAGATTTTGTTCACGCAATATCCCCTATTAATCGGATTCGCGCGGGGCGTTATCAGGGTGAATATCCGATAAAAACGATTACCGGACAGTTGCCGGAAACGGAAACCTGCGGTGCATCGAGAATGTCAAATCATTTAGCGATTTTCGATCTACTGCCCGCAAACCCTGGTCACTCCTCGCAGCCACGGATATTAAGTACTTTCTACCCTTTGATCTTTCAAACACTTTAAAAGAGTGACCTAACCAACATTGCGAATAACAGCTAGAAAACCAGAGTAGACCAGCGAACATACTTTCAAAAAACTTGAAATAGCGGGTCATTTAATAATTGCGCAGTTATTTTTTACATTGAACGGTAAGCCACCGAACACTCGGCATCTTTTCAAAACAAAATTTGTCTTTTCAAAAAAGAAAAAATCAGATAATTCCGGGCGCAGTTAAAAGCGGCGCTTATCCGATCACTCGCGCCACGCCTTCGTTCACTGTGTTTTTTTGCCAACGCACAAAAACAAACTGCCCGGAAAAATCCCGGGCAGTGGGTCTGCGATTTCAATATCCGCTTAAGAGCGGCGGGCGCGTCATGTCTGCGGTTTTTCGAGCATCGGCCTTTTCTTTCGTTTTGAAGCCGACGAAATGCAGTATCAGCCCATTAGCGGACGGCGCGATCGCACGCCCGGTAAAGGCGGGTAAAGCGCGGGGCTCCGATCGCACGCGACATCATGATGGGTGCGACGAATGGCGCAATCGTCAGCCACACGCAGCCGGCTGCGCGAATGCTGGCCGGATAGTGCGCGGATGGGAAACGGATGAGCCGATGAAATCCGACGCCATCAGGCCAAGCGCGAGCGAGCAAAATGCCGCGACGACATAGACGCACGCCGCGTGATGCCCCGCTTGCACGCACGACAAACGACCCGGCGATTACCGGCTTGCGGGCCACGCCGTCGACGGCAAGCGGCGAGAAGAGCGAGCCCGGCGGCAGTAGGCGGAAAGAAATCGAATCACAACGCGATGGCCATGCGGTTTCGACGCCGCGCGCCGGCAGCCACTGCCGCTCGGCGACGCGAGCCCGGCGCGTCACGCCCTCCGATCAAGCCGCCCGCATCAGCCGCGCGCACGCGAGCGCACCACCTCGGGCCGCGCCGTTACCCAGCGAAACGTCAGATTAATCCGCTCGCCCAGCACCGCCGGCGCCTTGGGCACCCGATGCCGCCACTCCTGCTGCGTGCGGCCGCGCATCACCAGCAGGCTGCCGTCGGTCAGCCGATACGCGTGCGCCGCGCCAGTGCTGTTGTGCCGCAAATCGAACACGCGTGCGGCGCCCAAGCTCACGGAAGCGATCACCGGCTGCGGGCCGAGTTCGGGCTCATCATCGGCGTGCCAGCCCATGCTGTCGAAACCGTTGCGATAGCGATTCAGCAGCACGCTGTTGAATCGCGCGCGGCACGCCGCCTCGACCCGGCGCTTGAGTTCGAACACGGCAGGCGTCCACGGTGCCGGCACGTTGCGGATGCCCGAATACACGTACACCGCGTCCGGCTCCGCCTGCCACGCCGTCAGCCGCGGCAGCGGCAACGGGCCGCGCGGAGTGCGCATCACGTCTTGCCGCCACGCAACCTCGTCGACGATGCGCGCACGCAGCTGCCCGGCCTCGGCCGGCGCGAGCCAGTCCGGATACCAGTCGACATCGGGTTGGGGCAAATCGTCGAACAAATCGAGCATCGTCGGTCAAAATCTCCGCATCCGGCTATCATCGCGGCATGGCGTTCGCTTCGCTCCATCAGGCGCGCCGCCGTTTCACCGAAATTCTAGCCGCGCGAACGCGACGCCGACGCACTCGTCCACGCTCCGCCGTTCGCACGCTCACTTGGACGTTCATCATGGCACGACTCCCCGATTCCGCTCTCGACCTGATCTTTCGCACCGCGCGCACGCACAACGCCTGGCTCGACAAGCCCGTGGACGACGCACTGCTCCACGAACTGATCGATCTCGCCAAGCTCGGGCCGACGTCGGCAAACGCGAGCCCGGCGCGCTTCGTGTTCGTCAAATCGCCGCAGGCGAAGGCCAAGCTCAAGCCCGCGCTATCCGAAGGCAATGTCGCGAAGACGATGAGCGCGCCCGTCACGGTGATCGTCGGCATGGATCTCGCGTTCCACGATCAGTTGCCGAAACTCTTTCCGCAAGTCGACGCGCGCAGCTGGTTCGCCGGCAACAACGCGCTGATCGAAGCCACCGCATTTCGCAACGCATCGCTGCAAGGCGCGTACCTGATCGTCGCAGCGCGCGCGCTCGGCCTCGATGCAGGCCCGATGTCCGGCTTCGATCAGTCCGCTGTCGACACCGCGTTTTTCGCGGGCACGTCGATCAAGTCGAACTTTCTGATCAATCTCGGCTACGGTGACCCCGCCGGGCTGTTCCCACGCAATCCGCGCCTGTCGTTCGACGAAATCGCGCGCATCGCATAACGTGACGCCATCGCGGGTGGCGGGTGGCGCGCGCCACCCACCTTCTCCGCCTTTCTCCCCCTCGCCCATGCGACGCTTCTCCTCGTTTCTGCTGCGCTTCATTGCCATCGGCGTGCTGCTGCACGTCTACGTCGGCCTGCGGCTCCTGCCCGACCTCGATTCACCCGTCGCACGCTATGCAGGCGCGTCATGGCTCGTCGCATCGTGTGTGCTGATTCCGCTCGGCATGCTGTCGCGCGTCTTCGAGCGCCAGCCGCTCGGCGATCGCGTCGCATGGGTCGGATTGATCGCGATGGGCTTTTTCTCGTCGCTGTTCGTGCTGACGCTCGCGCGCGACGTGCTGCTCGCGTCGTTGCTGAGCATCGACGCACTCGCGCCCCGCACGGTGTCGCTCGCGCACTGGCGCACGCTGACGGCCGTCGGCGTGCCGCTTGCCGCGCTCGCGGTCAGCATCGTCGGCTTCTTCAATGCGCGGCGCCGCGCGCGCGTCGTCGACGTCGACGTGCCGATCGGCGATCTGCCCGCCGCCCTCGACGGCTTCACGATCGTCCAGATCAGCGACATTCACGTCGGCCCGACGATCAAGCGCGGCTATGTCGAGGCGATCGTCAGCGCGGTCAACCGGCTCGAGCCCGACCTCGTCGCGGTGACGGGCGACATCGTCGACGGCCCGCTCGCGCAGCTCGCCGGCCATGCCGCGCCGCTCGGCGAGCTGCGCGCACGTCACGGCGCCTACGTCGTGACGGGCAACCACGAGTACTACTCGGGCGCCGACGAATGGATCGCCGAGTTCCGCCGGCTCGGCCTGAACGTACTGCTCAACGAGCATCGCACGCTGGAGCACGGCGAAGGCCAGCTCGTGATCGCGGGCGTCACCGACTACTCGGCAGGCCACTTCGACCCCGCGCATCGCAGCGATCCGGATGCGGCGCTTGCGGGCGCCCCGGTCGACGTGCGAATCCGCGTGCTGCTCGCGCACCAGCCACGCAGCGCAAGTGCGGCTGCCGACGCGGGCTTCACCCTGCAATTATCCGGCCACACGCACGGCGGCCAGTTTTTCCCGTGGAATCTGTTCGTCAGACTGCAGCAGCCGTTTACCGCCGGGCTCGCGCGCCTGAACGGCTTGTGGGTTTATACGAGCCGGGGCACCGGATACTGGGGGCCGCCCAAGCGGTTCGGCGCACCGTCGGAAATCACACGTGTGCGTCTCGTGCGTCCTGAGGCGGAAGCAGGTTAGATCACCGCGTCGCTCGGGTTGACGCACACGACGAGTCCCCCCTAGAATCCCGGCCATCCATTTTTGTCAGGAACCGTCGTGGACAGTAGCAGCATAAGAAGAAAGTCCGCACGCCGTTTCGCCTGAACGCCCAGTCCGCCGCATTGGTCTGCCGCCGCTCGCGTTCAACGGAACGCGGGCGATCTCCGTTTCACACAACCGCACTCGTTCGCACGCTAAAGTCGCGTGCGGCGTCCGCGATACGCGCGACCCCGCGAGGGCTGCCCGCACGCATCGCGCGCGGCGCATTCAGCATGGCAGAACACCAATGACTCTCGAATTCGCACTTCGTCTTTTCACCGCCTTCGCATGCGGCGTCGCGATCGGCCTCGAACGGCAGATACGCCAGCGCACGGCCGGGCTGCGGACGATCACGCTCGTCGCCAGCGGCGCATGCCTGTTCGTCACGCTCGGCGTGCTCACGGGCAACGGCATTGCAGGCGTCACGCAAATCGCCGCGTATGTCGTATCCGGCGTCGGCTTTCTCGGCGGCGGCGTCATCATGCGCGACAAGGGCTCGATCCAAGGCATCAACACCGCGGCCACGCTCTGGTGCTCGGCCGCGGTCGGCGTGCTGTCGGGCGCGGGCCACTAT
>NZ_FXAN01000119.1 GCF_900176645.1 Burkholderia singularis
CCGACTGGGCGCGGCGAGCCGCCGGCGCGCCGGCGCTGCCGGTCGTGCTGCTCGGTCATTCGGCGGGCGCGCAATTTCTCGACCGCGTCGCCGCGTACTCGCAGCCGGGCGCGGCGCGGATCGTGCTCGCCAATCCGGGTACGTGGGTGATGCCGAACTCGACTGCCGCGCCTTACGGTTTCGGCGGCCTTGGCTCGGCGCGCCGTCAAGAGGCGGCGCTGCGTGCGTATTTGGCGCAGCCCGTCACGGTGCTGCTCGGCATGGACGACGTGAAGGGCAACCGGCTCGCGCACGGTGTCGAAGCCGACGCGCAGGGCCCGACCCGCCTCGCGCGCGGGTTGCACGCATTTCAGACGGCACAGGCGGCGGCGCGCAGCCGTGGCTGGCCGTTCGGCTGGCGATTGCTCGAAGTGCGCGGCGTCGGCCACGACGTCGCGCGGATGTTCGCTTCCGACGAAGCGGTGCGCGCGGTCCAGAGCGCGCATCATCCGCTCGTGTGCGGCGATGGCCGGGCGGTGCCGGCCGGATCGGCCTGCTGACGGCTTGCGTCGCGCGGGCGTGCGTGGCGCAAGCCGCCGCTGCGCACCGGGGCACGAACGGCTCGCGATCCCATTCAATCAAGCGATTCGCGCTCACGCAGAGGCCGGGTAACGTGCCGTATTGAAACGCCGTGCTCGGTGCGGCGCCGACGTCATTCGGCGCGCCGGATGCCGAGCCGTCCGGCGCGATGGCGGAGATTCGGCTGTTCATCGACTGAACCTGCCGCGCACGGACGTTTGCGCGTCATGCGTTCGCGTCGGCGGGCTTGCGCCGACGGGCTGCGTCAAAACGCCCGAGATTCGCCGCACGCGTGTCGCGCACTGCGCGTGCGGCCATGCGTCGGCGCGCCGCCGGGCATGCATGGAGTCTGCTGCTTCGCACCAAATTTGACGCGTTCGGCCTGCGCATTCACCACAATTCAAAAAAATATCAGTTTGGTGTCTGATTTTGAGTGGCCGACCGGATGGACGGCGATTATCGTTCGCACTACACAACAAGACGAACGGCGCGGCGCACGCGCCGTGGTCTGGAGAATAGGAGGAGCGAGTGCAGCCCGATCTCGAAGTCGTCGGCGTGCGCCAGGGCGAATCGTTCAAGGCGTGGTCGCATGGCTACCCGTACCGCACCGTGCGGTGGCATTTTCATCCGGAGTACGAACTCCATCTGATCGTCGCGACGAGCGGGCAGATGTTCGTCGGTGATTACGTCGGCGCATTTGGTCCCGGCAATCTCGTGTTGATCGGCCCAAACCTGCCGCACAACTGGGTCAGCGACGTGCGCGAGGGCGAGACGATCGCCGAGCGCAATCTCGTTTTGCAATTCGACCAAGCGTTCGTCGCGCGCTGCGCGGACAGTTTCTCCGAATGGCGCCAGATCGACGCGCTGCTCGCCGATGCGCTGCGCGGCGTGCAGTTCGGCGCGCACACGAGCGCCGCGGTGGCGCCGCTGTTCGCGGAGTTGATCCATGCGCGCGGGTTGCGCCGCATCGTGCTGTTTTTGTCGATGATGCAACTGCTCATCGACGCAGGCGATCGCGAATGCCTGGCGAGCCCCGCGTATCAGGCCGACGCGTCGACGTTCGCGTCGACCCGCCTCAACCATGTGCTCGCGTATATCGGCAAGAACCTGTCGAGCGAGCTGCGCGAGGCGGACCTCGCGCGGCTTGCCGGACAGAGCGTCAGCGCGTTCTCGCATTACTTCCGGCGGCACACGGGGCTGGCGTTCGTCCAGTACGTGAACCGGATGCGGATCAATCTCGCGTGCCAGTTGTTGATGAACGGCGATGCGAGCATCACCGACATCTGCTTCAAAAGCGGCTTCAACAATTTGTCGAACTTCAATCGGCAATTTCTTGCGGAAAAGGGCATGCCGCCGTCGAAATTCCGCCGCTATCAGGCGCTGAACAATGCGAGCCGGGCCGCTTCGGAGGCCGCCGCGCAGCGCGGCGCGGGCACGAGCGGTGCGCCGCAGATCATACCGGCGGGCGAGGCGCGCGGCACGGCGGCACCGGCCGCCGACGAAGACTCGAGCCCCGCTCTTCGGTTGTCCGGCTGACGCGGGCTACCGGGCCGGCCTGCTGCAATGGCCTGTCGGAGCCGGCCGTTCAGCGCGGCCGGCCGAAAAGCCGGCAGGCTCGCTGGCGCAGCGACGTTCGCCAGCCGGGCCAAGCCGATTCCAGATGCAGCAAACGTGTTGCGGTGCGCCGTCGAGACGGCGCACGGGGCGCGCTCATCCGTAAAAAAACTTGGAGACGATCATGACCATGACTGCTTTATTCACGCCGGCTCGCGGCAACCTGGCCCTGCGCGCCTCGCGCGCCGCGGCGCTCGCCGGTGCGCTCGCATCGGCCGGCATGTGCGCCGCGAACGCGGCGCCGCTCAAGATCGGCATGACGTTCCAGGAACTCAACAACCCGTATTTCGTGACGATGCAAAAGGCGCTCAACGAGGCGGCCGCGTCGATCGGCGCGCAGGTGATCGTCACCGACGCGCATCATGACGTCAGCAAGCAGGTGAGCGACGTCGAGGACATGCTGCAAAAGAAGATCGACATCCTGCTGGTCAATCCGACCGATTCGACCGGGATTCAATCGGCCGTCGTCGCGGCGAAGAAAGCCGGCGCGGTGGTGGTCGCGGTGGACGCGAACGCGAGCGGCCCGGTCGATGCGTTCGTCGGTTCGAAGAATTTCGATGCGGGCGCCATGTCGTGCGACTACCTTGCCAAGGCGATCGGCGGCAGCGGCGACGTGGCGATCCTCGACGGCATCCCCGTCGTGCCGATTTTGGAGCGCGTGCGCGGCTGCCGTGCGGCGCTCGCGAAGTTTCCGAACGTGAGGATCGTCGACGTGCAGAACGGCAGGCAGGAGCGCGCGAGCGCGCTGTCGGTCACCGAGAACATGATCCAGGCGCGTCCGAAGCTCAAGGGCATCTTCAGCGTCAACGACGGCGGCGCGCTCGGCGCGCTGGCCGCGATCGACGCGTCCGGCCGCGACATCAAGCTCACGAGCGTCGACGGCGCGCCCGAAGCGATCGCCGCGATGCAAAAGCCGAATTCGAAGTTCATCGAAACGTCCGCGCAATTTCCGCGCGACCAGATCCGTCTGGCGATCGGCATCGGGCTGGCGAAGAAGTGGGGCACCAATGTGCCCAAGGCGATTCCGGTCGACGTGAAGCTGATCGACAAGGACAGCGCGAAGAGCTTCAGCTGGTGAGCGAAAGGCGCGCGTGACCGCGCCCGTGCGGGCGGCATGCGCGTGAACGAGGCGGCGATGGACACGACGATGAATACGAGCCTGGAACTGACGGGTATCACCAAGCGCTTTGCCGGTGTGGCGGCGCTCAAGGGGATCGATCTGCGCGTCGCGCGCGGCGAGATTCACGCGCTGTTGGGCGAGAACGGCGCGGGCAAATCGACGCTGATGAAGATTCTCTGCGGCATTCATCAGCCTGATGCGGGCACGATCGCGATCGACGACGAACGGCAAAATTTCGCGAGCTATCGCGATGCGATCGCTGCGGGCATCGGCATCGTGTTCCAGGAGTTCAGCCTGATTCCGGATCTGGATGCGGTCGACAACCTGTTTCTTGGCCGCGAATGGCGCGGCCGCCTTGGGCTGCGTGCGCGCGCGCCCATGCGCCGCGCGGCCGAGGCGATCTTCGCGCGGCTGCGCGTCGAGATCGATCTGTCGGCGCCGGTGCGCGAGCTGTCGGTCGCGCAGCAGCAGTTCGTCGAAATCGGCAAGGCGTTGGCGCTCGATGCGCGCATCCTGATCCTCGACGAGCCCACCGCGACGCTCACGCCCGCCGAGGCCGCGCATCTGTTCGACGTGATGCGCGAGCTTAAGCGTCAGGGCGTGGCGATGATCTTCATTTCGCACCATCTCGACGAGATTTTCGCCGTGTGCGACCGCGTCACCGTGCTGCGCGACGGGCAGTATGTCGGCACGACGCCGGTGGCGGGCGCCGATCTCGACACGCTCGTCGAGATGATGGTGGGCCGGCGCATCGAGCAGAGCTTTCCGCCGAAGCCGGCGCTCGAGCGGCGCGGCGCGCCGGTGCTCGAAGTCGATGCGTTGCAGTTGCGCGAGCATGGCCCCGTCAACCGTTTCGCATTGCATGCCGGCGAGATTCTCGGCTTTGCGGGGCTGGTCGGCTCGGGCCGCACATCGAGCGCGCTCGCGCTGATCGGCGCGAGGCCCGCGCATGTGCGGCGCATACGCGTAGAGGGCCGCCCGGTGCAGCTTGCCGATCCGGCAGGCGCGCTGTCGGCCGGCATCGGCCTGCTGCCCGAAAGCCGCAAGACCGAAGGGCTCGTCACCGCGTTCTCGATCCGGCACAACGTGTCGATCAACAACCTGCGCAAATACCGCCGCCTGCGGTGGTTCGTCGATGCGCGCGCCGAGACGCGCGCGACGCGCGAGCTGATGACGCAACTCGGCATCAAGGCCAATTCGCCGGACACGCGGGTCGATACGCTGTCCGGCGGCAACCAGCAGAAGGTCGTGATCGCGCGTTGGCTGAATCACCACACGCGGATTCTGATCCTGGACGAGCCGACGCGCGGCATCGATATCGGCGCGAAGGCCGAGATCTACCAGTTGATGCGCAAGCTGACCGCGTGCGGCTACGCGATCGTGCTGATTTCGAGCGAGTTGCCGGAGATCGTCGGGATGTGCGACCGGGTTGCGGTATTCCGGCAGGGCCGCATCGAGGCGATGCTCGAAGGTGACGCGCTCACGCCGAACAGGGTGATGACTTATGCGACTTCAGACGGACGTGGAGCGAATCATGAACATGCATGACCCGATCGACCCGCGGGCGACGCCGCCCGCCAATGCGCGCACCGCCGCGCCGGCGCAGCCCGCTGCGCCGGGCGTGCCGGGCGGCGCGCCGAATGCGTCCGCGGCGGGCGGGGGCGCGCCCGCGCGGGCGCGCCGCGCGTTCGCCGCGCTTAAGCGCTCGACGGTGTTTTATCCGCTCGTCGGGCTCGTCGCCGTCTGTATCGCGATGATGTTCGCGAGCGACGGCTTTCTGAGCGCGGCGAACCTCGAAAACGTGCTGCGGCAGGCGTCGATCAACGCGATCATCGGCGTCGGCATGACGTGCGTGATCCTGACGGGCGGCATCGACTTGTCGGTCGGCTCGGTGATGGCGCTGTCCGGCACGCTCGTCGCGGGCCTGTTGGCCGCCGGCGCGAATGGCGCGCTCGCGCTCGCGGCGGGCGTCGGCACGGCGCTCGCGTTCGGCGCGGCGAACGGCTTTTTCGTTGCGTTCGCGGCCATGCCGCCCATCATCGTCACGCTCGCGACGATGGGCATTGCGCGCGGCCTCGCGCTGATCTACACGGGCGGCTACCCGATCGACGGGTTGCCGGACTGGGTCCGCTTCTTCGGCAGCGGCAGCGTGCTCGGCGTGCAGACGCCGGTGTTCGTGATGCTCGTCGTCTACGCGCTGGCGTGGCTGTTGCTCGAACGGATGCCGTTCGGGCGCCATGTCTATGCGATCGGCGGCAACGAGTTGGCCACCCGCCTGTCCGGGGTGCGCGTCGCGCGCGTGAAGCTCGCGGTCTACACGCTCGCCGGGCTGACGTCCGCGCTTGCCGCGATCGTGCTGACCGGGCGGCTCATGAGCGGTCAGCCGAACGCGGGCGTCGGCTTCGAGCTGGACGCGATCGCGGCCGTCGTGATGGGCGGCACGTCGATCGCGGGCGCACGCGGTTCGATTCTCGGCACGCTGGTCGGCGCGCTGCTGCTCGGCGTGCTGAACAACGGGCTGAACATGGTCGGCGTGAATCCATACGTGCAGAACGTGATCAAGGGCGCCATCATCCTGCTCGCGATCTACATCGGCCGTGAGCGCGGCAAGTGACGACGGGCGGCGGCGCGACGGCCGGTGCGGCGTCACGATATCGCGCGGTGCGGCGGCAGCGAGCAGCGGCAGTGACGACAGCAGCGACCCGCCCGGCGCGGCGGCCATCCGCACGGTTCGCACGGTTCGCACGGCACGCGGCGGCGGCGGCGCGCCGCCACCGCGTGCTGCCGTCGCGCGCCGCGCCGCGCGAGCGCCGAACCGGCGATTGAACCGGCGATTGAACCGGCGATTGAACCGGCGATCGCGCGCGTTTGCGCAACCGCCCCGCAATGTTCCCTCGAACCCGGCCGGCATGAGCGGCCAAACCACGCACATCATGAAAAATCTCCACGACGAAACCCAGCAGATGACAGCGGTCGTCTGCCACGCCCCCGAAGACTACCGCGTCGAACGCGTGACGAAGCCGCGTGCCCGCGCGCGCGAGCTGGTGATCCGCATCGGCGCGTGCGGGATCTGCGCGAGCGACTGTAAATGCCACGCCGGCGCCAAGATGTTCTGGGGCGGCCCGAGCCCGTGGGTCAAGGCGCCCGTGATCCCCGGTCACGAATTTTTCGGCTATGTCGACGAACTGGGCGAAGGCGCGGCCGAGCACTTCGGCGTCGCGCTCGGCGAGCGCGTGATCGCCGAGCAGATCGTGCCGTGCGGCCAGTGCCGCTATTGCAAGCACGGCCAGTATTGGATGTGCGAGGTCCACAACATCTTCGGTTTCCAGCGCGAAGTCGCCGACGGCGGGATGGCCGAATACATGCGCATTCCGCCGACGGCGATCGTCCACAAGATTCCGGCCGGCATCTCGGTCGAGGACGCGGCAATCATCGAGCCGCTCGCGTGCGCGATCCACACCGTCAATCGCGGCGACATCCAGTTCGACGACGTCGTCGTGATCGCCGGCGCGGGACCGCTCGGGCTGATGATGACGCAAGTCGCGAAGCTGAGGACGCCCAAGCGGCTGATCGTGATCGATCTGGTGGACGAGCGGCTCGCGCTCGCGCGCGATTACGGCGCGGACGTGACGATCAACCCGGCGCGCGACGACGCGCTTTCGATCGTCCACGCTCTGACGGGGGGGTACGGCTGCGACGTCTATATCGAGACGACCGGCGTGCCCGCGGGCGTCACGCAGGGGCTCGCGCTGATCCGCAAGCTTGGCCGCTTCGTCGAGTTCTCGGTGTTCGGCAAGGACACGACGGCCGACTGGTCGATCATCGGCGATCGCAAGGAACTGGACGTGCGTGGCGCGCACCTTGGGCCCTATTGCTATCCTGTCGCGATCGATCTGCTGGCGCGCGGGCTCGTCACGTCCAACGGGATCGTCACGCACGGCTTTACGCTCGACGAGTGGGACGAGGCGATCCGGGTGGCGAACTCGCTCGACTCGATCAAGGTGCTGATGCGCCCGCGCGACTGACCGGCCGAACGAATCGTGGAGGAGACATGGAATGCGTGATCGGTGTCGATATCGGCACCCAGAGTACGAAGGCGCTCGTCGTCGGCGTGGACGGCACGATCGTCGCGCAGAGCGCGGCGGCGTATCGGCCCGATACGCCCAAACCGCTGTGGGCCGAGCAATGGCCCACCGTCTGGTTCGACGCGGTGCGCGACTGCCTCGCGCGCTGCGTGGCCGGCGCGCGCGAGGCGGGCATTGACGCGGCATCGATCAAGGCCGTCTGCGTGAGCAGCCTTTACGGCGGCGCCGGGATTCCGGTCGGCCGCGACATGCAGCCGCTCTTTCCGTGCCTGATCTGGATGGACCGGCGCGCGAGCGCGCAACTCGACTGGGTGCGCGCGCACGCCGACGTCGAGCGGCTGGGCGCGATCACCGGCAACGGCCTCGACAGCTACTACGGCTACGCGAAGATGCTGTGGCTGCGCGACGAGCGGCCCGACGTATGGGCGAAGATCCGCTATTTCGTGCCGCCGAACGCGTACATCATCTATCAACTGACCGGCGAACTGGCGCTCGATCACAGCTCGGCCGGCAACCTGGGCGGCGTCTACGATCTCGCGCGCCGCGGCTGGTCCGACGAAGCGCTCGACATGCTCGGGATTCCGGCGACGATGATGCCGCCGCGGCTCGTCGATTCCGACGAAGTGGTCGGCGGGCTGCTCGCGCACTGGGCGCGCGAATTCGGCCTCGCGGCCGGCACGCCGGTGGTCGCGGGCGGCGTGGACGCGGCGGTGGCGACGTTCGCGGCCGGCGCGACGCGGCGCGGCCAGCACGTCGCGATGATCGGCACCAGCATGTGCTGGGGCTATATCGCCGGGGCCACCGATGCGCGGCGCGGGCTCGTCAGCATGCCGCACGTGTTCGACGGCGCACGCGATCTGTATGTGTTCGGCGGGGCGATCACGGCGGGCGCGTCGGTGTCGTGGTTTCGCGAGCAGTTTTGCCACGCGGAGCTAGAAGCCGCGCGCGCGGCCGCGCACGGCGACGCGCACCGCCTGCTCGAGGCCGCCGCCGCGCAGGTGCCGGCGGGCAGCGACGGCGTGCTGTTCCTGCCGTACCTGATGGGCGAGCGCAGTCCGGTGTGGGATGCGAAGGCGAGCGGGGCGTTCGTCGGCCTGTCGCTGTTCCATACGCGCGCGCATCTGTATCGCGCGGTGCTTGAAGGCGTCGCCTACGCGCTGCGGCACAACATCGAGGCGGGCGCGGCCGGCGCCGGCGAGCTCGACGACCGGCTCGTCGTGGTCGGCGGCGCGGCGCATTCCGACCTGTGGATGCAGATCATCGCCGACATCACGGGCTATGCGGTATGGACGATCGCCGAGGAAGTGGAAGCGGCGATGGGCGCGGCGCTGCTCGCCGCGCTCGGCGTGGGGCTGATCACGCGCGATGCGGCCCGGCGCGGCTGGGTCACGCTCACCGAGCGGGCGCAGCCCGACGCGCGCCACGCCGCGCTCCATGATGCGCGTTTCGCGCTGTATGCGGGACTGTATCCGGCGCTCAAGCCGGTCATGCACGGGCTGCACGCACGATGAACATCGATTTCGATTTCAGGCACCGCACGGTGCTGGTGACGGGCGCCACCAGCGGGATCGGCCGCGCGACGGCCGTGGCGCTGCGCGAGCATGGCGCGCGCGTGGTGGCCGCGGCGCGCAACGCGCGCGAACTCGAGCGGCTTGCTGACGAGGCGGGGTGCGAGCCGCTCGCGATCGATGTCGGCGATCCGGCGTCGATCGACGCGGCGATCGGCCCTGGCGGCCGGTTGCGTGATTCGTTCGACGGCCTCGTCAATTGCGCGGGCGTCACGCACGTCGCCGCGGCGCTCGACACGCAGTGGGCCGATTTCGACCGTGTGATGGCCGTCAACGCGCGCGGCGCGATGCTCGTCGCGCGGCACGTCGCGCGCGGGATGATCGATGCGGGGCACGGCGGCGCCATCGTCAACGTATCGAGCCAGGCGGCGCTTGTCGCGTTGCCGTCGCATCTGAGCTATTGCGCATCGAAGGCAGCGCTCGACGCGGTGACGCGCGTGCTGTGCGTCGAGCTTGGCGCGCACGGGATTCGCGTGAACAGCGTCAACCCGACCGTCACGCTCACGCCGATGGCCGAGCGCGCGTGGAGCGATCCCGCATCGAGCGGGCCGATGCTCGCCGCCATTCCGCTTGGCCGTTTCGCGCGCGTCGGCGATGTCGTCGCGCCGATCCTGTTTTTGTTGAGCGACGCGGCAGCCATGGTGAACGGCGTGTCATTGCCGGTCGACGGCGGCTATACCGCGCGCTAGGCCCAAGCGCCGTCTGCGCGCGGGTCCGACGAGCCCGCGCACCGCCGGGGCGAACGGGCCGTGGCGGCATGGCCGGCGGCGGCCGGGCAGGCCTGCAGGGCGCCGCTGTCGACGCGGTGACGGCGGCCGAGTCGTTGCGCCCTGATCCGGGCCTTTTCGCCATCGCGGCTGCGTCACCGAGTGGACACGCGTATGGTGCGCATACCGGATCCAACGGACACTCAGGACATGAGCCGAACCCTGTCTTCATGCGCCGGCGCGCACCCGCATCGCGCGCCGCGCCGCACTCCCGCGCTCGCGCCGCGTGCACGTAGGATTCGGCCGCCACGCTTGCTCAGGTCTTGCTGAGCGGTTCAGCTTATCCGCCGCGCGGCGTTCGGATCTTCCCGCCAAGCCCCACCGCAAATCGCCGGTCGGGCTGCACCGCGGGGCCGCTATCGCGCCGGCACGCCACGCGGTGGCAAAGACGGATATTTCCATGCAAATCACGCGTTGCGAAAGGAGCTTGCACAGGTGACGTCGTGCATGCGTGCGCGACCGGCGCGGCCATGTGGTGGGCCGGCAATTCAACCGGATAGGTAAAAAAAACGTTTTGTCCGATTTTGATATTTTTGAGAAGCGAATGCCGCCATGGGAAAGAATTTGAATTTATTGACGCTGGAGCAGGCTCGGCGTGCCGGTGGAAGCTATGAGGAACGGGTAGCCAAGCAACAAATCAAGCAACAAATGGCGGCGAAATCCCTGCCAGCGTCCCCGAGCATGGTGCAAGCCCCGGTGGTTCACGATGATTTGCTGCAACTGACAGGTCATCGCAGGCAACGGTTTTTTCCCAAGCCGGAGTTCTCGTTCCGGCCGACCAAGGTCACCACCCATCCGCTTGCGGTTGGACTCAATGCGTTTTTATTTTTATCGCAAATGCGCATTGAAGGCGTCGATGCCGACCAGAATCTCGGCAATGACGAACACCGCGGCGAGGATGACGGGCCGTATACGTTGAGTAGCCGCGCGGGCCACACCCGCGGCGATAGGGTGCCGGACCGGGGGCCGATGTTTTCGGCGTACATGTTGCCAAGGAGAATCGTGCCGCGTGCCGCCGACGTGCGGGGCAACCCTATCAACCCGGTTCGGCAGACGACGAAAGTCACGCAAACGGCCGAGCCACGGCTTGAGCATTACATCGATAAGCCGTTGCATATTCCGGACATCATTCCCAGCCGGCGCAATGTCGCCGAGGACATTCTCAAAAAGCATCACCGGGACCCGGAGGCGATGGGCTCTCGAAAAATCGCCAATTTCATTCCCGAGGCATGGGTGTCCCAGGGGATTTGCAGGGATGGCCGCTCGCATTGCACTTACAGCAAAAAGTACGTCGATTTATATCTCGAGGAATATGGGCGGACGGTTTCGCCTTCCGGCGATATCGTCGGGCCGACGCTCACGAAGCAATTCGGCCTTCCCGATCTCAACGACGAGTTCGACGCGAAATTCCAGGAAGCGATGAGCACCTTGGCCCATACCCTCACGGATATCGTCGATACGGCATTGTCGAACTATGGCGTCGAGCCGGAGTCCGGGCGCGCGCAGGCCTATGAAGTCATCCGGCATGCGCTGAAACCGCGCGTGACCCTTTTGTCTCCGCTCAATCACGGATCGCAGGGATATATTCTCGCCACCGGGAAAGGCAACTTCTACATATCGTTTTCCAATAAGGAATTGGCGGTGGAGAAAATCCCGCTTGGTGGAAATTTGGAAGACGGTGGCAACGCGTCTCGATGGAATGCGTGGATTTCCAAGCATAAGCATCTGTTTTTTTCCGACGATGTGCGGATAGGCGACGGCTCCATGTTTCGGGTCCATGCGTTGGGGCGGGCGTCTGCTCCGGGAGCGGCTGTGACCGAGATCGTCAACAAATATCTGCTGGACCATTGGCGCGGCATATATGACGAAAAATACGGGGAGACCGAATTAGAAAATAATTCGATGGAAGGACGAAAACTGCTTCCGTTCGTCGGCGATATTTATGGCTTGGCGGATGCCGTCGTCAAGGAAAATGTCAATGAAGCGGTGTTTCACGTGGTCGGCGGAGTGGTCGACAATATCGGACCTCTCAAATCGGTCGGGAAAAAATTATTCAAATTGACGCCTTCGTTGGCCAAGAAAGTCTGGATAACTCATTTCAGGAAAGGGCGGGTTTTTCGCGGGCACGTTGAAAAAATCGACGGCGCCAGTTTTGCCAAGGCGGGCGTGCACGGGGGCAGCCAATTGGTTCGTCAGGGCGACGGTATGTCTTGGAAGCCCTCGATCCGCAAGCGGGGAAACGTTTATTGCGTAACGCGGGCCAGGCAGCGCGTCAAAAGAGGCGGCGACTGCTCCCGTGTGCTGCCGCGTACCAGACGCACGCACCGGCACCGCCAGGAGGCAGCGCCGAGCCATGCGGCGGAGCCTGCTTACAGAGATGAATCGAATCTGCTGGGCAGCGGCACGGCCGGCAAAGTCTATCAATTAGACGACGCCCACGTGATCAAGGAATATAAGAGGCCTTTGAGAGGAGGGAATGATGCGATCGTATTGCGGAACGCCGAAACCAGCAAGGAGGCGTTCAATCGGCTTTATGGCGAGAACGCCGCGTCGGTGATTTTGCAGGCTACCGATGATCCTGCCGTCAAAATCGTTACGCTGAAAATGAAAAAAATTCCCGGCGAATCGCTCGCCTCTATTTTACGGCGCAATGATTGGGCGCTGGCCGAGCAGATATGTGAAGAAGCGAGTAACAGGGATGTGGTGTCGGAACTGATCGATCAATTGAAATCGCATGGAATTTCTCATTGGGATATCAATCTCGCAAATATCCTGTATGACCACAATACGAAAAAATTCAATTTGATTGATTTTGATAGCGCGAGTCTCCGTCCGCCCGGAATGCCGCTGACCGAAGGGGAGACTATGAATATGCGAAGCAAGCTCAGGTTCGATCTCGACGACTTTCGGCGGTTGAGCCACATCGAATGACGCTCGTTTGACCGGCGTTCGCCGGTTTCAAAAACGCGAATGCGGGCGGTGTGCCGACAGCCGGCATGCCAAGGCCGGCCGCATGGAGGCTGCGGATGGCGCGGATTTCGCGCCAATGGCGGTAAAAAATGCCGGAAAAATATTCGTCGTGGCGCCGGCGCCGCCGAGCGTCGCGTGCAACGGCATGCGGGGCGCGCCCGCCAGCTCGCCCCGGAAACGACGAGCCTTTGGCGCGATGGCTTCACGCGGGCGTCCCTGAGATGATTAGGGTATTTATAAATAAAATTGAGAACGATTCGCGTTTACGTTAAATTAACCATCATCTCGTAAACGTCTGGAGAACTCATGGCCGAAGTGTTTGAACGGCCGATGCCGGCAACCTCATTGCCGATCGTCGATGCGTGCGCGACGCTGGCGTTCGACGTTCGCCCGCCGGCCGCGAAGCCCGCCGCCGCGTCAGTCCCGGCGCCGGCGCGCGGGCGCCGGGCCGCCCAGCGCGTGCACGGCGCGCTGGTCGACGTGCTGGTCGCGAACCGGCCGATGCTGGTCAAGCTCGCGCGCAGTTTCGTCGGCTGCGCGAGCCGCGCGGAAGACGTGGTTCACGACGTGCTGGTCAAGCTCGTCGATTTCCCGAACCAGGACGCAATCCGGCAGCCCGTCGCCTATGTGACCCGGATGGTGCGCAATGCGTCGATCGACGCGTGCCGCCGCCAGACGCTCGAGAACGTCTATCACGCGGACGAGGACGACGGCCTCGATGTGCCGTCGCCGGAGCTGTCGCCAGAGGCCGCGCTCGTCGTGCGCGACACGTTGCGCCGCGCCTGCGACGCGCTTGCGCAATTGCCCGCGCGCAGCCGCATCGCGTTCGAGATGGTCCGGCTGCGCAACGAGACGCTGCAGGCCACGGCGCGCGCGCTGAACGTGTCGCAGACGCTCGTGCATTTCATGGTGCGCGACGCCGAGCAGCACTGCGTCGCGTGCGTCGCCGCGTCCGAGC
>NZ_FXAN01000118.1 GCF_900176645.1 Burkholderia singularis
GAGCCGATGCCCACGCGCGTCTCGCCCGCGGCGCTCGCCGCGCTCGCGCGCTGCCGCTGGCCCGGCAATCTGCGCCAGTTGACGAACGTGCTGCGCACCGCCGGCATGTTCGCCGACGGCGCCGCGCAGATCGACGTCGAACACCTGCCCGACGATTTCTGGCTCGATTGCTCGTCGCCGATGCCACGGCAAACGGCAACACAACCGCACCCGGACGAATCCGCCGCTACGCTAACGCTGCAAGATCATCAAGCGGTGTTGATCGATGGTGCGCTCGCGCGGCATCGCGGCAACGTTTCGGCGGCCGCGCGCGAGCTTGGGCTAGCACGCAATACGGTTTACCGGCACCTGCGCAGACAGCGGCCAAGCCGTTGAGCGTCGGGGCCGCGAACGGCAGGCGTGCCGCCCCACCCGCCGGCGGCATCGGTTATCCTTGCGGCTTGTCCGCCCACCGAGCGCGCCACGCGCGCCCCACTGGCATGAGCGCATGGGAAGAACGCCGGCACCGGGTTCGCGTCGAGCCGCTCGGCGTCGATTTCGAAGCGCCCGAATCGCTGTCGCTGCTGGAAGCCGCCGGTTTTGCCGGCATATCGTTGCCGCGTTCGTGCCGCAACGGCACGTGCCGAACCTGCTTGTGCAGGCTGCGCGACGGAGCGATCAGCTATCGGATCGAATGGCCCGGCGTCAGCGCCGACGAAAAAGCGCAAGGATTGATCCTGCCCTGTGTGGCGATCGCCCGCTCCGATCTCGTCATCGAAGTGCCGGAAGCCGAGCGGCGATGAGCGGCCGCGCGTGAACCGGCGGCGGCGCATCGCCGGTCGGAAGCTTCGCCGTTGCCGGCGCATGGTCGGCACCGCAACGCCTCGCCGACAGCGCGCCGGCCGCCGCACGGGCACCGCCGTGAGACGCCGCAGCGAGCCCCGGTCTGCGAGGCCCGCCCCGCACCACGCTCACCCGCCGAGATACGCGCGCCTGATCTGATCGTTCGCGAGCAGATTCGCGCCGGTGTCCGCCAGCACCACCCGCCCCGTCTCCAGCACATAACCGCGATCGGCCACCTGCAGCGCCTTGTTCGCATTCTGCTCGACGAGAAACACCGTCACGCCCTCGTCGCGGATCGTGCGGATGATGTCGAAGATCTGCGCGATCACGAGCGGCGCGAGGCCGAGCGTCGGCTCGTCGAGCAACAGCAGACGCGGCCGGCTCATCAGCGCGCGGCCGATCGCGAGCATCTGCTGCTCGCCGCCCGACATCGTGCCCGCCCGCTGCCCCGAACGCTCCTTGAGCCGCGGAAACAGCCGGTAGACGTGCTCGATGCCCGCTTCGATCTCATCGCGGCTTGCAAAAAAACCGCCCATCTTCAGATTCTCGAGCACCGTCAGGCTCGGAAACACGCGCCGGCCCTCCGGCGAAATCGCGAGCCCCAGCCGCATGATTTCGTGTGTAGGCCGCCCGGTAATCTCCTCGCCTTCGAACAGCACACGCCCGCTCGACGCGCGCGGCGTGCCGCACACCGTCATCATCAGCGTCGTCTTGCCCGCGCCGTTGCTGCCGATCAGCGTGACGATCTCGCCCTTGTTCACTTCGATCGACACGCCCGACAGCGCCTCGACCGCGCCGTAATGCGTGTGGACCTGCTCCAGCTTCAGCATCACTCCTCTCCCAGATAGGCCTTGATCACGCGCGGATCGTTACGCACTTCATCAGGCTTGCCGATCATGATCGGCCGGCCGTGCTCCATCACCAGAATGCGATCGGAGACGCCCATCACGAGACTCATGTCATGCTCGATCAACAACACCGCGACGCCGAACTCGCGACGCAGCCGGTCGATCAATTGCTGAAGCTCGACTTTCTCCTGCGGATTCAACCCGGCGGCCGGCTCGTCGAGCATCAGCAGGCGCGGGTTCGTGATCATGCAACGCGCGATTTCCAGGCGGCGCTGATGGCCGTACGACAACGTGCCTGCGGGCCGGTTCGCGACCGCCGTCAGTTGCATCCGTTCGAGCCACGCTGCCGCCTGCGCCAACGCGTCGCGCTCCGCGCGCCGGTAGGCCGGCGTCGCGAACAATCCGTGCAGCAGCCCCGGCTTCACTTGCCGATGCTGCGCGACGAGCAGGTTCTCGACGACCGTCAGCGACTTGAACAGGCGAATGTTCTGGAACGTCCGCACGAGCCCCTTGCGCGCGACCTGATGGCTCGGCAAGCCGCCGATCGCCTGGCCGTCGAGCACGACGCTGCCGCCCGTCGGCCGATAAAACCCGCCGATGCAATTGAACACCGTCGTCTTGCCCGCGCCGTTCGGTCCGATGATTGCAAACACCTCGTCGCTGAACACGTCGAAACCGACGCCATCCACCGCGAGCAGGCCGCCGAAACGCATCTGCAACCCGGACACCTTCAACATCTCGGTCGTCACGCTCATTGCGGCAACTCCACGTGCGGACGGCTCGCCGGCAGCAAACCTTGAGGACGCCACATCATCATCAACACCATCACGAGGCCGAACATCAGCATCCGGTATTCGGCGAACCCGCGCGCGACCTCCGGCAGCACGGTCAACAGGATCGCGGCCAGAATCACGCCGAGTTGCGAGCCCATCCCGCCCAGCACAACGATCGCGAGAATCAGCGCGGATTCGATGAACGTGAACGACTCGGGATTCACGAGCCCCTGACGCGCCGCGAAGAACGCGCCGCCGATGCCCGCGAACGACGCGCCGAGCGTGAACGCCGACAGCTTGATGCGCGTCGGGTTGAGTCCGAGCGAACGGCATGCGATCTCGTCGTCGCGCAACGCTTCCCACGCACGGCCCATCGGCATGCGGATCAGCCGGCCCGTCACGAACAGCGTGAAGCAGACGAGCACGAGCGCAAGCAGATACATGAAGATCACGACGTGCTCGCTGCTGTATTCGAGCCCGAGCAGTTCATGAAATGTTCTCGCGCCATCGACGCTCGCGGTGCGCGCCATCTCGAAGCCGAACACCGTCGGCTTCGGGATATCGGAGATCCCGTCCGGGCCGCCCGTGATGCTCGTCAGATTGTTCGCAAGCAACCGGATGATCTCGCCGAAGCCGAGTGTGACGATCGCCAGGTAGTCGCCGCGCAGCCGCAGCACCGGGAAGCCCAGCAGAAACCCGAACGTTGCCGACGCGAGCGCCGCGAGCGGCAGGCATTGCCAGAACGTGAAGCCGAAGTAATGGTTCAGGAGTGCATACGTATAGCCGCCGACCGCGTAGAAACCAACGTAACCGAGATCGAGCAGCCCCGCAAAACCGACGACGATGTTCAGCCCGAGGCCGAGAATCACGTAGATGAGCGCGAGCGTCGCGACATCGATCGCGCCGCGCGAGCCGAAAAACGGCCACACGAAGCCGAGCACGATGAGCGCCCAGATGACGACGCGCTGCTGCCGCGCGCCGAGCGGCGGCATCGCGGGCACACGCACTGCAGCCTTCGCGCGCGCGATCGCCGGCTGGAACAACTGGAACAGAAACACCGCGCCGACCGCGATCCAGACCGGCCGCCAGTGCGCGTCGAGCACGACCTGATAGCCGTCGAGCTTCAATTGCAGGCCGAGGATCGGCACCGTGAGGATCGCCGTCAGCACGGCGGCGAACACAGCGTGCTTGAGCGTCTGGCCCGGCGCGCCGGCGCCCGGGCGGCGAAGAGTAGTCGCTTGATTCATGGACAATCTCAAACCTTTTCGATGTCCGACTTGCCAAGCAGGCCAGTCGGGCGGAACAGCAGGATCAGCACGAGGAGGCCGAAGGCGACCACGTCCTTGTACTCGGCGGGCATGTAGCCCGACGCGAAAGTCTCCGCAAGGCCGAGCAGCACGCCGCCCAGCATCGCGCCGGGAATACTGCCGATGCCGCCCAGCACGGCCGCCGTAAATGCCTTGATCCCCGCGACAAAGCCGATATAAGGATTGAGCTTGCCGATCGTCAGCCCGATCAGCACGCCGCCGACCGCGGCGAGCATCGCGCCGAGCACGAACGTAAACGAGATCACGCGGTTCGTGTCGATGCCGAGCAGGTTCGCCATGCGCATATCCTCGGCGCATGCGCGGCACGCGCGCCCCATGCGCGAATGCGCGATGAACAGCGTGAGCGCGATCATCAGCACGACCGTCACGCAGACGATCAGCAAACGCGCGTATGGCACCGTGACGTCGAAATTGCCGCCCAGACGGATATCGAACGCGCCGGAGATCAGCACCGGCACCGACACGTCGCGCGCGCCCTGGCCGATCTGGATATAGTTCTGAAGAAAGATCGACATGCCGATCGCCGAGATCAGCGGGACCAGGCGCGGGCCGCCGCGCAACGGCCGATAGGCGACGCGCTCGACCGCGAATCCGTAAGCGCCCGTCACGATGACCGATACCACGAGCGCCGCGCCGAGCACGAGCGGCAACGGGTAACCGGCGGACGTGCCGATCGCCGTGAGCGTCACGAGGCCCACGTATGCGCCGATCATATAGATCTCGCCGTGCGCGAAATTGATCATGCCGATGATCCCGTAGACCATCGAGTAGCCGATCGCGATCAATGCATAGATCGCGCCCAGCGTCAGGCCGTTGACGAGCTGCTGGGCAAACTGCGGAAAGAATTCATTCATGCGGGAAATCCCGGTTCGCGCCGGCGCGCCGCTGCATCGCCGCTCATGAAGCGGCCACGCCCGCGGCGCACGAACGCCCGATCTCGACACACCCGCCGCGGCGGCCGCCGCTCATGCGATGGCGCCGTCGGGCCACCGCCAATGCGCGCCGCCCCGCGCGAATTTCCGGCGGGGCGGACCTAGGCCCGGGCGGGCAGATGCTCCGTTTTAATTGACGGCCGTCTTGGTCGCGTCTTTATGCCATTTGTAGACCACGAACTTGAACGCTTTCAGGTCGCCCTGCGCGTCATACGACACCTTGCCGATCGGCGTGTCGAAGTTGTGCTGGTGGATATAGGCGGCGACCTTCGTCGGATCCGTCGATTTGGCGCCGACGATCGCATCGGCAATGATCTTGACCCCCGAGTACGCCGGCATCTGGAACGGGCCGTTCGGATCGCGCTTTTTGTCGGCGAACGCCTTCACGATCGCTGCGTTGGCCGGATCGGCCGAGAAATCGGCCGGCAACGTGACGAGCATCCCTTCGGACGCCGGCCCGGCGATCGCGGTCACGTCCTTATTGCCGACGCCCTCCGGCCCCATGAACTGCGCGTTCACGCCCTGCTCGCGCGCCTGACGCATCAACAGGCCCATCTCCGGGTGATAGCCGCCGAAGTATACGAAGTCGACGCTCTGCGATTTCAGCTTCGTGACGATCGCCGAGTAGTCCGAATCACCCGCGTTGATCCCCTCGAAGAGCACGACCGGAATCTTCGCGGCTTCGAGATCGCGCTTCACCGACGTCGCGATGCCCTGACCATACGATTGCTTGTCGTGCAGCACCGCCACCTTCTTCGGCTTGACCTTCGCGATGATGTACTGCGCGGCGGCCGGCCCTTGCTGATCGTCGCGGCCGATCGTGCGGAAGATGAACTTGCGCTTCTTGCCTTCGGTGAGCTGCGGCGCGGTTGCCGACGGCGTGATCATCACGATCCCTTCGTTCTCGTAGATATCGGACGCGGGAATCGTCGAACCCGAGCACACGTGGCCGATCACATACTTGATCTTCTGGCTGACGATCTTGTTCGCCACTGCCACCGCCTGCTTCGGCTCGCACGCATCGTCGATCAGCACGGCCTCGAACTTATTGCCGCCCGCGCCGCCTGCCGCGTTGATTTGCTCGATCGCCGTGAGCGCGCCGGCCTTGACCATGTCGCCGTACTGCGCGACCGAGCCGCTGAGCGGGCCGGCGATGGCGATTTTCACGGTTTCCGCATGAGCGGCCGCGCCGGCGGCAACGAGCATCGCGGCGACGGAAAGGGTCGAAAGACGGAACAAAGTCATCAGGAGCTCCTCGATTGGTTTAGTCATACGGGCAAGGCAGCATGACTTGCGCAATCGAACAACACCCGTGGACGAGACGGCTGAAACGTCCAAGCGGAAAGACGGACCTGCAGAAGGAAAGTGTTCGCGGGGCCCGGCTGTGTCGATCTTCCGCAATGGAAGACCTTGGTTCGGAAAGACAACGTGATGCGTCTTGTATTGCGCAAGCGTTTCGCCTGCCCCGCTTACCAGGCCGCACGCCGGACGGATACGCCGGCAGCCGCAGGTAAGGCAGGCGAGATTATAGGATCGTTTCTGCCCCATCAGATCAGATTCGCCGGCGAATCAGGGAAAATACGCAGCCGCCCGGCCCCTGCAATCGCATTCGATTGTTTCCGAATCGACAAAAAGTAATTTGACCTAAGCAGGATGTTTTTTCCCGGCGAGCCCGCTTACATTTACCGCAATCACTCATGGAAATCGCTACGGAATCGACGCAACGCGGTTGCAATGACTGCCTAGGCCGATACCGCACGAGCTTTAGGAAACGGCAATATGAAGCCCCCCCACTCCCTGCCTGTGCTCGATCCCGTCGACGTTCACGTCGAAATTCTCGAACGCTCTGAAACGTTGCTCGTCGTCCGCTGGGTCGAGCCCGGCCGCTGCCACTACGGCGAGCAGCGCTGGCGCCGCCGCTTCGCGCAACGCACCGGCACCTGCGCGCTGTCGCGCCAGGTCATTCATCGCGGTGACGAGGTGTTTCGTCCCGCCGAGCGCCCGGCGCCAGCCAATGCGGGCGCGATGATCTCCGCAGCCGAAGTGCTCGGCCATTCGGACGGCAAGTAACGAGTCATTCGGCCGGTTCGCCCGTGTACGCTCCGGCGCTTGTAGATCAGCGCCTCTAGCCCCCCCTTTGTTTTCCTTGGTATTCGGCACTATCGTTACATTTCAAAATGTAACGATAGGCGGTACGCAGGCCACCGGAAATGCCGGTGCCTCAATACGCCGAATCCGACGCGCTGCAGTCCAGCGCTCATAGACGGAGACAAAGATGCATCCATGGAGCGAACAGCATGTGCCGCCTCAACACGGCAAAGTCGCCGTCGTGACGGGAGCCAACAGCGGTCTCGGTTGGCAAATCGCGGAAACGCTCGCGGCCAAAGGCGCGCAAGTCGTGATGGGATGCCGGGATACCGGAAAGGGCGAACACGCCGCGCGGGCAATCCGTCATCAACACACGCACGCGCTCGTCGAAGTCATGCCGCTCGACCTCGCGGATCTCTCGTCGGTCCGCCGCTTTGCCGATACCGTCATCGATAGCCACGGCCGCGTCGACATTCTCTGCAATAACGCAGGCGTGATGTTCCTGCCTCTGCGCCATACACATGACGGCTTCGAAATGCAGATGGGAACCAACCATCTCGGCCATTTCGCGCTGACGGGCCTGTTGCTGCCCGCGCTGCGCAAGTCAGCCAGCTCGCGCATCGTGACCATGTCAAGCGGCTTCAACCGGTTCGGCAAGATTCGTCTGGACAACATGCTTGCCGAGCTAGGCTACAACAAGTACCGCGCCTACTGCGACAGCAAGCTTGCCAACCTGATGTTTACGCTTGAACTGCAGCGTCGCCTTGAACTGGCGGAGCTGCCGATATTGAGTGTCGCGGCGCATCCGGGCTATGCCGCGACCAATCTGCAATTCGCAGGACCGGCAATGGAAAACTCCCCGTTCGGCACACTCGCAATGCGCGTATCGAACCGGTTCGCCGCCCAGCCCGCCGACGTGGGCGCACTGCCCGCGATCCACGCGGCAACCGCGCCGCATCTCGGCGCAGGCGCATACGTCGGCCCTGCGCGCATGTGCGAGACACGCGGCTACCCGGCTGCCGCGCGCATTCCCCACCAAGCGCGCGATACGGCGATGAGCGCGCGCCTCTGGGAAAAATCCGGGCAATTGACCGGCGTGCGGTATTTGGATGCATCTGTGCCGGGCCCGCGCGGCAGCGCATCAAGCGGAGAATCGGCAACTTACGTCCGCTGAAAGCGAGACTACGCAACACAATTCCCCGCGCTTTGCACATCACCTCCGCCCACGCCATTTTTTCCGTTCCCGCAAAGATCTTTCGCGCAACCAAGCGTTTACCCGTAGGACCCCGATGACTACGATGTAATCAATCGCTTAAGCAAACCCGCCGAAAGCGAAGTGAAGACAAAATACTCGGAGGTTTTTATGAAAACGCTTGTTTACGTTATGGCTGCCGCTTGCGCCGTAGGCGCTTCGTTCAGTGCAATGGCGCAATCCAACGAGCCCGTGACCCGCGCCCAGGTCCGCGCGGAACTGGTTCAGCTCGAGAAGGCCGGTTACCATCCGGGCGTATCGAGCCCGTACTATCCGGCTGACATCCAGGCTGCACAAGCACGCGTACAAGGTTCTGCCGATACGAGCGGCTACGGTGCGCAGGCTGCCCCTGTCGCACATGCCGGCGCGCCGGTCGGCAGTTCTCCGCGTCAATCGATCTACTTTGGGCAGTAAGCAAGAATCACGCGGCTACGCAATTCGGTAGCCGCGCATGGTGATTTGTACGGCGAGCAAGTCATTCGGCTCGCCGTGTTCGTTATCGATATTGGGCCCCTAACCTCCGCCGCTCCGTTTGGAGCGGCTTAGCCTGGGCGCCTGGCGCCCGGGCGCTTTTTCCGCCGAGGCGCACTCCACAAGCGATGCGAACCGAGGAACGAAAGCAGGGTTGATCCGCGTCATGCCCTTTGCAAGGCGGGTCCTTTATCGAATTCCGTTTTTCTCGTTGCTTCCGATTGACCCGCCCCGCGCGATGCCGCCTCAATTCCGAATTCCGGATCGGCAGGCGGCCTCGCTACAATATCCCGATCGACGACCGGTCAGTCCGCACATTCCGCCTCCAGTACCTGAGGCGCCGCAAACGACCAGAAATCCGGCAAAAAGCACTCCGAAACCTGGATAGGAATCTCTGATTTAAAAAAGCGGGAACGCCGCGCCAAGCGACGGCCGGAAATACGTCCGAATCGCAATGAAAGATCCGCCAAAGGCGAACGGCCTTCGACCACCGAGTATTCGAAACAGGTTCGAGTGATGGACGGATGATAAAGGAGATGACCCAACGGAACGTTGCCTAATTTACGAACGTCCTGCCAATCGTTATCGATTCCGCTGATGGGAACCAAGGTTCGTGCGCACACACAAGGCACGCCGTCGAGTGACATGACAACCTCGCGAACCCAGCAATCCTGCGCACCAAAACCCTCAAGCCCCGCCATTTCATCGGCATGAGGAAATGCGCGGTGCTCGGAGACAACGGACAGCGAGTATTCTCCCAACACTTGCAGCCTACGCGTCAATGAACCGCCGGCTTGCAGCCAGCACGCTTCGACAGGCGACACATCAAAGTCGATCGAATCTACCCAATGCATTTGAGGCCCCATTTACATGCATTCAATAAGTTGGGAGGCCACAAACGCCCTAACGGGTTTCGATCAAACAGTTACCTCGTTCATGGCCACCATCTCACGCGTCAATGGATCATGACGCACCGCGGACAGCAGACTGTCGATCAATCCAGGGAAACGATCGTCTAAATCCTCTTTCCGTAGCGACAACAGATTTTCCCGGCCATACGGACGTTGCCAAATGACGCCAGCATCACGCAAAACACGCCAATGATGGGTCATGGTAGATTTAGTCGCCCCTTTAAGAATGCTTCCACAGTTATGTTCAGCTCCATCAGCAAGAACTTTAAAAACCGTTAATCTTAAAGGGTTCCCTAGAGCAGTTAGAACATTTTCAATTCGAATCTGCTCTTTCGTTGGATGATTAGCAGTTAACATGGGCCACCAAGGTACAATTCGCAATCAATCTATTGACATTTAGCCAATACGATTGTTTTCGTACTGTACACCAAAGCACCCCAGATTGAAATCCCGACAATCCCTTAGGAGGATTGCCCTCTCCCCAACCACGGCACCCAAGCGATCTGGGCGCCATAGTCTTAGGGTCGAAACACGAGTCAATGCACGGCGCGAAACCCTCCTCCCAAGGCAAGCAGCAGCGAGATTGAAGCATCAACTTGCTTACTGCGAAGCAATGCCAATTGAGTTTCATCGGAAATCAACTGACGTTCAGCATTAAGATAATCAAGGAAACTATCTTGACCTACGTTATAACGGTCATGCGCAAGCGTAAAAGACTCAAAAGTGCTGGTTCGAGCTTTTTCTTGCTCCGATATCTGGCCGGAAAGTGAACGGATTTGCGTGGCGGAAGCACCGACATCGTGAAAAGCAGTATTCAATGTCTTATTATATTGAGCAATTGCCACATCCAAATCCGCATTACTCGTTCTGAGAGTCGAGCGTAACCTCCCGGCGTCGAATATAGGCAAAGTAACCGCCGGCGCTATCCGCCAGAATTTACTCACGCTATCAAAAAAACTATCACCGAGTAGCGAGTGAACGCCAACGGATGCCACCAAATTGATATTTGGATAAAAATCCGCCTTCACGGCATCGGTATTTTTCAATTCGGCCTCGACTCGCAAGCGCGCCGCGACAATGTCCGGCCGACGCCCCAATAGCTCGGCCGGGATGTTGCTCGGCAGCCCATCGACGTAAGGTTTCATCCTCTGCGGTCTTTGGATGCTCAGCGCTCTATCCAACCCCTTGCCGCTCAGGGTCGCCAACTGAAGCTTCGAAATTTCAATATCGTTTCTCGCCTCGATGACTTGCGCACTGGCGCGATTCCTGAGTCCCTCGACAAGCTTGAGTTGAGACTGGTTATCCAAACCGAGTTTGAACCGTTGCTTGGAAAGCGTGAGCATCTTTTCCAAGCGATCCAAATCCCGCTCGGATAAATCGAGCAACTCCCACGAAAACGCGAGCTGGTTGTAGGCCTTCGCCACGCTCGCCGCCAGGTTGAGACGAGCCGACTGCACATCCACCTCAGCCGCGGTTGCGCGATTGAGCGCTGATTCCCAAGCGGCGCGCTTTCCGCCCCATAGATCGAAGGTGTACCCGAATTGGACATCCAGCGATCTGAGCGTGATATACCGATTGCCCAATCCCGCATAGTCGTCGCTTCGGGCCAACCGGCTCCTGGAAATTCCGGCCCCCGCATCGACGCTCGGATACCGATCGGCATTCGCATAATCCATGACGGCCGTCGCACGATCCATACGCGCCTGAACTTCCGCGATATCGGGATTGCTTGCCAGCGCATCCTGGATCAACTGATTGAGCTGCGGATCCTCGAATTTTTCCCACCACTTGTCTTGCGGCCAGTTCACCGCTGCGGGAGCATGCGCGTCCAATACTGTTTCGGACGGAATGTCCTGCGGCGTATTCAGTTTTCCTTTCGCATGAATGCCAGCATAGTTGACACAACCGGCCAGGACCGCAACGGAAATCGCAGACAATGCGAGCTTAAACTGCGTCGACAACATAGCAATAGTTCCCGGTGTTATGACGCTTCCGCCGCGGTCTCCAACGGAGCCACGTGCGACACGTGTTTCTTCGAACCCAATACCGTATAGAACGTCGGCAAAATGAACAGCGTGAAAGTCGTTCCGATCAGCATGCCGACCACAATCACGAGCCCGAGCCCAAATCGGCTGTTCGCTCCCGCGCCGCTGGCGAAAATAAGCGGTGCAAGACCGACGACCATGGCCGCCGTGGTCATCAAGATCGGGCGCAAGCGCACCTGAGCGGCCTTGTGAATGGCCTCCAGTCTTCCGATATTTTCCGACGCCTGAAGCTCATTCGCGAATGCGACCATCAGAATCCCGTGCTTGCTGATCAGTCCAATCAGCGTAATCAAACCGATCTGCGTATAGATATTCAACGACGTATATCCCAATGCCAAAGGCAACAATGCACCGCAAATGGACAACGGAACGCTGATCAGAATAATGAGCGGGTCGCGGAAGCTTTCATACTGGACGGACAAAACCAGGTAAATGACGATCATCGCGAAGACGAAGGTCAACACCAGCTTGCTCCCCTCCTGGATGTACTGGCGTGCGTCGGATTGCCAGTCATAAGAGAAACCGATCGGCAAATTGGCCGCCTCGCGCTCGAGAAAGGCAACGGCATCGCCCAATGCCACTCCCGGTGCGGGAACGGCCTGGAACGTAGCCGAATTGAGCTGATTGAACTGCGTCAAAGCATTCGGCTCCACCTTCATACGGATGCGCGCGACCTCGGATAACGGAATCTGACGGCCGTTTCGATCCTGGACATAGTAATTCTTGAGCCCATCAGGAGTAAGACGCTGCGACGCAATCGACATCGGAATAACGTCATACGCCCGTCCGTAGTACGAGAATCGGTTAACGTAATTCTCGCCAATCAAGCCGTTCAAAGCTTGTCCGATATCGCTCATGCGAATACCGAGAGAACCCGCCTTCTCCCGATCCACTTCGACTTGGGTAACGGGATTGTTGTAGTCGAGATCGCTATCGACGACTGCGAACAAACCGCTATCGCGCGCCTTCTTCTTCAGGTTGTTCATCGCGTCATAGATCGCTGAGTACCCCTGATCACTTCTGATGACCATCTGCACCGGAAGGCCGCCGGTCGATCCTGGCAAAGGCGGCATCTGGAAAACGAAGAGATTGGTGCCCTCGATCTGGCCAACTCGATTCTGCAGATCGGCCTGGATTGCATTGGCGTCCCTCTTCCGATCCTGCCATTTCACGAGATTGAGACCGCCCACGCTGTTGGCAAAACCGTCCGTACCGTTGGCGATCCAGGTCGAATAGCTCTCGGGAATCCCTTTACCCACCTCATGGAACTTGCGCGCGAATGCCTCCAGGTAATGCAGGTTTGCGTGCTGCGGCGCTTTGATCGCTGTCAGAAGAATGTTCTGATCTTCGATCGGAGCCAATTCCGATTGGGCAGATTTATACAGAATCGGCAAACTAACGAATATCACGACCGCGACGGTCAACGTGATCCACCGATGATGCAGCGATTTACCGAGCAGCTTTCCATAGCGCACGGCCAAGTATTCGAAAAATTTCTCGGCCTTGACCGCCATGTAGCCTTCACTCGTCTTTTCGCTCAGCAGTTTGGTGCTCATGATCGGCGAGAGCGTGAGCGCAACGACGCCGGAAATCACGACCGACCCGGCAAGAGACAGTGCAAACTCCTTGAACAACGTACCGGTCAGCCCGCCCATAAAGCCGATCGGCGCATAGACCGCAGCAAGCGTCAGCGTCATCGCGATCACGGGGCCTGCAACCTCGCGTGCGCCGATCAACGCCGCATCGAACGGCGTGCGCCCTTCCTCGATATGCCGGTGGACGTTTTCCACCACGACAATCGCATCGTCGACCACGAGCCCGATTGCCAATACCATCGCCAGCAAAGTCAGCAAATTCAGGCTGAATCCAAACACATGCATGAGCATCGCTGCACCGAACATCGACAACGGAATCGTGACAAGCGGAATCAGCACTGTCCTAAAGGTTCCTAGGCACAGATAGATCACCAAAATGACGATCGCCAACGCCTCGAGCAACGTATGCGCAACCTCGTCGATCGAAGCCTGGATGAAGGTGGCGACTTCGAACGGAATTTGAACTGTCACACCCGGGGGAAGCGTCTTTTCGATCTCAGGAATCAACTCGCGAACGCGTTTTACGATGACGAGCGGATTACCGGTAGGTGCGGCGTCCAATCCCAGGAACATCGCAGGAACATCGCTCATGCTGCCGCTGGTGTTCGTGGACGATGCGCTCAATTCCACAGTGCCGACATCCCGGACTCGAATGATCGCGCCGTTGACATTCTTGAGCACCAGATTCTTGAATCCGTCGATACTCTTGAGGTCGGTATTGACCCGCAAATCGCTCACGACATACAGTCCCTTCACCTGCCCTGGTGCGGCCTGGAAGTTATTTTCGCGAATAGCCGCGGCAACATCCTCGCCGGTAATGCCATAAGCAGCGAGGCGCTGAGGATCGAGCCATAGCCGCATAGCGAGGCTCTGCCCACCAAGCACCTGTATTTTGGCAACGCCTTCGATACCGGCAAACATCGGTTCGACCACACGTGTCAGCGTCGGATAGATACTCCCCACTTTCGTCGAAGTAATTTTCCCCAGTTTTTTATCTGACGGTGCCGCGGTAGCGGCGCCGTCCT
>NZ_FXAN01000114.1 GCF_900176645.1 Burkholderia singularis
CTGCCAATGCCACGCTGCTACGCATGGCTTCCAATCGTTGGGGAAACCGGTAACTCACGCCGTCAACACGGTATCGGCTCCACGCTTACTGTGCTTTCTGGGTGTTGAAAAGTACATTTTGTAACGTCGCGCGTGATTTGGCACCGTTTAGCGACATATTTGGCACACTACGGCCGAGCCAATTTCGCGATCGATTTATCCCTCCAGCCAGAGAAAAGGCGACGAGTATAGCGAACCCCGTAATCGATTGATCTGTATAAGGCTGGACTAGACCAAACAGACAACGTCAGATCGTCTGCCTCAGTGCGGCCAAACTCGGTCATCCACCGTCGCATTCCTACGGCCACTCGAACGGCTGGTCCGCTCTATCAGCGGACCGTCGTCGAATTTAAGTAGGACGATGCACGAACCCTTACTGTGGATCCTTCCGTTGGGTCTGGCATATTGGCTTCCCCTCGAGACAACCAACGCCGCCAGAACCCGCGTCTGAGTGTCCGGATCCTAGGCCTTTCCGTGGTTGAACACCGCGAAGTTGCCGTCGGCCTTCCCGACAATAATCTTGGGCTCGATAGAACCCTTGGGCACCTCGACAATCCAGACACCGTTGAAATCCGCGGTTCGGATAAAGGCGGCGTGCAACTCGATCAAGGACCGTGCTTCCTCGATGACACTGGGGAGAAACTCAATCAATCCCTCCCACTGGACTAGCTGATCCCAAGGATTACGGGCATGAAGGTATTTCCCTAACCTGTCGTAGATCTTTGTGAATCGGTCCTGAGTCAGATAGCCATCCTTTTTCCGATCAAAGTGCCAGGTCCGTCCTGTCGGAAGCTCAGGAGTAAGGTTGACAGCAGGGACCAGTGCGAGCGGGTAGAAGTCCTTCTGTACCCGCTGCAGATCGCGAAAGATCCGGTTCGCGTGGTAATCCCGCGTGAAATCCTTGTTTTGTTCGGCCTTGGAACGAATCTCTTCATAAGCTGCCTTGTTCGTGGAAATAGCTGAAAATGCTATAGTTTCCAAGGCTTTGCGAAGCTGAAGTGCCGCCGATTCCAGATAGCCGACCTCTTCAACACTACCGTGGTGCGCGATAAAACGATCTGCCGCCATGAGGCGGCTTGCGGCCTCAGACATCATCGCCTTGTAGACGGATTCGGCATGCATTGTGACGGTCCTAAGGTGAGGTGCTCCACGGCATCAGGCATGCAGAGGTGTTCGAGGACATTCAGTGCGCCAATAACTTCGTCAGCTTGATGGGACCATAGCTTCAATTGGTAATCGCCCAAAGCAATGACTCGCTGAGTGGATCAGGATCGTCCAAATCCCAGGTTGATCAATTTCGCAATCGACCAATAGTGCGAAACATGGCCTAGCAATTCGGCGAGGCGGCCCGCTGAAGACTTTGAATGGCTGGGACCATGCAGCCTCACCGCTCGGCGACTCGATTGACGCAGTGAATTCATATTCGACGCCCAATGTCGCATTACCAATAGACAATACGCCAAACAACACGAAAGCGAACCTTTCTGGCAATTTAGCAAAGGTAACGCGCTCGATACCCGCCGCCAAGATGTAAGCAAGTCCGTCCCGGGAGTGGCAACATTCAGCGAGGATCAACGTGCTGATATGTAATCCCGCATTCCGATCAACCTCGGATACCTCTCTGCTGACAATCACATTGAATCCGGCTTTCCCACCTTTTCCACCTTTGGCAACGATATCGCCGAAGGATGTGTCGCCGCCATCGCCACCGTCGCCGCCATTCGGGTCTGATTTACCACCTTCACCTATCTTTATGGGGATGCTCATTCCCGGAGTGACTTTGAGGATTGCTGTCACATATTCTCCACCTTGCCCGCCTTCACCGCCTTGAGATTCTGGGCCAAAGGCGCCAGCACCACCGCCTCCCGCCGCCGGGGCAGCTCCGGGCGTGCTACTGAAGTTGTATATATTCCCGCCTCGACCACCGTCGCCACCGCGCGCTTCACCGATTGCGCCTCCGCCACCGCCTCCGGCACCGGGCGCGTTTCCGCCCGTCCCGCCGATATTGTTAATAGTCGATGAGGAATCTGTGTCGATAGACAAGAATTGCCGCCTAACGGATTCCATTTCCGGGCGGTCAAGGATGCCAGCAACGCGCTCAAGATGAAACAACTCAACCTTCAGTGGATTCGCCGATTCTTCTAGCTCTTTACGCTCGCTCAGCCTCAATTCTTGATTTGTAACGAACGCGATGCCCGTGGAATTCTGCTGCTTTACCTTCTCGGCATCCGACAGGAATTTAGTTTTGATTTCTTGGTAGCCTTTTTCGCCGCGGGGAAAATAGACAGCCATGCTCCACGGCTCGTCCGCATACATGCAACAAGCATCTTGGCCGCCGTCCTTTCCTCCGAGTGGATGGCTCGGGTTAATGGCTTCAAATCCTTCATGATGAAGAATTTGAGCGGCGAGCCTTTCTGACGGCGTAGAACCGTAAGTCCACTCGCGCAAGCGGTGCCAAGTCTCATCTATGCGATTCGCCATGCAAACCTCACCCGAGATGTTTTATCAACTCTTTCAATGCGATGAAATGAGTTTACAAATGCATATTGCAGACGGTCGCGTATCTTTTACGACGTCGTCAAATTGAACAGCAAAAAGAGATGGCGGCCGTGCTGTCTTGATCAAGGCGGGGCGCTGCAGGCGAAGCGCTCAATATGCCGGCGTCCCGTTGAGCACGCGGGACGAGTTCTTCGATCATGCAAACGAACCGACGCGAATATCGTTAGGCATACTTCATGATTATTGCGGCTGCCACACGTTTCTCTTGTTATTTGTCGCCGATCGCGCAGTTGTGAGCGTAGGGGCGATGGTGGGAAAAGCCGTCAGCGCAAGCAAAGTGGCAAATCGATTCGGTGCAATGCGAACTGATTGACCGACTCGGCGTGCGCATTCATGCGAGCAAGCACGAATGCGCGCGCTCCGTTCGGCCGGATCGTCTCCTCCGTCTTTTTTCTTAATCGCCGCTTTTAGTAAGCAGACGACATATCGAGGCTGCCCAGGCTTTGCGCCAAGCGAAGGCGGGAGGTCTGCCATTTCGCGACGGCCTGCACGCGCTGCTTTTGCGCATCGGCCAGCGCGGTT
>NZ_FXAN01000113.1 GCF_900176645.1 Burkholderia singularis
TCGCCGCCAGCCCCCACCCTTCGTACATGCTCGGGAACACCGTGAACAGGCAGTTCGCGTACAGGTGCGCCAGCAGGGCGTCGCTGACGCCCTGCAACCAGACGATCTTGCTGTGATTCTTGAACACCGGCATCCGCCCGATCTGATGCAGCATGTCGTCGATACCCCAGCCCTTCATGCCGACGAAGATGAGCTGCGGACAGTCGGCGCCACGGTCGCGATACAACTCGCGCCAGACATTGACGAGCAGCCGGTGGTTCTTGCGCGCTTCGAGCGAGCTGACGTATAGCACGTACTTGCCGTGATACAGCACGTGCCGCAACGTATCGACATCCTTTTCGTTCAACTGAGGAAGCCCGGCGCCGCGCGCCGGCGCCGCGAGCGGAATGACGTGAACGTCGGGAAAATGCGTCTCGACGCCGGCCTCCTCCCAGAAATTGATCAAGTCCTTGCGGGACGTGTTCGAGATGGCAAGCACTTGTGTCGCCGTATGCGCCATATCGACGAAGTGACGACGAAACGTTTGCGCCATTTCCTGACGCGCGCTGAATTCCGGGAACAGGATCGGCACCAGGTCGTAGCAGCAGCCCACCATCTTCACGCGGTACTTGCGCAAATATTTTGCGATGTCGTGAATCGGCGAAAGATCCCAATCGATGCCGATCGAAACGAAGGTGTCGGCACCCGACAGTTCGAGCTGCGGCAAGGTCCCGTGGTGATACTGGGCAACGGAGGTATCCGTGTTATCGCACCAGCGTTCGGACAGAATGTTGTCCACGTGGCGGCGGTCAAGCTCCCGCAATACCTTCGCGGCGGGATCCCACAGCGCGAACCTCACGTTCTCGTAATCGGCGAGATATTTTGCGAGTTCCCGCTCGACGCGCACGATGCCAACCGGTTGCGCACGCCAGTGATGGCTGGTGGATAGATTGAACACGAACCGTTCATTCGTCCGGCCGAGCACCGGGCCACCGCCATGCAGCGCGTATCGGGACTGCCGCATCTGCAGATTGACAATCTCCCGCAATTGTTCGAGCAATTCCTGCGTATGCGACAAACGCGCATTCACCTGATTCAGATGCGTGGCGGTCTCGCTCGACAACACGGCGAGTGAATTTTCGACACGCTGCAATTTCTGCTCCGCGCCAATATACCGCCCGACATCGGATGGCCCGAACAGTTTGCCGACGAGTGGCCACCGGGAACGGCGCCAATGCAGCATCGCATATTCAAGGCCGGGCAGCGCGCGCCGCTCCTGCTTCATCTCCGGCGACGAACACAGCTGATCGATGATCTGGAGCTTGTTGACGCCGCTTTCCAGTCTCGACAAATAGTATGACGCGCCCTCCTGATCGGGGTCCCGTCCCAGCAGCGTGCGATATGCGCAATAGACAAACTCTACGCCGTCGTACACCAACATCTCTTCGAGTGTGGCAGCCGACGCAATATTCTCGTACCGGGTATTAGTCAACATGATTACGCTAGACAATTTTTCACGCCTCTGGGAGCCGTGGCTGCGAATTGAGCCAAACGGCAATCGTCATCCTTCGTATCTCATTGCTGCTTGCTGTCTCCTTTCGCATGCGAAGCGAAGGGGCATCATGGCCCATTCTCGCCGCACATTGCCTAAAACATTTTTCAACAGCTCTATCGCATTCCTTAATTCATCATTCCGACAACATCGCCTTGCGCCTGCTTCATATGCATGCTACGTCGACGAGCCAAGCAAGCCCGCCGCCGCATCGCGCGATGATCCTGCTATGGCATCCTGAACATCGATCGAACATTCGAGCGCAACGAGCAAGGGCCCGGATAATTCCGAGGCCGCTTGCATTTCGTCATCTCCGTCGCATCCGTCCCACGACGCGAGAAAACCAAGCAGGCGCAACCCACCGTTCACTGGCGCACAAAAAGACATGCAACGGTGGCCGCCGTCGTCCTGCCCAAACACGATCTTGTCGACTTCGTTGCCGTCGACGTCGAGCGCAAGCGTCGGCCGCCATCGAAGCGATTCGCGCGGCACCGATGCTGTCAATTTCCCCCGCAGCATCGCCTGTTCGCATGCTTTGTCGAGCGGCATTTGCATGACGGCTCTCCCCCAGTCGATCCGAACACCGTCCGGCTCATGTGCGGCAAAACCATCAAGCAAATAATGTTCGACAGCGGACTTCGAGAAATCGAATGCGATCCGCTCGCCCATGCGCAAAGGCCGCGGAAGCTGCTCGACTTCCATCTCGCCCATCCGCTGCGAGCGCAGTTCGACGCGATCCGACTGCGCGCTGCCCACCGAGGCCGCCGGGATCAACCGCCGGCGGCTTGTCTGCTGAATCTCTCCTCTGTCCAATTCACGGAAAGCCCAGGATTCCAAACTGCTGCGCAGATAATTGTTGCCGGCCGCAAAACAGCCGACATCCGATTCATCGCGCCGAATCACCTCGTCGCCGGCCCGGCCGAGCAAACGCTCCCAAAAAACATCGAACAAAACGCCATGCCCGATCGCCGATGCACCGCGATCTATACCAGGTACCATGAATTTATTTAACGGATGCGACAACAGAAAATCGCATCGCTGTCCCGCATGTTGGGCTTCGAGCCCTAACGATGAAGATAACGATAAAAAAAACGGAATGTCGCAACTGGAAAAAATAAATCCGTATCCGTTCGCACGAACGGACGTCACACTCTTGCCAAGCTCCGAACGCAGAAATTCCGTGACGGCTCCATTTTTAACTTCATACGGATGTTCGAGAAAGAAAATTTCGTCATATCCGGCCAATTGCGCATCCAGGCTCTGCCGGCAATCACGCCATTGCACGAAGCGGCCGTCGCGAATCAAAGCGGCATCGCACGGTGTTTGCCCAATCAGAACGGGCGTTTGCGCGGGCACATCGAAGGCTGGAATATGTCTACGGAAAAAAAGCGCACGCAGCCGACGAACCTGCATGGCGATCTCGTGATCCGGCACGCCGAACGCCGAAAGCATGTCGCAAACTTCAGCCGAATTCGAGTATCCGTAGAAGCATAGATCGCGCAAAAACCGCAGCGGATGAATGTGCAAACTCAGATAGGTCTTGCCGCCGCGCGCAAGCAGACGCTTGAGCACGGGAGGCAATTCGAAACCGACGATCAGATCGTATTCGAGCAGCGCGGCCACCGTGTCCGCAAACGCCGGCAAATCGTCCGCATCGTAAAGCGCGGCCCAGGCAGCCGGCGAATCGGCCAGATATTGCGCGTGAATATCGCTGGTGAGCGACGCACGCAATCCCGCGCTGTCGAGCGGCGGCACGATCACGTCGGCACGCACGCCCCATTTCGATTCGAATGCGGGTACGCCCAGAATCTGGACCAGCCAGTCCAGATTCCGATATTGGCCGTTGTCCGCTTTCCCTCTGCTCAAATCGACTCGAAGGAAATCGCACGTCAGCGCGACTCTGCGTATCGTCTGCATCGTACCGCCGCCCTCTCTGCGAATCCGGCAAAGAGCGGCCCAGGCACGCCGGGCCGCAAACCACCCTGCCGGTCGGAATCATGCGCCCGCCTGCACGAAATGCCGCGGCATGAATCCCATGCCGCTATGCGAGGCGGGAACGACGTCGATCTGATCGTCGACTATCTGAAGGTTTGTACGCCGGTCGTCACCGGGTAGGCTACGCTGAACACCAAGTTCAGAATTTTCTGCAGCTCGGTGACCGGAGCGTTCGAGATATACAACAAGTCTTTGTTGTCCATCATGAAGCTTTGCGTAACGAAAAACGATTCCGGGTCTCGCAGATTGACCCGATAAATAACAGGAACCTTACCGTCGGCCGTAGTGCGGACCGGCTGCGAAGGCCACGTCAATGCCTTCGCGTCCTCGAGACGGTAAATGAACACGCCGCGCGCATCGGAGCGCGAATCGTCGAGCCCGTTCGCGCGTGCCAGCGCTTGAGCGAGCGTGATACCTTGCGCCTCGAACTGAACTTCCTGATTCTTGCCCGTTGCACCCAACGCCGTGAAGCTGTACGGCTGGTACAGCAGCGTCACGACATCACCCGCGCGCAGCGGAATATTCTGCTTCGGGTCTTGAATCACGGACTGCAACGGCAACGACGCGACCGTCTTGCCGCGCGTCACCTGGATCGTCATCTTGTCGACCGGCTGACGCACGCCGCCGGCGGACGCAAGCGCATCGAGCAGACGCTCTCCACGCGCGGTCAACGCCATGCGATCGCTCTTGACGACCTCGCCGACGACCGTCACATACGACGTCGTATTCTTCGACAACCTCACCAACACCTGCGGATCGTGCGCGATGCGCTTGAGCCGCGCCACGATATCGCGCTGCAATTGCACCGGCGTGCGGCCGGCGGCCTTCACGTTGCCGATGAAGGGCACGCTGATCATTCCGTCCGCGTCGATCGACTGCTCCGGCAGCACCGTCGCGCGCGCATTGCCCGGCGCGGCAATCGCAGAACTCGACGCGCTTCTCGCATCGGTCAGCCCCGCGGCTCCGAATAGCGCCGCCGGGGGCGCTTCCCAAATCACCACCTCGATCGTGTCGCCAATACCGAGCTGCTGCTGAAACGCGGGATCATTGCCGAGCGCGCCGGAAAAGTCGTCGGTCCGACGCTCCGCAAGCAGCTTGCGCGTCACGTCATCCGTCAGATCCACGATCTGTATGCCCGCCGTATTCGGCGATTCTGAGACCTGCGCAATTCGCGCCGCGCTGGGCCCCGATGTCGGAATTGCCGAGCAGCTCGTGAGAACCACGATACCCGCAGCGTACGCCAATAACAGAGGAACCCGATATAAAGTAAATGGCATTTGATACGAGTATAGATTTGGGATCGGCACAAATTGTCGCACGTTGCGCGTTCGCATAGAATAGTCGATCACGAATATCGTGCGCAATGCAGCAAGCAAAATTCACTACACGATTCTTCGCGGCGTGGTTCTTCACCAATTTCACATGGTTGAAAACTTGCAACGAATATATAACGCGTTTGAGCGGCAAAGCCTATGTTTAAGCCGGCATCCGTTGGGATGCCGTAAGAAAAGTCTCAGATAGAAATCGGGCGAAACATTGTGCGAAATGGAAAGAGATCGCAGTCGGTTGCGGCATCGGACTCAAACGCGCGGCCGCGCACCGGTCACACACCCCGCCACACCCGCTCCGCTACAACGCCAACCTTGCGCCAGGGAGTCGCAATCGAGTGACGCCCATCCTTCTCGACATCACGCGCCTGCTGTCACGCCTGCATGCCGGCCTGATTCCAACCGGCGTCGATCGCGTGGGGCTCGCCTATATACAACGATACGGCAACGGCGCGCGTGCCGTCGTCAGCGAGCAGGGCTTCTTCACGATCATGACGGAGCAGGACTCGCGGCAGATATTTTCCCGCTTGTTGTCATCCACGCATGACCGGCCGTTCATTCGCCGCACCGTCATACGCGCGTGGGCGGCACTTGCGCTCACGCGCATGCGCCGCATCGAGCGCGGCATCCTGTTGCACACGAGCCATACCGGTATGGAGTTTCCTCGCTACTATCACGCGATGGCCAAGCACAACATCCGCTCGGTATTCATGGTGCACGACTTGATTCCGCTGACGCATGCCGAATATTGCCGCCCGGGCGTAGGCAATGCTCATCGCCGGCGCATCCATACGGCGCTGCGTCACGCTGACGGTCTGATCGCCAACTCGCAAGCAACGCTCGATTCGATCGCGAGCGAAGCGAGGCAGGCGCGCCTGAGGTTGCCGCCAAGCGTCGTCGCGCATCTGGCGCCCGGCATCGAGCATGGCGCAGCGCAAGCCGCTCCGCTCGACAAACCGTACTTCGTGATGCTGGGCACGATCGAGCCGCGCAAGAATCACTGGCTGATGCTGCATGTCTGGCGCGATCTGGCCGAGCGCCTGGGCGACGCCGCGCCGCGGCTCGTTCTGATCGGCCGCCGCGGCTGGGAATGTGAAAACGTCGTCGACATGCTCGAACGCTGCGAGCGTCTGCGTGGCCTCGTCATCGAGCAAGCGCAGTGCCCCGATGCGCGAATGCGCGCGTGGCTGCAGCATGCGAAGGCGCTGCTGTTTCCGTCGTTTGTCGAAGGCTATGGGATGCCGCTCGTCGAAGCGCTTGCGCATCGCATCCCGGTGATCGCAAGCGATCTTCCCGTGTTCCGCGAAATCGCATCGGATATCCCCGATTATCTCGATCCGCTCGATGGTCCCGGCTGGTTTTCGAAGATTGTTTCGTATATGCAACCATCGAGCGCCGCGCGCGACGCGCAGCTTGCGAGAATCGAACAGTTCAGCGCGCCGACCTGGTCGACACATTTCGAAAAGGTCGATCGCTTCATCGAGTCGCTGGGCTAAATGTTTCGCTTCGCGACACGCCGGCCGCATGCGCACGACACCGAATTCGATTTGCGCGGCATCACGCGCGGATCACGGCTGCTGTGCTGGGTGCAGGGCCGCACGGATCTGCTATGGCAGGACAGCCGTTGCGGCAGGATCGTGCTGCGCATCGCCCGCCGCATCGGGCGCCCGTCGCGGGCCGCATGGCCCGGCCCCATCGTGCTGCGCCCTGCGCGGCGCGCGCCGTTGCTGTCGTGGTTCGTCTTGCCCGGCGACGCGTCGGGCGCAACGTCATTCGTCGCGCAACTCGATCAAGCGCTGAAATCCCAGATTACTTGGGATACCGAAGCGCTGGCGACGCGCCTGATGCGCCGCTTGCTCGATATGAGCGGCAGCGTCATGCCTAGGCACGAAGGGCCGCAAGGCGCCACCCCGCCCGCGCAGGCAGCCGGGCAGACCGTCGCGCTCATCGACGAGCGCGTCACGTCGCCGCTGGACCCCGCATCGGCCCACGAGCGCAGACAACGCTTCAAGCGGATGCTCGATATCGCCTGCACACGCCATCCCGGCGCACAATTCGAAATCATTCGCTCGAACGATGCCGGCACGGGCCCCTGGCTCACATCGCCCTGGGCCGCAGCGATCCCGCGCGACGCGCAGACGCCGACGCAATCGCATCGCCGCTGGGCGGCGCTGCTCGACGCCGATCACGTCTATGTGCTGAGCGCCTCGGAAGGCGTGCTGCCGATACTCGCGAGGCGGCCGGTTCATGTCTACGGCACGCCCTACTATGCCGGATGGGGCTTGTCCGACGACGATGCACCGATGCCGGAGCGAACCGCGCGCCCGACCTTGCCGGCGTTCTTCCATGCCGTGTTCGTCCAGTTCGCGCGCTATCTCGATCCGCACACGCATCGCCCCGGCACCCTGGATGCTGCGATCGACTGCGTGCAGCTTCAGCATGCGGTCGAAGTGCGTTTTTCCGCGTTGGAGCACATCGCCGGCGTTCGCTTCCAGTGGTGGAAGCGCCCGTTCGCCACGCCGTTTCTGAGCGCGGGCGGCGGCACACTGCGCTGGATACGCGGTTTGTCCGAGCTGCGCACCGGCGAATACGCCGCACTCTGGGGCGCGCGTCACAGGGACGACATCGGCGGCGGGATACACTGCGTCCGGATCGAAGACGGCTTCATCCACTCGAACGGCCTCGGCTCCGACATGAGCGCGCCGTGGAGCCAGGTCATCGACACACGCGGCTTGTATTTCGATCCGAGCCAACCGAACGATTTGACTGATATCCTCAATCATTCGGAGTTCGACGCATCCGAGCTGCAACGCGCCGCCAGGCTACGCGCGAGCATCGTCGAAGCCGGCATCACCAAATACAATCTCGGCAGGCGCACGCCCGACTGGCGGCCGCCGAGCGGCCGGACCGTCGCGTTGGTGCCCGGCCAGGTGGCGGACGACGCATCGATCAAATTCGGCACGCTCGGCATCACGACGTCCGACGCGCTGCTGCGCGAGGTGCGCATCCGGCGTCCCGATGCATTCATCGTCTACAAACCGCATCCGGATGTGTTGTCCGGCAACCGGCAGGGCTTGATCGACGCGCAGACGCTCGCCGACGTCGTCGATACGCACGCCGATCTGCTTTCATTGATCGAAATCGCCGACGAAATTCACACGCTATCGTCGCTCGCCGGTTTCGACGCGCTACTGCGCGGCAAAACCGTCTTCACCTATGGCCTGCCGTTCTACGCCGGATGGGGGCTGACGCACGACGCGATCACGCCCCTTGCGTGGCGCGAGCGAAGGCTGTCGCTCGATATGCTCGTCGCTGGCGCATTGATCCGTTATCCTCTCTATTGGGACTGGCGCCTGCGCCTCTTCTCCACGCCGGAGGCTGCGGTCACCCGACTCGCGCCGCACGCGCGCCGGCCGCTCGGCACAATTCGCGGCAACCGCACGCGAATCTTCGTGAAGATCTTTCGCTGGACGCGCAATGCGATCTCGCATTGGGCAACGCGCATCGGATAACGTCAACGGTGCAGCGCGTGAGCGCCCGCGCGCATCGCCACGGAGCATTCGATGCGCATCAATACAGCCTGTACCACGTCGCATTGCCGCCGTGGCACAGATAGGCGTTCCCGGTGCCCGGAACGAGCGACGTCGCCGCCCCCGCGACCGCACCCGACGACGCATCGACCGACAACGCTCTGACGGCCTTCGACGACGTATAGCGCACCACGGCCCCATCGTATTGCGCCGCGCATGCTGGCAACTGGATACGCAACGCACGCAGGTCGCCTTTCGGCGCCATCACGAGCGAGCCGCTCTTCGCCGCAAACGTGACGGTTTGCCCATCGGCAGGCATCGCGAACGTGTACGACTTGTCCACTTCGCGCCCCGTATGGCTGATGCCGCCGTCCACCGTCAAATCGCCGTGCAGATTGCCGGGCACGCCGCCGTCGACGCCATTCGCGTTACCGAAAGCCGTCATGCGACGCGATGTCGGCGGAAATGCGAACCGCCAGCCCACGCCGACGTTATTCGCGATCACGTGGTTTTCGTCGGTTGCGACGTCGATGAACATGCCCGAGCCACTGCCCACGCCGATGATCCGATTGCCGACGATCGTGCCCTGGCTGTTCGGCCCCAGTTCGACGACCGGGTGAGACAGGCGCGGATTCGCGTCCGTTTCGAATTGACTGCCCGACAAAATCAGCGTGTTCCAGCCCGTGCCGCTGGCGGCTATGGCCGTCATATCGCCCCACGTGCGAAAGTGGCCGTTGGAGATCTGCAAATATCCGCCGCCGGGGCCGGACAGTTGCACCATCGGCCGAGCGAGCGGCGTGACCGCCGCGAACACGCAAGCAGAACAGCGCACGTATCCGCCCGTCATGTTGATCGCCTGATAGTCGCGGTAGCCGACCGAAAAAATGCTCGACGCAATTGCCAACGAGCCGCCTTGCACGATCAGGCCGCCGAAGGAATCGAGATTGAGATTGGACAGCTCGCCGAATGTCGTGCCGCTCGCAGTCTTGATGAACTTGAGCTGACTCGCGTATTGAAGCAGGTTGTCGACGTGAATGTCGTCACAACGGCCGGATTGAATCGACACCTGCGCCGCGGCGTTCCAAATCGCATATTGACGCTGCGTGATGTCGAACGGCCAAAAATGCAGATGACTGATCCGAACCGAATCCGTTGCGCCGTCTATGTCGATGCCCACGCGGTATGCAGACATCTCGAGATTGTCGATGCGCGCGCCGCCCGAATCGCCGCGCATGTCGATGCCGACCGTCGCTTGGCTGATCTGCATGTCGGACATCGTGAAGCGAGGCACATTGCGCAGATAAAACGCGGGGGGGTAGACGTTCAGCTCGGCGCGCGACGACGTATCCGGTTGCTCAAACGTCACCTTGAAATCGCGAAATTGCGGCCCTTCGCGATTATTCGACGCCGGCCCCATGGCCGGTGTGTAGAACACGCCCGGCGCGGATTTCCGGAATCGCGCCGACACGCGCACGATCGTCCTGCCTCGGCCATTGCCTTGCACGATCTGGCCGGGCTGCACGCGAATCGCATCAGTCACGACACAGGTGCCGCCCGGCAGCTCGACGCTCGAGCCGCTGTCGACAGCCGCCTGCAATGCCCGCGTATCGTCGCCCGTTCCGGAGCACAGTGCGCCGAAATCCCGCGCACTCACCCGATCCCGGCCCCGCCGCATCGCCGCCTGCATGTTATCCGCCGCCGCATCGGCGGCACTCTGCGCGCTTGCCGCAGCACCGGGCGCCGGTGCGCCGGCGGTGTCCGGCGCACCCTCCCGGGCGCTCGACGCGAACGGAGCGCATCCGATCGCCAAACCCGCGAACCACGCGCAAAACGCCCGTTTCATCCCGATCCCTTCACTTTTCGCAGCCAATTCCGTGCCCGTCACACAATGTTAGGTTCAGCTTACAATCTACAGCCCGAGCGCGTTATTTCATGCTTGGAGCGGCTTTACGTGGGGCCGCCGTCACCGAAGTTGCAATTATTAAACCTCAAAGCAGCGAAAATGATGAAAAATAGCGCCGTCATTATCGAGCACCGGCCGGTCCACGGCCCTATCCGAGGCAACGTATGAACATTTATCCCACCATTCTGTGCGGCGGCAGCGGCACGCGGCTCTGGCCCATGTCGCGCGGCGGCTATCCGAAGCAGTATCTGAAGCTCGCCGGCGAACACACGCTCGTCCAGCAGACTGCGTTGCGCGTGCGCGACGTCGCCGGCATTCGCGCGCCGATCGTGGTCACCAACAACGAACAACGTTTCCTCGTCGCCGAACAGCTTCGCCAAGTCGGCGTCACGCCGTCGTCGATCGTGCTCGAACCGGTAGGCCGCAATACCGCGCCTGCGATCGCGATCGCCGCACTGCTCGCCTATCGCGAGACCCCCGACGCGCTGTTGCTCGTGCTGCCGTCCGATCACGTGATCGACAACGAATCCGCATTCGTCGACATCGTGCAGACGGCCGCGACCGTGGCGGCCGACGAGCATCTCGTCACGTTCGGCATCACGCCCGCGCAGGCGCATACGGGCTACGGCTACATCCGCCGCGGCGCCGCGCTCGCGGGCAGCGCGGAGGTCTATCGCGTCGACGCGTTCGTCGAAAAACCGGATGCGCCGACCGCCGAGCGCTTCGTCTCCGACGGCGGCTACTACTGGAACAGCGGGATGTTCATGCTGAAGGCATCGACCTATCTCGACGAGCTGCGCCGTCTCGCCCCCGACATCGCGCGCCAGGCCGAACTCGCGCTCGATGCCGCGCATCGCGACCACGACTTCCTGCGGCTCGACAAGGAAACGTTCGCCGCCAGCCCGAACGTGTCGATCGACTATGCGGTGATGGAGAAGACCGGGCATGCGGCGGTCGTCGCCGCGGCCAATCTCGGCTGGAACGACATCGGCTCGTGGAGCGCGCTCGCCGATATCGCCACGACCGACGACAAGCGCAACGCGCTGATCGGCGACGTGTTCACCGAATCGGTCGAGAATTCGTACATCCGCGCGGAGCACCGGATGGTCGCCGCGATCGGCATCGAGAACATCGTGATCGTGGAAACCGCCGACGCCGTGCTCGTCGCGCACCGCGACAAGGCGCAGGACGTGAAGAAGGTCGTCGAATGGCTGAACGCGTCGGGCCACCAGGAATCCGTCACGCACCGCCGCGTGATCCGGCCGTGGGGCTCGTATGAAGGCATCGATCAGGGCGAGCGCTTCCAGGTCAAGCGCATCGTCGTCAATCCGGGCGCGCAGTTGAGCCTGCAAATGCATCACCATCGCGCCGAGCACTGGATCGTCGTCAAGGGCACCGCGGTCGTCACGAACGACGGCAACGAAATCATCCTGACCGAGAACCAGTCGACCTACATTCCGCTCGGCGCGACGCACCGGCTGAAGAACCCCGGCAAGATTCCGCTCGAGTTGATCGAGGTGCAGTCGGGCGCGTATCTCGGCGAGGACGACATCGTCCGTTTCGAAGACACATACGGACGCACCTCCAACACGTAACACGCGCGGCGGAGGGACTCGCGATGTGTCGCTGGCTCGCCTATACCGGCAATCCGATTCAACTCGAAAGCGTGCTGTTTCGCGCGAAACACTCGCTGATCGACCAGAGCCTGCATTCGCGGCTGGGCGCGACGACGACCAACGGCGACGGCTTCGGAATCGGCTGGTATGGGCAGCCTGATGAAATTCCGTTCCGCTACCGCAGCGTGAGTCCCGCGTGGAATGACCGTAATCTGCGCGAAGCGGCGCGCGCGATCCGCTCGCCGCATTTCGTCGCGCATATCCGCTCGGCAACCGATACGCCCGCGCAGGAGACCAACTGTCATCCGTTTCGCCACGGCCGTTGGCTATTCATGCACAACGGGCTGATCCGCCGCTATCACACGTTGCGGCGCGATCTGATGATGCGCATCGATCCCGCGCTTTTCCCGTCGATCGAGGGTTCGACCGATTCGGAAGTGATGTTCCATCTCGCGCTGACGTTCGGACTGGAACAGGCGCCGCTGCCCGCGCTCGAACGCATGGCGGGCGCGATCGAAGAGGCGGCCGCGCGCCACCGCGTCGACACACCGCTCAACATGACCGTCTGCGCGACAAACGGCGAGCAGATCATCGCGGTGCGCTATTCGAGCGAGCGCGACTCGCGCACGCTCTTTCACAGCACATCGTTTCGCCATCTGCACGAGCTCTATCCGCATGATCCGCGCATCCTGGCGGTTGGAGACGACGCGTTCCTCATCGTGTCCGAGCCGCTCGTCGAGCTGCCCGATGCGTGGGAATCGATTCCGGAAAGCACCGCGATCGTCGCACGACGCGGCGACATCCGGCAATTTGCGTTCACGCCGCGCCATCCGGCCGCCCGCGCCCCCTGACAGCGCGGGAGGTTGTTCGATCCGCGCGAGTCGGCTATAAAAAAGGCGCCTCCTTTCGCGGCTTCGTTGCTTGCGTGACTGCACGGTCTCGCGGCCACCCTGGTTCATCCCGCCATTCTGGAGTTTTGATCTTGAACCTGGATCTCACTTCCATTCAAACTTTCATTCTCACTCGCGGCGTCGATTTCGGTCTCGAAGTCATCGCGTCGATCGCACTCTGGATCGTCGGGCGCTGGGCGATCAGGATCGCCACGAATCTGCTCGGCAAGCTCATCCGCAACAGCGGCAAAGTCGATCCGACGTTGTCGGAGTATCTGACGTCGGTCGTCAGCGTATTGCTCACGCTGCTGCTGGTGCTCGCGATCCTGCAAGTGTTCGGCGTGCAGACGACTTCGTTCGCTGCGTTGCTTGCGGGCCTCGGCCTCGCGGTCGGCACGGCGTGGGGCGGCCTGCTCGCGCACTTCGCGGCCGGCGTGTTCATGCAGGTGCTGCGCCCTTTCAAGGTGGGCGACCTGATCTCGGCCGGCGGCGTGACCGGCACGGTCAAGGAGCTGGGGCTGTTCGTCACGACGATCATCACGGCCGACAACGTGGTCACGCTCGTCGGCAACAACAAGATCTTCTCGGACAACATCTCGAACTACAGCGCGACATCGATGCGGCGAGTGGACCTGAGCGCGAAGATTGCAAACGGCGTCGATCCGGACGATGCGATCGAGCGCCTGAGAGCGGCGATCAAACAAGTGCCGAACGTCGTCGCGACGCCGGCGCCCGATATCGGCATTTTGTCGTTTACGCCGGAAGGGCCGCTATTGTTCGTGCGGCCGTTCGCGCATCCGTCGCACTACTGGCAAGTGTATTGCGACGTCAATCGCGCGATTCTCGATACATTCCGCAACGCCAGCTACCCGACGCCGGAAACGCCGGTCGCGCATCGCACGGCGTCGTGACGCGAGCGGCCGACGAGCGGGCGCGCCTGCGCCCCAGCCGCGGGCGGGCCGCCCGCCCCGGTCACCCGGCACACGCTGCGGGCGGCCCGCTTACCGGGCGCCGGCCCGTGTCGGCGCCGGCGTTATGCGCGACGCTTGTCCGACTTGCGGCGCAGCAGTTTCCATAGCGCGCCAAGCGCGACCGGGATCACCGCGGCACCCACCCCGACGAGCACGATCACGTTCAGATACTGGCGAATGAACGGAATGTTGCCGAAGAAGTAGCCGAGCAACACGAGGAGCAGCACCCAGACCAGCGCACCGATCACGTTGAAGAGCTGAAAGCGCGCGGCGCTCATCTCCGAGGCGCCCGCGACGAACGGCGCGAACGTGCGCACGACCGGAATGAAACGCGCAAGCACGATGGTCTTGCCGCCGTGCCGCGCGTAGAAATCGTGGGTTTTCTGCAGCGCTGCGCGATCGAGGAAGCGCTCGATCCCCGGAATGTGCGTATTGAACACCTTCGGCCCGATCTTGCGGCCGATCAGATAGTTGACCGTGTTGCCTCCCACGGCCGCGACGAGCAACAGCACGATCAAGCCCGCCAGCGACATCTCGCCCGTCGCGGCAAACGCGCCGCCGATGAACAGGAGCGAATCGCCCGGCAGGAACGGAAAGATCACGAGCCCGGTTTCGCAGAAAACGATGAGAAACAGCACCAGATAAACCCAGGCACCATATTGCCGGATGAAATCGCCGAGGAACGTATCGATGTGCAGGACGAGATTGACGAAATGTAACAGCGTTTCCAAATGCGTTTCCTTGTTGTGTCGTAACGGTGAGCGCGTGCCGGCCACCGCGGCCGGAGGCTAAAAATCCGCGTTGTCATGATACCGAAAGTGCCTTAAGGGACCGTGAAATTTGGTCGTAGTGTGACGGCGCGCGCCAAGCGATCGGGCCCCACGGCGGCCACGCTCCGAGCGATCGCGCCGCCGGGCGGCGGCCGACGCCGGGCGGCGGCATCGCTATAATTCCGCCATGTCCGAATTCGCCGAATCCGCCCCCGGCAGCGTGAGTGCCGCATCCGCTGCGCCAGCCGCCCCCGCGTCCGCTGCGCGCCCGCCGCGCGCGATCCAGCCGTTGCCCGACCAGTTGATCAGCCAGATCGCCGCGGGCGAGGTCGTCGAGCGCCCCGCGTCCGTCGTCAAGGAACTGCTCGAAAACGCGCTCGATGCCGGCGCAAGCATACTGCGTATCGTGCTCGACGAAGGTGGCGTCAAACGCATTTCGATCACCGACGACGGCTGCGGCATCCCCGCCGACGAGTTGCCGCTCGCGCTGATGCGCCACGCGACCAGCAAAATCCGCTCGCTCGCCGAGCTGGAGGCGGTCGCCACGCTCGGGTTCCGTGGCGAAGCGCTCGCGTCGATCGCGTCGGTCGCCGAGATGTTCATCACGAGCCGCACCGAGGACGCGCCGCATGCGACGAAAATCGACGCGCAGACGGGCGCGCTCACGCCCGCGGCCGGCTCGCGCGGCACGACGATCGAGGTGCGCGAGCTGTACTTCAGCACGCCCGCGCGCCGCAAATTCCTGAAAAGCGAGCAGACCGAATTCGGTCATTGCATCGAGATGATCCGCCGCGCCGCGCTCGCGCGGCCGGATGTCGCGATCTCGGTGCTGCACAACGGCCGTGCGGTCGAGCACTGGAATGCGAGCGAGCCCGCGGCGCGCGTCGCGAAAATTCTCGGCGAAGGCTTCGCGAGCGCCCATCTGCCGCTTGACGAGCGCGCAGGGCCGCTTGCCGTCTACGGCTGCGCGGGCCTGCCGACCGCGAGCCGCGGCCGAGCGGATCAGCAATACTTTTTCGTCAACGGCCGCTTCGTGCGCGACAAACTGCTCACGCACGCGGTGCGCGCCGCCTACGAGGACGTGTTGCACGGCGACCGTTACCCGTCGTATGTGCTGTTCCTCGATCTGCCGCCGGAGGCCGTCGACGTGAACGTGCATCCGTCGAAGATCGAAGTGCGCTTTCGCGATTCGCGCTCAATCCATCAGTTCGTTTTTCACGCGGTCCAGCGCGCCCTCGCGCGGCATGCGGGCGCGTCCCCCGAAACGACGGCGGGCGGGCACGCGGCGCACCTGGAGGCAACGCAAGCAACCGGGGCCGACGCCACGGGCACGGCATTCGTGCGACCGAGCCCTGCCATGCACGGCGCGGGCCAGCCATCGGGCGGCAGCCCGGCCGGCCATCCGTCGCCCGGCAATACCTGGCTGCGGCAATCGCGGATGACGCAAGGCACGCTGCCCGTTGCGCAGCCGCTCGCGCTGTACGATGCGCTGTTCGGCCGCAAGGAACCGGGCGCGGCAACAGACAGCGCGGCACTGGAAGCGCGCGACGAAGCGCCCGCGCAAGCATGGCCCGGCGGCGCGCCGGGCATTGCGTCGCCCGCGTGGCCAGCGCCGTCGTCCACCCCCGCCGCCTTCGACGAGCACGAGCAGCCGCTCGGCTTCGCCATCGGCCAAATCCACGGCATCTACGTGCTCGCGCAGAACGCGCGCGGCCTCGTGATCGTCGACATGCACGCGGCACACGAGCGGATTCTCTACGAGCAGTTCAAGGCCGCGCTCGCCAACCGCGCGCTCGCGGTGCAAACGCTGCTGATTCCGGTTTCGATGACGGCTACGCCGGTGGAGATCGGCACGGTCGACGAAGAACGCGAAACGCTCGATGCGCTCGGCTTCGACCTCGCGGTGCTGTCGCCGACGACGCTCGCGATCCGCGCGGTGCCCGCGCTGCTGAAGGACGCCGACTTGCCCGCGCTCGCGCGCGCGGTGCTTGCCGATCTGCACGCGTTCGGCGGCTCGCGCGTGCTGACCGAGCGGCAACACGAACTGCTCGGCACGCTCGCGTGCCATCACGCGGTACGCGCGAATCGGCGCCTGACGCTCGACGAGATGAATGCGCTGCTGCGGCAGATGGAAGCGACCGAACGCGCCGACCAGTGCAACCACGGCCGGCCGACCTGGTATCAGCTCACGCTCGGCGATCTCGACCGGCTCTTCATGCGCGGCCAATGAGCGCAAGCGTTGCCGCCCCCGTCGGAACGGTCGCATGCCTGCTCGGGCCGACCGCATCCGGCAAGACCGCCGCCGCGCTCGCGCTCGCCGCTCGCCGTCCGATCGAGATCATCAGCGTCGATTCCGCACTCGTCTACCGTGGGATGGACATCGGCACCGCGAAGCCGACGCCCGCCGAACGCGCGGCCGTCCCGCATCATCTGATCGATATCGTCGATCCGGCCGACGCCTACTCGGCCGCCGCCTTCCGCGCCGACGCGCTGCGCCTGATCGCCGACATCGCCGCGCGCGGCCGCACGCCCATCCTCGCGGGCGGCACGATGCTCTACTACAAGGCGCTCACGCAAGGGTTGAACGAGTTGCCCGCGGCCGATCCCGGCGTGCGCGCGACGCTCGACGGCGAAGCCGCACGCGACGGCTGGCCCGCGTTGCACGCGCGGCTCGCGCAAGTCGATCCGACCACGGCGGCCCGGCTCGCGCCGAACGATTCGCAACGGATTCAGCGCGCGCTCGAAGTCTATTTGTTGACCGGACGGCCAATGTCGGCGCTCCTCGCCGCAACGCCCGCCGCCCCCGATGACGGCCGCGACGCAATGCGTGTGCGCTTCGTGCCCGTTGCGCTCGAGCCGTCGGAACGCGCGGTGTTGCACGCGCGAATCGCCGCGCGCTTCGACGCAATGCTGGCGGCCGGCTTCATCGACGAAGTCGAGCGGCTGCGCCGGCGCGACGATCTGCATCCGGGGCTGCCGTCGATGCGCTGCGTCGGCTACCGGCAAGCATGGGCGTATCTCGACGGCGAAATCGATTATCAAACGATGCGCGACACCGGCATCTTCGCCACCCGCCAGCTCTGCAAGCGGCAATTGACGTGGCTGCGCGCGATGCCGGAGCGTATCGTCGTCGATTGCTGCGCGGCGGATGCGACCGCGCGGGCGCTCGATGCGCTCGAACGGGTGCTGGACGCGCCGCACGCCCGCTGACGCCGGCATCGCCGCTTGCGCCGCCCGCGCATGCCGCGAATGAAACGCGAATAAAAAACCCGGTTCGTACTGAACCGGGTTTTTTACGTCGGCGCCGCAGTTTGCCTAAACCGGAGCGCCCCTCCATTCATCCGGCGGCACGGTGCAACTTCAACGCCGCGCCGCCCGACAATCTCAGACCACTACCGTCTGCGCCTCGCCGTCGCGGCTCTCGCGCACCGCGCCGATCTTCCAGACCTGTTCGCCGGCTGCCGTCAGCTCGGCGATCGCCGTCTCGGCGTCGGCTGCCGCGACGATCACGGCCATCCCGATCCCGCAGTTGAACACGCGGTGCATCTCCGCATCGGCAACGCTGCCGTGCTGTTGCAGCCACTGGAACAGCGGCGGCAGCGGCCACGCCTGCTGGTCAAGCTCGGCGGTCAGGCCTGCGCGCAGCACGCGCGGGATGTTCTCGACCAGGCCGCCGCCCGTGATGTGCGCCATCCCCTTCACCGCGATCTTCTCCATCAGCGCGAGCAGCGGCTTCACGTAGATGCGGGTCGGCGCCATCAGCGCATCGGCAAGCGAGCGGCCGTGGAAATCGGCGGACAGATCCGGATTGGCACGCTCGATGATCTTGCGCACCAGCGAGAAGCCATTCGAATGGATGCCGCTCGACGCAAGACCGAGCACCACGTCGCCCGCAGCAATCGTACTGCCGTCGATGATCTTGCTCTTCTCGACCGCGCCCACCGCGAAGCCCGCCAGATCGTATTCGCCGTCCGGATACATGCCCGGCATCTCGGCCGTCTCGCCGCCGATCAGCGCGCAGCCCGACAGCTCGCAACCTTGCGCGATGCCCTTGACGACGGTCGCCGCCGTATCGACGTCGAGCTTGCCGCAGGCGAAGTAATCGAGGAAGAACAGCGGCTCGGCGCCTTGCACGAGGATGTCGTTGACGCTCATCGCGACGAGATCCTGGCCGACCGTATCGTGTTTGTTCAGATGAAACGCGAGCTTGAGCTTCGTGCCGACGCCGTCGGTGCCCGACACGAGCACGGGCTCACGATATTTCTTCGGCACCTCGAACAGCGCGCCGAACCCGCCGATGCCGCCGAGCACGCCGTCGCGCAGGGTTTTCTTCGCAAAGGGCTTGATCTTGTCGACGAGCGCGTCGCCGGCATCGATATCGACGCCGGCATCGCGGTAGGACAGGCCCTGGGCATCGGGAGCGGATTTCGGAGGATTCATGGGGAAATGCGAGAAGGTCGGTAAAATGCGATTTTACCCGAAGCCGGCCGGGCGTCGAACGGGCGACCGAACGCGCCGCCCGCCGGACAGCCTTACCCGATCCGATCCGCACCGTGACTGCCTCCCGTCAACTGACGCTCGATCTCGGCACGCCGCCGCCCGCGACGCTGGACAATTTCTTCGTCGGCGACAACACCGAGCTTGTCACACGCCTGCAAAAGCTCGATCTCGCGCTCGCCGCCGGGCCCGTGCCGGACCGGTCGTTCTACGTGTGGGGCGAGTCGGGCAGCGGCCGCAGCCATCTGTTGCAGGCGCTCGTGCACGACGCCTCGTATGGCAACGCGCGCTATCTGACGCCGCAAAGCGGGCTCGGCGCGTTCTCGTTCGATCCGCGCGTGTCGATCTATGCGATCGACGATTGCGACGCGATGAACGACGCGCAGCAGATCGCGCTTTTCAATCTGTTCAACGAAGTGCGCGCGCATCCGGGCTGCGCGTTCGTCGCGGCGGGCAACGCCGCGCCGCTCGCGCTCGCCGTGCGCGAGGATCTGCGCACGCGGCTCGGCTGGGGGCTCGTGTTCCATCTCGCGCCGTTGCCGGACGAAGGCAAAACGGCCGTGCTCAAGCACGCGGCGAAGGAGCGCGGCCTGGTGCTCGCCGACGACGTGCCCGCCTATCTGCTCACCCATTTCCGTCGCGACATGCCCAGCCTGATGGCGCTGCTCGACGCGCTCGACCGCTTCTCGCTCGAGCAAAAGCGCGCGGTGACGCTGCCGCTTTTGCGCGCGATGCTGGCCGCGCCCGAGCACGACGAAGCGCCGCCCGGACGGGCAGCTTCCGGCCGGTTCAAGTAGCTTCAAGTAAAATGCGTCTCCATGACTAATTTGGCACTTTTTGACCTGGATCACACGCTGATCCCGACCGACAGCGACCACGAATGGGGCCGCTTCATGGTCAGGCTCGGCATCGTCGAGGCCGACAGCTTTTCGCGCCAGAACGACCGCTTCTTCGCCGACTATCAAGCGGGCAAGCTCGACATCCACGCATACCTGGCGGCGATGCTCGCGCCGCTCGCAAAATACTCGCGCGCGCAGCTTCGCGCGTGGCACGATCAGTTCATGCACGAAGTGATCCGCCCCGCGATGCTGCCCGCCGCGATCGAACTCGTGCGCCGGCACCAGGACGCGGGCGACCTCTGCTGCATCGTCACCGCAACCAACGAATTCATCACGCGCCCGATCGCCACCGCGTTCGGCGTCGATACGTTGATCGCCTGCGAAGTGGAAACGGTCGACGGCCATCCGGATTCGGCGCTCACCGGCCGCGCAAAAGGCACCCCGAGCTATCGCGAAGGCAAGATCCTGCGCACCGACGCGTGGCTCGCGTCGCTCGGCAAACGCTGGGACGACTTCGAGCGCAGCTATTTCTATAGCGATTCGCACAACGACATCCCGCTTCTCGAAAAAGTTACCGACCCGATCGCGACCAATCCCGACGATACGCTGCGCGCCCATGCAAGCGAACACGGCTGGCGCATCCTCGATCTATTCCAACCGTCGTGATCAAGAAACTCATCCGCAAGCTGTTCGGACAGGACACGCCGAAGAAAGACCCGTCGGGGGACGCACCCGATCACCGGGGCGCTACGCCGTCCGACATTCCGTCGACGGCATCCGCTGCGACCGCACGCCGCGCCAAATCCGTGCGCGGCAAGACGAAGAATGCCGGCGGCGGCGAGCCGACCGTCGTCCCCGCGAGCGTGCACGGCATCGATCCGTCGCTCATCTCGAAAAACGCGATTCGCGTCACCGACACCCTCCAGCAAGCCGGCTTCCGCGCGTTCATCGTCGGCGGCGCGGTGCGCGACCTGCTACTCGGCATCGCGCCGAAGGATTTCGACGTCGCCACCAACGCGACGCCCACCGAGGTCCAGCAGCTGTTTCGCCGCGCGCGGCTGATCGGCCGGCGCTTCCAGATCGTCCATGTGCAGTTCGGGCAGGAATTGATCGAGGTGTCGACGTTCCGCGCGCTCGTCGATACTCCGCAAGAGCCGTCGCCGGGCGACGCTCCGACGGGGCGGGCGCCGCATGCCGCGGGCGCGAGGCGCCTGAAGCGCGACGAACTCGACCGCCGCACGCACGCAGTCGACGCGAGCGGGCGCGTGCTGCGCGACAACGTCTGGGGCGAGCAGCACGAGGACGCGGCGCGGCGCGACTTCACGATCAACGCGATGTACTACGACCCGACGACGCAAACCGTGCTCGACTATCACAACGGGATGGTCGACATGCGCGCGCGCCTGCTGCGGATGATCGGCGATCCGGCGACACGTTTTCGCGAGGACCCGGTACGGATGCTGCGCGTCGTGCGCTTCGCGGCGAAGCTCGGCTTCGAGATCGAAGCGAAGACGCGCGCGCCGATTCAGGAACTCGCGGAACTCATCAACAACGTGCCGGCCGCACGGTTGTTCGACGAAATGCTGAAGCTGCTGCTGTCGGGCCACGCGCTCGCGTGCCTGCAACGGTTGCGCAGCGAAGGCCTGCATCACGGCCTGCTGCCGCTGCTCGACGTCGTGCTCGAACAGCCGCAAGGCGAGAAATTCATCACGCTCGCGCTCAACAACACCGATGCGCGCGTGCGCGCGGGCAAGCCGGTATCGCCCGGCTTCCTGTTCGCGACGCTGCTCTGGCACGACATGCGCCAGCGCTGGGAGCAATACGCGGCGAACGGCGAATATCCGGTGCCCGCGTTAAGCCGCGCGATGGACGACGTGCTCGACATGCAGACCGAGAAGCTCGCGATCCACAAGCGCTACTCGGCCGACATGCGCGAGATCTGGGGGCTGCAGTTAAGACTCGAGAAACGCTCGGGCCGCAGCGCACTGAAGCTGCTCGAACACCAAAGATTCAGAGCGGGGTATGATTTCCTCCTGCTGCGCTGCGAATCCGGCGAACTCGATCCCGCCATCGGCCAGTGGTGGACGGATTTCATCGAGGGCGACGCCGCCGAACGCGAAACGCTTCTGTCGCAGGGCAGCCGGGACAAGACGCCGCGCAAGCGGCGGCGGCGCGGCGGGCGCGGACGGCGCACGGCAGAAGACGTCGCCGCGCACGGTGAATCCGACGCAAACGACTGACGTTCGCGGTCGAACGACGTAGGAAGGGAAGCGATGACGGTTGCTTATCTCGGCCTGGGCGCCAACCTCGGCGATGCGCGCCAGGCCTTGAAAGACGCGGTGGTGTGCCTCGCGCAGCAGCACTCCATCGTGGTGCTCGACAAGTCGAGCCTGTACCGGACGGCGCCCGTCGATGCAGACGGCGGCGATTACTACAACTGCGTCGTGAAAATCGACACGGTGCTCGCCGCGCCTGCGCTCCTCGCGCTGTGCCAGAAGATCGAGCATCACTTCGGCCGCGAGCGGCCGTACCGCAACGCGCCGCGCACGCTCGACATCGACATCCTGCTATACGGCGATCTCACGATCGACGAGCCCGATCTCGTCGTCCCGCATCCCCGGTTAACCGGGCGCGCGTTCGCGCTCGTGCCGCTCGTCGAACTCGATCCGACGCTCGTGATCCCCGCGCTTGGGCGCGCGGACGCATTTCTCGCGGCCGTCGCGGATCAGCGTATCGAGAAAGTCCAAACCTGCCAGTGCATGGCGATGCGCGCCGCCGACGAAAAGAACCGCTGCCGATGAACGCGATACCGCTTACCGTCACCGCCCCCGACTCGCGGCCGCCGTGCCGTTATCTGGCGATCGAAGGGCCGATCGGCGTCGGCAAGACGACGCTCGCGACGCTGCTCGCCGAGCGCTGGTCGATGCGCACGCTGCTCGAGCGCCCGCAGGACAACCCGTTTCTCGAGCGCTTCTATCGGGACAACGCGCGCTACGCGCTGCCCACGCAGCTCGCGTTCGCGCTGCAACGCGAGCGTCAAGCACACGAGCTTGCCGCCGCATACCAAGCGCATGCGCCGATCGTCGCGGACTTCCTTCCGCAGAAGAACGATATCTTTGCGCGACTCACGCTGCCCGACGACGAATGGCAGCTCTATCGCGCGCTCGCCTCGCATTTAAACGCGCCGGCGATCGCGCCCGATCTCGTCGTCTATCTGCAGGCGAGCCCCGAGGTGCTGTTCGCGCGGATACAGAAACGCGGCGAGCCGATGGAGCAGCAAATCGGCGATGCGTACCTGCGCTCGCTCTGCGACGCATACAACGAATTCTTCTATCACTACGACCGCACGCCCGTCTTGACTGTCGCGGCCGAGCACCTGAACCCGCTCGATTCCCCGGAGGATCTCGCGCTGCTCGCCGATCGCATCGCCACGATGCGCGGTCGCAAGGAATCCTTCGTCAAAGGCGGCGGCGACCGCTGACAGCGCGCGGCACGAGCCGATGCCGCGCCTCGTCAGATCCTATACCAACGAATCGGACCTCTCATGACCTATCTCCAGGAATCCAGCCGACCGGCCGTCACGGTGCCCAAGCTGCAGGCAATGCGCGATGCGGGCGAGAAAATCGCGATGCTCACCTGCTACGACGCGAGCTTCGCCGCGCTGCTCGACCGCGCGGGCGTCGACGTGCTGCTGATCGGCGATTCGCTCGGCAACGTGCTGCAAGGACACACCACGACGCTGCCCGTCACGCTCGACGACATCGCCTACCACACCGCCAGCGTCGCGCGCGCGCAGCCGCGCGCGCTGATTGCCGCCGATCTGCCGTTCGGCACCTACGGCACGCCTGCCGACGCGTTCGCAAGTTCGGTCAAGCTGATGCGCGCGGGCGCGCAGATGATCAAGCTCGAGGGCGGCGAATGGCTTGCCGACACGGTGCGCTTCCTCGTCGAGCGCGCAGTGCCGGTTTGCGCGCATATCGGGCTCACGCCGCAGTCGGTACACGCATTCGGCGGCTTCAAGGTGCAGGGCAAAACCGAAGCCGGCGCGGCGCAACTGCTGCGCGACGCGCACGCGCTCGAACAGGCGGGCGCGCAGCTCGTCGTGCTGGAGGCGGTGCCGGCACTCGTCGCGGCCGAGGTCACGCGCGAGTTGAGAATTCCGACGATCGGCATCGGCGCGGGTGTGGACTGCTCGGGCCAAGTGCTCGTGCTGCACGACATGCTGGGCGTGTTCCCCGGCAAGCGGCCGCGCTTCGTCAAGGATTTCATGCAAGGGCAGCCGAACCTGCTCGCGGCGGTCGAAGCGTATGTGCGCGCCGTGAAGGACGGCAGCTTCCCGGGGCCCGAGCATACGTTCTGATTGTTCCGGCTACGCGAGCCGGGCAATTCGCGCGATGACGGTTTGGAACAAAAAACGCGGCATCCGTCGAGATCGAATGTCGCGTTTTTTGGGCCTTGGATTTGAGATTGGGTTCGCGAGGCGCTGGGGCTTGCGGCTTGCGGCTTGCGGCTTGCGGCTTGCGGCTTGCGGCTTGCGGCTTGCGGCTTGCGGCTTGCGGCTTGCGGCTTGCGGCTTGCGGCTTGCGGCTTGCGGCTTGCGGCTTGCGGCTT
>NZ_FXAN01000109.1 GCF_900176645.1 Burkholderia singularis
TCAACTCCCTCTCTAGCAGTCGGCCGCGCTTCCTTCTCTCTCCCCCGCTGTCCGTTTCCGTTTCAGCGAAAGAGGCGTGATTCTAGTCAGTCGATCCAAACTATGCAAGGCTTTTTTCAATACCGCCCGGCAGCAGCCATGAGCGACTCCAGCGGCACCGCGTCGGCCATCGCCTGATAGCCTGCATCGTTGGGGTGAATATCGTCGCCGCTGTTATAGCGACGCTGCAATTCGGAGGGCTTTGCCGGATCGCGCAAAGCAGCGTCGAAATCCATCACGCCATCGAAGGCGCCAGACGTCCGAATCCATTCGTTAACCTGCCGACGGATCGACTCACGCGACTGGGGCAACGACGCCGGCGTCAGCGTCGCACCGAACATCGCCACGCCGCGAGCATGTGCGGCAGCAATCAGCCGACGGTAACCGTCGATCAACGACTGCGCGTCGACGCGCGTATGCGGCGCATCGCAATCGAATCCGGCGCGCGCCGGCATCGCCGCGAAATTGATGTCGTTGATGCCGATCATCACAACCGCAACCTTCACGCCCGAGCGCGCCAGCACGTCCCGCTCGAAGCGCCGCTCCAACGCGACGCCGTAGCAGCGGGAATCGCTCAGCAGCCGATTGCCGCTGATGCCCAAATTGAGCACGCCGAATGCCGCCCCGTCCACCCCCTCGATACGCGCGGCCAGCACGTCCGGCCAACGTCGATTGCGGTTCAAGCTCGAGCGCATGCCATCGGTGATCGAATCGCCGATGGCCGCTATTGCCGCCGCCTTCGCCGGTTGCGCGTCGACCGCCAGCTCCGCCACCCAGGCGGACTGCGTAAAGCGCGTCCGATAGGCATCAGGGGCCGCATCGACAGCATGGTTGCCGAGCGACGACACATAATTGATCTGATTGGCAACCCGATGCCAGACCGTCATCGTCTGACGCGGGCCCATATACAGGCTGAGCGCGTAAGGCTTGCCGCGCGCCACGTCGAACGCGATCGGATCGCTCTCCCGCTCCTGCCCTGGCGCGACTTCGACGCCGGATTTTCCACCGAATGTCAGCGCCACCGAACTGTCGGCGACAACCGCCGCGCCACCCGCCGAACGGCCGATTCGAAGCTCGTCAATCACAAGCGGCGTCTTGCCGTATGCATTGCTCACGCGCACACGGATCGCACGCCCCGCAATTGTCGGGTAGACGATCTGACGAACGGTGCGGCCCGCGACATCCGGCGCCCGATAAAGCGGCGGCGGCGCAGCAAGATCAGGGATCGGTTGCAAGGCCGTTGCCCACGACGCCACCCATTGCGATTGCTGCGCCGGCGCATCGGTCGCGGCGGCGCCTGCCGCCATCGGCGCGGCAAGCGCGATGCCACCGGAAAAAGCAATAAGCCAACGTCGGAACATCATTCGATCCTCTCTTAAAAAAGCTGACGATTATGCATGAGGCAAAAACGATCCACCGACGCCTGTCGATCGGCGGCATCGAATCATCGACGGAAAAGGATTGAAATCATATATTGACCGACCGGTCGGTTGATTTATACTGCGTACCAGCCTCACTTGGATGAACCCATCTCCATGTATACGCAATCGCTCGACCTTCCCGGCCAAGCCGTACCATCCGACATCGCCGCCGATTCGCCCGAGCAGGCCGGATTCGACGCCGTCATCGCCGCCGACGGCAAGATCGAACCGCAAGACTGGATGCCCGACGCCTACCGCAAAACGCTGGTGCGGCAAATCTCGCAGCACGCGCACTCGGAAATCATCGGAATGCTGCCGGAAGGCAACTGGATCACGCGCGCACCGAGCCTCAAGCGCAAGGCGATCCTGCTCGCGAAAGTCCAGGACGAAGCGGGCCACGGCCTTTATCTGTATAGCGCGGCGGAAACGCTCGGCGTCTCGCGCGACGCGCTGATCGACGCGCTGCACGCCGGCCGCGCGAAATATTCGAGCATCTTCAATTATCCGACGCTCACCTGGGCCGACGTCGGCGTAATCGGCTGGCTCGTCGACGGTGCGGCGATCATGAATCAGATTCCGCTCTGCCGCTGCACGTATGGTCCGTATGCACGCGCGATGATCCGCGTCTGCAAGGAGGAGTCGTTCCATCAGCGCCAGGGTTTCGATGCGCTGCTCGCCATGATGAAGGGCACCGACGCTCAGCGCGAGATGGTGCAGGACGCGGTGAATCGCTGGTGGTGGCCGGTGCTGATGATGTTCGGGCCGCCCGACGCCGATTCGGTTCACAGCAACCAGTCGGCCAAATGGGGGATCAAGCGGATCTCGAATGACGATCTGCGCCAGAAATTCGTCGACGCGACGGTCGAGCAGGCCAAGGTGCTGGGCGTCACGCTGCCCGATCCCGATCTCAAATGGAACGATGCGCGCGGACACTTCGACTACGGCGCGATCGACTGGGACGAATTCTGGCGGGTCGTCAACGGTGACGGGCCCTGCAACCGCGAACGGCTCGCGACCCGCGTGCATGCGCACGAAAACGGCGCATGGGTTCGCGAGGCGGCGCTCGCGCACACGGAAAAGCGGCGCCGCCGCGAACAGCCGCAAGCGGCATGACACGGGCGGCCGTCGCGCCAAACACCGTGGAAGTATCGTGAAACGCCGCGGCGAGCGCCGCCGCCATCCGCGTCTGTGGAATTCAGCAAATCAGGAGCAAGCGATGAGCAACGAATGGCCGATCTGGGAAGTTTTCGTGCGCAGCAAACAGGGGCTCGACCATAAGCACTGCGGCAGCCTGCACGCGGCCGATGCATCGATGGCGCTGCGCATGGCGCGCGATGTCTACACGCGCCGCCAGGAGGGCGTGAGTATCTGGGTCGTGCCGTCGGCGGCGATCACGGCATCCGATCCGAATGAGAAAGCGGAGCTGTTCGAGCCGGCGGGAGACAAGATCTACCGCCATCCGACGTTCTACACGCTGCCCGACGAAGTCAACCACATGTGAGCGAGCCGCCTGTCATGACGATCACGCCCCAGCATCTCGCTTACGTGCTGCGCCTCGCGGACAACGCGCTGATCCTCGGCCAGCGCAATGCCGAATGGTGCGGCCACGGCCCCATCCTCGAGGAAGACATCGCGCTCGCCAATATGAGCCTCGATTTGATCGGGCAGGCGCGTCTGTTGTATACGCACGCGGCCGATCTCGAACGCCAACTGACCGACATCGAAAAGACCGAGGACGATTACGCCTATTTCCGAGGCGAGCGCGAATTCACGAACTACACGTTCGTCGAACTGCCGCATTACGGCCCGCTCTGCGGCACCGCGCATGCGCCGCTCGACTATGCGGTGACGATCGTGCGCAATTTCCTTTATTCGACGCTGATGCTGCACGTCTTTCAGGCGCTCGAGACATCAAGCGACGCGCAACTCGCGGCTATCGCGTCAAAATCGCTGAAGGAGACGCGCTATCACGCCCATCACGCACGCGAATGGCTGATCCGCCTCGGCGACGGCACCGACGAATCGCACGCCCGCACTCAAGCCGCGCTCGATTATCTGATGCCGTACACGTGCGAGTTTTTCGTCGCGGACGAAATCGACGCCGCGGCCGCGACGGCGGGCATCGGCCCGGCAATCGCATCGCTCGACGCCGCGTGGCGCGCAGACGTCGACGCGGCGCTCGACGAAGCGACGCTCGCGCCGCCCAAATCTAGCCTGCATGTACCGGCCGGCAAGCGCGGCGAGCACTCCGAGCACTTCGGCTATCTGCTCGCGCAAATGCAGAGCACCGCACGTCAGCATCCAGGCGCGTCCTGGTAAGTCCGTGCAGCGAATGATGAAATTCGAAACGACCTCGTCCACGTTGCCGCCCTCCGCCGTATCCGGCCCGCCGGCGCTCGCGCCCGTCACGCCCGGCCGGCAGAAGCAAGCGTCGGGGCTGGCGACTCGCCCGTCCCATCGATCGATCGGTGAAACCGGCCAGCCGGTTCGCGATCCCGATCGGCCTGGGCCAACAGCGCCGAGCGCTCAATCGTCTTGTGCCGGCGGTCTGCCGGCTGCCGGCACGGATCGCTCAGCTACCCGGCCGCAATGGCTCGCCGCCGGCGCCAACGGCAGCAACACTGCGCACGACGACGAAACGCTTGTCGCGCGCGCGAGGCAAGCGCTCGAATCCGTGCCCGATCCGGAAATCCCGGTCGTCTCGATCCGCGAGCTGGGCATCCTGCGCGATGTCCGACGCGCCCCGGACGGCACGCTCGAAATCGTCATCACGCCGACTTACTCCGGCTGCCCGGCGATGCAGCAGATCGCCGACGATATCGGCGCCGCGCTGCGGGGCGCCGGGCTCGCGCCGCACCGGATCGTGACCGTGCTCGCGCCGGCGTGGACGACCGACTGGATCACCGCCGATGCGCGTGAAAAGCTTCGTGCGTATGGAATCGCACCGCCCGCCGAACGATGCGACGGCCATATGCCGGGGTCCGCTTTGGCGGCCGCCCCCGCTGCCGAGCGCACGATCCGCTTCGTGCCCAAGCCGGCCGCGCCTAAGCCGGTCGTAGCCAACTCGGCCGCCGCCCCCGCTTGCCCGCGCTGCGGCTCCGCGCATACCGAGCGGCTTGCGCAATTCGGCTCGACCGCTTGCAAGGCGCTCTATCGCTGCATCGATTGCCGCGAACCCTTCGACTACTTCAAACCCTATTGACCATGTCGACTCCGCAATTCCATCCGCTGCGCATCCGCGACGTGCGGCCCGAAACCGCCGACGCCGTCACGGTATCGTTCGACGTGCCGCCCGAGCTGCGCGACGCGTACCGCTTCACGCAAGGCCAATTCGTCACGCTGAAGGCGCACATCGGCGGCGAGGAGACGCGCCGTTCGTATTCGATCTGCATCGGCACGACGGATTACGATCGCGACGGCGAGCTGCGCATCGGCATCAAGCGCGTGCGCGGCGGCCGCTTTTCGAACTTCGCGTTCGATACGCTCAAGCCCGGCCAGACGATCGACGTGATGACGCCCGATGGCCGCTTTTTCACGCATCTGAATGCGGGGCACGGCAAGCACTATGTCGCCTTCGCCGGCGGCTCGGGCATCACGCCCGTGCTCGCGATCGTCAAAACGATGCTCGAACTGGAGCCGCGCAGCACGTTCACGCTGATCTACGGCAATCGCAGCGCCGATTCGATCATGTTCGCCGAGACGCTCGAGGACCTGAAGAACCGCTTCATGCAACGCTTCGCGCTGTATCACGTGCTGTCGGACGAGATCCAGGACGTCGAACTCTTCAACGGCGTGCTCGACCAGCCGAAATGCGCGACGTTTCTCCAGACGCTCGTGCCCGCCGCGACGATCGACGAAGCGTTCATCTGCGGCCCCGCGCCGATGATGGACGCGGCCGAGGCCGCGCTCGCGGCGGCCGGCGTGCCGCGCGAACGGGTGCACGTCGAACGCTTCGGCACGCCATTGCCGCAGGCAGGCGCGCCCGCGGTCGAGATCACCGAAGCGACGCCCGCCGCCGATCTCGAAATCGTGATCGACGGCAAGACACGCAAGCTGCGCCTGCCGTATGAAGGCGCAAGCCTGCTCGACGTCGGCCTGCACGCGGGCATTGCGCTGCCTTACGCCTGCAAGGGCGGCGTGTGCTGCACGTGCCGCGCGAAGGTGCTCGAAGGCGAAGTGCGGATGGACAAGAACTACACGCTCGAGCCGCAGGAAATCGCCGATGGTTTCGTGCTCACCTGTCAATGCCATCCGGTCAGCAGCAAGGTGATCGTCAGTTTCGACGAACGCTAGATACCGCACCGATCGCGCGGCAAGCGGTTCCTTCCCGCCCCGCATCTCGCTTACACTAGGGGCCGCTTGCCGGACGGCCTCGACGAAAATCTGCGCCGCGCGGCAAGCGGTTTTTCTTTGCTGACGACAGGCCGGATGAGGACCCTTCACGTGACCCAAGGCGGCAGCGCCGCCGCCTCGCTGCGCATCGCGCTCTCGGCCGCCGGCCGCGACCACGATACCGTCATCGAGCTGCTCGACGATCTCACTGTCGGCCCGCTGCGCGGCGTGGACGACGCGCCGGACGCGCGCGCCGCGTTCTGGGAACGCGTGATCGGCGATACGTTACCGGTCTGGATCGCCAGGCTCGCCGCCGAACGGGCTAAATTCGATGCGCTCGCCGCCGGTTCCGAACAGATCGTGATCTGGCATGGTCAAAGCGCCGCGGACCAACTGATGCTTCGGCGCGTTGCCTATCATCTGCGCAGTGCGCCGCAACGGCTCAACGAGGTGCGGCTGTCGATCGCCGATATGGACGATCCGCGCGCGTGGGCAAGCGTGCGAGCCGATCAAGCCACCGCAGCCGGCATTTTTCCGCCCGAGCGGCTGCGCGCGAAGCTTGCCGAAGCCGCGCCGATCTCGGTGCTGCGCATCAGCCGGCTCGCGCTCGAATGGCTGGAGGCCAGGCAAGCGAATGCCGAGCTACGCTATTTCGTCGGCAATACGTTCAAGAGCGGCCTGTATACCGATCTCGACGCGCTCGTTCTCGAGCATGCCGGCAGCGAATGGCGGCCGGCCGCGCGCGTGGCCGGTGCGGTGATGGCACTCGCGGATCGCGGCCAGCTGTTCGTCAGCGACACCGTCGCTTTCTGGCGCTGCCGCGAACTCGCGGCAGCCGGCCGCCTCGAATTGCGCGGCGACGCCCGCTCGATCGAGCATTGGCGAACGGCAACGTTGCGCGTCGCGCCCGCCGCCGCCCATCGCTAACCTCTCTTAACGACGCTTCACGTCCCGAATCCGATGGCCCGCACCCGAGCGCCCGATCACGAATCCCAACGCGAGCAGATCCTGGATCTCGCCGCCGCCAAATTCGCGCAGACAAGCTACCCAAGCACGTCGATGACCGACCTCGCGAATGCGAGCGGCACATCGAAAGCGCGTCTATACCACTACTACGAGAGCAAGGAAGCGATCCTGTTCGATCTGCTCGACCGCTACACCAAGCAGTTGATGCTGATCATCGCCGAGGTCGAGGGCGCAAGCCAGCGGCGCGGGCTCACCGAGCGCGAGACGTTCGCCGAACTCATCCGCGCATTCCTCGCCGAGTACGAGACGTCGCACAGCCGCCATGTGGCGCTGCTAAACGACGTCAAATACCTTGAGGACACGCAGCGCCAGATCATCCTCGACCGTCAGCGCGACATCGTCGCCGCGTTCTCGCGGCAGCTCGCGCGCGCCTATCCGCAGCGGATCCTGAAAGCCAACCAGACGGCGGCAACGATGATGGTGTTCGGGATGATCAACTGGACCTTCACGTGGCTGAAGCCGGGCGGCCGCCTTGGTTACCGTGACTTCGCCGAAATGGTGATCGATATGATCGAGCATGGCCTGGGGGACGGCCGCGCAACCTGATTTTTGCGCAGCAGCATTTGTTGCGCATACGTAACAATGCGGCGCCTTATTGCCGCGATCATCAACCGCCAATAAATAATCAACAAAAACAAAGGCTTAAAGTTTTATTTGACAAATTTAGAGCCGGACCTCCATCGAATGTACGGGTTTCCCCTAATCTCAAACTAACCGTTCGATTAAAATTACGCTGCGACGCACAAACGCGTCATATTGCTGTACGGTCTATTTGAGGAACCCACGATGAACAAGCCCGAGTCTCGCTCTGCCGACGCGGTCGGCATCGCCGGTCCCGCGCCAGTTCTCGTCCGGGAACTGGCTTCCGGCGACCGCCCGCAACTGCTTGCCCACTTTCTCGCGCTCGACGGCGAAGACCGTCTGCTGCGCTTCGGGCAGGCTGTGCCCGACCATGTGATCGAAAACTATGTCCGGACGATCGATTTCGGACGCGACACCGTGTTCGGCGTGTTCAACCACGCGCTCGAATTGATCGGCGTCGGCCATCTCGCGTATCTGCCCGACGAAGACGGCAAGCGCACCGCCGAGTTCGGCGTGTCGGTGCTCGAATCGGCGCGCGGCCAGGGTGTCGGCTCGAAGCTGTTCGAGCGCGCAGCGATCCGCAGCCGCAACACGCATGTGACGACGCTGTACATGCATTGCCTGTCGCGGAACGCGACGATGATGCACATCGCCAAAAAGTCGGGAATGCGCATCGAGTACGCGTATGGCGAAGCCGATGCGTATTTGTCGCTGCCGCCCGCCGATCACTCGACGATCATCGCCGAGATGATGCAGGAGCAAGCCGCGGTGTTCGACTACGCGCTCAAACGCCAGGCGCACCGCGCGACGCAGATCTTCGAATCTCTGCTGCCCGCCAGTCTCACCGCGTGAGCGCGCGGCGCTGGCACTCCACTCATCGAAACGGGCGGCCCATCGGGCCGCCCGTTTTCGTTACCGCATTTCATCGCCGCGCCGGATTCAGCGGATCGGCAGCGCGGTGGTCTCCTTGAAGCGTTCGAGCGAGAAGCTCGTCTTCACGTCGATCACCGACGGATGGTGCAGCAACTGCTCCTGCATGAAGCGCGAGAAATGCGCCATGTCCTCGACCTGCACACGCAGCAGGTAATCCATATCGCCCGTCATCGCATGGCACGCGACCACCTCGGGCCACGCCTGCACCGCTGCGCGGAACAGATCCGCATGCGTCGCGCCCGCGCGCGCGGACGGCTCCTCGCCGCGCGCGAATGCGACGCCCCCCCGCTTCTCCAGCCGCACGCTCACATACGCGAGCAAATCGAGCCCGAGCTTTTGCGGATCGAGCAACGCGACGTAGCCGGTGATCACGCCCATTTCCTCGAGCCGACGTATCCGGCGCAGACACGGACTCGGCGACAGGCTCACGCGGTCGGCGATGTCCTGGTTGGACAGACGCCCATTCTCCTGGAGGATCGCAAGAATGCGCCGGTCAATTGCGTCCAATTCCACGTGCGCCATTTTCTACCTCCATCAACTCAATTTAAGATGGAAAATTGCTCGAGCGTAACGTTGTACGATTAAGTTCGCAAGTTTTCGCCCAGCCGCCCCCGCTACACTTTGCCGCAGTCATTCATTGAGCACGCGCAGCGCGCTCGGAGCAAGCGCCGAAGCGCCCGCTCCGCTATCGACACAGGAGACACCATGCAAATCCCCACTTGGGACAACCCTGTCGGCACCGACGGCTTCGAATTCATCGAATACACCGCGCCCGATCCGAAAGCGCTGGGCGCGCTGTTCGAGCGGATGGGCTTCACCGCGATCGCGCGCCATCGCCACAAGGACGTGACGCTCTACCGCCAGGGCGACATCAATTTCATCGTCAACGGGGAAACCGATTCGTTCGCGCAGCGCTTCGCGCGGCTGCACGGCCCATCGATCTGCGCGATCGCGTTTCGCGTGCAGGATGCGGCGAAAGCGTACCGGCACGCGCTCGAACTCGGCGCATGGGGCTTCGACAACAAGACCGGCCCGATGGAACTCAATATCCCGGCGATCAAAGGCATCGGCGACTCGCTGATCTATTTCGTCGACCGCTGGCGCGGCAAGAACGGCGCGGCGCCCGGCAGCATCGGCGACATTAGTATTTATGACGTCGATTTCGAGCCGATCGCGGGCGCCGATCCGAATCCGGTCGGCCACGGCCTGACCTACGTCGATCACCTGACGCACAACGTCCATCGCGGCCGGATGGCCGAATGGGCGGAGTTCTACGAGCGTCTGTTCAACTTCCGAGAAGTCCGCTACTTCGACATCGAGGGCAAGGTGACGGGCGTGAAATCGAAGGCGATGACTTCGCCGTGCGGCAAGATCCGGATTCCGATCAACGAGGAAGGCTCCGACAACGCAGGGCAGATTCAGGAATATCTCGACGCGTATCGCGGCGAGGGCATCCAGCACATCGCGCTCGGCGCGAGCGACATCTACCGCGCCGTGGACGGCCTGCGCGGCGCGGACGTGAAACTGCTCGACACCATCGATACGTATTACGAACTCGTCGATCGCCGCGTGCCGAACCACGGCGAGCCGCTCGACGAACTGAGAAAGCGCAAGATCCTGATCGACGGCGCGCGCGACGATCTGCTGCTGCAGATCTTCACCGAAAACCAGATCGGGCCGATCTTTTTCGAGATCATCCAGCGCAAGGGCAACCAAGGCTTCGGCGAAGGCAACTTCAAGGCGCTGTTCGAATCGATCGAGCTGGATCAGATCCGGCGCGGGGTCGTGAAAGACACCGCGTAACGCACGGTGCGTGGCGCATAGCGCGTCGGCCTCAAGACAAAGGGCGGGAACTGCGAAGTTCCCGCCCTTTTGATTATCCGGTTCTCGAATCGCGCGCAGATCGCCCGGCGGCAGCCGTCGCGAGCGCGCGACGCTTAGTGGCCGCGCCGCATGCCGCGCACGCAGGCCGACGGGTTCGCGAGCGCATCGATGCCGCCCGCCGGCGCGAGTTGCAGCACCCGGCCATCGGCCGCCGCGCACGCGCGCGCATCGTCCGCGCGCACCGGGCCGCTGATCGCGAAAAACGCGGCCGACACCATCAAGAAGTTCTGGATATACCGACTGTTCATTTGCACCTCCATTGCAGCCGCCCGGCGCGCGTGCCGATTGCCGGCTCGCGCCGGCGCCGACCGCGCAACCGGACCGGGCCGCCAAGACTAACGGCAATCGCCGGGCGGCGCGCGTCGTTTTACATGCGCTTACAGCCTGTAACGCATTGATCCGGCATGTTTTCGGCCGGGCGGCGCCGATTTTTGACGGCCCTGCGGCGGGTTTATCCCAGTGCTACTATCGAACTGAGTCCGCCAGCATTCGATATTGACCGACGCGTCCACAAGACGCCGACGCATCGACATTTTGGCGATCCCAACCCGGGTGGAGGAGACACACCGAATGAATGCCCCGCTAGACGCCGGCCAGCGCGCGACGCTGGAAGCCGCGCTGAAATCCGTCACGCTAGATGACAAATACACGCTCGAGCGCGGCCGCGCTTATATGAGCGGCATCCAGGCTCTCGTGCGCCTGCCGATGCTCCAGCAAGAGCGCGATCGCGCCGCCGGTCTGAATACGGCCGGCTTTATTTCCGGTTACCGCGGCTCGCCGCTCGGCGGTCTGGATCTATCGCTGTGGAAGGCGAAAAAGCATCTCGCCGCGCACCAGATCGTATTTCAACCCGGCCTGAACGAAGATCTCGCCGCAACGGCCGTCTGGGGCTCGCAACAAGTCAATCTGTATCCGGGCGCGAAATATGACGGCGTGTTCGGCATGTGGTACGGCAAGGGCCCGGGCGTCGATCGCACGGGCGACGTGTTCAAGCATGCGAACTCGGCAGGCACCTCGGCGCACGGCGGCGTGCTCGTGCTCGCCGGCGACGATCACGCGGCGAAATCGTCGACGCTCGCGCATCAGTCCGAACATATCTTCAAGGCGTGCGGGCTGCCCGTGCTATTCCCGTCGAACGTCCAGGAATATCTCGATTTCGGGCTGCACGGCTGGGCGATGAGCCGCTATTCGGGCCTGTGGGTCGCGCTCAAATGCGTGACCGACGTCGTTGAATCGTCCGCTTCCGTCGATATCGATCCGCATCGCACCGAAATCGTGCTGCCATCCGATTTCATCATGCCCGAAGGCGGGCTGAACATCCGCTGGCCCGATCCGCCGCTCGTGCAGGAAGCGCGCCTGCTCGACTACAAATGGTATGCGGCGCTCGCCTATGTGCGCGCGAACAAGCTCGACCGGATCGAGATCGATTCGCCGCACGCGCGCTTCGGAATCATCACGGGCGGCAAGGCTTATCTCGACGTGCGCCAGGCGCTCGTCGACCTCGGCCTCGACGACGAAACCTGCGCGCGCATCGGCATCCGGCTCTACAAGGTCGGCTGCGTGTGGCCGCTCGAGGCGCAGGGCGCGCAGGCGTTCGCGCGCGGGCTCGACGAGATTCTGGTGGTCGAGGAAAAACGCCAGATTCTCGAATACGCGATCAAGGAGGAGTTGTACAACTGGCCGGACGGCCAGCGTCCGCGCGTATTCGGTAAGTTCGACGAAAAGGACGGCGCGGGCGGCGAATGGTCGGTGCCGATGGGCAACTGGCTGTTGCCCGCGCACTATGAACTGTCGCCCGCGATCATCGCGAAGGCGATCGCAAAGCGGCTCGACAAGTTCGAGCTGCCCTCCGACGTGCGTGCACGGATCGCCGCGCGCATCGCGGTCATCGACGCGAAGGAAATGGCGCTCGCGAAGCCGCACGTGACCACCGAGCGCAAGCCGTGGTTCTGCTCGGGCTGCCCGCACAACACGTCGACCAACGTGCCCGAGGGCTCGCGCGCGATCGCGGGCATCGGCTGCCACTACATGACGGTCTGGATGGACCGCAACACGAACACGTTCAGCCAGATGGGCGGCGAAGGCGTGCCGTGGATCGGCCAGGCGCCGTTTACCGACGAAAAGCACGTGTTCGCGAACCTCGGCGACGGCACCTATTTCCACTCGGGGCTGCTCGCGGTGCGCGCGGCCATCGCGTCGAAGGCGAACATCACGTACAAGATTCTTTATAACGACGCGGTCGCGATGACGGGCGGCCAGCCGGTCGACGGCGTGCTGACGGTGCCGCAAATCACGCATCAGCTCGCCGCCGAAGGTGCAAAGAAGATCGTGATCGTCACCGACGAGCCGGACAAGTATCAAGGCAACATGGCGCTGCTTGCGCCCGGCGTGACGGTGCGCCACCGCGACGAACTCGACGACGTGCAGCGCGAGCTGCGCGACATCGAGGGCACGACGATTCTCGTCTATGACCAGACCTGTGCGACCGAGAAGCGCCGCCGCCGCAAGCGCGGCGCGTATCCGGACCCGGCCAAGCGCGTGGTGATCAACGAAGCGGTTTGCGAAGGCTGCGGCGATTGCTCGGTGCAATCGAACTGCCTGTCGGTCGAGCCGCTCGACACCGAGTTCGGCACGAAACGGCAGATCAATCAGTCGACGTGCAACAAGGACTTCTCGTGCGTGAAAGGCTTCTGCCCAAGCTTCGTGACGGTCGAAGGCGGGCAATTGAGAAAGCCGAAAGCCGTGGCGGCCGACGCGAGCGCGCTGCCGCCGATTCCCGAACCCGCGCTGCCGGCCATCGACCGCGCTTACGGCGTGCTGGTGACGGGCGTCGGCGGCACGGGCGTCGTGACGATCGGCGCGCTGCTCGGGATGGCCGCGCACCTCGAGAACAAAGGCGTGACGGTGCTCGACGTGACCGGCCTCGCGCAAAAGGGCGGCGCGGTGATGAGCCATGTGCAGATCTCGCATGCCCCCGCCGACATCCATGCGACGCGCATCGCGATGGGCGAAGCCGATCTCGTGATCGGCTGCGACGCGATCGTGACGGCGGGCGACGAATGCACGTCGCGGATGCGGCATGGCGTGACGCGCGTCGTCGTCAACAGCGCGAAAACGCCGACCGCCGAATTCATCAAGAATCCGAAGTGGTCTTTCCCGGGCGCGAGCGCCGAACTCGACATCCGCACAGCGGCAGGCGATTCGGTCGACCTCGTCGATGCGAACCATTTCGCGGTCGCGCTGCTGGGCGACGCGATCTACACGAACCCGTTCGTGCTAGGTTATGCATGGCAGCGCGGCTGGCTGCCGCTATCGCATGCGTCGCTCGTGCGCGCGATCGAGCTCAACGGCGTGCAGATCGAACAAAACCGCGCCGCGTTCGAATGGGGACGCCGCGCCGCGTTCGATCTCGCGAGCGTGCGCGCGATGGCGGCCAGCGGCGCACAGGCGGGCGCGGGCGCAACCGTGATTTCGCTGCATACGAAAAAGGCGGTGGATACGCTGATCGCGACGCGCGTCGAGCACCTGAGCGCGTATCAGAATACCGCGTATGCGGCGCGCTTCTCGGCCATCGTCGCCAAGGTGCGCGCCGCCGAGCGGGCGCTCGACGGCGACGCCGCGCAGGAGCCGCTGACCGAAGCGGTCGCCCGTAACTTGTACAAGCTGATGGCGTACAAGGACGAGTACGAAGTTGCGCGGCTGCAATCCGATCCGGCGTTCGTCGCGAAGCTCGCCGCGCAGTTCGAGGGCGACTGGAAGCTCAAATTCCACCTTGCGCCGCCGATTTTCGCGAAGAAGGACAAGCACGGCCATCTCGTGAAGAAGCAGTACGGTTCATGGATGATGCCGGCGTTCCGCCTGCTCGCGAAACTGAAGTTCCTGCGCGGCACCGCGTTGGACGTGTTCGGCCGCAGCGACGAGCGCCGCACCGAGCGCGCGCTGATCGGCGAATACGAGGCGCTCGTCAGCGAACTGATCGGCGAACGGCTCACGCGCGACACGCTACCGCTCGCGGTGGAGCTTGCGAGCCTGCCCGATGGCATTCGCGGCTACGGGCACGTCAAGGAGAACAACTTGCGCGCGGTGCGGGTGAAGTGGGACGAGCTGCTCGCGCGCTGGCGTTCACCGCAGGGCGGGCAGACGTCGCGGCACGTCGCTTGACACGCGTCGCCGTGACGGGCGGGTATGGCGAGCGTTTTCGGCGCGCCGACGAAGGCTGCCCGCGATCCGCGGTGCCGCGCCCGCTGGCCGCCGCGGCTTCACAGGCGGGATGGCGAACGCGGGTAAGCCGCATAGCCGCCACCGCCCGGCGGATCGCGTGCGGCACTGCCGGCGTGCCGCATCTGCAGCGCGGACACCGGCGGCTGCCGCCCCGTAGACTGCGGCCTTTCACGGCCGCTGGCAGCCACAAAACTTGCAGCGATGAAAAAAGGCGGCCGCCCCACTCGGGCGACCGCCTTTCCTTTTACGCACCAGCATGCGGTTCGCGCGGGCAACCGAACCGGCCAGGAACGGCCCACGCGCCCGCGCGTTCGCGTTACTTTACCTGCACGTTCGCTGCGGCCACCGCCGTCATATTGATGATCCGGCGCACGGTCGCAGCCGGCGTCAGGATATGGACCGGCTTCGCCGCGCCCAGCAGGAACGGGCCGACGGTCACGCCTTCGCCGCCGACCATCTTCAGCAGGTTGTACGCGATGTTCGCCGCCTCGACGTTCGGCATGATCAGCAGATTCGCCTCGCCCGTGAGCGTCGTGCCGGGGAACGCCGCCTTGCGGACCGCCTCGGACAGCGCCGCGTCGCCGTGCATCTCGCCGTCGACTTCGAGATCCGGCGCACGCTCGGCGATCAGCCGGCGCGCTTCCGCCATCCGGCGCGACGACGCCGACGGCGCGCTGCCGAAATTCGAATTCGACAACAGCGCCGCCTTCGGCACGATCCCGAAGCGTTCGATCTCGGCGGCGGCCTGAATCGTCATGTCGGCAAGTTGCTCGGCGCTCGGCAGCTCGTTCACGTAGGTGTCGCACATGAACAGGTTACGGCCCGGCAGCATCAGCAGATTCATCGCCGCGAAATGCCCGGCGGCCGGCGCGCGGCCGATCACCTGCTCGATGAACCTCAGATGGCTGTGATACGTGTCGATCATTCCGCAGATCATCCCGTCTGCGTCGCCAAGATGCACGAGCATCGCGCCGATCAGCGTGTTGAACTTGCGCAGCGCCGCCTTCGCGACCTCGGGCGTCACGCCGTCGCGCGCGCCGATCTCGTGGTATGCCTGCCAGCAGCGCTGGTAACGCGGATCGTCTTCCGGATCGACGATCTCGAAATCGACGCCGACCGTCAGCTTCGAGCCGATCTTCTTGAGCCGCATCTCGACGACCGCCGGACGGCCGACGATGATCGGCTTCGCGATCTTCTCCTGCAACACGAACTGTGCGGCGCGCAACACGCGTTCGTCCTCGCCCTCGGCGAACACGATGCGCGCGCGATTCGACTTCGCGGTCGCGAACACGGGCCGCATCACCATGCCGGTGCGGTAGACGGTCGCGCCGAGCTGCTCGCGGTACGCGTCCATATCGGCGATCGGGCGCGTGGCGACGCCCGAATCCATTGCCGCCTGCGCGACGGCGGGCGCGATCTTGATGATGAGGCGCGGATCGAACGGCTTCGGAATCAGGTATTCCGGGCCGAATTCGAGCGAATGGCCTTCATACGCTTTCGCCACTTCCTCGCTCTGATCGGTTTCCTGGGCCAACTCGGCGATCGCGCGCACGCACGCGAGCTTCATTTCCTCGGTGATCGTCGTCGCGCCGACGTCGAGCGCGCCGCGGAAGATGAACGGGAAGCACAGGACGTTGTTGACCTGGTTCGGATAGTCGGAGCGGCCGGTCGCGACGATCGCGTCGGGGCGCACCGCTTTCGCGTCTTCCGGGCGGATCTCCGGCTCGGGATTCGCGAGCGCAAGAATCAGCGGCTTGTCCGCCATGGTCTTGACCATGTCTTGCTTGAGCACGCCCGCGCTCGAACAGCCGAGGAACACGTCCGCTTGACGAATCGCGTCGGCGAGCGTGCGCGCGTCGGTGGTGGCCGCATAGCGCTGCTTCGACGGATCGAGATTGCCGCGCCCTTCGTAGATCACGCCCTTCGAATCGGCAACGAGCACGTTCGATTTCGACAGGCCCAGCTTCACGAGCAGATCGAGGCACGCGATCGCCGCCGCGCCCGCGCCCGAGCAGACGAGCTTCACGTCCGCGAGCTTCTTGCCGACCACCGTCAGGCCGTTCAGGATCGCCGCCGACGCGATGATCGCGGTGCCGTGCTGATCGTCATGGAACACGGGGATCTTCATCCGCTCGCGCAGCTTCTGCTCGATGTAGAAGCACTCGGGCGCCTTGATGTCTTCGAGGTTGATGCCGCCGAGCGTCGGCTCGAGCATCGCGATCGCGTCGACGAGCTTGTCCGGATCGGATTCCGACAGCTCGATGTCGAACACGTCGATGCCCGCGAATTTCTTGAACAGGCATCCCTTGCCCTCCATCACCGGCTTGGCCGCGAGCGGGCCGATGTTACCGAGGCCCAGCACCGCCGTCCCGTTCGTCACCACGCCGACCAAATTGCCGCGCGACGTGTATTTCTGCGCGTCGAGCGGATCCGCGTGAATCGCCTCGCACGCGGCGGCCACGCCCGGCGAGTACGCGAGCGACAGGTCGAGCTGGTTCGACAGCGGCTTCGTCGGCGTGACGGAGATCTTGCCGGGCTTCGGATTCTGGTGATAAGCGAGCGCGCTCTGTTTCAGTTGTTCGTCCATGATGAGCTTGCGAGAGACATGCGTTATAGAGGAATTGGAGACTCAGTACCGAGCACCAGAGGCCACGAATGCGGAGATCGAAGGGATGGTCGACTGCGACGGCCGTCGCGCGCCGGATCGGCGCGGCATTGAACCTTGGCGGATGGCAAGCGGGAAGTACAAAGCACCGAGCGAATACTTAGGGTCGCCTAGTGTACACCTGCCGGCGGCCCGCACGATGCTGCGGCGCGGCAGCGGCAATTGCTTCGGGATACTGGCTTTCGGCGGTTTGCGCGGCTTGCCCGCGCCCGTTGCGCCGCCAGCAAAACGGCCCGATCGCGGCAAGCGCGCCGAGGTCCGCCGGACGGATCGCACATCGGGTAAAATAGTCGGCTGCGCGCGCAGCGAAGCGGCTCGACGCGGCGGGCGGCAGTCACAACGCGCGCGCCCGCGCCATCCGCGCCCGGCTCTTGCAACCGGATTCCCGTAAGCTGCGCCACCGGGCCCGCGCCTGCCCTCGCTCATCATCCAAGGAACGCCCCATGACAGGCTTCGATCGCCAGACGATCTCCGACACGACCGCCAAAATCCTGCTCGAAGTGCAGGCGGTGCACTTCAATGCCGACAAGCCGTTTATTTTCACGTCCGGCTGGGCGAGCCCCGTCTATATCGACTGCCGCAAGCTGATCTCGTTTCCGCGCGTGCGCCGCGGCCTGATGGAAATGGCCGAATCGACGATCCTGCGCGACGTCGGTTTCGAGCAGATCGACGCGGTGGCGGGCGGCGAAACGGCCGGCATCCCGTTTGCCGCATGGATCGCCGACCGGATGATGCTGCCGATGCAATACGTGCGCAAAAAGCCGAAGGGTTTCGGCCGCAACGCGCAAATCGAAGGCTTTCTGGAAGAAGGCTCGCGCGTGCTGCTCGTCGAGGATCTGACGACCGACAGCCGCAGCAAGGTCAATTTCATCAACGCGCTGCGCAATGCCGGCGCGCAGGTGAACCATTGCTTCGTGCTGTTCCACTACGACATCTTCAAGGAAAGCGTGTCGGTGCTGAAGGATATCGGCGTGGATCTGCACGCGCTCGCGACATGGTGGGATGTGCTGCGCATGGCCAAGGCATCCGGCTACTTCGAGACGAAGACGCTCGACGAAGTCGAGAAATTCCTGCACGCGCCGGCCGAATGGTCGGCCGCGCATGGTGGCGCGACGGGCTTGCAGGAGTAAGCTTCGGTAAGTGCGTGCCGCCTTCGCGCCGTTGCTTGACCTCGCAACGCCTGCCGGTATCGGCAGGCGTTTTCTTTTGGCGCGCCCAACGCACCGGCAACTCGTCAGCCTTGTCCACATACGCTCCCGCCACGCACACCGACTGGTTTGCGCGACTCACGCCGCCATGCGTCCCCTAATGCTAGACTTGCTCCCATAATCGGATTCAGACATCGAATCGCTGTCGATCAGCGCCGGGACGCGCCGGCATACATGACAGGAGAAGGGCCATATGCGTGTGGGTCGCCGAGTGGTTCCGCCGGGTTCGCGCCGGCGCTTCTTCTCGCTCGCCGTCGCCAGCGCTTCGCTCCTCGGCCTCTTCCATGGTCCGCACGCGCTCGCGCAAAACCCGTTCACGCTGACAAGCAACGATCTGCATCCCGGCGGGCGCGTCGGGGCCATCCATCTGTTCAACCAAGGCGATTGCAAGGGCGGCAACCTTTCGCCGCAGCTCACGTGGCGCGACCCGCCGCCCGGCACGAAAGGCTTCGCCGTCACGATGTTCGATCCCGACGCGCCCGGCCGCGGCTGGTGGCATTGGGCCGTCGCGGGCATCCCGGCAAGCGTATCGAGCCTGCCCGCCAATGCGAGCGCGTCCGGCTATCTGCGGCGAATCGGCGCAATCGAAGCGCGCAACGACTTCGGCGCCGACGGCTATGGCGGCCCCTGCCCGCCGCCCGGCAAACCGCATCGCTATGTGATCACGGTATACGCGCTGAGGGCGACCGACCTGCGCGTCGCCACAGGTCGCCCCGCGCAGATGTTCGACCATGAGATCGGCACGGAGACGCTTGGCTCCGCGCAACTCGTGGTCATTTACGGGCGCTAACGCGCGCAAGCGGGCAGACGCGGCGACAGCGGCCATTGGGCGCTCCTCTACCACGGCTGCCAGAAGGCTTTGCCGCTTGCGAAGCCGCCCGGCTGCGACTGACGGCGGCAACCGAGGCAGTCGCAACCGCCATCGGAGCCGCCGCCAGCACGATGCGCCACCCGGCTGCCTACCTTCCGATGCACGCCCCGCTGCGCGCTCAACCGCTCCTCCCACCCATGCCCGGCGCTCGCCAACGCGACGGCAAACCCCCGCGCGCATCGCGCCCGACATTCGTTTCACCTGCGCAATTCAGTTATGCGTCGAAGGCCTCGCTCGCGCCATATCGCACAGCTAGACTCTAGCCGGTCGTCCCGCGCCGCTTGCTGGGGCGCATCGTTGCGCGCGGCCGGTTCGCGCGCGATTTCGTCGTTTCATTGTGGAGAAACAGGCATGTCGAACATCGTCATCGTTTATCACAGCGGCTACGGCCACACGAAAAAGCTGGCCGAAGCCGTGTTGGCCGGCACGCAACAGGCAGGCGCGAGCGCGCAGCTCATCGCGGTCGGAGACCTCGACGACGCCGGCTGGGCCGCGCTCGACGCCGCCGACGCCATCGTCTTCGGCGCGCCGACCTACATGGGCGGGCCGTCCGCCGACTTCAAGAAGTTCGCCGACGAGACGTCGAAGGCATGGTTCACGCAGAAGTGGAAAGACAAGCTGGCGGCCGGCTTCACGAACTCGGCAACGATGAACGGCGACAAATTCTCGACGATTCAATACTTCGTCACGCTCGCAATGCAACATGGGATGGTGTGGGTCGGCACCGGCCTGATGCCGGCGAACACGAAGGCGGCAACCCGCAACGACGTCAATTACGTCGGCGGCTTCACCGGCCTGCTCGCGCAATCGCCGTCAGATGCGTCGCCGGACGAGGCGCCGCTGCCGGGCGATCTCGAAACGGCGCAGGTGTTCGGCGCGCGCGTCGCGGCAGCCACCGCGCGCTGGCTCGCCGGCCGGTAACCGAGCCAGCCCGGCGAGCGCGCGCCGGGCTCGCGGGCAACCGCGCGCGCTCGGTGCAGCCGGTGCGCGTCGGCTGCCCAGCCTTGGCCGGCCGGCAATGCCGATCGCTCAAGACTGAAACCGGCCTGCGAGCACAGCGAGCGCCGATATCCTGATCGGCGCGCCACCGTCGTCGGCCGCGGCGCAGGCAAGTGATCGGCGCGCGTCGGCAGCCGTGCCGCCGACGCTCGATAGGCGGCACCGATCGACCCAAAAATCAGGGCCGGGACAGCGGGCGCAACCCGCCCGCGCAGCCGGACCGGCACGGCGTCATCGGCAGCCGCGCCAACCGGAGACGCAAACAGAACAGGGACGGATCGGCGAATGGCGCGGATTCAGCACTAGCGATGGCGAGCGGGATAACCCAGCGGTATTTTTCCCGCCAATCCGGTTACGATGCCGCGCGTTGCATCTTAAAATAGCGGTTTTCTCGCGGCGGCGTCACGCCGGCCGCTCCGATCCAGCGCAATCCAGCGAGAGCGAGATGAGCACGAAAGTTTTTGTCGACGGCCAGGAAGGCACGACAGGCCTCAAGATCTTCGAATATTTGTCCGCGCGCGGCGACATCGAAATCCTGCGCATCGACGAAGCGAAGCGCAAAGACGTCGACGAGCGCCGCCGCCTCATCAACGCGTCGGACGTCACGTTCCTGTGTCTGCCCGACGCCGCATCGCGCGAATCGGCGGCGCTCGTCGACAATCCGCACACGACGCTGATCGATGCGAGCACCGCGTTCCGCACGAGCGCCGATTGGGCGTATGGCCTGCCCGAGCTGAACCGCGCGCAACGCGAGCGCATCCGCACCGCCAAGCGCATCGCGGTGCCCGGCTGCCACGCATCGGCGTTCGTACTCGCCATGCGCCCGCTCGTCGATGCGGGTATCGTCGCGCCCGAATTCTCCGCGCACTGCTATTCGATCACGGGTTACAGCGGCGGCGGCAAGAAGATGATCGCGGACTACGAGGCGGGCGGCGTCAAGCTCGCGAGCCCGCGTCCGTATGCGCTTGGCCTCACGCACAAGCACCTGCCCGAAATGGCGGCGCATACCGGCCTCGCGAACGCGCCGCTCTTCACGCCGATCGTCGGGCCGTTCTACAAGGGTCTCGCCGTCACCACGTACTTCACGCCGGCGCAGCTCGCGAAACGTGCGACGCCGCAGGACATCCAGCACACGCTCGCCGAGCACTACGCGGGCGAGGCCTTCGTGCGGGTCGCGCCGTTCGACGCGGCGCAGAATCTCGACGAAGGCTTCTTCGACGTACAGGCGAGCAACGACACGAACCGCGTCGACCTGTTCGTGTTCGGCACGGCGGAGCGCTTCGTAACCGTCGCACGCCTCGACAACCTGGGCAAAGGCGCGTCGGGCGCGGCGATTCAATGCATGAACCTCAACATCGGCGTGGCCGAGGACACGGGGCTCAAGCGCTAAACCGCCCCCGGATTGCAGCGTGCGATAACGAGCCGGCCCGCGAGGCCGGCTTTTTCATGCCACATTAAATCCGAAAGCAATTAAAAGAATACCGGGCGGTTTACATATATTCACAAGCTTTCGAATTAACCAAAAGCAAAGCGCAAAGAATTATCGATTTAATGATTATCCCGGATAGGGATTCACCTGATCCACGCTTCAAACGCTTGCAGCGATCCGCAAAAACCCCGATAAAACCTCGAAAAAACAACACTTCCCGGCGGCTGCCGCGAAAACATCAAACAGCCCTTCCGTTTTAATTTCCTTCGTCACGGCCCATCATTTCGGGCTGCCAACCACTTCGAATCGTTTAAGTCCGCCCATTTAGACGATTCCATCGATTGACAGGAAAAAACGACATGCCCAAATTATTGAAACAAATAAGCACATTGGAGACAGAGGCATGTCGGAAGCCTTTTCGAAAGGGGTGGCAATGGCCATGGCCCTTACCCCGATGCTCGTCGCGTGCAGTGGCGGCGGCGGCGGCTCCCCAGCCGCCATCGATGTTCCGCAATGCTCCGGCGCGAGCTGCGGCGTGCAAGGTCCGCCAAGCTCGACGCCCGCCAACACGGCGCTCTGCCCGGCGAATGCGGATATCGGCAGCAGCACGTATCTGGGCGGCGCGGGCGGCGGCGAGATCGTCAGCCTGAACATCAACGCGACCGCCATGACGTACACGCTCAAGTGGCTCGAATCGCCGGTTCCGCTCACGACCGGCACCGTCACGCCGTCGCGCGCCGGCACGACGATCACGGGCCAAGTCACGCATCCGCCCGCCGGCACGCTGCCGACGGCCGAACAAACGCGCTGCGCGTTCGTGCTGCTGCCCGGCAGCGGCACGTCGCCGTCCGGCGCGACCTACTCGAGCGCCGCCGATTTCAACCAGGCAAACCCGCCGATGATCCTGATCGGCTTCGGCGTTGCGGGCGGCGGCATTCCCGGCGCGACGATTCAATTCAGCGGCCTGACGATCATTCCGGGCCTGTTGCAGAACGTCGGCCAAGTGCCGCAACGTCACTTCGACTTCTATCCGTTCCTCGGCTTCGCGAACACGACGACGGATCTCTCGAAACTGCCCGGCACGTACAACGCGCTGATCTATCACTCGGTGCCGTCGGCCAGCTATGCGACGCAGGGGATCAATTCGAGCGAGACGTTCGATGCGAACGGCGCTTGCACTTCCACGAGCGCGTCGGGCTGCATGACGACGGGCAAGCCGTGGACCGCAAGCGGCAACGGCTACTTCAACAGCGCCCAGGCTGCGCAGATCCTGCCGCAAACGAAATTGCCGATCGTCGGCGCGACGGGCCAATCGGCGAGTGCGCACATGGTGCTCGGCCAGTTGAACGGCGCGACCGTGCCGGTCATCGTGCGCACGGGCGACGTCAACCTCGGCACGCCGCCGCTGCATCTGGACGCGAAGGTCGACGACGAATCCGGCATCGCGGTGCTCGGACTCGCGAAGGCGATCGCGTCGGGCAGCATCGACGGCGGCTATGCCGGCGCCGACTCGAACTTCAAATACACGGCAACGGTAATCAAGGCGGCGGCGGGCACGTTCGTCAACCCGAGCACGCAGCAAGCGGAAACGGGCTTCAGCCTCGACTACGGCCAGTCGACGCCCGGTCTGCTCAGCGCCTCGACGTCGGGCTCGCCCGCGTCGAGCGGCTACGTGATCGCGAACGGCGGCCTCTATGCGGCACTGATCCAGGGCACCGTCAACGGCGGTATCACGCAAAGCTCGGCGATCGCCGGGCAAACGCCGTCCGCGCCTTACTTCGGCGTGGGCGCGCAAGTCAGCAAGTAGCGGGCGCTTGGGAGCGCGGCGGCGCGCGCGAATGCCGCGCCGCCGTCAGCCCGCAGCCAGCCCGACGACGAGCGGCCGACAGGGAGCCGGCCGCCGCATAACGACAATTTTGTGGAGTTTGGAGGAGCATCATGAAGCGGAACGTCATTCTGGCGCTGGCCTGCGCTACCCCCCTCATTTCGGCATGTGGCGGCGCGGACAACAGCAGCGAAGCGCAGCCTGTCGTCGAGACGCCGCTCTGTCCGTCGACAGTCGATTACGGCACGGTCTATACGGGCGGCAGCGGCAGCGGTGAACTCGTCAAGTTGCAAATCGACACGACGAAGATGACTTGGCAGATCACGTTCGTCGCGTCGCCGGTTCCGCAAACCACGGGCACCGCCGCGCCGACACGCGCAGGCACCGTCCAGAGCGGCACGCTCACGCATGAGACGCTGCTGCCGACGCAAAAACTCAATAACTGCGCGTTCCGCTTGAACGGCGCGAGTCTCGACCCGAACCGCCCGGCGCGGATCTTCCTCGGAATGGGCGTCGTCGGCGGCACGGTCCCCGGCAAGGAGATCCAGTACGGCGGCCTGCTCGGACAAGGCGCGATTCCCGACACGAAATTCCCGTACTACCCGTTCATCGCGTTCTCGTCGCTGGAGACTAATGTCGCGAATCTTGCCGGCACGTACAGCCAGCTCGGTTACGGCCAGGTCGGCTCGCAGAATTTCGCGCCCGTCACGATCGACGCGAAGGTCACGATCAATGCGAACGGCACATGGACCCGCTGCGATTCGACGGGCATCTACGCCGGCGCCTGCCGCCAGCCCGGCACCAACCTCGTGCAATCGCCCAACGGCACGGGCGCGTTCGAGACCGATCATTTCCAGAGCCAGGCAAAGCCGACGCTCGCGACGGTGCCGCAGGCCAAGGGCTTCGTGATCGTCGGCAAGCTGCGCAACCAGCTGGTGCCGATCATGATCCGCACGGGCGTCGCGAACCCCGGCCCGACACCCGACGCGAACGGCGTGCCGGGCCTCACCGCCGACGACGAGGCGAGCATCTCGATCCTGTCGCCGCAAACGGCGCTCACGACCGGCTCGCAAAACGGCGAGTACATCGGCGTGGACAGCCAGTTCGACTATCGGACGACCGCGCTGACCAACACGCAGGCGACGCTGCTCGACCCGTTCAATGCGTCGCAGGCGTCGCTCGCGACCGCGCTGAACCTCGACTACACACAGACGGTACCAGGCACGATCACATCGACGCACGTCGGAGCGGGCAGCTCCGCGCCCACCGGCAAGTTCATTTTCACGGGAGGGGTGTTCGGCTTGCTCGACACGTCCAATTCGTCGTCGCCGTATTTCACGATCGGCGCGTTCGTGCAATAAGCGACCGGGAGGCCGTATGAAAAAAGCACTCCGCGCGGCGCTCGGCGCCGCCGCGCTGGCCCCGTTCGCCGCGCATGCGCAAAGCGCGGGCAGCAACGTCATCACGCTCGGATGGTTTCACGTGATGCCGCAGCAAAGCAGCACGCCGCTCACGACCAACGTCGCGCCTACGCCGATCAACACGCCGCTGCGGCTGCCGCCGTCGTTCACGTCGGACGGCACGGGGCTGCGCACGAGCGGCTCGGACACGCTCGGCATGACGATCAGCCATTTCGTGACCGACCACATCGCGGTGACGTCCGTGGCGGGCGTGCCGCCGGTGTTCTCGGTCAAAGGGCACGGCACGATCGTCCCGCCCGGCCCGGCGGGCGCGCTCGGTACGCAAAACATCGGGCTCGCGCAGGTCAATCCGAACGTGAAAAGCGTGCGGCAGTGGAGTCCGGCCGTCGTGTTTCAGTATTATTTCGGTCAACCAACGACCAAGTTCCGGCCGTTCGTCGGCATCGGCGTGTCGTACAACTGGTTCAGCGATCTGCAACTCAACACGAACTTCATCAAGCAGACGCAGGACAATCTCGGAGCGATTCTCGCCGCAGGCGCGGGCAAGCCGGGGCTCACGCAGGTGTCGGCAAAGGCGTCGTCGTCGTGGCAGCCGGTGTTCAATGCGGGCCTGACGTACAACATCACCGATCACTGGGGGCTCGTCGCGTCGGTCACGTACATTCCGCTGAAGACGACGTCGACCGTGACGATCAAGGCAGCCGACGGCACAACGCTCGCGGAATCGAAATCGGACTTGAAAGCCGATCCCCTCATCAGCTACCTGGGGATGTCGTACAAGTTCTGAGCGCGGCTCCCCCGATCGACGGGCAAAAAAAAAGCCCGCCTGAAAAGGCGGGCTGAATCCATATCAGAGGAGACATGGAGGAGACAGTTCGTACTATACGATATCCTTTGACGCGTTGCAACATTTCTGTCGTGAAAATACGGATTTTCCCTCGAGCAACTGCTCTAATGCGCCGGCAGCCGCGCCACCGATGCGGTTGGCGCGCCGTTTTCCGCTTCCAGCACCGCGCTCCACTGGTCGCGCAGCAGCTCGACCGGGCACATCTGCCGCCCCGGCAGCACGCCGTGTACGAGCCATACGTGGATTCCGGGCGCGATTCCCGGCGCTTCGATCACCTTCAACGCCGCCCGGTGCGGGTTGCGCGCCAGCGCCGACACCGCCGCGACGCCCAGCCCAGCCCCGCGCGCAACGAGCGAGAGCGGCAAATCCAAGCTGAGCGCCTCAACCACGACGTCGAACGACAACCCCGCCGCGCTAAACGCGCGGCTGAGCGCCGAGCGCCGAGCGCATCCCGCAGCCGTCCTGACTTAGCGCCCGCGGATAGCGCGCGAGCGTGTCGAGCGACAGCGGCCCTGGCGGCAGCGCAAATTAGCGCGCCGCGACGAGCACGGTCGGCTGCGTGCCGAGGCTCCGGCTTGGATTCGCGTGGGCGGCGCTCGTGCTGGACTGGCGGCGCGAGGCGCGGTGAGCGACGGGTCCGCCGGCCGGTAGGGGCCGCACCGGTTGGCGGGCTCCAGTGGCCGGTAGGGGTCGCGCCGGTTGGCGGACTCCAGTGACGCTTGCGCCGACGCGACGCGCGGCAGACCACTGTTGACGCCGGACCGGCAGGCAAGCCGGTTGTTTGCGCAAGACGGCCGGCAACCGCACGGCGCGTGCGAATCTCGCGCGCGAAATCTTGCGTATGAATCGCATCAGTCGGAACGCTGCAAAACGGCCGCGCCGCATCAAAGGCCGCGCGACCCACACCGCCTGCCTATCGCAAACCGGTTCGACGCCCCGTTAGTGCCGCACCAGCGCCATCATCGCGCCGAAGCCGACGAAGATCCCGCCCGTCAGCCGGTTGAACGCCCTGGCGACGCTTGCGCTCCGAAGCGTCGCGCCGATCCGCGTGCCGAACGACGCATAGACGATGTACCAGCTCACCTCGATGACCGCGAACGTCGAAACGAGAATACCGAACTGCGGCAGCGTGGAAGCGGACGCGTCGATGAACTGCGGCAGGAGCGCCGCGGCGAACAGGATCGCCTTCGGGTTGCTGCCCGCGACGAGAAAGCCGTTGCGAAACAGCGCCCAGCGCGACACCTCGGCCGCGCACACGCCGCCCGCACGCGGCTCGGCGCCCGGCGCGCCGCCTTTCTCGTCGACGCCCGCCCGCCACGCCTTCACGCCCAGATAGACGAGATATGCGGCGCCCGCATAGCGCAGCGCGTCGAACATCGCCGGCCACGTCTCGAGAAACACGCCGAGCCCCGCCGCGGATACCGACAACATCGCGACAAGCGCGCTCAGGCAGCCCGCCATCGTCGCGGTCGAACGCGGCAAGCCGTGGCGCGCGCCGTGCGTCATCACGAGCAGCATGTTCGGCCCTGGAATCGCCGATACGACAAAAACCGTCGCGACAAACAGCCACCACGTATGCAGATTCATAACGTCCTTTTCGAAAAAAGAAAGGCAACGCCGATTATGCCGGCAACCGCTGACCGGGGCAGGGCGAGCGGCGGACAAGCGCAACGGCCGCCGTGCATCCAAGACAAATGGCCGCCGCGTCACGCCCCGTCATCGTGCCGCCCGCCGCGCCGCTACCTGCCCGAGCACCGCGAAATCCTGCTCGCCGTGGCCATGCGCGAGCGCTTCGATCAAGCTGTCCCGCACGACGCTCGCGATGGGCAGCGGCACCGATCCCGCGTCGCCCGCCTCGAGCGCGAGCCGAACGTCCTTGAGCCCAAGCCGCGCCTTGAACAACGCGGGCTCATAGCGCCCTTGCGCGATCATCTCGCCGTAACCCTGGTAGACGGGGCCGGGAAACACGCTGTTGGTGATCACGTCCAGATAGTCGCGCATCGCGACGCCGTGCGCGGCAAGCAGCGCGGCGGCTTCGCCCATCGTCTCGATCGCCGACGCGAGCGTGAAATTCGCCGCGATCTTCACCGCGTTCGCATGCTGCGGCAACGAGCCGATCCGCCAGGTTTTCTGGCCGATCGCGTCGAACACCGGCTGCATCCGGTCGATTGCCTCGGCAGGCCCGGCCGCGATGATCGTCAGCCGCGCCGCGGCCGCAACGTCCGGCCGTCCCATCACCGGCGCCGCAACGTAATGGATGCCGCGCTCCGCGTGCATTTGGGCGAGCGTGCCGGCCAGAGAAATCGAGATCGTCGCCATATTCACATGAATGAGGCCGCGCGGCGCATGTTCGAGCAGTGCTGCATCGAACACGCCGCGCGCGGCCGCATCGTCGGCGAGCATCGAAAACACCGCATCGCCCGCGAACGCGTCGGCAACCGTCGCGGCCTGCTGCGCGCCCAGCGCGACCAGCGGCGCGACGCGCTCGGGCGAACGGTTCCATACGCGAACGCGATGCCCCGCTTTCAGCAGATTCGTCGCGATCGCCACGCCCATTTCGCCCGTACCGATAAATCCGATGTCCATATCTGTCGTGTTCCTTTCATTCGCCGTGTCACGTCACCAGCACGAGTAAAGCACAGGCACGTGATATTTGCTCGCGGCCGTCATCCATCCGCGCGCGATGCGGCCAGCGCGCAGCGGTGCGATACTGGGCCATGATCACCGTGACCTTCCGCTTCCATGCAGAGCTGAACGATTTCCTTGCGCGGCCGCTGCGCAACCGCGAATTCGAACGCACGCACGCGCGCGGCACGAGCGTCAAACATGCGATCGAAGCGCTCGGCGTTCCGCACACGGAGGTCGAGCTGATTCTGGTCAACGGCGAATCGTCGACGTTCGAGCGCACGCTCGACGACGGCGACCGCGTCGCCGTCCACGCGCGCGTCGAATCGCCGGGCATCGGCCCACTGTTGCGCGTGCGCGCCGCGCCGTTGCGCGTCACGCGCTTCATCGCCGACGCGCATCTCGGCGGCCTCGCGCAGCTGCTGCGTCTGGCGGGCTTCGATACGCTCTACGACAATCACTATCCGGACGCGCGGATCGAAGCGATCGCCGCGCGCGACGCGCGCATCGTGCTCACCCGCGACCGCGAATTGCTCAAGCGCCGCACCATCGTGCATGGCTGCTATGTGCGCGCGCTCAAGCCGCCCGCCCAGCTGCGCGAACTGTTCGACCGGCTCGATCTTGCCGGCCGCGCGCAACCGTTCCGGCTGTGCCTGTCGTGCAATGCGCCGCTGCGGCGCATCGAACCGTCGCAGGCCGCCGCACGCGTGCCGCCCAGCGTGCTCGAGCGGCATACGCGCTTCGTCACCTGCGATATCTGTCGGCGTGTGTTTTGGGAAGGCTCGCACTGGCGGCACATGCGCACGCTGATCGACAGCGTGTCGCGGCCGGTACCGCCCGGCGTATGACCGGCGCGCGGGCGCATGGCCCAAGCGTAAAAAAATCGCGCTTGGGTTTGTGCCGGTGCTTGAAATTCCGCCCGCTCGGCAGTGGTTTGAATAGGCGTGACAAAAAACAAACCCCGCCCTGCGCAAGGAGGACGGGGTTTGTCCGAGAAGCGGCGGCGGCGCGTCGCACCGCCGCGGGCCAATGCTTACTGCTGCGCGCCCTTGTCGTTCGTACCGGCTGCCGACGCGGCTTCCGCCTTCATCTTGGCCTTTTCCGAACCGTGCTTCTTCAGCTCGTGCTTCGGCTTGCTCTTGTCGTGCTTGGCGGCCGATGCGGCAACCGGCGCGGACGCGGCCGGCGCGGACGCCTGTGCGAACACGGAAGCCGAAGCGAGTGCGACAGCAGCGGTGGCGATCGAAGCAATGATCTTCTTCATGTTTTTCCTTGACTATCCAAAACGGAAAGATCCGATTAAGAACGATGCGTTGGAGCGCATCTGGCGCCGGTATTATCCGAGATCCGGCCGTGCGCCCGGCTGTTCGCCGGGCATTCGTCGCACCGGATGCTCGTGCGCCGCTTCTATAACGCAGCGCGTGCGCGCGGCGTTGACACATCGTGCACAGCCTTTTTCAAGCTTGCGCGTCGCGCGCCGTCAGCGAAATGAAAACACTTTTTAACACCCTCGGCGCGCGTGTCTTGTTAGGCTCGGGGGCACGTCCGGATGCACGAGCATCGTGTTTCGCACGACATTTCGCTCACATCATCCGCCTCATCGGCGCAAAGCGGCATGCGCCGGGTGGAATCCGGATGTGCCGTCAACGCATGACTTTGCAACGAATCACTTTGGAATCGCCTATGAAATCGATCAAGATTCTCGTGCGCTGCGCGCTCGTCAGCGCCGCAGCGACGCTCGCTGCCTGCGCCGGCTCACCGGCGAACGGCCCGCAGGGCAGCTCGGCAAACGGCCGAATCATTTATGTGTCGTCGGCGCGCGAGCCGCGCGACATCGAACGCTGCCTGACGAGCCGCCTGCCGCAGGCGCGCGTCGCGCAGCAAAACCCGACGACCGTGCTGATCGGACCGTACTCGACCGATGCGGATTGGACCGTCACGCTCGCGCCATCCGGCTCGAGCGGCACGACGCTCGGCGTCTATCGCCCGAGAAGCGGCGACGGTGATCCGGAAGAATCGGAGCTGCGCTTTCATATCGCTCGCTGCTCGGTATGACGCGCGGCGCGCTGGGCAGCGTCGATTCGACGCGCTTAGCCGCTTAGCCGCTTAGCCGCTTAGCCGCTTAGCCGCTTAGCGCGTCCAGCATAGTCGATCGACGCGCCCGCGTGCCGATATGCCGGTGCGCCGATATTTCAGCCCGCCGGCGCCGCGTATTCGCGCCCGCCGTCCGGCCGGCGCAACTCACGCCCCCACCGCTCGACTCCGCCGCCCGGCGCATGCCGCCGTGCCCGCCGTTGCGCGCCGGGCAACCCGCGTCACGGCTGCGCATGCATCCGCCGTGTGCGCAGCCACGTCGCGCCGCACACCATCAACAACATCCCGCCGATAACCACAAACGGCGCTTGTGCGCGCCAGTCATACAACGCCGCACCGATGAGCGGCGCGGCAACCATGCTGAGCCCTTGCGCGGTGGACATCGCCCCGGCGCATGCGCCCTGCTCTCGCGCATCGACCGCCGCGCTCGCGAGCGCGGCCACCGCGGGAAACGACGCGCCCATCCCGCACGCGGCGACGAGATAGCTCACGCAGACGGCCATCGGCTGCGCCGGCCCGACGAGCAGCACCGACGCGAACCCCGCCGCACCCGCGAGTGCTCCCCAGCGCAGCCACTGCAGCGGTGCGACGCTCGGCAGCCGGCCGACCACCGACTGCATCGCGATCATGCCCAATCCCGCGCTGCCGAGCGCGTAGCCCGCGACGACAGCCGCTTGCCGCGCCGGAACGTGCAGCCGGTCGATCACGTAAAACCCGAACGCGCTGTTCGCGATCCCGATGACGCTGTACAGCACCAAGGCGCAGAGCCAAGGCTTGCGTATCCGCGCATCGGCGATCTTCAGCCGCGCCGGCGCATCGCGCCGCTCCCGCGGCCCGGTATCGCGCAGACGGCCGAGCCCCGGCCAGCCCGCGAGCGGCAACAGCGCGAACACGGCAAGCATCGCCGCCATATCGTGGCCGGCGATCCAGCCGGCGACGGGCGGCGCGATCACCATGCCGAGCGCCCCCGCCGCGCCGAAGCGCGCCATTGCCGCCGCGCGCGCGTGCGGCGCGGTGCGATCGGCAATCCATGCAACCGCCGCGACCGGCAACGCGGCGAAATATCCGCCCATCGCCGCGCGCGTCGCCAACAGCACCGCCACGCTCAGCGCGAGCGCAGGCGCGCGAGCGCGCAGCGCCCACCCGACATACAGCGCGAGCAGCAGATAAGACGCGGTAAAACCGGCCATCGCGATGCGCATCACCGGCACGCGGCCGCGCAAATCCGCCAAGCGTCCCCAACGGCGCGCGGTCGCGACCCAGACCAGCCCGACCACGGCAATGATCGCGCCCATATGCGATGCCTGCAGATTCAGCAAGCGCGCGAGCGGGGCCGCAACGGCGAAGAACGCATAGCTGCCCGCCATCATCGCGAAATTCGCGATGAGCAGCGGCGTGAGCGCCGGGCCGGTTGCGGCTGTCGACGCGGTGTCAGCGGAAGTCGTGGACATGTCGTTCCTGATCGATATAAAGCGGCGAAGGCGCGGATTGGCGACGGTGCGTGACATGAGCGGCCAGACGCGCATGCGCGCTCATCAGCGCCGCCTCGGTCGCCTGCCAGCCGAGGCACGGATCGGTGATCGAGCAGCCGTAGCGCAACGCGGCCGGCCCGTCATCGAGCGACTGCCGCCCTTCTTCGATGAAACTCTCGAGCATCACGCCACGAATCGAGCGATTGCCGGCGCAAATCTGTTCGACGACATCGTCGAGCACCGTGACCTGCCGAGCGGCATGCTTGCCGCAATTCGCGTGAGAACAGTCGACGATGATGTTCTGCGGCAACGCATTCGCGCACAGCGCGCGCTCAGCCGCCGCGACGCTCGCCGCACCGTAGTTCGGGCCGTCGCGGCCGCCGCGCAAAACCAGGTGCGCATGTGGATTGCCGTCGGTATCCAACACGGCCGGATAGCCTTCGTCGTGCAGGCCGATGAACGTGTGCGCCTGCATGCTGCTGAGCATTGCGTGAACCGCGACGTCGACGCCGCCGTCCGTGCCGTTCTTGAAGCCGACCGGCATCGGCAACCCCGAGGCCATTTCGCGATGCACCTGGGATTCGGCCGTGCGCGCGCCGATCGCGGTCCAGCTCACCAGATCGCTCAGATAATGCGGCGTGACGAGATCGAGTGCCTCGACCGCGGCCGGCAGCCCGAGCGCGCTGACTTCGGTGAGCAGCCGGCGCGCGGTCGCAATCCCTTCGTCGATCCGATGGCTGCCGTCCAGGCGCGGATCGTTGATGAGCCCTTTCCAGCCGAGCGTCGTGCGCGGCTTCTCGAAATACACGCGCATCACGATGCAGAACACATCGCGCACCGCCGGCGCCAGGCGGGCCAGGCGCAGCGCGTAATCGAGCGCGGCCTGCGGATCGTGAATCGAACACGGCCCGACGATCGCGATCCAGCGCGGATCGCGTCGCTCGAGAATCGCCTGCAATTGCCGCCGGCCAGCGTCGACGCTCGAGCGCATCGCCGCCGTGAGCGGATAGCGCCGGCGCAACGCGGCAGGCGCGGGCAACGGCATGCGAACGCGCTGCCGCGCGCCGCGCGCGGGCTCCCCGGCCGCCCCGCCGTTCGAGTACAGGATGATGTTTTTCATAACCGGATATCGAGAAGAAAACGAAGAGGCCGGCGCGCCGACGCTGCGGCGCGCGCCAGCCGTGTCATGCGCCGAGCGTCGCGCCGCCGTCGACCGTGAAGCTATGCAGCGCCACATGCCGCGATGCGTTCGACAGCAGGAACAGCACGGCGGCCGCGACATCGTCCGGATCGGCGATCCGGCGTAACGGAATGCCGGTGCGAAACGCCGGCAGCGAGCCGTCGATCACGGCGTCGGCGCTGCGCGCATCGGTCCAAAGCTGGCGCTGCATCTGCGTGTCGGTCGAGCCGGGCGCGACGATGTTGCAGCGAATCCCGTATTCGGCAAGCTCGAGGCCTAGGCATTTCGTGAATTGATGCGCGGCCGCCTTCGACGCCGCATATGCCGCCATCCGCATTCGCGGCACGAGCGCCGCATTCGAGCCGACCGTGACGATGCTGCCCGCGCGCAACGGGATCATCCGCTGCGCGACCGCGCGCGACAGATAAAAGACGCCGCTCGTGTTGACGGCGAAGCTGTGCGCCCAATCGTCATCGCTCAGCGTGCTCGCGTCGGCCACGCGCAAGATGCCCGCGACATTGGCCAACATGCCGATCGGGCCGAGCGTCGCATCGATGCGCTCGACGGCGGCGCGCACGGCGTCGGCGTTCGCGACGTCGACGGCAAACGGATGGATGCGCGCGCCGGCCGATCCGGCGTCGGCGGCCAACTGCGCGAGCGCATCAGCGCGCACGTCGAGCGCCGCGACGCTCACGCCGCGCGCGGCAAGCGCGCGCGCAACGGCCGCGCCGATACCCTGCGCGGCACCGCTCACCACCGCGACCGTGCCGGGAAATTCGGGGAAGGTGCCACTCATCGGATCAAGCTCCTGAATATCGTGAATGCCGGAGAATCGTGGAAAAGCGTCGAAGACGCGCAGGCGCCGGTTTCGCGCGCCAGCGCTATCCGAGACGCTCGGCGAGCACCGCGCCGATCTCGGCCATCGGCGCGGGATCGGACATGCCTTCGTGCGAGCATGCGAGCACGCGGCATTGCAGCGCGCCCGGGCGCAGATGCGCGGACCACGCGTCGGCACGGGGCGCATGCGCGGGATGGCGGGCGGCGCGAAACAACAGCACGTCGCCGTCGTAGCGCGGCGTATCGCTTGAGCGGAACATCTGCATCTGCCGCAGCGCCTGTGCGGCGAACGCGTCCAAGCCCGCCGGGCCGAGCGAGGCAAATGCGCCGTTCGCGCGCAGCAACCGCTCGCGCAGCGCATCGGCGGCCGCGCCGCCGGTATCGAAATCGCCGTCGGCGCTCAGCAAGATCTGCAATACGTCGCGCAATGCCGGCATCGGGTAGGCGCGCCACGCCGACGCGGGATAGCTGTCCATCAGCGCAAGCAGGCCGATCGAGTGCCGGTCGCGCGCCAGCTTCGCCGCGACACCATGCGCAAGTGCGCCGCCGAGCGACCAGCCGAGCAGGTAATACGGCCCCTGCGGCTGCAACGCGCGCACGCGCGCCGCGTAGCACTCGGCCAGCGCGTCGAAATCGGAAGCACTGCGCGTTTCGCCGACCGACATCTGCAAGCCATACACGGTGGTCTGCGGCACATGCCGCGCAATGCGTAGATAGCCCCACGCAATGCCGTCGGCCGGATGGAAACAAATCAGCGCCGGCCGGCCCGCGTCGCCGGTCTGGATCGTCAGCGTCGGCGCGAACGCATCCGGTGTGGCATGCGGGCGGTGGTACGCAAGCGGCACGCTCAGCGCCTGCGCGAGCGCGCGCACGCTCGCATGGCGAAACAGCATCGAAACCGGCACGTCGCGCCGCAATTCGGCCGCAAGGTGCGCGGCCGCCTGGATCGCTTGCAGCGATTTGCCGCCCAGATCGAAGAAATTCGATGCGCCCGTGAGCGGAACATCGCCCAGCACGTGCAAAAACGCGCGCTTGACTTGGCGCTCCAGCCCGCTCGCATCCGCGTCGGCGTCGGTGCTGTCCGTGCGTTGCGCGGTTGCATGCGCCAGCAGCGCCTTGCGGTCGGTTTTGCCGTTCGGGTTGCGCGGCAGTGCGTCGAGCACGTGCCACGCATCGGGAATCGCCGGTGCGGGCAGCGAGCGCGCAAGGAACGCGCGCAGCGCAGCCACGGCAGGCTCGCCCGCGACAAACGCGCTCAACGTGCAAATTCCGTCGCCGCGCGATACCGGCACGATCGCCGCCTCGCGCACGTTCGGCATCCTCAGCAGCAGGTTTTCGATTTCGAGTGGCTCGATGCGCAAGCCGCTGATCTTCACTTGGTGATCGATGCGCCCGAGAAACCGCAATTGCCCGTCGTGCAGCCGGGCGAGATCCCCGGTCCGATATGCGCGCTCGCCAGTGTCGGGCAGCATGACGAAGCGCGCGGCGCTCAGTTCGGGATCGTGCAGATACTCGAGCGCGAGTGCGTCGCCGACGAGCACAAGCTCGCCGGTTTGGCCCACTGCAACCGGATAAAGCCGCTCGTCGACGAGCCGCGCGTCCACACCCGGGCGCGGCAGGCCGATCGGCACCGCATCGCCGTCACGCCAAACGGCGTGCGGGCCGCCGACGCGCGCCGTGGTCGCGATGACCGTCGCTTCGGTTGGCCCGTAAGTGTTGAGCAGCACGTGCTGCGGCAGCAGCGCGCGCCAACGCGCGATCCGCTCGGGCAGCGCCGCCTCGCCGCCGATGATCACGAGCCGCACGCCGCCAAGCCGCCGCGCGGCATCGGCGTCGAGCGCATGGGCGAGCACGTGCCAGTATGCGGTCGGCAGATCGAGCACCGTAATGCGCAGACGCTCGATCGCGATGGCGAAGGTCGCGACCGAATCGAGCATCGCATCGTTGCGCAAGACAAGTGTCGCGCCATTGCATAGCGCGGAGAAGATTTCCTCGATGCTCGCGTCGAAATGCAGCGGCGCGAACTGCAGCACGCGGTCGGACGGCCCGATGCCGTACAACGCGCGCGTACTCGCAACGAACTGCGCGAGCGCGCGACGGCCGACCAGCACGCCGTTCGGCTTGCCGGTCGAGCCCGACGTGTAGAGCAGATACGCGGGTTGTCGGGCGCACGGCTCGGCATTCGTTTCGCTATCCGTAACGATACGCGACGCAGCGTCCAGCTCGACGTCCGCTTCGCTGATCGAGGCGACGCTCGTTGCGGCATTCGCGGCCGTGCTTGGAGTCGCGCCGACGCGCGGCGCGGCCATCGAATCGACGCGGCTCGACACCTTGTCCGCCACGGTGCCGAGCGCCGCGCCAGCCAAATCGATCGCGTCGAGATCGACGACCGGCAGCGCGCCCGTCACGCCTCGCCACTGCGTGCGCGTTAGCACGAGATCGGGCGCAGCATCCGCAAGCATGTCCGCTGTCCGCTGCGCGGGGCCGCCGGGATCCAGCGGCACGAATGCCGCGCCGACTTGCAATGCGGCCAGCATCGACACGATCGCATCCGCCGAGCGCCCCACCATAATCGCAATCCGGCTGTGCGCGGCCGCGCCGCGTTGGGTCAGCGTTTGCGCGAGCGCATCGACGCGCGCGATCAACGCGCGATAATCGAGCCGCACGTCGCCGGCTTCGATCGCGATGCTGTCCGGTACGCGCGCCGCCGCCTGCCGCACAAGCGCGAGCACGTCGATCACGGGCTCGCGCAGCGGCTCGCCTCGGCAGACCGACAGCGGCGGCAGATCGTCCAATAGCGGCTCGAGCGGCCTATCCGGCTCATGCGCGGCGAATGCGGCCAGCCAGCCGGACAAATTGTGCGAGAGTGCCGATAAACGCGCATCGTCATACGCATTGGGATTCGCTTCGAGCGTCACGCGCCATGCGCGATCACGCACGACGAACGTCACGTTCAGATCTTTCACCGGCCCGGCGCTGACGGGATGCACATCGCTCGTCAAGCCGGTGAACGTGATGCGCCGATCGAACGGCCTCAGATTTACCACCTGGTTAAACACGGGCTTGTCGTGTTCGAGCAAACCGAGATCGCCGCAAATCCAGCTATAGCGATAATGCAAATGCGGCCGGATCGCGCGCAATTGACCGGCAGTCTCGGCCACGAGGGTATGCGGTGACGCATCGGTGCGAACGTGTACCGCGAACGGCACGAGGTTCATCGCCATGCACGGCACATCGAGAACGGGGGTGCCCAGCCGGTTCATCACCGGCATGCCGAACGTTAGGTCGCGCCGGCCCGCTTGCTTGGCCAGCCACAGACCGATCGCGGTGAGCATCCATGCGCTCCAGTCCGAGCCGGCGCGTGCGGCCGCGGCCGTCAGCGCATCGGCACGCGCCGGCTCGAATGTCAGCGTGCGCCGCCGCGGCATATCGCCCGAGCGCTGTTGCGGCGCGATCTGCGCAGGTGCGGGTAAGCCGCGCAAATGCTCTCGCCAAAACGCGCGATCCCGCTCGAATCTGCCTGTCTCGCGGTATGTGGCGTCCGCGTCGACCGCCGGCTCGATGCGCCATGTCGGCAGCGCAGGCAGCGGCGCGCCGCCGACACGCGCGTTGTAGCGCGCGGCGACAGCCTGCTGTAGCAGACCGTAACCGAATCCGTCGAGCGCGATGTGATGAACCTGCAAATACCACCAGTGGCGCAGTGGCGACAACCGCAGCAGCGCGGTCCGATACAGCGCATCGGACGTCACGTCGCAGCGGGCCGACAGCGATGCATGCATCCACGCACGCGCAGCCTGTTCGGGATTGCCGTGCGCGCTGAAATCGACGGTCGGCAGCGACGCATCCGCGGCAACACGGCGCTGCCATAAGGTGCGTTGCGTGCTAGGCGCGCCGCCGTCCCATTCGAAGCGCATGTGCAGCGTATCCGCATGGTCGAGCACGTCGGTCACGCTGGCTTGCAGCGCGCCGACGTCAAGCGCGCCGTTTAACTCGATCGCCTCGCCCGTCAGATAGTTCGCGCCTTCCGGGTCGACTTGTTGCGCGATCCAAATGCCGTATTGCGCGGCCGTCGCATGAATCCGTTCACTCGTTTGCTGCATGTGGCGTGTTGGCGAAATAATTGGCGATGCCAAGGAAAAGCCGGGCGCGCAGTGCGTCAAGCGCGCCGCCAGTCGACGGTCAATTGCGTGTTGCGCGCCATCAGCGCTAGGTGCTCGTCCATCACGTATTGAACCCGCTCGAGCTTGTCGGCCGAATCGGCTTCACAGCGGATGCTCAGAACGTCGTCGGTGCGGATCACGTAACACTTGCCGACGGGAAAATCGATCGTGGCGCGATGCTCGTCGAATGACACCGGCACCTTGATCGCGTAGTGCTTGCACATCTTGAACAGCACGCGTTCGGCCTGCGGTAGCGCGACCTCGGCCGTGCTGACGAGCGGCGTGTCCGACGCGGGCAAGGAATTCGGTGTCTGCATGGCGGTTTTGTCCATCATGCGAGCACCCCGGCCGTGCGTTCCAGCAGCGCGGTCCAGGCGGCGAGCGTCGGCGCTTGCGCGAGCTGCACGAACGACACGTCATGCCCAGCCTGCCGCCACGCGTCGGCAAGCATCATGATCCGCACGGAATCGAGCCCGTGATCCAGCAGGTTGTCGTGCGGCTGCAAATCCGGCGCATCGAGCTGCAATATGCGCGAGACTTGCTCGGCGACGGCCGCCAGCGATATCGGCGCGCCCTCCGCCATCGATGCCGGCGCTTGCGGCCTGGCCCGTACCGCACCGGCAAGCTCGTGCGTGCGCACGACCCGTCCGCAGCGTTGTGCGACGTAATCGAGCGCCATCTTGTGCTCATGCGCGGAGAAATCGGCAAGCGCATCGGCCACGAAAAACGGCTGAATGTCTTTCATGAACGCCTCGCTGGCCGTCATCAAGCAGCCGATATGCGCATAGACACCGCAAATCACGAGTTGATCGCGTTGCGCATTGCGCAGCATCGTTTCGAAATCCGAACGTTGAAACGCGCTGTATCGCCACTTGTCGAGCACGATATCGCCCGGCAGCGGTGCGAGCGCGTCGCAAATCGACGCGTGCTCGGGCCGCGCGGTCAGCCCCGGCCCCCACATGTCGGTCAACAGCCCGCGTTCGGCGGCCGTTTGCCGCGGCGATTGCGCGGTGTAGTACACCGGCATGCCGCTGGCGTGCGCGAGATCGATCAATCGCCGCGCGTTCGCGATCAGATCCGGAATCGGCGCGGCATCGCGATCGTAGAAATCGACGAAGTAATCCTGCATGTCGTGCACGAGCAGCGCCGCTCGCGACGCGTCGAAACGCCACGTCACGCGACTGTCGGGAATCTCCTCGGGCAGCGGATAGGAAGAAATTTTCGGAATGGCCATATCGATTATCGAAAAATTATTGGAGTCGTGAAGTCGTGAAAAACGCGTGCCGCTCAGCCGTCCATCGCGACGGCAGGAGCCACGCGATTCGCGATATCGGCACGCAACGCCTTCTTGTCGGTCTTGCCGACGGGCGTTTTCGGAAACGCGTCGACGAATTGGACGCGATCGGGAACCTTGTACCCGGCGACTCCCTGCTCGCGCAGGAAACGCAACAAATCCGCCGCGCGCAGCGTCTGATCGGCGCGAATCACATATGCACAGCTCTTCTCGCCGAGATACGGATCGGGCATCGCGACGAGCGCGGCATCCACGACACCGGGATGCGCAATCAGCCAATGCTCGATTTCCTCGGCCGCGATTTTCTCGCCGCCGCGATTGATCTGATCCTTCGCGCGTCCCTCGACGACGAGATAACCCGTGGCTGTCATGCGCACGCGATCGCCCGTCCGATAGAAGCCGTCCGCCGTGAATGCGCGCGCGTTATGCGCATCCGCGTCGTAATAGCCGCGTATCGTGTAGGGCCCACGCGTCAATAGATGCCCGACTTCGCCTGGCGCGACGGGGCGGTCGTCGTCGTCGACGATGCGGATTTCGTCGTCCGGCGAAATCGGCCGCCCCTGCGTATGCAAGACGACTTCGTCCGCATCGTCGAGGCGCGTGTAGTTGACGAGTCCTTCAGCCATCCCGAACACTTGCTGCAGTTTCGCGCCGAGTTCCGGCTCGATGCGCCGCGCCAGCGTCACGTCGAAACGCGCGCCGCCGACCTGCACGACGCGCAGACTGGCGAGCGCCGCGCGCCGCTTCGGCGCGGCGCTCAGCCACACCGGCACAAGCGACGGCACGAGCGCGGCGATCGTCACGCGCTCGCGCTCGATCAGCGCAAACGCCTGATCGGGGCTGCCGCTGTCGCACAATACGACCGTGCCGCCCGCATACAGCACGCCGAGCGTGCCGGGCGAACTGAGCGCGTAGTTGTGCGCGGCCGGCAACACGCACAGGTAGACGCTGGATTCATCGAGCCCGCAAATGCGCGCGCTCTCGCGAATGCTGTATAGATAATCGTCATGGGTGCGCGGAATCAGCTTCGGCGTGCCGGTGCTGCCGCCCGACAATTGCAGGAACGCCGGTTCGTGCGCGGCGGGCGCGACGGGCAGCGTGATCGCGTCGCCGTCGGGCAGCCCGGCGAGCGACAGATGTTCGCCCGCATCGCCGACGATCAGCACGTGCTCGAGCGTCGGCGAATCCGCTCGCACTTCACTCGCGAGCGCGCGGTAGTCGAAGCCGCCGTGCTGATCCGCCGCGATGTACGCGACCGCTTTCGCGTGCCGGCAGAAATGGCCGATCTCCTGCTTGCGATGCGCGGGCAGTGCAAACACGGGCAGCGCACCGAGCCGGAACAATGCAAACACGACCGCGAAAAACTCCACGCGGTTCGGCAATTGAACGACCACGCGATCATGCGGACGAATACCCAGCGCGGTGAAACCGCGTGCGACGCGCGTGGCTTCGTCGGCTAGCCGCCGATACGACCAGCGCGCCGTTGCGTCGACGAGCGCGATGCGCCCGCTGTGACGGCTCGCCAGCTCATCGAGCAGTTGCGCGAACGATTGCCCCTGCCAATACCCCTTGCGCCGGTATTCGGCAGCGACCTCATCCGGCCACGGCGTCCAATGCGCGAGCGTCATGCTGGAACCTCCATGGTCGAATCGATCGCCACCGCGCGATCGACGCCGATCGCATCGAGCATCGTGCGGAATTTCGCCGCCGTTTCCGCCAGCTCGGCGTCAGGACTCGAATCGCCGACGATGCCCGCACCGGCAAAGAGCCGCAGCGTTTCGCCATGCGTCTCCGCGCATCGCAGCGTGACGACCCACTCGCCGTCGCCGCGCGTATCGACCCAGCCGAGCATCCCCGTATAGAAGCTGCGATCGAATGGCTCGGCGCGCAAAATCGCTTCGCGCGCGCCACTGCGCGGATAGCCGCAAACGGCCGGCGTCGGATGAAGCGCGAGCGCGAGCGTCAGCGCATCGGCATCGGTTTCACCGACCACTTCGGTCGACAAATGCCACATCGTGCGCGTATGAACGAGCGACGGACGCGCAGGCACGGCAAGCTGCTTGCAAAACGGCGCGAGACTCTCCTTCACCGCGTCGACCACGACGCGATGTTCGTCGAGATCCTTCGTCGATTCGAGCAACGCGTCCGCACGCCGACGGTCTTCCACGGGATCGTTGCTGCGCGGCGCCGATCCGGCAAGCGGATTCGCCCGCAACACGCCGCCGAAGCGGCTGACGAGCAACTCGGGGCTCGCACCAACCAGCGTTCGCGCATCGCCCAGGTCCACCGAAAACGTATAGCCGTGCGGGTTGCACGCGGCGAGCCGCTCGACGAGCGCGCCCACATCCACCGGATGCTCGCCCGTCAGCTCCAGCGTGCGGGCGAGCACGACCTTGTCGAGCCGGCCGGCGCGGATGTCCGCCACCGCCTGCGCCACCGCCGATGCATACTCGGCCCCCGGCGGCACCGCGCGCGTCACGTAACGATCGTGAGCGGGCAGTGACGCGCGCACGCCCGTCAACGGATTGCCGCGCGACATCGAACCGACCACGCGCAGCGCGGCAGGGCGTTCGACATCGAACGGCACCGCGCCCACCACAGCCGCGCCGCCGCGCCCCTGCTCGCGGGCGTGCGACAGCGCGCGCCGCACCCGCGCGCCGAGCGGCTCGCCCGAATGCGGCACGGCTTCGACGATATCCTGCGCGATCAGCGTGTAGCGTGGCGTGGCGAAGAGAAACGGTGTAGCTGTGCGGTATGCGTCCGCTATATTTTGGATATCTGAATAAAATTCCGGATTGGAAAGCGTGCTCAAGTGTGACCTCCAGATTCGATCCGTCTGAATCGACGCACCGTGCGCGACGGCGCGCTTGCGTTACATTTCGGCCGTCAGGCTCACCGCTACCCGGCGGCCCTGGTCGAACAGCCAATTGCCGGACAAACCGTTTGCCCGCGCGCGATCGTCAACCGGCACCATTTTGTTGGTCAGGTTCAACAGCGCGAAATTGACCGAAAAATGCTTGTCGATCCGGTAACGGCCGCCGATGTCGAAGGTCGTCGTCGACGGCCGTTCGCGCACGCCGCGCGCACCGTTACGGAACGCGGCCCAATATTGCGAACCGGTGTAATTGACGTTCGCGTACAGATCGAGACGCGGCGCGGGCGTCCAGTCGACCTGCACGTTGAACATGTGCTTCGGCGTCTTGTCGAGCGGAAAGCCGTTGAGCGAGCTGCCGTCGAACGCCTTTTCGCCGCTGCCTTCACGGCGCGATTGCGTAAACGTATATGCGCCGGAAATCTTCAACTGCTTCGCCACTCTCGCGCCCGCGCCCAGTTCGACGCCGTACAGCTTCACGCGCTCGACGTTGTCGTACGTATAGATGTTGCGGCCCGGCGAACGCGGATCGGCCACGCCCGTGTCGTAGCTCGCGACCTTGTTCTTGAACAGATTGTTGAACAGCGTGATGCTCGCGTGGCTTTCGCCGCGGTCGTAACGAATGCCGAGTTCTTCGGTCAGACTCGTTTCCGGCTTCAGGCCCGGATTGCCGCAAAGCGTGCCCGGCACCGCCCCGGCCGCGCCGCCCGATGTCATGCAATAGCCGGCCGTGCTCTGGCGCAGCGTGGGCGGCTTGAAGCCGGCGGACACGCCGCCGCGCAACGTGAGCGCCGGGCTCAGCTTGTAGACGCCGTATGCGCGCGGGCTCACGTGGCTGCCGTAACGCTCGTCGTGGTCGAGCCGCACGCCCGTCGTCAGCGTGAAGCGGGAATTGAAGAAGTAATCGTTTTCGGCGAAAATCGCCCATGCATTGCGGCTCACGCTATCCGAATTGACGCCATAGCCTTTCGGCACCGCGTCCTGACGCCCCGCGCCGGACAGCCGCGACCAAATATGCTGCGCGCCCGCCGTCAGGATGTTGCGCTCACCCCACCATGGCACCTCGACCTTGCCTTCGAGCACGGTATCGGTAAGCGTCGGCTTCACGGCCGACGGCGCCAGCGCCGTCCATTGCGACTGCGTACCGCGCTCGCCGTACAACGACAGCGTCGAATTGCCGAATCCCCAGCGCCCGTTGTGCGTGATCCCCCAGTAGTCGCGCACGTGGCGCGTCTCGACGACCGTCGACGCCACATCGCCGGCAGACACCGGCGCGGTGCTCTTGCCCGGCGTGCTGAGGTAGCTCAGTTGCTCGCGCCCGACGTTCAGCGAGATATCCTGGTTGCTCGCGGGTTTCGCGTTCAGCTTCACGTCGAAGTTCGCGATGCGTTGCCCGCTTGCGCCATCCGCGCGGCTTAGCGGGAAATAGATCCGATCCTCGCCGCGATGCAGCGCGCGGCCCGATACCTGCAAGCCGAGCACATCGTTTTTCAGCGGGCCGCCGATCCAGAAATCCGCGCTCTGCGTGTCCCCCTGGTTCGATTCCAACTGGAACACGCTGCCCGCGGTGACCGTGCCGCCCCAACGCTTGGGCACCTTGCGCGTGATGACGTTGATCACCCCGCCCATCGCATCCGCGCCGTACAGCGACGACATCGGCCCGCGCACCACCTCGATGCGCTCGATCGCGGACAGCGGCGGCAGCAGATTGCCTTGCACGCCGCCGGTGCCGCGATTCATCGTCTCGCGCGTGCTCTGGCGCCGGCCGTCGACGAGGATCAACGTGTACTCGCCGGGCATGCCTCGAATGGAAATATCCATGTCGTCCGGCGACGAGCCGACGACGCTCACCCCCTCGACCTTGCTGACGATCTCGGCCACCGACGTATAGGGCTTCGCCGCGATGTCCTCGCGCGTGATCACCGAGATGCTCGCGGGCGCGTCCTTGATGGCCTGCTCGCGCTGGCTGGCGGTGACGACGATCGTCTTGAGCGCGACGCCGCTTTCAACCGGCGCACTCGCCGGCGCCTGCTGCGCCCATCCGGCCGACGCCCCCACCATAGACAGACCGGCGACCACGGCCGGCTTCAGCACAAAGTCTGAAAAATGACTCGACATGACAGCTACTCGATCGATAAATAGAATTGATTCTCATTTCCATTATCGAGAATGAAAGCTGCCGATAGATTTGTGAAAGATACGAAGTTGTTTGCGCCGTGCGCGCCGCACGCGCCACGCACCATGCCGGCCCGGAACGCCGCGTCAGTGCTGGCAACTGCGCCGTGCGAGCTTCGGCGTTACGCCGAAGCGGCGCTTGTACGCAGTCGCGAAATTCGCCGCGCTCGTATAGCCGGCAAGCGCCGCCGCCTGCTTGACGCTGACCGCATCACGCTCGAGCGCGACGCGCGCCCGCTGCAAACGGCTTTCGCGCAGGAAGTCGAAGATCGTCGTGCCGTAGACCGCCCGGAACTGGCGCTGCATCGCGTTCGCGTTCATCCCGGCATGACGCGCGATATCGTCGAGCGACAGATGGTGCGCGTGGCCGCTGCCGAGAAATGCGCGCAGGTCAGCCATCCGGCGATAGCCTCTCGAATCGAGCAGCGCAGCCTCCGGCGCCGCACCGCCCCCCGGCTCATCCGGATCGGCCTGCAGCGGCGCGAGCGCCTCGGCAAGCAAATCGAGCACCCGGCTTTCCAGATAGATCGCCTCCAGCAACGGCTGATACGCGGGCGGGCGCACGATCTGCTCGGCGAGCGCGATCGCGCGCGGCGTCGGCTGCCAGAAGCGCACCGACAGATGCGCGGACAGCAGCGAGTCGAGCCGCTGCGGCATGGCCGCCAGGCTCGCGGCCTGCACATGCCGCAACCATTCGCCGGATACGCCAAGGCTCAAGCGGCGGGCATAGGCGCCCTTGCAGACGCGCCGCCGGAACGTCTCCGGCTCCAGCGCATTGACGAGAAACGCCTGCATCTCGCAGCCGGGCACACGGCCCGCCGGCGGCCGCAGGTCGCGCCGGCGGGCGGTTGTCAGCACGATGCGCCGGTCGCCATACGACACGTCGAGCGCTCCTTCGAGCAGCAGCACCAGATACAACCCCGGTGCGCACTGCCCGGACATGATCGCGTCGAATTCGTCGATCGCATCGTCGGCGTGGATACGCAGGCCCGGCCGCACTTCGCGAACCTTCGCCACGTGCGCCGCATGCCCAGGGTAGCCATGTCCCGGCAGCTCTTGTATGTGTGCATTCACTTTCTTCACCCCCGTCCGGTGATCGCACTCCGTCGGCATTGCGACTCGGCAGCGCTGGGCGCCTTTCGCGCAAACCATTCCGTTGCCCGGCCAAACATCGGGCACGGTTGCAAAGGCGTCATTCCGGTTAGAATTAAATGAGAATAATTATCATTAATATCGTATCGGGAACAGCGTGAGAAACACAAGCAGATTTTGGCGACAGCTTTGCGTCGGCTTGGCCGCGTGCCTGGCCGTATCGTTCAGCGCGTGGAGCCGACCAGCGCATGCACAGCAGACTATCACCGATTTGGCGGGCCGCACCGTCCGCGTGCCTGCTCATGTCGAGCGCGTGCTGCTTGGCGAAGGACGCCTGCTGCCCGCGCTCGCGATCGTCGAGCACGGCGATCCGAGCCGCCGGCTCGTCGGCATGATGGGCGACTTCGAGCAGCTCGATCCGGCCAGCTATGCGCAGTGGCGCGGCCGCTTCCCGCATCTGCAGGAGGTGCCGCGCATCGGCCGCTCGCAGGCAGGCAGCTTCAGCGACGAGCGCGCGCTCGCGCTGCGGCCCCAAGTGGCAATCTTCGCACTCGGCGGCGGCCATGGCCCCGGCGAGCACGACCGGGAAACGCTCGCGCGGCTTGAAGTGGCAGGCGTTGCGATCGTATTCGTCGATTTCCGTCACGATCCGCTGCGCAACACCACACGCAGCATTGACGTGCTCGGCCGCATATTCGGTGCACCCGAGCGCGCCGCCGCGTTCAACGCCGAATGGCGGCAGCAGCTCGATCTCGTCACGAAGCGCCTCGCCACCGCCCGCCCCGCTGCACCGAGCGTGTTCCTCGAAAGCCGTGTCGGCCTTGCGACCGATTGCTGCGATACGATGACGGGCATGATGGGACGCCTGCTCGACGCCGCGGGCGGCGCCAATATCGCGAAGGGGCTCGTGCCCGGCGAACACGGCATGCTCAATCCCGAATATCTGCTGAGCCGCCAGCCGACGGTCTACATCGGCACCGCGATCGGCTCGATGCAAACTCTGGCGGGTGCGCCCCAGCGCATCGCGCTCGGCGCGGGCGTGCCGGCCGACGCCGCGCGGCGCTCGCTCGAGCGTTCGCTGAGGCGGCCTCAGATCGCCCCGCTGCGAGCCGTCCAGGAGGGACGCGCGCATGCGATCTGGCATCACTTCTACAACTCTCCGTTCAATGTCGTCGCGGTGCAAGCGATGGCCAAGTGGCTGCATCCCGAGTTATTCGCCGATCTCGATCCGCGCCACACGCTCGAACAAATGTACGCGCGCTACCAGCCGCTCGCACTCGACGGCGAATACTGGACGACCAAGGCGCCGTGAAATGACTGCATCGATATGCAATATGCATATGGCCGCCGGCCCGCACGGCTGGCGCGCCGCCGTCGCGCAGGATTGCCGCCCATTCCGGACGCCGTGGAAATACGTCGACCGCCCCGGCTATCCTGCCGCGGCACGATGCAGCACGGCGTGCGCACTTGCCCGCGCCCACGCCGCCTTCACGGCCGTCGCCACCCTCGCTGCCGGAATTTACCGATGAGTGCGCTGCCTGCTTCCCCGCCTTCGCTCAGAACGCGCTACCGCGCCGTCATCGTGCGCCGCATCGTCGCGCTCGTGCTGCTGACCGGCTTGCTCGCGGCGCTCGTCATCGTCGACATCGCAACCGGGCCATCGACGCTCACGCCCGCCGACATCGTCGCCGGCCTGCTGAACCCCGATAGCTTGCCGCTCGAACAGCGCGTGATTCTATGGAGCGTGCGGATACCTTATGCGTTGATGGCCGTGCTGGTCGGTGCCGCGCTCGGCCTGGCCGGCGCGGAAATGCAGACCATGCTGAACAACCCGCTCGCAAGCCCGTTCACCCTTGGTTTGTCCGCCGCCGCGAGCGTTGGTGCGTCGGTCGCCGTGCTCGCGAACTGGCACTGGCCGGTGTGGAACGAAAACCTCGCGGTCCCGCTCGGCGCATTCGTCACCGCAACGGGCGCGACGCTTCTCATCGTCTGGCTCGCATGGCGGCACGGCGCGACGACCGAAACCGTCGTGCTGTTCGGCATCGGCCTGATGTTCAGCTTCGAGGCGCTGCTGTGGCTGCTGCAGTTCATCGCCGACAGCAACGCACTCGAACAGATCGTGTTCTGGAGCATGGGCAGCCTCGCGCACACGAGCTGGAGCAAGATCGCGATCCTGGCGGTCGTACTCGCCGGCTGCGCGCTCTGGGCAAGCGGCCATGTCTGGTCGATGACCGCACTGCGCGCAGGCGAGGAACAGGCGCGCAGCATGGGCATCGCAGTCGAACGGCTGCGCCTCACGACGCTCGTGCGAATCAGCTTCCTGTCGGCAACTGCGCTGTCGTTCGTCGGCACGATCGGCTTCGTCGGTCTCGTCGGCCCGCACATCGCACGCCTGCTCGTCGGCGACGATCACCGCTATTACCTGCCCGGCGGCATGCTCGCCGGCGCGTTGATGATGGCGGGCGCGTCGATCCTCAGCAAGACGCTCGTCAGCGGCATCGTGCTGCCGATCGGCATCATCACCGCACTCGTCGGCGTGCCGCTTTTCATGACGTTGATCAGCCGGCGCAAACGTCATGACTGAACTGCTCATCGACGCTTTGAGCGTCACGCTCGGCCGCCGCCGGATTTTCGACAAGCTCACGCTGCGGCCGGTGCGGCCCGGCTGCATGCTGGCGGTGCTCGGGCCAAACGGGGTCGGCAAATCGACGCTGCTGCGCGCGATTGCGCGGCTCGTAAGCGCACGCGGCAACGTGTCGCTCGGCCGGATCGACTTGCTACATGGCTCCCACGGCGATCACGTCAAGCACGTCGGTTACTTGCCGCAGACCTTGCCGCAGGCATCGACGCTGCTCGTCTACGAGGCCGTGAGCGGCGCGCTGCGCGCGACTTGCGGCCGGCTGTCGAATGTCGAACACGACGCGCGCGTACAGGCCGTGTTTGCGCAATTGCATCTGGATGGGTTGGCGATGAAGCCACTCGATCGTTTGTCGGGCGGCCAACGTCAGATGGTCGGGCTGGCTCAGGTGCTAGTGCGGCAAACGCCGCTGCTGCTGCTCGACGAGCCGACGAGCGCGCTCGATTTACGTTGGCAATTGCTCGCACTCGAAGCGATGCGGAATGCCGCAAAGCGAAAGTCGGCCATCGTTGTGATCGCGATGCATGATCTCAATCTCGCGTCGCGTTTCTGTGACCGGGTGTTGCTGCTGGGCCCGCAGGGCGTGCTTGCGGATGGGCCACCGTCCGACGCACTCGAACCGGATCAGTTGAGGCGCGCGTATTCGGTTGACGCACGGCTTGAGCGAACCGCGAGGGGAGAATGTCTGGTGGTGGTTGAGCGGGCGGTGGTGCGGGCTGACGATTGACGCTGCGGAGTTCGTTGATTGCTCTGTCCGTTGCTCGCCATGCTGAGCGGCGACTGTGCTGTTCACACGTTGGAATTTTGAGCTAGCGCACGTGGTGCGCACACGGCGAAAGCGACGCGGCCCCCGCGCTTCTTAAAGGGTTTACCTGATGTATATGTATACATAGTAGGGTTAACAAGTACGCGCCGCCCCTGTGGAAAACTGTGATTTCTTCAATCCGATCAGTGAATAATCGATTCGATAACCCTAACGAATGCGCGTGAATATTCGCTGTGGGTTGAGGATAACTTTGACGAGCATGGCGCACGGACGCGCGTTATCAAGATTGGCTCCACAGATAAGCCAATGATTTATCCAGGGGATTTCCAAAGCGTTTTGTGAATAACTCGCGAGCGGAAAGCGTGGATTCGCCTGTGCGACGGCCCATGGCGGCTTGCGCCGCCAATGCCATTACGCCGTGCCTGCCCGGCATAGCGTATTCATTGCATCCATTGATTACCATCCGGCGAGCCTTCGCGAACCGGAAAAGCCTCACGCGTATTTCGCGACTGTTCTGGCAGGAATAGGACGACTGCGCTCTCGCGTAACAAGCGCGCAATACAAATTCCAACGGGAATGGGTATGGCTTAGAGGCGGATGACGAGGGCGCTCAATTGGTGTCTATTGCCCAGATACCGAGCGCAGAAATATAGTCGCCATACCGGGTACCCGTGTCGATTCGTTAACCGTCCGGGTAGCGGCAAGTATTCGATGTGCGCTGACGTTGCTCGGGCACAATTTGGTTTGCACCGCTTGGCGAAGGCTGTGGCTGGAGCTGGTTTAATGCCGGCAAACAAAAAGGGTTGCAGGCGATATACCTGCAACCCTTTGGAATTCTTGGTGGAGCGGAGGAGGATCGAACTCCCGACCTTCGCATTGCGAACGCGACGCTCTCCCAGCTGAGCTACCGCCCCCACACTAACAGCCCACGATTGTACATCATTTAGTGTGGATCACAGCAATAAATTTGTGACTCCACCCCCATTACTCCGGTATTGTCTACTTCGGAGCAGGCGCTCCTGCCAATACCCACTGAACAACCGACTTCGCATCCGCATCGTTCATCCGCGGGTGCGCAGGCATCGGAATCGCGCCCCAAACGCCCGAGCCGCCGTCCTTCACCTTTTTCACGAGTTTCGGCACCGCCTGCTGATCGTTTTTATAGCGCTCAGCAATCTGCATAAACGAAGGCCCGACGAGCTTGCGATCCACTGCGTGGCATCCCATGCATGCATTGCTGCGAGCAACTCTCACGCCGTCGCCTGCATCCGCGTGCGCGGGTGTGCCTGCGACCATGCAAGCGAGCGCCAGCAGTCCGAGCGCTGTTGCGGCACGCGCCGTCTGCCGTTTCATGGCCATCCCCATCATGGCTTCGCCGCCTTCGGATTCCCGGGATGCACACTGCTCGAATTGGAAATCGGCGCGGGCGCTTGCAATGGCGTCGCGGTCACCGTCGAATCCGGCACGGCGGCGCCTACGGTCGCGCCGTCCGTTGCCGCCGCCCCTGCCGACGCGGCCGATGCGCCGCTCGCCGGTGCGGCCGCCTTCAATGCCTGCGCCTCGGCCGGCTTGATGTACTGGAACACCTTGACGACCTTCTCGACGCCCGGCACCCGGCTTGCGACATCCGCGCCGCGATCACCCTCGTCGCTCGTCACCAGCCCCATCAGATAAATGTTGCCGCGCTCGCACACCACCTTGTAATCGTTCGCGGAAATACCCTTCTCGGCGATCATCGCGGTTTTCACGCGCCCTTCGAGATACGAGTCGTTCGCGCGATCCGACAGCGAACTCGCCGGCCCCACCGCGAGTTCGTTGACGATCGCATTCACGTTGTTGATCCCGCGCACGATTTCCTCGGCGCGCTGCTTCGCCGTATCGTTGGGCACCTCGCCTGTCAACAGTGCGCGGCGGTTGAACACCGTCACGTTCACATGCGAACCGTCCGGCAGCCCGTTGTTCAGTTGCGTCAGCGCCTTCACTTGAATCTCGCGATCCTCGGTCTGTGCGCCGAGCGTGCGGCGATCGGTCGCCACGAGCGCGCCGCCGCCCGCCGCCGCGCCGACCGCCAGAAGGCAGCCCTGCAGCGTCGTCGCGACGCAAGCCGCGAGACCGATTGCGAGCGTGGTTTTGACTAGCGTCTGTCTGACGCGGCTGTAACTCATCTACGGCTCTCCTTCGAATCAATCTTCGCCCAGCAGCATCGCGTCGATGCCGTCGCACAGGCAATGAATGGTCAGCAGATGGACTTCATGGATACGCATCGCCCGATCGGACGGCACGCAGATCTGGATGTCGGTGTCAGTGAGCGCCTTGCCGGTGCGCCCCCCGCCTCCGCCCGTCAACGCGACGACGATCATCTCGCGCTCGTGCGCGTCGCCGATCGCGGCGAGCACGCGCGGCGATTCGCCGAGCGGGTCGAGCACGAGCAGCACGTCGCCCGTTTGGCCGAGCGCGCGCACTTGTTGCGCGAAGATCTGGTCGGCATCGCCGGCAACGCCCGAGCGGCTTGCATCGGTATGAAGCGCAACGCCGGCAAGACCGGGCCGCTCGCGCTCGAAGCCGTAGACGAGCGCGGCGGCAAGCCGTTCGGCCGCGGCGGCAGAGGGGCCGTCGCCACATGCGACGATTTTGTTGCCGTTCGCAAGCGCCATGAACATCGCGTCGACGGCCGCGGCGATCGGTAGCGACAGCGCGTCGAGCGCGTCATGGACGAGCGAGGCGCTATCACGGATATGTTGCTGAATACGTTCGACTGACATCGATTCCTGTCGGAATATTGCGCGCGCGAGCGTGAAATCCGATCCGCTCGCGCAACATCATGAGTGCGGCGAGTTTACCGCACTCCGGCGCCTTCTCCCGGAGGTTGCCGCATCTCCTTACATCTCGACACAGGCTGAGGCGGTGATTCGACCGGTTCGCCGCGTGGGCGGCGTGGCGCGTGGACCGTCACGCGTCGTCGATCCGGAATGCGTCGCGCAGCCAGACGAGACGGCCGCCGTCGAAGCCAACGACATCGAAACGGCACGCGCAGGCACCACCCGATTTCGCCCAGAACACGTGCGCCGCAAGCGCGATCCGCTGCCGTTTGCGCGCGCCGATGCTGGCTGCCGCACCGCCGTAGCGGCCGCTCGTTCGCGCGCGCACTTCGACAAATACGAGCGTGCCGTCCTGCTCGCGCATCACGAGATCGATCTCGCCGCCGCGCACGATCACGTTGCGGGCAACGAGCACGAGGCCCGCGTGCTCGAGATAGCGTTGCGCACGCGTCTCGAACGCGGCGCCGATCGCACGCGTGGCGCCCACTGCCGCCATCCGGGCACGGCCGTGCACCGGCGCTGCTTTTGCTTCCGTTTTTGCCTCCGCGTTCGCCGCCGCGCCGGCGGCCGGCCGGCGGCGCGCCCGCGCATGGCACAATGCGGAGCTTCTTCCGTTTGCGCCATCCGTGGGCGCCTTTCGTGTCATGACTTCCCTCCTTGAACTCGCGCATGCGCAGCATTACCCGGCGGGCGCGCTGTACATCGTCGCGACGCCGATCGGCAACGCCGCCGACATCACGCTGCGCGCGCTTCACGTGCTGACGCTTGCCGACCGGATCGCCGCGGAGGACACCCGCAACACGGGGCAGCTTCTCGCACGCTATGGCATCTCGAAGCCGCTCGTCGCGATCCACGAACACAACGAGCGCGCGGCCGCACTGAAGCTCGTCGACTATCTGCGCGCGGGTGAGCGGATCGCCTACGTGTCGGACGCCGGCACGCCCGGCATCTCCGATCCCGGCGCGAAACTCGTCAACGCGGCGCGCGCGGCCGGCTTCGGCGTGATTCCGTTGCCGGGCGCGAGCGCGGCGGCCGCGGCCGTGAGCGTCGCGGGCGATTGGGCAGGCATGTTCACGTTCGCCGGCTTCTTGCCGTCGAAAGCCCGGCAGCGCGACGCGGCGCTGGCGCAACTGAAAACCCATCCTTACGCGCTCGTGTTCTACGAAGCGCCGCATCGAATCGTCGAGACGGTCGAGGCGCTCGCGGCGGCGCTGGGCGGCGAACGCCGCCTGCTGATCGCGCGCGAGCTTACCAAGCTACACGAGGAACTGTTCGAAGGCACGCTGGCCGAAGGGCCAACCTGGCTGCGCGCCGATGCGAACCGGCAGCGCGGAGAATTCGCGCTCGTCGTCGAAGGTGCGCCGCAGCGCAACAGCGACGACGATCAAAGCGCGCACGACGCGCTGCTCAGCATGCTGCTGGAAGAATTGCCGCTCAAGAGCGCCGCGAAGCTTGCGGCAGCGCTCACGGGCGCATCGCGCAATGCGCTCTATACGCGGGCGCTCGTGCTGAAAAAAGCGACGGACGAGTAAACGGCGGCGCGTCGTCGGCCGAATTCGGAAGGAAAAGAGCAAGGGCCGCGCGAAGCGGCCCTTGGCGGCAATCGATGCGACGCGCGAATCGCGCGTTTCGCCGTTATTTGACGGAATTCGCCGCCAGCATGTCGGCGCGTGCCACGCGGGCCTCTTCCGGCGACAGCCCTTGAACCTTCACGCGCGCGATACCCGAGTGAACCAGCCCGATCACCTTCGCCGCCGCATACGACAGATCCAGTATCCGGCCGCGCGAGAACGGCCCGCGGTCATTGATCTTCACGACGACGGACTTGCCGTTCGCCTGATTGGTGACGCGCACGTAAGACGCGAGCGGCAGCGTGCGATGCGCGGCCGTCAGTTCGTTCATATTGAAGCGTTCGCCGTTCGCGGTGCGCCGGCCGTGAAAGCCGTCGCCCTTGCCGTACCACGATGCCTTGCCGACCTGGCTGAAGCCCGACGCGTCCGCCGCATCGAGCGGCTTCGCGTCCGCAAGCGACTGGCGCTTGGCGTCTCGCGAGCCGACGGGCGGCAGGGAAGCGAGCGCGGTATCGAAGCTCAGCGGCATGCCGTTCACATCCGTATTGTCCTTCGCTGAACCTGAGGCGCTCGCCGTGCGCAGCGCGTCCTTTGCGGACATCGGCTGCGTCTGCTCCGCGGTCGGTGCGTTCGGCGGCATCGCGCAACCTGTCAGCGCGAGTAATGCGGCCAGCATCCCGACCTGCTTCGGTAATCGAAATTTCATCGACGTGTCGCCTGTTCTGACGGGCCGCCTGCTACGTTCATATTCGCGGCCCGGACGGGTACACCGATCCTCGCCGCGTCAAGACGCGGGCGACGATCTGCATGGATGCGGCTCACGTACTGCCGCAACCGTCCTGATTAGCTTTCACGTCTGGCACAACCTGTCCCCGGCAGCCTGACCAGACCCCACATGCCGCCAACCGAACATGGCTAAGGCCATGTTCGTGCGCGTCGTTGACTCAAACGCGCAGGAACGGCGGCATAGGCCTCACCCGACGTCGCGGCAGCGTGGCCGCAGCAGGCGCGCCGCGCCTGGCCGGATAAGACGTGAGCACCGACGAATCGGTACTGGATGCACCGCCGGTCATCGGCGGGCAATTGCATGGACGGCACTCCGGAACCCGTTGCAAAAACACCACAAATAGAGTTCCAGCATGCCTATTGGCGGCGTGGTTTCCCACGCGTATTGGACGGCATTATACATAAATGAAAATTGCGGCCTCACAAATGGCGCGCTTCGACCATTGATTCTCGCTATGGCTGTAACAATCGACATTGAGTCGGCGCGCGTCTGCACCCGCGCTTTCCGGCCGGTACAATCGGGACTTTTAGCCGGCGCCCGCCCATGAAAGTCACGCTCGTTCCAGTCACGCCGTTCCAGCAGAACTGCTCGCTGCTCGTCTGCGAAAACACGGGGCGCGCGGCCATCGTCGATCCCGGCGGCGACCTTGGGCGCATCGAGCAGGAAGTCGCGCGGCAAAATGTTCAGGTCGAGAAGATTTTGCTCACGCACGGCCATGTCGACCATTGCGCGGGCGCGAAGCAGATCGCCACGCATTACGGCGTGCCGATCGAGGGGCCGCACGAAGACGAACGCTTCTGGATCGACATGCTGCCGATGCAAAGCGAGCGTCTCGGCTTTCCAGCTGCCCAGTCGTTCGAGCCGGACCGCTGGCTCGACGACGGCGCAACCGTCTCGTTCGGTGACGAAACGCTCGAGGTCTACCACTGCCCTGGCCATACGCCAGGCCACGTCGTATTTTTCAGCCGCGCGCACCGGCTCGCGATCGTCGGCGACGTGCTGTTCGCCGGCTCGATCGGCCGCACCGATTTTCCGCGCGGCAATCATGCCGACCTGGTCCGCTCGATTCGGGACAAGCTCTGGCCGCTCGGCGACGACGTGACCTTCGTGCCCGGCCACGGCCCTGTCTCGACGTTCGGCGACGAGCGCCGCACGAATCCGTTCGTCGCCGACGGAGTCGCGCAATGACCGCCGACACGGCCGCCAGCCCGGAAATCTACGTCAGCACCGATGTCGAAGCGGACGGGCCGATTCCCGGCCCGCATTCGATGCTGAGTTTCGCGTCGGCCGCGTACACCGAAGACAAGACGCTGATCGCGACGTTCTCCGCGAATCTCGAGTTGCTGCCGGGCGCGGCGCCGCATCCGGTGCAGGATGCGTGGTGGAAGACGCAGCCGGATGCCTGGGCCGCATGCCGGCGAGATCTGCAATCGCCCGAGGTGGCGCTCACAGCCTATGTCGAATGGGTCGAAGCGTTGCCGGGCAAGCCGGTATTCGTCGCGATGCCCGCAGGTTTCGATTTCACGTTCATGTTCTGGTACATGATGCGTTTCGCGGGGCGCTGTCCGTTTTCGTGGTCGGCGCTGGATATCAAGACACTCGCGTTTGCGTTGACGGGGCTGCCGTACCGGAAAGCGATCAAGCCGCGCTTTCCGAAGCACTGGTTCGATGCGCATCCGCACACCCATATCGCGCTCGACGACGCAATCGAGCAAGGCGCGCTGTTCTGCAACATGCTTGCCGATCTGCGCGTGTTGCAGCGCACCGCGCGAGCGCCTGCCGCAGCGAGCGCTCAATCGGGGGATTTAGTGGAAAATTCCGTCGTCATCCCAAAAAATTAGCAAATATCGCTCAATTTTACCGCTTCGGATTGCCTTTCCTTTCACCCGCCTCTACCATTGACAAATAGTTGCAGCCGCCCTGGAGGCGCAGGTGACACTCGATACCTTCTCGCAAAAAATCCTTCGGCTGCTGCAGCTCGACGCGCGCCGCTCCGTGCAGGAAATTTCCGATCAAGTTGGACTTTCCAGCACGCCGTGCTGGCGCCGCATCAAGGACATGGAGCAGTCCGGCGTGATCCAGCGTTACACCGCGCTCCTCGACCGCGAGAAACTGGGGCTTCATATTTGCGCGCTTGCACACGTGCATTTGACCCGCCACAACGAAGGCGGTGTAGAACAGTTCGAGCGGGAAATCGCCACCTGCCCCGAAGTGACCGAGTGCTACAGCACTACCGGTGAGGCCGATTACATCCTCAAGATCGTCGCACCCGATATCAAGGCCTACGATATCTTCCTGCACGAGCGAATCTTCAAGATTCCGGCGGTATCCCAAGTGCGCACGAGCGTGGTGCTGCGCGAGATCAAGTTCGATACGCAATTGCCGCTCTAATTTCGATTATTGGGCGCCTTTGGGATGGATTGCGGCATTGGCATACCGCAACAGCGATTCGGCTGGCTTGGCGCGTTGGGTTGATTCACGCGTTTCTGTGTCCGCTTTGTGCCAGATTTTGCGCTTGCTCGAAGGCTTTATCGCCATATGGCTGCACTGCAATACTTCGCCGGAAAATCCGCCGAACCCATTTGCACGAGAAGCAGCCCGCTCCCGAAATCGAAGCAACCGGCGCGCAGCGGCGCGCACGATTGCGATCTCGTTGCGGAAAACCGTATCGGCGCCCATCTTGACTTAGCCCGTTCGTCAATCTGTCCGAGCTGCCGATTGGCCGATGCCGTTCGGATAATCAAGCCGGCCGGTCCGAAACGGCGGGGTCGCGTGCCGCAAGCGCGCGCGATACGCCGATGCGCCGCGCGCCGAAACGCCGCCGCAACGCTTCGATATCCAGACGAAGCGCCGCCGCATTGTCGCTGCGCGGCTCTGCGCACGCATCGGCGGCCAGCGTAATGTCGATCTCGAGCCCGGTGCTCAAGTAATGCAGATCGATGGTGCTCGCGCGTAATCCCGCATCCGACAGCGCCGCCTCGATCTGCCCCTCGATCTGTTCGCGAGACGGCAGTTTGAGCGCCGCGCTACGCGCCACATCATGCTCCGGATCGACGTGGATCAGCGCGTCGAGCACCCGCTTATCGGTAAGCACACGCGCACGCGCAGTCTCCGCGATGTAATGCCCTTCCGACACCGACACGAGTGGATCGACAAGGATATGCGCATCGACGAGCGCCGAATCGCCCATCTTGCGCGTGCGCAATTCGTGCACGTCGCGAACGCCCGGCGTTGACGTGATCAGCGCGCGAATCTCCGCCGACGCGTCCGCGTCGAGCGCGCGATCGGACAGATCCTGCAGCGCATCCCAGCCGAACGTCCAGCCCATGCGCGCCACCATGAAGCCGACGATGGCCGCGGCAATCGGATCGAGCAGTCGCGCGCCCGCCAAGCTGCCGACGATGCCGATCGCGACGACGAGCGACGAAGCCGCATCCGACCGCGCATGCCACGCATTCGCCACCAGCATGGCCGAGCGCACGCGCTGCGCTTCGCGCAACATGTAGCGGAACAGCGCCTCTTTGGACGCGAGCACGGCGGCCGCGACAGCCAGTGCGCTCGCATGGACGGGGGGAATGTCTTCCAGACGGACAAGCCGGTCGCCCGCGCGCCACAGCATGCCCACGCCGACCGCTATCAGAATCGCGCCCAGAAAGAACGACGCAACGGTTTCGTAACGGCTATGGCCATAATTGTGATCGGCATCGGGCGCTACTCCGCTATGCCGGTTCGCGAACAGCACGACGAAATCGGATACCAGATCGGACAGCGAATGGACGCCGTCCGCCACCAGCGCTTGGGAATGCGCAATTACCCCGATCACCATCTGCAGCGTCGCGAGAATCACGTTGACCGCAATGCTGACGAACGTGGTCTTACGCGCAACGGCCTGTTTATCTGTGCCGGCCCCGTCGTTTGAAAATATGGACATGAGATCTAACAAATGCGCGAAAGATATCGCAATTCTATCAAGCTCAACGCGAAAACGATCAGGCTTCGATAAAAAAACCATAAAAATCAATCGCTTATAAAAACGCAACGCATTTTTATTTACAATCAAACATGACAATTTCGTGACAATTGTTAAGAGCTGATACTAATTTGAAAACGCAAAAGGCCACGCTCCCCACCAGGGGGCGTGGCCTTTTGATCCGACAACCGGAATCTTGGCGTTTAGATCGCGAATTGCTCGCGATTCTTGCCGGCAATCCAGCGCGGCGGTTTTCCGCGGCCCGACCAAGTCGCACCGGTTTCAGGATCGCGGTATTTTGCCGCGACGCCAGCCCGGGGACGCGCTGCTTTTCCGGCTTTACCACGGCTAAGGCCGAGTTCGGCAAGCGTAAAACCATAATCAGCGATCTTTTGTTTCACATCGCCCAATACTTCAGCGTATTCGCGCGAGCGAGCTTCTTCGATCTGCTTCTCCAGCTTTTCCTGCTGGGCCAGAAGATCCTTGTACGAAGACATAAATTCCCTTTTATATGACCAAATGGCACCACTCTTTGGTGGCTTGCCATCACAATGTAATGATGCCTCGGATAATTGGATCGAAGATTAGCACAAAACAGAATTGGGTGAATACTGAGACATCGAAATAAATGTTGTATTTTGTGATTCGATTGTCTGAATTGGCCAGCATCTGCTAGTTCCGAAGTTATTGAGAGTCTTACAAGCGGATTAGTTGATTACAGCACATAATTTAAGCTCGCAAAGTGCGCAACCGAACAGTACTCCCGATTTGGAAGTTTTCATCAAACGAAAGGTTTTCGCTTTGAAAGTACGATTTCACATGTTCAGTTTAAATACGAAACCTGTCGCAAAAGCGTTCAAAATCGTAAGTTCTTTTTTAAGCCGGTGAAACAGTTGCGGCTTCCCGCAATGCAGCGGCAAGCGCGTCAATGTCCATTTTCGGCGAATCGAATGGCGTGCGCCGCCGGATTCCGTGCCAACGCCAATCCGCACCATAGCGATCGACACCCAGCAGTTCGAGTTTGGACCTCTGCTGCTGCGATGCAACATATTCATCCCATTCGTCCCATAATGCGCGCTCGTCGTCGTAACTGACAGGCGCGAGCGGATCGAGCGCGGCCGCATCCAGCCAGCCCATCCGACCAAATCCGCCGATATAGCGCAGCCGCTCGCACGTCAGCGCCCAGAACGAAAAATCGCCAAGCGCGAGATAGCGCGCGGCGTCCGGGTGATAGCGCAGGTAGCGAGCGGCCACGTGCGCATCGGTGCCGACCGGCTCGATGCGGCCAACGAGCGTCGCGCGTTCAGCGTCGAGTACGTCGCTCTCGGTTGCATCGGCGGTTGCGGCGCCCAGGCCGTCGGTGACGAGAAACCCCACGCGCGGATCAGCCATGAAATTGCGCGTGTGTTCGGCAAGCCCGCTCACCAGCATGATGGGCCGATGGTGCGCATCGAGCGCGTATGGCATGACGCTCGGATATGGATAGCTCGCACCCTCGGTGCCTTCGAGCGGGCGAGACTGCGTGGCGAGCGTGCCGAATTTATTGCGATGCAGTAAATGAAGTGGCAGGACGGCGGGAATATTCACGTGGAAGCCCCTTATAGAAAAAAGAACGAGCCGGGGAACATGACCGGATGCGGCGGCCGGCAAATATCGACAAGCCCGGCCGGTTGCGCGATCGGCTCGACGTATCTGCTGCCACGCGCGGCACGCCAATCAGAACCCGCGGCCGCGTTTGCGTTGAGACTAGCCGATAACTCAGCATCGCTTGCCCGCGCGCGTGGCGCAACCGGGTCAGCCAAGCGGCGGACCACACGCTCCGTTAGAATCGGCGCTGATCTTCGTGGAAGCGCGCCGTAAGCTGCGAGCCGTTTCCCTCCCGTTCATCCCGCTGCCTTCGACGAGTTTTCTGTGTCAGACCAGTCGCCCGATCTTGCCTCTTCCTGCGCGATTCGTCGCGGGCTTCCCGCGTCGACGCGCCAACGCGCGCGTGCCGCGACCATGGCGCTTTTTTTTGTCGCCGGCATGATGTACGCAACCTGGGGCGTGCATGTGCCGACTGTCCGCGACAAATTCGCACTGTCGCCGGCGCTGCTGTCGTTCGCACTCCTCGCGGTCGCGGTCGGCTCGATCGTCGCGATGACGACCAATGCGCGCTGGATCGCGCGCGTCGGCTCCCGCACCGCGTGTCTGGCGGGCGGCATCGGGATGTGCGTATGCGCGGCGCTGATTCTGGTCACGCCGACTTATGCGCTGCTGCTCGCGGTGCTCGCGCTATTCGGCTTTTCGATGGCGACGCTCGACGTCGCGATGAACGCCGAGGCGAGCGCCGTGGAAACCGCATTCGACAAGCCGATCATGTCGATGTTGCACGGCATGTTCAGCGCGGGCGGGATGGCGGGCGCGGCGGCGGGTGGCGCGCTGCTGTCCGCCGGCATGGCGCCCGCCGCCCATCTCGCGCTTGCCGCGCTCATCAGCGCGACCGTGCTCGCCGTCGCCTGCCCGGCGGTGTTGCCGCACGTCCCGCATGCCGCCGCGCACGGCAACGGCCCGCGCACGAACCGCTGGCGCTCTGCCGCGCTGTGGATGCTCGGCGCGATTGCGCTCGTCGCGCTGATCGCGGAAGGCGCGATGTACGACTGGGCCACCGTCTATATGCGCGACGTGGTCGCCGCGTCGCCGGCGCTTGCAAGCGCAGCCTATGCGGCGTTTTCGGGCGGAATGGCGGCAGCGCGCTTCGCGGGCGATGCGGTGCGCGCCCGTTTCGGCGCACCGCAGCTCATCTGCGCGAGCGCGGCGCTGGCGTGCATCGGCATGGTCGGCGCACTGCTGATGCCGTATCCGGCCGTCGCGCTCGTAGGCTTCACGCTGATGGGGCTCGGCCTCGCGAACATGATGCCGGTGCTGTTCGCCGCCGCCGCGCGCGTCGAAGGCATTCATGCGGCCGAAGGTCTTGCGCATGTCGCCGGGCTCGCTTATTTCGGGCTGCTGTTCGGCCCGGTCGTGATCGGCGCGGTCACGCAAGCGGCCAATTTGTCGATCGGGCTGTCCGTCGTCGCGCTGTGCGCGGCGTTTGTCGCGTTTATCGCGCCTAGGGTGTTGAGCCGGTTAAAGATTTGATGCGGCTTGACGGGGCGACGGCACGCCGTCGTTTGCCGTTCCGTGGCCGGCGCGCCTTTCGTCCGGAAGCGTGGCGTGAGCTTTTACGTTGCCGCTCGAACTTGAAGCAGCCGCGAACGGCGCGGCGGCTGTGCGTGCCGCCGGGCCGTCATGTCGTGATTTCGACAGGCAAGCAACCGGCTAATCCATGCGCCGGGCCGTTTCGCGGGCAGCCCGCCGCCTATCGCGCAGCCGGCGCGTATTTTTGCCGCGCCGACCGCGCGGGTGAACCCGGCGGGCGGAATCGAGCAGTCAGTCGGCTCGCGCCGGCGCGTGCGAAACCGCCGCCCGCCATTCGGCATCGAGCGCATCGACCAACTGAGCGGCCGTTTGCTCGGCGCCGCGCCGCCGGCCGAGCGGCGCGCCCTGGCCCGACCATAGCGACAGATATTCGCCGTCGCCCGCGCGTGCGGCCGCCTGCCGCAATTCCTGCGTCAGCGCATTTTGCACCGGATAGGGCGCCACCGAATCGGGTTGCGCCGACAACCGCGCGATCAACGCATTGCGAATCCCGCGCGCATGCCGACCTGTGATCGCGCGCGTGACGGTCGTCGATGTATCGCTGCTCGTGGCGATGCGGGCTTTCCATGCTTCCGGCGTCGCGCTTTGCGCGCACGTGATAAAAGCAGTGCCGAGTTGCGCGGCCTGTGCACCGAGCGCAAGCGCGGCCGCCATCCCGCGTCCGTCCATGATTCCGCCCGCCGCGAGCACGGGCAATCCGGTCGCGTCGACGAGTTGCGGCACGAGTGCGATCGTGCCGATCAGCGCATCGTCGGCCGCGCCGATGAACGTGCCGCGATGGCCGCCCGCCTCCGCGCCTTGTGCGCAAATTGCGTCCGCGCCCGCATCGCGCCAGGCGAGCCCCTCGGCGACATGCGTGGCCGTGCCGATCACATAAGTGCCCGCGGCCTTGAGCCGGTCGACATCGGCACGATCGAGCGCGCCGAACGTAAAGCTCGCGACCGGCACGCGCGCAGCGACGAGCGCATCGAACTGCGCGCGAAAATCCGGCGCGTAACGCGCAAGCGGCGCGCCGGGCGGCAGTTCGAATGCGGCGCGCAACGGATCGATCACGGCGAGTGCGCGGCGCACGGCCGCCTCGTCCGGATGCACATCGGGCAGGACGAACAGATTGACGGCGAACGGCCGGCTCGTCGCCGCACGCACTGCCGCGATCTCGGCCGCGAGCTTGTCGGGCGAAAACGACCCGCCGGCGAGACTGCCGAGCGCGCCGGCATTCGAGACGGCCGCAACCATTGCGGACGTCGTCACGCCGACCATCGGCGCTTGCACGAGCGGCAAGCGCAAATCGAAGCGGGCGGCGAACGGGGTAGGATCAAAGCGGGAAATCATCGCGAACCTCGACAAGATAACGCCGCGCACGAGAGGGATCGGCCGGTATGGGGACTGTACCCGCGTGCGACGCGGCTGGAAAATGAATAATCCAGATCGATTCGATCGCGTAGCGAGAAGGCAGAGTGTGCGACGGATGGCTGCGGCGCTGCGTCGGCGCGAGTTTGATGGCACACTAGCTCGCCGTTTTCCGACCCGCGGGACGTGGCCGGTTCTGGCCGGAGACGGGAGAGCGGGAGAGCACGGGATGGGAGTTGGCGCTGAAGCGTTAACTCCCGTCGACCGCCGTAGGACTGGGGTAGCTGCTGAAGCATCACTCCAGCCAATCACGGCATGGGACGGGAGTAAGCGCTAAAGCGCTAACTCCCGTCGACCGCCGTGAGGCTGGAGTAGCTGCTGAAGCACCATTCCAGCCAATCACGGCATGGGACGGGAGTAAGCGCTAAAGCGCTAACTCCCGTCGACACACAGGAGATTCAGCATGGCGTCACAATGGATCGATATCCCCGCAGGCAACGATACGTTCGGCGGCTATCTCTCGCTGCCCAGGCGCGGCAAGGGCCCGGCCATCGTCATCATCCAGGAAATCTTCGGCGTCAACAGCCACATCCGGTCGGTCGCCGACCAATATGCGGCCGATGGCTACGTCGCGCTCGCCCCCGACGTGTTCTGGCGCACGCAACCCCGCGTCGAGCTGGGCTATGAAGGCGCGGACCGCGACCGAGGCATCGAGCTGCTGCAAAAAACCAACGTCGCGCAAGCCGTCGCCGACGTCGGCGCAGCCGCTGCGGCATTGCGCGCACGGCCCGAGGTCGAAGGCAAGCTCGCCGCGATCGGCTACTGCTTCGGCGGCCGCCTCGCGTATCTCGCCGCGTCGCAGCAGCACGTCGACGTCGCAGTCGCCTATTACGGCGGCGGCATCCAAAATCACGTCGATGCCGCCGCGAAAATCGCGCAGCCCATTCTCTTTCACTACGCGGGCCACGATACGTCGATCCCGCTCGAGGCCGTCGATAAGATCAAAGCCGCGTTCACCGGCCGCGCGAATGCCGAGTTTCATCTGTATCCGCACGCGCAGCACGGCTTCAACTGCGCCGAGCGCGCTTCGTATGATCAGCGCGCCGCGGCATTGGCCCACGGCCGCACGCTGACTTTTCTCGCCGAGCATCTGTAATCTGTCGCTTCGATGAAATCACCATAAGCCATCACCACGAAATCGGCGAGCATGCATTCCGCGCGCCTGCGCCCGGCGTCGGATCGCACCGTTCGCCGCGTTCGACCACACGGGGGATCGCCTTGCTGGCCGACTATCTGTCACATGACGCAATCGGGCTCGCGCAGCTCGTCGCTCGACGCGAAGTCAGCGCACGTGAACTGCTCGATGCAGCAATCGACCGCGCCGACGCGTTGAATCCGGCGCTCAACGCAATCGTACTGAGCGACTATGCGGCCGCGCGCGAGCGCGCGGCACAGGGCGCGCTGCTCGGGCCGTTCGCCGGTGTTCCGTATCTCGTCAAGGATCTCGGCGCCGCGGTGGCCGGGCTGCCGCTGTCGATGGGCAGCCGGCATTACCGTCATTACGTGCCCACCGAGGATTCGCCGCTCATCGCCCGCACGAAGGCCGCCGGGTTAAACATTTTCGGCAAGACCAACACGTCCGAGTGCGGACAGGTGCCGTACACCGAATCCGCGCTCTTCGGCGCATGCCGCAATCCGTGGAGTCTCGATCACACGCCGGGCGGTTCGAGCGGCGGAGCGGCGGCGGCGGTCGCCGCCGGCATCGTGCCGCTCGCCCATGCGTCCGACGGCGGCGGCTCGATCCGGATTCCCGCGTCATGCTGCGGGCTGTTCGGCTTCAAACCATCGCACGATCCGGCCGCCGCGCTCCGGGCCACGCCGGGCAATCTCGTCGTCGAACATGCGATTTCGCGCAGCGTGCGCGACAGCGCGTTCCTGCTCGACGTGACGTCAGGCCGGGCCGCGTCAGGCCGGGCCGTGTCGGGCGATGCCGCCGTGTACGGCGGCCCCTATCTCGATGCGCTCGACACGCCGCCCGCCTCGCTCAAGATCGGCTACATCACCGACCCGATGCTTGCCCCCGCGCTCTCCCCCGACGTGCGCGACGCGCTCGACGACGCGGCCAAGCTCGCCGCGTCGCTCGGCCATATCGTCGAACCGGCGTCGTTCAATATCGATTTCGAGCAGATCGGCGAGGTATTCCTTACGCTATGGGCCACCTTCGCTGAAGCAGCCGTACTCGACGCGCAGCAGATGACGGGGCGCAAGCCCAAGCGCGCCGAGTTCGAACCGGCGACCTGGGCGATGGCTCAGGTCGGCCGCCGGTTCGCACGCGAGCAATTGCCGCGCGCGCTCGAACTGCAGCGGCAGATCACGGCACGCGTGGCGGGCGTCGTCTCACGCTACGACGTGATTCTGTGCGCAACGCTGGCCGGGCCGCCCGTCAAGATCGGCGAGCTGTTGCCGACGCCGGTCGAAACCGCGCAGATGAAAGCGGTCGGCATGCTGCCGGTGAAGCCGCTGCTGAAGCAGATGCTGGTACAAACGTCACGAAAGGCGTTCGCGTGGGCGGGTTGTACCGAGCTTTTCAATCTGACCGGGCAGCCGGCGATGTCGGTGCCGCTTTACTGGACGCCGCGCGGGCTGCCGGTCGGCGTGCAGTTCGTCGCGCGGCATGGCGACGATGCGCGCCTGTTCGCGCTGGCGCATCAGCTCGAACTCGCGCGGCCCTGGTTCGACAAGCGGCCGCCGCTCGCGCGCGCACAGCCTTAAGGCCGCGACGGCGGTAAGCAGCGGCAGGCCGCGCACCCGCCCGCGCCGCGCGGCAATGCGCGTGCGGCGTGCCGTCTTCCGCTCACATGTAAAAAAAGAGGCGAAACCGGCTGGTTTCGCCTCGTCATTGCGGATGCACAACAGGGGGCTGTGGCCGCCGCCCCGCAAACTCAGAAGCCAAGCCGCTCGCAGACCGCTTTGGTCGCCGCCGCGCCGTTCAGCGTGTAGAAATGCAGCCCGGGGACGCCCGCGTCGACCAGCCGCCGGCACAACCCGGCGACGACGTCGGTGCCGAACGCGCGAATCGATTCCTTATCGTCACCGAAACTCTCGAGCCGGCGCGCGATCCAGCGCGGCACTTCCGCGCCGCACATCTCGGAGAAGCGCACCAGTTGCGAGAAATTCGTGATCGGCATGATGCCCGGCACGATCGGCACGTCGGCGCCGAGCTTCGCCGCATCGTCGACGAAACGGAAGTAGGCGTCCGCGTTATAGAAATACTGCGTGATCGCCGCGTTCGCGCCCGCCTTCACCTTGCGCACGAAGTTTTCGAGATCGGCCTTCGGCGAGCGGGCCTGCGGGTGGTATTCCGGATATGCGGCGACTTCGATCCGAAACCAGTCGCCATGCTCCGCGCGGATGAAACTGACGAGTTCGGACGCGTAACGCAGCTCACCGACCTCGCCCATGCCCGACGGCAAGTCACCGCGCAGCGCAACGATGTGGCGAATGCCATGCGAGCGATATTGGTCAAGAATCGCGCGCAAGCTGTCCTTCGACGAGCCGATACACGACAGATGCGGCGCGGCTTCGAGCCCCGCCTTCTGCATGTCGAGCACGGTGTCGAGCGTGCCTTGCTGCGTCGAGCCGCCGGCGCCGAACGTGACGGACACGAATTTCGGCGCAAGCGGCGCGAGCTGCGCACATGTCGTGCGCAGCTTGTCGACGCCTTGCGCTGTCTTGGGCGGAAAGAATTCGAAGGAAAGTTCGATCGGGTTCATGATGGATAAGCCCAACGGTCAGCCGATGCTGCGCTGGCCGAAGACGAGAGCGGACAGCAGCCACGACACGATGCTGTACAAGATCGAGCCGAAGAACGCAGACCAGAACCCCGACACCTCGAAGCCCTTGAGCAGCGATGCCGCTAACCAGAAGCACAGCGCGTTCACGACGAGGATGAACAAGCCGAGCGTCAGCACGGTCACCGGCAACGTGAGCAGGATCAGAAGCGGCCGGATGACCGCATTGATGAGCCCCAGCACGACCGCGACGATGAGCGCCGTGCCGAAGCTCTTGATGTGGATCGACGGCACCAGATACGTGATGCTCAAAAGCGCGAGCGCGTTGATGATCCAGGTCAGGATAACGGTCATGTAACAAAGCTCCTAGCGTAAGGCGATCGGGCCGTGCGCGTTCGCTCCCCGATGACGGAAAACGCGCGGGGCGCCGAGCGGCGCGTCCGGCATGTGCCACGCATGCGCAACGACATGCGCGGCACATGCCGGGCGGCTCGCCGCCCGGTGCCTGCGCGCCGGGTACGGACGGCGCCCGTGCGGGATCAGTAGCGATAGTGATCCGGCTTGAACGGGCCCGCCTTCGGCACGCCGATATATGCCGCCTGTTCTTCGGACAGCTCCGAGAGTTGCGCGCCGATCCGCGCGAGATGCAGGCGCGCGACCTTCTCGTCGAGGTGCTTCGGCAACACGTACACCTTGTTCTCGTACTCGGCGCCGCGCGTGAACAATTCGATTTGCGCGAGCGTCTGGTTCGTGAACGAGTTCGACATCACGAATGACGGGTGGCCCGTCGCGCAGCCGAGGTTCACGAGTCGGCCTTCAGCCAGCAGGATCACGCGCTTGCCGTCCGGGAAGATGATGTGGTCGACCTGCGGCTTGATGTTTTCCCACTGGTACTGACGGGTCGACGCGACGTCGATTTCCGAATCGAAGTGACCGATGTTGCAGACGATCGCGTTATGGCGCATCGCCTTCATGTGATCGTGGTTGATCACGTGATAGTTGCCGGTCGCCGTCACGAAGATGTCGGCCTTGTCGGCCGCGTATTCCATCGTCACGACGCGGTAGCCTTCCATCGCCGCCTGCAGCGCGCAGATCGGATCGATCTCGGTGACCCAGACGGTGGCGCCCAGGCCGCGCAGCGACTGCGCGCAGCCCTTGCCGACGTCGCCGTAGCCCGCGACGAGCGCGATCTTGCCCGCGATCATCACGTCGGTCGCACGCTTGATGCCGTCGACGAGCGATTCGCGGCAGCCGTACAGATTGTCGAACTTCGATTTCGTCACCGAGTCGTTCACATTGAACGCCGGGAACGGCAGACGGCCGTCCTTTTCCATCTGGTACAGGCGGTGCACGCCCGTCGTGGTCTCTTCGGTCACGCCCTTGATGTGCGCGAGGCGCTTCGAGTACCACGTGCCGTCGATGTCGAGATGGCGCGCGATCGCCTTGTAGAGCGCGACTTCCTCCTCGTTGGCGGGCTTCGCGATCGCCGAGCGGTCCTTTTCGGCCTTCGCGCCGAGGATCAGCAGCAACGTCGCATCGCCACCGTCGTCGAGAATCATGTTCGCGAACTCGCCGTTCGGCCATTCGAAGATGCGGTGCGTGAATTCCCAGTATTCGTCGAGCGATTCGCCCTTGAACGCGAACACCGGCGTGCCCGATTCGGCGATCGCGGCGGCCGCGTGATCCTGCGTCGAGAAAATGTTGCACGACGCCCAGCGGACTTCGGCGCCCAGCGCCTTCAGCGTTTCGATCAGCACGCCCGTTTGGATCGTCATGTGCAGCGAGCCGGCGATGCGCGCGCCCTTCAGCGGCTGCTGCGCCTTGTATTCGTCGCGGATCTGCACGAGGCCGGGCATTTCGGTCTCGGCGATGTTCAGCTCCTTGCGGCCCCAGCCGGCAAGCGAGATATCGGCGACGACGTAATCCTGTGCGGAATGGGAATCGATGACAGCGGCGTTCATCACGCCCTCCTTTCTAAAAAAGTTCTAGAAAATTGTGACGTGAGCGCCGTTCAAGTAAGCGGCCGGCAATGACGATGCCAAACCGCCTGGTTGACCGTTTCCGAGCCTGGCGGGCCGTGCCCGTCGCAACGCTCCTCGGAAACAGGAAAGGATTGTAGCAAATCGAGATGGATTTTTCCGCCGCGCGCGGCAAGCGCGCGCGAAGGCCGGCCGCTCAGCCTTCGGCGGCCACCCACGCCTGCTCGCGCAGCTTCGCTCTGAGCCGCGCGACCGCCTGGCTATGCAACTGGCACACGCGCGACTCGCTGACCTCCAGCACCGCGCCGATCTCGCGCAGATTCAGCCCGCGCTCGTAGTACAGCGACATCAGCAGCTTCTCGCGCTCCGGCAGATTGTCGATCGCATCGACGAGCGCGCCGCGCAAATGATCGTCGAGCAGCGCGGCGAGCGGATCGGCGTGATCGGCACGATAGCGGTCGAGGAACGGTTCGTCGTCGGCGCAGCGGTCGAAATCCTCGTAGTAGATGAGCTGGCTGCCGTGCAGATCCTGCAGCATCGCCTGATACTCGGCGAGCGGCATCTGCAGGTGCGCGGCGATTTCGGTTTCGTGTGCCGCCCGCCCAAGCCGCTGCTCGACCTGATGCACCGCCTGCTCGACCTCGCGCGACGTCTTGCGCAGACTGCGCGGCAGCCAATCGTTGCTGCGCAGCTCGTCGAGCATCGCGCCTCGGATGCGCTGCGTGGCGTAAGTTTCGAACTGCGCGCCCTGATCTTCCTTGTAGCGGCCCGCCGCGTCGAGCAGGCCGATCATTCCGGCCTGGATCAGGTCGTCGAGATCCACGCTCGCCGGCATTTTCGCGACGAGCTGCAATCCGAGACGCCGCACGAGCGGCGCATATTGCGTCAGCACTTCGTCTTGGGAAATCTTTCCTTGAGCGTTGTACATCGTGGCCTCTGTTCGTCGTGGCATTCGTGGCGTTCAGGCGGCCCGCGCCGCGCCGTGCCCGAGCGCCGGATTGCCCGTGCGGCCGCGCCCCGCGCCCGGTGTGGCGCGCATCGGCCAATACAGCAAATCGGCGGCGATGCGCCGGTAGTCGCGCGCGGCGGCGGCCGACGGAAACGCATCGACGACGGTGCGCGCAAGCGAACGGGCGCGCTCGATCAGCGGATCGGCGGCAACGCACCCGGCATCCGCGAGCGACACCTGCAAATAGCGGCCCGCGACGCCCGCGAGGTTTTCGTAGGCGGCCCGCGCGTCGGCGGTGCTGTGCACGTGGTTGATCAGTACGCGGAATTGCGCAAATGCGTGCGCGTAATGCAGCCGCTTCATCCGCGCGTAAGCTTCGGTGATCGCCGATGCCGATACGCGCGTGACGACGATCACGTCATGCGCGTCGCGCGCGAGCATCGACAGCGCGCCGTTCGCATCGGGCTGCGCGTCGATCAGCACGACGTCGGCGGCGCCGTCGGCGAGCGCAGCGCGCTGTGCGCCGCTGTAGCCGTCGCGCGCCAGCCGCGATGCCGCGCAGACCGAAAACCCGAGTTCGTGCCGCACCGGCTCGCCGTCGCGCAACCACGAGCCGCACAGCGTTGCCGCGATCGAGCGGACGTTCGCGCGCTCGTCGACGACGAGCACGTCCTTGCCGAGCGCGGCGAGCGCCGCGGCAAGGTTCGCGACCGCCGACGTGCAGCCGATGCCAGACGGCCCGCCCGTCACCACGACGAGCCGCGCGCCGCGCTGCGCGAGCAGGCGCCGCAGCCCCTCGGCCTGGTCGGCGATCCGCTTATCCAAAGCGGACCTCATGCGGCTCCGCGCCGGCGCGCGCGCTCAATGCGCTCAACATCGCCGGCAGGTCGTCGTCGCCGGGCACGAACGGCGAATCGTCGCGCGGTGCGCAGAATGCGCTCTTCAGCAGGAATTTTTTCGTCGCGACATACAGGTTCTCCGGCACCTTCTGGCCAGTCGATACGTAATGCACCGGCAGCTTGTAGCGGATCACCGTGTCGAGCGCGCCGCCCAGGTTGCTTGCCTCGTCGAGCTTCGTCAGGATGCAGCCGGCGAGATCCGGCGCGGCGGCATCAGGCCGGCCGGCCGCGCGGCGGTAAGCGTGAACGACTTCGTTGAGCGTATCGCCGTGACTCGTCGCGTTGAGCAGCAGCAGGCGCTGCACCGGCGTATCCGCGCCGTGCAGCATCGCGATCTGGTCGGATACCGCGCGGTCGCGCTGGCTCATGCCGATCGTATCGATCAGCACCATGTGCTTGTTGCGCAACTCCGCGAGCGCGAGCTGCAGATCGCCGCCGTCCTTCACCGCATGCACCGGCACGCCGAGAATCCGGCCGAAGATCCGAAGTTGTTCGTGGCCGCCGATCCGGTAGCTGTCGGTCGTCAGCAGGGCGACCTTGCTCGCGCCGAAGCGCATCACGCAACGCGCGGCGAGCTTCGCGGTGGTGGTCGTCTTGCCGACGCCCGTCGGCCCCATCAGCGCGAATACGCCGCCGCGCTCCATCAGCGCATCCTCGCTGCCGAGCACCGGCAGGTTCGCCGCGAGCACCGATTGCGCCCAGTCGGTCGCCGCGTCGAGCGTGCCGAGGCTGCCGCCTTCCGGCAGATGGTCGACGACGGTGCGTGCGAGCTGCGCGGAGAACCCCGCCGCGATGAGCCGCTTGGTCAGCGCGCCGTGCACCGGGCTGCGGCGCTGGCGCTCGTTCCATGCAAGGCCCGCGAACTGTTCGTCCATTCGCTCGCGCAGCGAACCGAGCGCCTGCATCACGGTATCGTTGACGACGCGTTCGAGCCGCGCGTTCACCGCATCCGCGACGCTGAGCGCCGTATCGTGCGGCTCGTGCAGGCCGGCTGGCTTCGATTTCTGCAGGGACGCGCCGGCCGCGGCCGGCATCCGGCGCGCGACGTTGCGCACGATGTCGCGCGCCCAGACGGGCGGCTCGCCCGCCGACGCAAGCGATTCACGCGACGCGGCGGCGCCTGCCGTCGCCGCGCGCGGGCCTGTGCCCGTGCTGGACGGCTTCTCGTGCTTGGCCAGTTGTTGCGTCAGCCGCTTCGCGTGCTCGACGAGCCACGGTGCCGGTTCGGGCGGCGCGGCGGCGGGTGCGGCGGCCGCTGCGGGCGGGGTGTCGGCGACGGCTCGGCCGTCGTTGGCAAGCGGGGCATCGGCGGCCAGTCGGCCACGGACGGCAAATCGCGCGTCGGCAGCAGGCCGCTCGCCGGTTGCAGACCGGCTATCCGCAACGCCGCGGCCATCGGCAACCAATCGGCCATCGGCTGCGAATCGGTCGTCGGCTGCGAATCGGTCGTCGGCTGCCGAGCGCGCATTCGCGACGGGGCTGCCGTCGCCTGTCGCGCCATGCGCAGCGGCCGTCGGGAACGCGTGCGCACCGATTCCTGCGGCGATGTCGGTCATCGCATCGGCCGACAGGTCGGCGCTCGCGCCGAACACCGATGAGAACACGTCCGGCAGCCCGCCCGTCGCATACGGATTCGAATTCGCCGCGATGCGCGACGCCGGCGCAGCCGCCACGCCCAGCCCCGGCAGTGCGGCAGCCGAGGCCGGCGTCGCAAACGGCGCGGCGCTTTCCGACGCCGCCGCCGACAATGCCGGCGCCGCGCCGGGCGCAAGCGCCGGGCCCGCCGGCTGCACGGGCCGCGGCCCCTCCGCACGCACGCGCGCCTGCTGCTGCGCCTGCGCGCCGCCGTGTGCCTCGTCGCCAGCGGGACGGCGCGCCGAAATTTCCGCGAGTTCGTCGGCGGGCACCGCGACGATCTCGACGCGGCCGTCTTCGAGCGTCTTGTTGGACAACACCGCGGCGTCGGCGCCCATCGCCTCGCGCACGAGGCGCAGCGCATCGCGGCTCGTCGGACCAATGAATTTGCGAATGTTCAAGCGCTACTCCCGATGACGTTCATGACCTTGATCGCGCGCGTGTCCGGCACTTCGGCGTAGGACAGCACCTTCAATTGCGGCAGGCTGCGCCGCAGAAAGCGCGCGAGCATCGCGCGCAGCGCGTGCTGGACCAGCAGCACGGGCGGCAGCCCCATGTTCTGCTGGCGCAGCATCGCGTCCTGCGTGCCGACGAGCAGCGTGTGCGCGAGCCCCGGCTCGAGGCCCGGATTCGGGCCGGTCGCGAGCGCCTGCGACAGCACGCGCTCGAGATTGGCGTCGAGCCCCATCACCTGCATCTCGCCCGAGCCTGGATACCATTGCTGCGTGATCGCGCGGCCAAGCGCGAGCCGTACCGCGGCGGTGAGGTCGTAGGGATCGGTGAGGCGGCCGGCCTGCTCGGACAATGCCTCGATGATCGTGCGCATGTCGCGGATCGGCACGCCTTCGTCGAGCAGGTTTTGCAGCACTTTTTGCAACGTCGTCAGCGACACCGTCTTCGGCACCAGATCCTCGACGAGCGACGGCGCGTCGCGCCCGGTGCGCTCGATGAGCGCCTGCACTTCCTGCCGGCCAAGCAGCTCGGCCGCGTGCTGGACGACGAGGTGATTCAGGTGCGTGGCGACGACCGTGCTCGCGTCGACGACCGTATAGCCGTACACCTGCGCCTGCTCGCGCAGCGACGTATCGATCCACACGGCAGGCAGGCCGAACGCCGGGTCCTGCGTCGGCGCGCCGGGCAGCGCGGCCGTCACCTGCCCCGGATTGATCGCGAGCCACTGCCCCGGATACGCTTCGCCAACGCCGACCTCGACGCCCTTCAGCGCGATCCGGTATGCGTTCGGCCGCAGTTCGAGGTTGTCGCGGATATGGATGACGGGCGGCAAGAAGCCGATTTCCTGAGCGAACTTCTTGCGGATGCTCTTGATGCGCTTGAGCAGCTCGCCGTCGTCATGCTTGTCGACGAGCGGAATCAGCCGGTAACCGACCTCCAGCCCGAGCGGGTCGATCAACGTCACGTCCTCCCAGCTCGCTTCGTGGCTGTCGGCCGGCAGCGCGGCGGGCGGGGCGACGTCGGCGATCGCGCCGGCCGCGCGCTTCGCGGCTTCGCGCCGGGCCATGGTCCGCGCGAGTGCGAGCGCGCCGCCGCCGAGCAGCAGGAATGCGGCATGCGGCATGTTCGGAATCAGCCCCATCAGCACGATGATCGAGCCGGTGATCGCGAGCACGCGCGGGTTGGTGAAAAGTTGCGTCGTGAGTTGCGTGCCGATGTCCTGGTCGGTCGCGACGCGCGACACGATCACGCCCGCCGCGGTCGAGATCACGAGCGACGGAATCTGCGCGACGAGACCGTCGCCGATCGTCAGCAGCGTGTAGTTCTTGCCCGCCGCCGCGAAGCTCATGTCATGCTGGACGATTCCGACGATGAGCCCGCCGATCACGTTGATCGCCATGATGATGAGGCCCGCGATCGCATCGCCGCGCACGAACTTCGACGCGCCGTCCATCGAGCCGTAGAACTCCGCCTCCTGCGCCACCGCCTGACGTCGCTTTTTCGCTTGCTCCTCGTTGATGAGGCCGGCATTCAGATCGGCGTCGATCGCCATCTGCTTGCCGGGCATCGCGTCGAGCGTGAAACGCGCGGACACCTCGGCGATCCGCCCCGCGCCCTTCGTGATCACCATGAAGTTGATGATCATCAGGATCACGAACACGACAATGCCGACCGCGAAGTTGCCGCCGACGAGAAAATGGCCGAACGCCTCGATCACCTGGCCGGCCGCGTCCGGGCCGGTGTGACCCTCGAGCAGCACGATGCGCGTCGACGCGACGTTCAGCGACAGCCTGAGCAGCGTCGAGAACAGCAGCACGCTCGGAAATGCCGCGAAATCGAGCGGTTTCATCGTGTACATGCTGACGAGCAGCACCATCACCGACAGCGCGATATTGAACGTGAACAGCAGATCGAGCAGCAACGGCGGCAGCGGCAGGATCATCATCGCGAGGATCATGCAGATGAGCACCGGACCCGCGAGCGCGCGCAGGTTCGCGCCCGCGAGTAGCTGCGGGCGCTTCGAGAGGAAAGCGGCCGGCGTGCTCATGCCGCGCCTGCGGCGTCGCCGTCGCGACGGTTGCGGTTTTCCCGGCCTGCGCGGCTTTCATCGTCGGCCATACGGCGCATGCCGCGCCCATGATCGCCGTCCGCGCCGCCGAGCGCATCTTCGGCCTCCTCGCGCTCGTCTTCGGACGCCACGCGCGCGCCCTTGTCGAGTTCGGCGGGCACGTCGAGATCGACCGGCATCGCGGGCGCCTCGCCGCCTTGTGCATGAAAGCGCTTCAGTTGATACACCCACGCAAGCACTTCCGCGACGGCCGCATAGAGCGCGCCCGGAATCTCGCGTTCGAGTTCGACGTGGTGATAGAGCGCACGCGCGAGCGGCGGCGCTTCGAGCAGCGGCACGCGGTGCTCGGCCGCCAGCTCGCGAATCCGCGCGGCGACGAGATTCACGCCTTTCGCGACCACCTTCGGCGCGCGCATCTCGCCATCCGTGTATTTGAGCGCGACCGCGAAATGCGTCGGGTTCGTGACCACGACGTCGGCCGTCGGCACGTTCGCCATCATCCGGCGGCGCGCCAGCGCGCGCTGCTGCTGGCGGATCCGCCCCTTCACATGCGGATCGCCCTCGTTTTCGCGATGCTCGCGCTTCACCTCTTCCTTCGTCATCCGCAACTTTTTGTCGTGCTGCCAGAGTTGGTACGGCACATCGAGGCCCGCGACGACGAGCATCCCCGCAACCGTCATCCCGCAGCACACGGCGACGAGATGCAGCGCGTCGGCCAGCGCCTGCACGAGCGGCTGCGACACGAGACCGAGCAGATCGTCTTTCGCACGCCAGATCGCGACACCGCCGATCACGCCGACAACGAGCGTTTTCGCGATCGCCATTCCAAGCTGGATCAGGCCGCGCATCGAAAAAATGCGGCCGAGGCCCGCCAGCGGATTCAGCCGTTCGAGCTTCAGCTCGAAGGTCTTTGTCGATATCAGCCAGCCGCCGAGCGCGAGCGGCGCGGCGAGCGCAGCGATGCCCGTCAACGCGAGCACCGGCGCGAGCGCGTACAGCCCTTCGGCGCCCGCGCGGCCGGCGTCGGCAAGCATGCGGCTGGTGTCGAACGCGCGGGCGCGGTCGAACGAGAATGCCGCCGTGAGCATCGTGCACAGGTGCGCGCCGATCGGCGCCGCGAGCAGCCACGCGCCGTAAAAGCCCGCCGACAGCAGCGCGAACGACGCCAGCTCGCGCGAACGCGCGACCTGCCCTTCATCGCGCGCTTTCTCGCGGCGTTTCGGGGTGGCGGCTTCTGTCCGGTCGAGATCGCTGTCCTCTGCCACGCGGGCCTCCATGCGGGCGCGGCGGGCTGCCGCTTGCCAGTGACGACGATTATTCCCGCGCGCGTCAATCGGCGATCGGTCGAGCAAAGCAGGGAAACGGGGGTATTTCTCCGGATCGGGAAAACGGGCGCGGCGGCATGCAAGCGACGAAATGTGCCGGCGCTAATCCGGCCGACGGGGCACAACGCTCGGCGGACCGGTCCGGCAGACCGGCGTCACCGGCATGCATCCCTGGGTGGGCGATCGACGGGGCGTGCGGCGAGCGGGGCGGAGCGCATGTGCGATGAGCGGCGTCCCGCGGATTGCGCGCGGCAAAACGCAGGGCGGTATGGGCAACGCCGCGTGATCGGCGAGCCTGTTGGTCTAGAGGTGAGGCGCGAGACGGCACGCGTCCGGCGGCATGTTCGGACTACGCCCGGCACAACGCAGAGCGATATGAACAACGCTGCGCGTTCGGCGGCCCCGTGTCTGACTACACGAGATGCACACGCCCGGTGGCATGCTCGACGAGCTTGGCGGGGTGAACGGACAGATGGGACGGACCGGTTAAGCCGACGGGTTGGGCGTGCGGGTCAAGCCGGCAGATGAAACAGGCTGGCGGCATGAAACGCCGCCCGCTCAGCGCCGTCGCCGAACACACGGCCGCGCGATAGCGTCCTGGCGCCCAGGCATGCCGCCGCTGGCGGCCGCCCGGCCCGCTCAGCCGCCCGCCGCCCGTTGCAGCGCGGCAAGATCGATTTTCTTCATCTGCATCAGCGCTTGCATTGCGCGCGCCGCGCGTTCGGGATCGGCATCCGCAACGAGCGCCGGCAACTGCTCCGGCACGATCTGCCACGACAGGCCGAAGCGATCCTTGAGCCAGCCGCATTGCTGCGCGCGTGCATCGCCGCCTTCGGACAGCTTGTCCCAGTAGTAATCGATTTCGTCCTGCGTCGCGCAGTTGACCACGAACGACACGGCCGGATTGAACTGAAACACCGGTCCGCCATTGAGCGCGACGAAGCCTTGGCCGTCCAGCTCGAAGGCAACCGTCATCACGGCGCCTTCTTCCTGGTTGGACACCCGCGCGCTGGCTTTGTCATACCGGGCGACGCGCGTGATTCGCGCGTTGTCGAACACGGATATGTAGAACGTCACCGCTTCCTCGGCATTGCGGTCGAACCACAGGAAGGGTGTGATGCGCCGCACGGACGCGGTCATGGCGCTTCTCCTCGTCGAGACAACTTAACGATGATAGGCGCTGGCCGCGCGGATTCCGTGCTGCGCCGCAAAAAGGGCACGGTCGCGCCCTTTTTGCCGTGAGCGTGAGTCGTCCGCCCGCCGGCGCTACCCGGCGGGCGCGCCAAGTCACGACGCGAACGCGATGAACGGCGCCGCGCCGCCGTTGCTGCGCAGATCCATGCCGAAATACAGCGTCTTGCCGAAGAAATGCGGCAGGCCGAAGTCGAGTGTCTGCGACCCGCCGAACGGCCCGCCGAGGTTCGCGATCGCGTAGGTGCTCGCGCCGAACAGCGCGTTCGCGTTATCGATCGAGATCGGCAACGACGCTTGCGCGCCATTCAGACCGGTGACGGTAGCCGTAATCGCCGTCAGCCTCGACGGGCAATAGAACGACACGTTGTTGCTGCAGGTCGGCAACGAGACGGCGGCGCTGCTGGTGGTGTCGAAGAAGTACGCATTCGAGCCCGAATCGAAGAACACCGTGCTGACCATGCGTCCGAGCAGCGTGCCCGTCAGGTCGCCCGACGTCGTCGACGTGAACACCGCCGCGTTGGACGGCAGCGCATTGTTCGTCTGCGTATTGATGCCGAACGTCAGCGTGCCGGAGGCAACGCCGTTTGCCGGTGTGGTGAACGCGACGCTCACACCGTTGTTGTCGGTCGCGAAGCGCGGCACCGGATTGGCGACCTGCTGCGACAGCGGCACCGCCGCAGGCTGGCAGCTCGAATTGCCGCCCGCGCACTCGTAGTAATTGCTGTAGAGCGGTGAAGCCGCGCAGTTCGCGCCGCAGTCGTAAGGCGCGGGCCCGATCCCGAGAATACCGTTCGCACCGAGATCCGCGACCGTGTTGGACGACGGGTTGCCGTTCGAACACGAGTTCGGCACGCCGGCCGAACCAAGATCGCCGATGATTTGGATCGGCAAGCCGCTTGCCTGCTCGCCGGCGATCTTCACGTCGGCGGTGCGCACCGTGCCCCACGTGTAGCTCGTCACGAACTGGCCGCACTCCGCGAGCGCACCGCCATTGCTGCCGGCGGACACGGGCAGGCTGCCGAGCACGCCCGTGGCGGCCGAGCCGATGAGCCGCAGCCCGTATGACGCGGTGTCCACGAGCACGTTGTCGATCGTCTGGCAAGCCGACGTGCCGGGCGCGCAAACGGTCACGCTGACGGTTGGCATGTTGACGACGTTCGCCACGCCCCTGCCGACGGTGATTGCCGCCTGATTCGATGCGAGCGGCGTGCCGCCGCCTGCCGAGCCGCCGCCCGTCGGGTTGGTCGCGCCGCCGTTCGAACCGGACGAACCGCTCGAGCCGGACGAACCCGACGAATTAGACGAATTAGACGAGCCGCTCGACGCCGACGTATTCGAGCTGCCGCTATCGCCGCCGCCGCACCCGGCAACGAGCACGGCCGTGGCCGCCGCGATGCCGAACGCGCCGAGCCAGCGAGTCAGAATGTGATTGAAGCGCAAGATTCGTCCTCCGTCGCGATCATTGGATGTCGTTGGCGGAGAAACCCGCCGGCAACGACTGCGGCAGCCAAGCCTGGCCGGAGAACGCACCCATGTGGCCGCCCGTGTGGACGACGAGCCCGCTCGTTTCGATCGTGGCCGGCGCGCGCGGCCCGCGCGCGTCGCGCGACGCCTTCACGCCCGCCTGGTACTGCGGGAAATAGCTGCCGAGCAGATCGGAGAGGTTCGGCACGACGGGCCCGCGCCACGACAGCGCGAACACAGTGCCCGCCGTCGACACGTACTCGCGCACGACCGTGCCCGAGCCGAACGTGGTTTCCCGCACCGCGTAGCCGGCCTGAGCCGACGCCGCCGCCGAGCCTCCCGCCGCGCGGGTGCTGCGCTGCAACGTGTGCACTTTCGCGGCCGAGTCGGCAGCGGGCGGCGTGATCGGCGCGCCGCCGAGCGCCGCATGAGCGGGCAATGCTGCAACGAGCCATGCGCCCGTGAAACCGGCCGCTATCGCGGCGAGCCGGCTTGATCGATTCAATCTCAACAATCTGCCTCTCCTCACATCCAGATCTTCGTCGTGAGCGCACGGCACGGTGGCCCGCGTCCGCCGCCTCGGCCATTATCGACAATTGAAATGAAAATAAAAGTTCGCAAGACCCCACGAACGAGGAGAGTAGTATGCCTGCCAATCGGGGCCGAATTCTACCGGCAGCAATCTCGATAATTGTTTTTTATTACGAACCGATACCGCCGGCCCTCCGGTCAAAAACCGAGGCTCGCGAGCAGATCGTCAACTTGCGCCTGGTCTTGAACGACGTCTGTCTTGCCTTCCGGGTTGATCTGCGGGCCGTTCAGCAGCGAATCCGGCGTCCCCGGCGCGCCCGCCTGTTCGGCGGCAAGCGCGGCTGCCGTCGCGGCAAACTGCTCTCGCCGCTGCGGCGCGATGTTCTCGACCAGCACGCTCAGCAATTGCTGTTCGATCAGGTAGACCATCTCCATGATCTTCTTGATGACCTGACCGGTCAGATCCTGGAAGTCCTGCGCGAGCATGATCTCGAGGAGTTGCGCGTTGGTCGCGCCGGTCGCCTGCGGCAACGCGCGCAGGAAGGCGCGGGTGTCGTCCATCAGGACGCGCACTTCCGCGCGCTCGATCGGCGTCTCGTACCACCTCGCCCAGCGCGCATCGAGCGCCGCCGCTTCCTCCTGCAGACGCGCCTGCACCGGTTTCGCGATCTCGATCGCGGTGAGCACCCGCTCGGCCGCCTGCTCGGTCATCGCGACGACGTAACGCAGCCGGTCGCGCGCGTCGGGCACCGCTTCCGCCGCCTGCGCGACGTGCTTGTCGAGCCCAAGTTCGCGCATCGAATCGCGCAGGGTGCGCGTCACCTGGCCGACGCGCGCGAGGATGCGGTCGCTCGCCAGATCAGCCGCCTCAATCGAGCCGGTGGATCCGGCCGCTTCTGTCATGTCGGCCGGCTGGCCGTGCGCACCGCCGACGGCGGGCGCCGCATGGGTCGGCTCGTTCACGTCAGCTCCCCGCCTTCGCCAGCTTTTCCAGGATCTTGTTGAGCTTCTCGTCGAGCGTCGCCGCGGTGAACGGCTTCACGACGTAGCCGCTCGCGCCCGCCTGCGCGGCCGCAATGATGTTCTCCTTCTTCGATTCGGCCGTCACCATCAGCACCGGCAGATGCGCGAGCGACGCATCCGCGCGAATCTCCTTGAGCATCGCGAGGCCGTCGAGATTCGGCATGTTCCAATCGGAGATCACGAAGTCGTAGCCGCCGCCGCGCAGCCGCGCGAGGCCGGCCAAGCCGTCCTCCGCCTCGTCGACGTTCGAATAGCCCAATTCTTTCAGCAGGTTGCGCACGATTCGACGCATCGTCGGAAAATCGTCCACCACCAGTATCTTCATGCTCTTGTCCATCTTCTGTTCCTTTCCAGATTCGAATTCCGTGACCGGGGTTTTGCCGTGATGCCGGTCGCGCCGCCGCAGGCTCCGCCGGATCGGCGCGCCGCCCGGCGCACTCGCGCTACACGCGCTGCACGCGCTCGCCCATCGACGCGAGGCGCGCCATGATGCGCCGGCTCAGATCGGCAAGCGGCGAGATGTCGTCGACGCCACCCGCCGCAATCGCCTCGCGCGGCATCCCGAATACGACGCAGCTCGCCTCGTCCTGAGCGAACGTGTACGCGCCCGCCTTTCTCATCTCGGCAAGCCCGGCCGCGCCGTCGCGTCCCATTCCGGTCAGAATCACGCCGAGCGCGTTCTTGCCCGCGTGCTGCGCGGCCGAGCGGAACAGCACATCGACCGACGGCCGGTGGCGGTTGACGGGCGGCTCGTCGGACAGGTGCGCGATATAGTTCGCGCCGCTTCGCGCGAGCAGCAGGTGTGCGTGACCGGGCGCGATGTACGCATGCCCTGGCAGCACGCGCTCGCCGTGCTCCGCCTCCTTCACCGAAATCCGGCACAGCCCGTTCAGACGCTGCGCGAACGAGCGCGTGAAGCCGGGCGGCATGTGCTGCGCGATCAGCACCGCGGGCGCGTCGGGCGGCAGCGGCGTGAGTACTTCGCGGATCGCCTCGGTGCCGCCCGTCGACGCGCCGACGATGATCAGCTTCTCGGTACTGACGAGCGGGTTGTTCACGAGCGGCGCGCCGCCGGCGGGCTGCCCGGCCGAGGCCGCCGCCTGGACCGGGCGCGTGTGTTGCCGAACGCGTGCGCGCGACGCCGCGCGTACCTTGTCGGCGAGCTTTTCCGCGTAATCGAGCATCCCGTCGCGAATGCCGACGCGCGGCTTCGTGACGAAATCCACCGCGCCCAGCTCGAGCGCGCGCAGCGTGATCTCCGAGCCGCGCTCGGTCAGCGACGACACCATGACGACCGGCATCGGCCGCAACCGCATCAGCTTCTCGAGGAAATCGAGCCCGTCCATGCGCGGCATTTCGACATCGAGCGTCAGCACGTCCGGGTTGTGCTGCTTGATCAACTCTCGCGCGACCAGCGGATCGGGCGCGGTCGCACACACCTCCATGTCCGGCTGGCCATTGATGATCTCGGTCATCAGGCTGCGGATCAGCGCCGAATCGTCGACGCACAGCACTCGGATTTTCTTTTGCACAGTGTTCAAGCCTCCTGCTTTCCCGTGACGGACTGCGGCGCAGCCCGTGTACCGAACCTTTCCATGCGCGCTGGCGCGGCCGGGTGCGGCGCGCCAGCGCCGAACAGCTCGACGCGCGCGCGCGGGCCGCCGCCGTCGCGCGCGCCGCGCGCCGCGGCCGTCTCGCGGGCAAGCAGCGCCGCTTCACGCTCGGTCACGGCGGGCATCTGCACGCGCAGCTTCTTTACCATCGCCTGGCCGGTATACGGCATGAACGCGACCTTGCGCGGATGCACGCCCTGCAGATCCTCGGCACTCAGGCGGATGCGCTCGAGCGCGAGATAGCGGCGCACGAAATCGGCGTTGCGATCGCCGATGTTGATCGTCGTCATGCCGGCAAGCACCGCCGCGCCGCCGAACACCTTCGCCTCGAAGCGCTCGCGGCGCCCGCCCGCCTTGATCAGCTCGTTGATCAGCACTTCCATCGCGTAGGCGCCATAGCGCATCGATTCGGATGCGGCCGCGCCCGGGTCCGCGCCGTCGTCCGGCAGCATGAAATGATTCATCCCGCCGATCCGCGCGACGGGATCGTGCAGGCACGCGGCAACACACGATCCGAGCACGGTCACGAGCACCATGTCTTCATTGGTCGTATAGAACTCGTTCGGCAGCAGCTTCACGCCGCGCCGGCGAAAGTGCGTATCGAAATAGAGATTGGCCGCGATCGGCAGCGCGCTCATCGTGGCGCTTCCCCGCTCGGCGCCGCGCCCCGTGCAAGTTCGTAGACCGTCTGGCCGCGCAACTGAAACGCCCGCGTGACATACGAGAAGTTCTCCGAATGGCCGGCGAATAGCAGGCCGCCCGGCTTCATCAGCGGCTCGAAGCGCGCGAGCACTTGCGCTTGTGTCGGCTTGTCGAAGTAAATCATCACGTTGCGGCAAAAGATTGCGTCGAACGGTTTCGAGAAACCGTAGTCGGCATCCGTCAGGTTGAGCTGCGCGAAGCGAATCATCGCGCGCAAATCCGGGCGCACTTTCACGCGCCCGGCCTGCGCGCCCGTTCCCTTCAGAAAGAAGCGCTTGAGCCGCTCCGGCGACAAATGCCTGACCTGCTCGAACGCATAGACACCCGCTTGCGCCTTCGCGAGCACTTGCGTGTCGAGATCCGTCGCGATCACGCTTGCCGAGCGTGCGGCATGCTCGCCCAGTGCCTCGACGAGTGTCATCGCGATTGAATACGGCTCCTCGCCCGTCGACGCCGCCGAGCACCACACCGATACCGGCGGCTCGCGGCGCTTGACGAACTCCGCGAGGATCGGAAAGTGATGCGCCTCGCGAAAAAACGCGGTCAGATTGGTGGTCAGCGCATTCGTGAAAGCTTCCCATTCGGCCGGATCATCATCGCGCTCGAGCAGTTCCAGATAGTCACAAAAGCGGGTCAGCCCGCGCGCGCGCAAACGCCGTGCGAGCCGGCTGTACGCCATATCGCGCTTATGCTCGGACAACGAGATGCCGGCGACCCGATGGATCAGCGTGCGGATCTTTGCGAAATCGGCCGACGTAAACGAGAAATCCCGTGCGGCGTCGCCCGGCAGCGCGAGCGGTTCGGGCGCATCAGGCACGTCGGAGCGAAGAGCGGCACGGGCGGGCGTCATGTCGGATCAGAAATCAAAAGGTTTCCCAATCGTCATCCGAGGAGGACGCGGCGAGCGCCGGCTGCGACTCGTTCGACAATACGGGACGCTTGAGCGCAAACGCCGATGCGGTTTCGGCCGGCTGAGCCGCGCTCGCCCGTTGCGGCGCACGCGCAGCCGATGCCGGTTTCGCGAGCTTGGGGGCATAAGCCGGCGCGGGCGACGCGGGCTTCGGTGCGGCCTCGCTCGTCTTCGCGAAAGCCGCCCGGACGGCTGCGCCGGCATGGACGGCTTCGGACGCGGGGCGAGCCGGCGAACCGGCGGCGCTCATCGCGGCTGCCGTTGAAGCCGATGATCCGGGCTGCGCGGCACGCGCGGACGCAGGCATCGCTTGCGATGCCGCGAGCGCCGCCGTCGCGGACGATACGGCCGCCGCGGCGGAAGCGGGCGTCGCATGCGGCGCGCCCTCCGCCGTCGAAACCGACGGCGGGCGCGGCCCGGCCGCACCCGTCCTGTCG
>NZ_FXAN01000106.1 GCF_900176645.1 Burkholderia singularis
CGGCTCGCCTGCCGCTCCGCGCGCCCGCGCGGCGTTCTCGCCAAGCGCGCCGGTTGAGCCGGACACGATCGCGCCGTCGATGCGCCACCCCGCGACCACCTGCTTCAATTGCCGCGTCTGCTCTTCGAGCGATGCGGCGGCGGCCGCCGCCTGTTCGACGAGCGCCGCATTTTGCTGCGTGACGGCGTCCATCTGGCTCACCGCGCGCGTGACCTGGACGATGCCCGTCGATTGCTCTTCGGACGCCGCACTGATCTCGCCCATGATGTCGGTCACGCGCCGCACGGCCTGCACGATCTCGGCCATCGTCGCGCCCGCGCGCTCGACAAGCGCCGAGCCGCTTTGCACCTTGATCGCCGAATCGCCAATCAGTTGCTTGATCTCCTTCGCCGCGCCCGCACTGCGCTGCGCGAGCGAGCGCACCTCGCCCGCGACCACCGCGAAGCCGCGCCCCTGCTCGCCCGCGCGCGCCGCCTCGACAGCCGCGTTGAGCGCGAGAATGTTGGTCTGAAACGCGATTCCTTCGATCGTGCCGATGATATCGGCGACCTTCGTCGAACTCGCCGCGATATCCTGCATCGTCACCACGACCTGACCGACGACCTCGCCGCCTTGCGTCGCGATATCGGACGCATTCACCGCGAGCTGGCTCGCCTGCCGGGCGTTTTCCGCGTTCTGGCGCACCGTGCCCGTCAACTGTTCCATGCTCGACGCCGTTTCCTGCAGCGATGCCGCCTGTGATTCCGTGCGCCGCGACAGATCCGCGTTGCCGCTCGCGATTTCGTGCGCGCCGGCATCGATCGCCACCACGCCGCGATGCACGGCCGTCACCATTTGCGAAACTGCCGCCCGCATCCGGCCAATGCCTTCGAACAGCCGGCCGATTTCGTTGGTGCCATGCGCGCGCCCGACCGGCGCGAGATCGCCGGTCGCGATGCGCTCGAACTGCGCGGCCGCGGCAGCGAGCGGCTCGACGATCAGCCCGCGCAGCGCGAACCGGGTGCCGATCACGATCGCGAACGCGAGCGCGATGCCTGCGGCAATCAGCGTGGTCATCAGCGAAATGCGCGCCTGCGTCGCGCCGAAGCGGCTTTCCGCGCGGCTCGCATGGGCGGCCGCCACGGCCGACGCCGCGTTGCCGTAAGCGACGAACATCGGGCTGATCTTCGTCTCGGCGATCGCGCGGTACGCCGCCAAATCGCCGGCGCGCGCGGCCGCGAATTCGGGCTCGACGCCATCCTTCACGAGCGCGGCGTAGCGTGCGGCAAGCTCGTCGGTAAGCGCCGGATCGATGCCGTCCTTCGACGCGGCCAGATACGTCTGCCAGTGCTGCGCCGATTTCGCGTACAGCTCCTGCGCGCGCGCGAGCACCTTCTGCGCTTCGTCGGCGTTGCCCGATTCGGTCAGCGCCTTGAAGCGATCGAGCGACACCCGCGCGCGCAGCAAATACGACGACGCCTCGTCGAGCGTATGGATCGTCGGCAGATCGCCGTGCGCGATCGCATCGAGCGAGCCGCTCGCCTGGCGCAGCGCGTAAAGCCCGAGCCCGCCGACCAGCGCGGCCACGAGCACCATCATGGTTCCGATCGCCGTCAGCGTCGTGCGGATCGACCAGTTGTCCAGCATCGTCAGCTCCCTTGTAGTTCCATTGCGGCCGCCGCGCACCGGCGCGGCTCGCGCACTCGCGCCCGTGCAAACCGGCCGGCACAGTTGCGCGGACTCACGCGCCGAGCGTCTCGATGAGCGCCATCTCCTTGCTCGTCATCAGCTTCTCGATATCCATCAGGATCAGCATCCGGCCGTCGACCGTGCCGAGGCCCGTCAGGTATTCCGTCGTCAGCACGCCGCCGAACTCCGGCGCCGGCATGATCTGCTCGGAGGCGAGCGTAAGCACGTCGGACACGCCGTCGACCACCATTCCGACGACGCGATGCGCAACGTTCAGGATGATCACGACCGTCTGATGGTCGTAATCGACGCGGCCGAGATGGAACTTGATCCGCATGTCGACGATCGGCACGATGATTCCGCGCAGATTGATCACGCCCTTGATGAAATCGGGCGCGTTCGCGATCCGCGTCACGCTGTCGTAGCCGCGGATTTCCTGCACTTTCAGGATGTCGATGCCGTATTCCTCGTCACCGAGCGTGAAGACGAGGAACTCTTGTCCCGTCGCGTCGCCCGCTTCGGTGTCGCGGCGGTTGGCGGCCGCGCTCGCGGCGGCCGGATGAGTCGTTTGGACTTCGGACACGTTAGCCCCCAGGTCGATGAATCACGTAATGATTGGCGTCGGTCACGACGCGGCGAGCACTGCGCCCGGATGCACGCCGTGCGTCGTGCGGGTCTCGCGGTTGAGCGCCGCGACGTCGACGATCAGTGCGACGCTGCCGTCGCCGAGTATGGTCGCGGCGGAAATGCCGTACACCTTCCGGTAGTTGGTTTCGAGATTCTTGACGACCACCTGCTGCTGACCGACCAGTTCGTCGATCAGCATCGCAAAGCGCCGGCCCTCCGTCTGCATGATCGTGACGATGCCCTGCGTCGGATCGGTGCGCGCGTCGGCCACCGAGAACACCTCGTGCAGCGCGATGAGCGGCAGATATTCGCCGCGCACGCGGACCACGCGCTCGCCATTGCCGATCGTGTAAATATCGTCGGCGGAAGGCTGCAGCGATTCCATCACGAAGTTCAGCGGCAGAATGAAAATCTCGCTGCCGACCTTCACCGACATTCCGTCGAGAATCGCGAGCGTGAGCGGCAGCACGATCCGCGTGGTCGTGCCGCGGCCGGCCACCGAGGCGATCTCGACGTGCCCGCCCATCGATTGGATATTGCGCTTGACGACGTCCATGCCGACGCCGCGTCCCGAAACGTCGGTCACGACTTCGGCCGTCGAGAAGCCTGGCGCGAAGATCAGGTTCCACACCTCCTCGTCGCTGATGTTCTCGGGGATTTGCATGCCCTGCTTGTGCGCCTTCGCGAGAATCCTGTCGCGATTGAGCCCCGCGCCGTCGTCACTGACTTCGATCACGATGTTGCCGCCGTGATGCGCGGCAGACAGCACGAGCTGGCCGACCGGGTCCTTGCCCGCCGCACGGCGCTTGTCGACCGTCTCGACGCCGTGATCGAGGCTGTTGCGCACGAGGTGCGTGAGCGGATCGATGATCCGCTCGATCAGGCTCTTGTCGAGTTCGGTCGCCTGCCCGAACGTGACCAGCTCCACCTGCTTGCCGAGCTTGCCGGCGAGATCGCGGACAAGCCGCGGGAAGCGGCTGAACACGTAGTCCATCGGCATCATCCGGATCGACATCACCGCTTCTTGCAAATCGCGCGCGTTGCGCTCGAGCTGCGCCATTCCGTTGAACAGGCGGTCGTGCAGCGTCGGATCGAACGTGCTGGCGATTTCGGCGAGCATCGCCTGCGTGATCACCAGCTCGCCGACGAGATTGATGAGCTGGTCGACCTTCTCGACGCCGACTCGAATCGAGCTGCCTTCCGCGCTTGCGGCGGCGGGGCGCGGCTTGCGGTCGTCGGCGTGATGGACGGCGGCTGCGGTGGAAACCGGCGCGGCGCCGGAGGGGGGGCTCGATGCGAGGGCAGCCGGTTCGGACGAGACCTGCGGCGCTGAAGGCGTGGCGTCACGGCCGGCCGGCGCCGATGCTGCCGCGAGCTGTGCGGCGGGCCGCGCAGCAGGCGCCGCGGCGGGTTCCGGCATTGCGGGTGAGTCTGCCGATGCCGAGGTCGATGCCTGCGTCGGCGTCGGCGCGAAGCCGGTTGCATGCGCGTGCAATGCCGGCTGCCCGGCGGCACCGGCATCAGTTCCGGCACCGGCATCGGATCGGGCAGCCGCTTCGGCATCGGCGCCGACTGGCGCGATGCCGCGTCCGATGGCGATCTGGCTTTCGTCGATCACGAAACAGCACACGGCGACGATGTCGTCCGACGGCACGTCGGTTTCGAGCCAAAGCGTCAGCGCGTCACCCGAGCGCGTGCGCCCGGCGATTCGGCCGAGGTTGCCAAGCTCCTCGGTCAGCAGCGCCTGGTCCTTGTCTCCGACGCCCGTCAGCACGATCCTCAAATGCGGACCCTCTGCGGCATCGGCATCCGTATTCGCGCCCGGCGCCGGATGAGCCGCATCGACTGCCTGTTCGACGACATGCTCCGGCGTATCGAACGCGCGCGCGGCCGGCGCGGCGGCCGCGCCGCCTGCGGCCGAAGCCGCCTCGGAGGCGCCGGTAGGCGCGCGAGCCGCACCGGCGCCATCCGCCGACGCCTTCAGCCGCTCCAGCTTCGCGCAGATCGCGGCAGCCGCGGCCGCATCGGGCTCGGCGCTCGCGCGATAGTCGGCAAGCTGGTCGGACAGCACGTCCTTCGTTTCGAGAAACGCATCGACCATCTCCTTGGTCAGCGTCAGCTCATGGTTGCGCGCGCGATCGAGTAACGATTCGAGGATGTGCGTCGTCTCGGTGAGCGCCGTGAAGCCGAATGTCGCGGCACCGCCCTTGATCGAATGCGCGGCGCGAAAAATCGCGGCCAGATCCTCGGGATCGGGCGCGGCGACGTTCAAATTCAGCAGCAACTGCTCCATCTGTGCGAGCAGCTCGTCGGCTTCATCGAAGAACGTCTGATAGAACTGTGTGATATCGAGGGTCATGCCGTTTCACCGCGTAAAAACGTCGTGTTCGTCATGCATGGCTCGGACCTGCGGCAAGCGTCGCCACCAGCTCGAGCAGCGCATCGGGATCGAGCGGTTTTTCGATCCAGCCAGTCGCGCCCGCGGCGCGCGCGGCATCCTTGAACGCATTACCGTTCTCGGTCGTGAGCACGAGGATCGGCGTCGCTTCGTAGGCGCGCCGGGCCCGCAAGGCGGCGATGACTTCCAGGCCGTTCTTGCTCGGCATGTAGTGATCGGTCAGCACGAGATCGAATGTCTCTTGCGCTGCGGCGTCGAGGCCTTCGTCGCCGTCCGCGGCAACCGTCACGTCGTATCCCGCATCGCCAAGCGTTGCGCGCAGCAGCGTGCGCATCGTCGCGGAATCGTCGATGGCGAGAATGGATCGGATCATGTCGCTTCTCCTATGCGTCACGGTTTTTGCGCGCTGCCGGCGCCGGCAAATGGAGTAGCCGCGCCCGATGAGCGAGCCGCCACGGACGCGCGGATGATTGCCGATGTGCCGCCCGCGCTGACCGCGCCCGCCTGGCTTGCCGCGCCGCCCGCCGCCATGCCGCTGGATGCGCCGTGCGCGCCGGACACCTCCGCGCCCGATATGCCGGATGCGCCCGCCGCCGCCTCCGGCGCTGCGATCTGCTGCGCGACGCGCGCCGAGCCGGCCGCGTCGGACGATAGCGTCGTCGTTGTCGTGTCGTCGCGCATCAGCGCCTCTTCCGAACGCCGGTTCAACACGATGATGCTGATCCGGCGATTCTCCGGATCGAGCGGATCGGCCTTGTTCAGATTCTGCGTCGATGCGAGACCGAGCACGCGCAACACCTTGGCCTCGTCCATGCCGCCCACGACGAGTTCGCGCCGCGACGCGTTCGCGCGATCGGCGGACAACTCCCAATTGCTGTAGCCTTTGTCGCCGCCCGCATAAGGAACGGCGTCGGTATGCCCCTGAACGACGATCCGGTTCGGCACGTCATTCAGCGTCTTGCCGATCTCGCGCAGGATGTCGCGCATATACGGTTCGACCGCATCGCTCGACATCGCGAACATCGGCCGTTTTTGCGAATCGACGATCTCGATGCGCAACCCCATCAGCGTCGAATCGATGCGGATCTGCTGTTTGAACTGGCGCAGCGTCGGGTTCGCCTCGATCGCGGCCATCAGCTTGATTTGCAGATCGTGCAGCCGCACCTGCTCGCGGCGCTCGAGCGAGCCCTGCGCGTGCGCGCGCGATTCGTCGTCATCGCGCCGGACGATACGCTCGGCGAGATTCGTCGCGCCGTCGGTGCGGCGCGTCGCGCCAGCGTCGATGCTCGATAGATCGCGGCCGCCGCCCTTGATGATGCTCGAATCGTCGGCACTGCGGTCCCCGCCGAAGAGCGCGGCCTTCAGCGGCGTGTTGAAGTATTCGGCGATGCCTTTCAACTGCACCGGCGTCGCCGCGGACAGCAGCCACATCAGCAGGAAAAACGCCATCATCGCGGTCATGAAATCCGCGTATGCGAGCTTCCAGGCGCCGCCGTGGTGCCCTTTCCTCGGCGGGCTCACCCGCTTGACGATAACCGCCTGATCCTTGCCCTTGCTCATTGCCCGGCTCCGCGCTTATTTCGCCTTCACGCGGCGCACATGCTCTTCGAGCTCCGCGAACGACGGACGCTCGGTCGAGAACAGCACCTTGCGGCCGAATTCCACCGCGATCGCGGGCGCGTAGCCGTTCAGGCTCGCGAGGATCGTCACCTTGATGCACTGGAACATCTTGGTCGACTCCGCGACGCGCTGCTCCGCCAGGCTCGACAACGGGCCGATCAGGCCATAGGAAAGCAGGATGCCGAGAAACGTGCCGACCAGCGCCTGCGCGATCATCGCGCCGAGCACCGCAGGCGGCTTGTCGGCCGACGCCATCGTATGCACGACGCCCATCACCGCGGCAACGATCCCGAACGCCGGCATCGCATCGCCCACGCGCATCAGCGCATGCGCGGGGCCTTCGCCTTCCGCGTGGTGCGTGTCGATCTCCTCGTCCATCAGGCTCTCGATCTCGAACGCGTTCATATTGCCGCCCACCATCAGGCGCAGATAGTCGGTGAGGAATTCGACGATGTGCTTGTCGGCGAGGATCTTCGGGTATTGCGTGAAAATCGGGCTCTTCTCCGGCTCGTCGATGTCCGCCTCCAGCGTGAGCGTGCCTTCCTTGCGCGCCTTCGCGAGCAACACGTACAGGAGCCCCATCAGCTCCATGTAGATGTCCTTGTTGTACTTCGATCCCTTGAACAGCGACGGCAGCACGCGCAGCGTTGCCTTGATCGTTTTGAAGCCGTTGCCGAGAATGAACGCGCCGACACCCGCGCCGCCGATCATCAAGATCTCAACAGGCTGGACGAGCGCGCCGAGATGTCCGCCCGCCAGTGCGTAGCCGCCGAACACCGACAACACCGTCACGAGAGTTCCTAGGAAAATCAGCACTGCCTGTTCCTCACGAATGAGCAGCCGGGAGGCCGCCGTTAAGTGGTTTACGGCAGTCGAACCAAAAACTTTGGCGTGTGTGGGAATGCGCCGCAAACGCCGGCCTGCGCGGCGCCGGTCGACACGTGCGGCGCTGCGCGCCGGCACGCCGGCTGAAAGTGAACACCGCCCGCAGATACGGCCGAACCGGGCGTCCGCGCGGCGCTCGGCGGTGCGCGAGCACTCCCGCCTCATCCGCACAGCACCCGCCTAGGCGCGAACGCTTCCGCCTTCTCGCCGCGCCCGGCCACGCCGCCGCTGCGGCGGCGCGCCGCCTGCGCCATGCGTTACGCCGCGATCGCGGCCTGCCCGGCTTGGGCCGCCTTGCGGGTCTTGCCCGCGCGCGACGGCGGCTGACACAGGCCGCACACGTAACCGTGCTGCGGATCATGCGCGTGCGCGACAAAATGTCCGCCGCAACGCGTGCATGGCGTCGTCTGCAACATCCCCGAATCGAAGAAGCGCACCAGCGTCCACGCGCGCGTCAGGCTCAACGCCGGCTCGTCGCCCGACAGGCCGACGTGTTCGAGATACAGCCGATAAGCCTTGACGATCGCGTGGATCGATTCGCAGCCCCCGTGCTCGCGCATGAATCGGTAGATGTTGTAAAACAGCGACGAATGGATGTTCGGCTGCCAGGTCATGAACCAATCGGCCGAGAACGGCAACATGCCCTTTGGCGGCGATGCGCCCTTCAGCTCTTTGTAAAGTTTGATGAGCCGATCGCGCGACAGGCTCGTCTCGGCTTCGAGTAACTGCAGCCGCGCGCCCAATTCGATCAGCTCGATCGCCAGGGTGATCTCCTTGACCTCGATCACCACGCTCTTGGAAGCCATCGTTACGCTCCGCTATTTCAATGAATCGGCTATGCGGCCGGCCGCGCCCACGCACGCGCATCCGGTGCGCACGCCGCACGCCAGGCCGCTCAGCGCAGGCTTTCGACGGGTTGGCCGGCCATCAGGATCGCCGAATGGGCGTGGGCGATGGCGGCACTGCGGCCTTTATCGGCAAGCGACGACAGCAGGGTGTGGTCGTCGAAGCGAAAACGGCAAAGCATCTGATTCGACGCGGCAAGCTTGACGGTTTGCGCGAGCGTCAGATTGCCGAGCACGTCCGCGAGCGCTTCCGAGATCCCCATTCTGAACATACCCATCGCTTTGTCCTCGCGCAGCAACCGTTGAGCGAGCAGTAAGTAGGACAGATTGACTTCGTTGATCTCGGCGAGCATTTCGCTGGTCGCACCCATGATTCGATTTCCCCGTAAGAAAGCTTGGCCTATCGGTAATGCTTATGAAAACGTTTGCCAGATGACTCACAAACGCACGGGCGGTTGACCCGTTTATAGTCTTACAAGCATTTTGGACAATTGCCCGGTGTGCCGCTATCAGTGAAGGGGAATGCGCGTTGCCGGATTTGTCTGTAAACCGTGTAGGAATTTTTCTGACACGCGGCATGTTTTGGCCATGACGCGCGAATCGACGGCCGAACCGCTCCGATTCGGCCGCGGTGCGGTGCGATCTTCAATCCGGCGAGTCCCGTTTAGCGCAATCCACTCGCATTCGAAACGCTTTTTTTTATCTCTCGCTTTACTTCTTCGATGCTGATCGGCCGGTTTGGCGATTTCCGCGGATTTTCGCGTATTTCATCCTGTAACAAGGGTTAAGTGTTTGAAAAATCGCTCAGATACCGTCTGATCCATCCCGATAATGGGTCGAAACGACAGGTGCGGCGACGCTCGCCGCCCCTTCTCGCTTGCCCCGCGGCAAGCGTCCGCCGGCTCGGGATACGCACGGCCGGCCTTGCCCTCTTCGCCACGGAGTCTGCTCATGCGCATCGCCCAAATCGCCCCGCTCTATGAAGCCGTTCCGCCCAAGTTCTACGGAGGGACAGAACGTGTGGTGTCCTATCTGACTGAGGCGCTCGTCGAACTGGGCCATGACGTCACGCTGTTCGCAAGCGGCGATTCGGTCACCTCAGCCCGGCTCGAGGCCGCGTGGCCGCGCGCGCTGCGGCTCGATCCGTCGATTCGCGACGCGATGGCGCCCCATATACGGCTGCTCGAGCAGGTCGCCCGCGTCGCCCATACGTTCGACGTCCTGCACTTCCACCTCGATTACCTGCCGTTCCCGCTGCTCTCGCGGATGAACGCGCCGTTCGTCACGACGCTGCATGGCCGCCTGGATCTGCCGGAACTGCAACCCGTGTTCGACGCGTTCCCGCACGTGCCCGTCGTCTCGATTTCCAATTCGCAACGCAAGCCGTTGCCGCAGGCCGGCTGGGCGGGCACCGTCTATCACGGGCTGCCCGCGACGCTTCTCACGCCACAGCCCGAACGCAAGCCCGAGTATCTCGCGTTCCTCGGGCGCATCTGCCCGGAAAAGCGCGTCGATACCGCGATCCGGATCGCCGCGCAAAGCGGCCTGCCGCTCAAGATCGCGGCTAAGGTCGACAAGGTGGACGAAGCATATTTCAAGGCCGAGATCGAGCCGCTCCTCGGCTCCGCGCACGTGGAGTTCGTCGGCGAGATCAGCGAGGCGCAAAAACCGGCATTTTTGTCAGGTGCAAAGGCGCTGCTCTTTCCGATCGACTGGCCGGAGCCGTTCGGTCTCGTGATGATCGAGGCAATGGCGTGCGGCGCGCCTGTCATCGCGTTCAACCGCGGCTCCGTGCCCGAGGTGATCGACGACGGCGTGACGGGTTTCATCGTCGAAGACGTGCAAGGCGCAGTGGGTGCGCTGCACCGGATCGACGAATTGTCGCGGGAAACAATTCGCGCACAATTCGAGATGCGTTTTAGCTCGCGCACCATGGCAGCGCGATATACCGACATCTACGAAACATTGCGCGAAACGGCCAAACAATCGCAATGGCGGCGGGTGGCGGCCGGCTGAGCGCCATTGCACCGCCATTGCCAGCCGCACGGCGGAAATTATATGTGCGGCATGCCGCGCGCATAGAAGAAAGCCGCATTGGCAAATGCGGCTTTCATTTCGTTAAATATAGAAATCAGCTGATCAAAAAACGATCGCGATTTTTTCCAGAGATCCAATGCGGCGGCTTGCCGCGACCACTCCAAGTACTGCCGGTTTTCGGATCGCGATATTTGGGCGGCAACGGCCCTTTCTTCGGCGGACGCCCGCGCCGCGCACGCTCGGCAAATCCCAAATCTTGCGCCGTGAGGCCATATTCAACGATCTTCTCTTGCAATTCGGCGATCACAGCCTCGACCTCTCGGCGACGCGCCTCTTCCGCCTGTGCTTGCAATTCGGCAATCTGCGCCTTGATTTTCGCATATTGAGACATCTCAACTCCCTGTTTCATGATCTGTCTAGCGTTTCCAGCCTAGACACAAAGAATCTATATTGCAATCGGCATTGCCACGAAATTCGCTAAAAATATAATTTGTCTGATAAATTTAACAATTGCAAATGAAATACTGTTGCAATGCGGCGCTATTCTAATAAAAAGCATTGCCCATCAATGTCCATTTAACAATCGTTGACCCTTCACAATTCGCCAAATTTTCTATAATTCGGACGGTATTCGTGGATGCAGCTCTTCATTCCGGCTGCAATCCGCTTTCGATTCTCCATGACCAGGAACCTACTCCATGAAATTACCTCAACGTCTAGCAGCGGAAGTGTTCGGCACGTTCTGGCTCGTTTTCGGCGGTTGTGGCAGCGCCGTGCTGGCCGCCGCGTTCCCGAGTCTCGGCATCGGTTTTACTGGCGTGGCACTCGCGTTCGGCTTGACGGTCCTGACTATGGCGTTTGCGATAGGTCACATATCCGGCTGCCATTTGAACCCGGCGGTGAGCGTCGGCTTGACCGTTGCGGGCCGCTTCCCGGCGCGCGACCTGGTGCCCTACATCATCGCGCAGGTGATCGGCGCGACGCTCGGCGCGTTCGTGCTGTATCTGATCGCAACCGGCAAGCCCGGCTTCGAACTGGGCGGCTTCGCGACGAACGGCTATGACGCGCACTCGCCCGGCCATTACACGCTGGCCGCTGCCTTCATTGCCGAAGTGGTGCTGACGGGCTTCTTCCTGTTCGTGATTCTCGGTTCCACCGACAAGCGCGCGCCGGCGGGTTTCGCGCCGATCGCGATCGGTCTGTGCCTGACGCTGATCCACCTGATTTCGATTCCGGTCACCAACACGTCGGTGAATCCGGCGCGCTCGACGGGGCCGGCGCTTTTTGTCGGCGGCGATGCGATCGGCCAGCTGTGGCTGTTCTGGGTGGCTCCGATCGTCGGCGCGATCATCGCCGGCGTCGTGTATCCGCTGATCGCGGGCCGCGACGACAATTAACGCTATTGCAGCCGGTCTTGAGCCGGCCTGCCGCCGCCCCACTCCGGGGTGACGCGACAGAGAGGAGAGCACCCGCCCGTCGCAGCCAACATACCGCGAGACGGTCGGCGGGACGAAAAAAGGGCGCCGTGACGGCGCCCTTTTTCTTTGCCATTGAACTGCTTCGCTGTGCACCCGTGCCCTTCGGCAGGGCGAAAATCAGGACATCGCCTTATCCTCGAGCGCGAACAACGAGCGCAGATGACGTGCGACGCCCGCATCGAAGTTATTGCCGATACGCGGCACGTCGGGCAGCCGCGTGACGAGATCGGGATTCGCGTTATTCATCATAAAAGGATGCCCGGCCGTCTCGAGTAAATCGATGTCGTTCATGTTGTCGCCAAACGCGACGCAATTCGCCGGATCGATGCCGAGCCGATCGAGCACGACGCGCAGCGCGCGCCCTTTCGAAACGTTCGCCGTCATCACTTCGAGACAGTCGGGCAGCGAATACGTGACGTACAGTTCATCGCCGAAGCGGCAGGCAAGATTCGCCGATATGACCGCCAAATCGTCGGGTTCGCCGATGTAGAGCACTTTCGCGATATCGGCGCCGTCATGCGCGAGCAAATCGGCGACATCGTAGCGAAATCCGGAATCCTGATGGAATGCCAGCAGATGCGGCGCATCTCGATCGATTAACCAGCCGTCGTTAGTAAATAAATTAACGATGACTCGCCCGTGCGAGCCGACAAGCTCCGGCAGCACCAGTTGCCGCACCGTCTCGGCAGGCACATCCTGCGCGTGAATGCGCGTGTCGTCCGGCGCATGCACGCGCGCGCCGTTCGACGTGATCAGATACGGCCGAATCCCGAGCAGGTCGCGAATCCCGACAGCGTCCGCGTAGTGGCGTCCGGTCGCGATCACGAAATTCACGCCGTCGTCCGCAAGCCTGCGCACGGTGTCGATCGTGTATGGATCGAGCTGGTGGTTGCTGTTGAGCAGGGTTCCGTCGAGATCGGTAGCGATGACTTTATACATGGCGGACTTCGGGAGAAGCGGGACGCGAGGCAGGCGGACATTCTATCGCGCCGGCAAATGGGCCGCGAAGACACAAATCTTGCCCTTTCATTTTCCGCCCGCCGCCGTGATGCCGAGCCGCTGCGCTTGCCATGCGGCAAGCCGCAGCGCGCCACGCGTGGAATCGGCAAGCGGCGCGACGAGCCGCGCACGGTGCGACTCGGGCACGACGCCCGCAAACGCGTTGGCGAGCCCGCCGCACAACGCGACGGGCAGTACCGCATCCGAATCGAGCGCATCGATCATCTTGCCGATCTCGATGCCTGCCAACTCGATCAGCGCGGCCGCGACGGGATGATCGCGATGTGCGAACACGACGGGCGCCACCCGCGCATACTCGGTTTGATTCGCGTTGCACGACCAGACCACGAGCGCGTCGCGGTCGGTTGCGCCGGTATGCGCGATCAGCGCCTGCGCAAACGCGTCAAGTGGCGCGCGTCCGTCGAGCGCCTGCTGCGCATATGACAGCGCGCGCAGCCCGAGCCACGCGCCGCTCGCTTCGTCGCCGCACGGAAATCCGTAGCCGCCGGCGATCCGGCAGACGCCTGCGGCGTCGAGCGCCGCGGCGATGCTGCCCGTACCGAGCGCGACGATCACGCCTGGCGCGCCGCCGTGAGCGCCAAGCACGGTCGTGTAAGCATCGCTTTCAACGGCGAGCGCGGCAACCGGAGGGGCGCTCGCGCGAAACGCATTCAGCCAGTCGTGATGATTGACGCCGGCCAGTCCGCAGCCGAGTATGCAGCGCCGCCAATCAAATGTGGCGCCCGCGCGCGCATGGGCGTCGGCGCATGCGGCTTCGATCGAGCGCCATGCGGCGTCGACGCCGAGCGCGAGCCCTGACGGCCCGCCCACGCCTCGCGCCAACTCGTGCCCCTGGATGTCGGCGAGCACTGCGCGCGTACCCGTTCCGCCACCGTCGATGCCGATCAAAAAAATGTCATTACTCATGGCTGCTTCGAGTCAGATCCGCTGTGATTCGTCGATGTATCGAGACGGAAGCTTAACCGCAACGGCCAGCCCCGCCCATCAGCCGAACGGCCAGGCTTGCGCGAGCAGGCCGTTCCGTTATGCTGACGCGTCGCAATCGATGGCAGACGAGACAAACCGATGCACGAACGCTGTTGTTGGGTAAAAACCGAAGCGGATGCTCACTATCACGATACCGAGTGGGGCGTGCCGTCGCACGACGACCGGTATTTGTTCGAAATGTTGATTCTGGAAGGTGCGCAAGCGGGCTTGTCGTGGTCGACGATCTTGAACAAGCGCGCCGGCTATCGCGCCGCATTCGCTGATTTCGATGTCGACAAGGTTGCGCGCTTCACGCCGAAGCAAATCGATACGCTGGTGCTCGATCCAGGCATCGTGCGAAGCTCGAGGCGGCGGTTGCGAATGCCCGCGCGGTTCAGCAGATCCACGCCGAACACGGCTCGCTCGCCGCGTTTCTATGGTCGTTCGTCGACGACGTGCCGGTGCAGAACGCATGGGCGTCGTATCGCGGCGCGCCTGCGTCGACCGAGCGCTCCGATGCGCTCAGCAAGGCGCTCAAGCGTTACGGCTGCAAATTCGTCGGCTCGACGATCTGCTATGCGCTGATGCAGGCGATCGGCATGGTCAACGATCACGAAACGAGTTGCCCATGTCATGCGCGTTGCGCGGCGCTCGGCAAGAAGATCAGTAAGCGGCATGCCACCGAGTGATTCGTCCGAATTTTATTGAACGCGAGTCCGCGCATCAGCGACGCCCCAATCCCGCATCGAGAGCGAATTGTCATAACCGGCCGCCCAACCCGACCACCAAAACAAAACGGCGATGCGAGTTCTATCGAACACGCATCGCCGCAGCGAGCGGAACCGCCCCGAAAACGCCTTAGTGGAGCTTCTTCGGCAGCATTTGGCTGCGCAGACGCTTGTGCAGGCGCTTCACGGCAGCCGCCTTCTTGCGCTTGCGCACGGCAGTCGGCTTTTCGTAGGACTGGCGCTCACGCAGCTCGGCGATCAGGCCGTTCTTCTCGATCGCGCGGCGGAAGCGGCGAATCGCCACTTCGAACGGCTCGTTTTCTTTCAAAAGAATCGTCGTCATGTCGTTCCTAATTTGCTTGATACGGTCAAAAACGTAGCGGCCAAGCGCCACGCACCGGCCTTCCGAGCGTTTCCACGAACGGGCGAAACGAGCGGGTAAAAGGCCTCGGAGGCCGGAAAAGAGAGGCGAAATGCACCGCGAAACGCTCGGCAACCGGTTGATCCCAGGCACCGCCGCATCACGTTTGACTGTCAGCAGACGTGCCGAAATTGGCAAAGGCGTGACAGAAATCTCAATTCAGCCCGCCATAATAGCAGGTAAACATCGCTCAGGCCAGAGGTTTACTGCTTTTTCGTTTGGATGCCATATCAATGCGTTCGAGCAGGCTCTGCGGGTGCGCGCAATCGTATGCGTAAAAAATCGGGCCGAATCTGTTCGCGTCCCTCAAGTTTTGTTTGCGAGCGCCGAAATCCAGCACAAGGCGGCCGGCAAAGAACGAGTGCTCCCGCCCTCGCCAATGTTGGCACATGACGGGCTTTTCGGCTCAATCAGGAGAATTTCATGCTTGGAATCAATAGCAATATCAATTCGCTGATCGCTCAGCAAAACCTGAACGGCTCGCAAAGCGCGCTGTCGCAAGCGATCACCCGGCTGTCGTCGGGCAAGCGCATCAACAGCGCGGCGGATGATGCCGCCGGGCTCGCAATCGCCACCCGGATGCAAACGCAAATCACCGGCCTGTCCCAGGGCGTGTCGAACGCGAACGACGGCGTGTCGATCCTGCAAACGGCATCGAGCGGCCTTGCTTCGCTGACGAACAGCCTGCAACGTATCCGCCAACTCGCGGTGCAAGCGTCGAACGGCCCGCTGAGCTCGAGCGATGCGGCTGCGCTGCAGCAGGAAGTGGCGGTGCAGATCGCCGAAGTCAACCGCATCGCTTCGCAGACGAACTACAACGGCAAGAACATCCTCGACGGCTCGGCGGGCACGCTCAGCTTCCAGGTCGGTGCAAACGTCGGCCAGACGGTCAGCGTGGATCTGTCGCAAAGCATGTCGGCCGCGAAGATCGGCGGCGGCATGGTTCAATCGGGCCAAACGCTCGGCACGATCAGCGTCGCGATCGACTCGGCCGGCGCCGCCTGGACGCCCGGCACCAGCACCGGTCAGGAAACGACGCAGATCAACGTTCTGTCCGACGGCAAGGGCGGCTTCACGTTCACCGACCAGAACAATCAGGCGCTGTCTTCGGCGGCTGTCACCGCCGTCTTCGGCGCGACGACCGCCGGCACGGGCACGCCGTCCACGCCCGCGTTTCAGACGCTGACGCTCGCCACCGCCGCAACGAGCGCGCTGAGCCCGGCGCAGCAAGCGGCGGCGACGGCAATGGTCGCGCAGATCAACGCGGTCAATCAGCCGCCGACGGTCTCGAACCTGAACATCAGCACGCAAACGGGCGCATACGAGGCGATGGTGTCGATCGACAATGCGCTGGCGGCGGTGAACAACCTGCAAGCGACGCTCGGCGCCGCGCAAAACCGCTTCACCGCGATCGCGACGACGCAGCAGGCCAGCTCGACGAACCTGTCGCAAGCGCAATCGCAAATCCAAAGCGCGGATTTCGCGCAGGAAACCGCGAACCTGAGCAAAGCGCAAGTGTTGCAACAAGCCGGCATCTCGGTGCTCGCGCAAGCGAACTCGCTGCCGCAGCAGGTGCTGAAGCTGCTGCAGTAATCGCGCCGTAACCTGTACCGAACGACAGGCCGCGCTGTTCGGCGGCCAGTCTTTGTGCGGCGGTGCAAGTCCTCGTGGCCGCCGCACTTTTTTCCTTTCCGAATTTCGCGATTTTCGCCAGCGTATTGACTTGGCGAAGGGAGCCATCCGATGTCCACTCCCGTCTCCGGCACAACAAACTCAGCGCTGCAACAGCTCAAATCGGCGCAGCAGCAAGCGGCGCAGTCGATCATCAGCGGCGCGACCGGCAATTCGCAATTGGACGTGGGCACACTCGTGACCACGTTCGTCAATGCGAAGACGGCGGGGCAGGCCGCGGCGCTGTCGGCTTCAGTGGCCGCCGACCAATCCAAACTGTCCGCGCTCGGCACGTTGCAAGCCGCGCTCTCCGCGCTGCAGGCCGGCATCGGCTCGCTCGGCGATGGCACGCTGACGCAAAAATTCGTCGCGGGCGCGACCGGCAACGGCCTCACGGCGACGACGGCTCCGGGCGCGGTCGCGGGCAGCTATTCGATCTACGTGAGCCAGGTCGCCGATTCGCAGACGCTGTCTTCCGGCGCATTCAATGCGACGCAGCAGCTCGGCACCGGCACGTTGTCGCTCACCGTCGGCGGCAAATCGACGTCGATCGCGATCGATTCGACGAACAACACGCTGTCCGGCGTGGCCGCCGCGATCAATGCCGCGCAGAACAATCCGGGCGTGACGGCAACGATCGTCAACGGCACGGACGGCGCGCATCTGGTGCTGCGCTCGAACTCGCCGGGCGCCGCGAACGCGATCAGCGTCGGCGTCAGCAACCTGTCCGGCGACAACGGCTTGTCGAGCCTGGCGGTGACGTCGACGGCGAGCACCACGGGCGGCCAGTCGACGATCCAGTCGGGCGGCAGCATCGCGTGGAAGCAAAGCACGGCCGCGCAGGACGCGCAATTCACGATCGGCGGCATCGCCGCATCGAGTTCGACCAACACCGTGTCGGGCGCGATTACCGGCGTCACGCTGAATCTGTCGCAAACCGCCGTCGGCACGACACAGACGCTCAACGTGACGGCCGACACGGCCGCGCAAGCCACCGCAATCACCAACTTCGTCAATTTGTACAACACGGTGGTCGCGACCGTCGCAAAGTTGTCGGCGCTGTCGACCGACAGCAGCGGCATGCAAAGCGCGGGGCCGCTGCTCGGCGACTCGGCGCTCAATACGGTCAGCAATTCGCTCGCGCGGATCGTCGGCGGCAGCGTCAAGACAGACGGCGTGAACGTGTCGCTCGCGTCGCTCGGCATCAAGTTCGCCGACGGCTCGACGTCGGGGCAGCCGGACGGCTCGCTGACGATCGACACGGCCAAGCTCAATACGGCGTTGCAAAGCAATCCGTCGTCAGTCGCCGCGCTGTTCAACTCGACGAACGGTATCGGCAAGCAGTTGAACGACTCGATCCAAAACACGGTGCAGACGGGCGGCATCTTCGATATCCGCACGAAAGCGCTGAACCAGGATCTGAAAAGCCTTGGGCAACAGCAGGCGCAGCTCACGAGATATGCATCGCTGCTCACCGCTCAGTACAACGCGCAATTCACCGCGCTCAATTCGCTGATGGCGAAGATGAACTCGAATTCGAACTATCTGACGCAACTGTTCGGCGGCACGAACAGCGCCGGCGCGCTCGCGAACAACAAGTAACGGGGCAGACGCGATGAACCAGCCGAATCAGCCGACTCTGGACCAGATGTCCTTGATCGAGCGTGTGCTGTCGATCACCCGCGAAATCGATCAAGCGGTGCAGTTGGCCAATTGGTCCGAAGCGGCGCGCCTGGCCGACGAGCGCTCGCCGCATCTGATGTCGATCACGGGCGAGCAGACGCCCGCCGCGCTCGCGCTCGTGCGCCAGATCCAGGCGATCGATGCGGCGCTCGTCGCCAACGCGAAGGCCGCGCAGGCCGAACTGCAGGTCGAATACCGGAATGCGATGGACCGGCTGGGGGCGGCAAGCGCCTATCAGGCGGCTGCGCAATTCTGACGGTTTCCCTGAACCGACAACTATAAATCACGCGTTTCGTCGCGTGCTCGTTCAACTCCCGCCCGCCGCAAGGCGGGTTTTTTTGTCCGCCCTTCTTTTCGTTGCCCTTTCCGATCGCTTTGTCGATCGGCCGTTGCGCGGCCATCTGTCGTATCGGCAACCGGTTCGCGCGCTTCGCTGGGTTTCGGGTATGGCGTGAGCATTGGCGCTCGGAATGGGCGGGAACGCGTGAATTCGAGCCGCGCGACTATGACGCGCGACGCGCGGACACGGCCCGCGTTCGGACGGCGGCACCGCGTACCGACGCGCGCTTGACGGCTGTTTTCCGTTGTGGATCACTGGAATTTTACGCATATGACGGAGGCGGCCATGTCCGTCGCAACGTGGCTCGCGTTCGCTGGCGCGAGCATCGTCCTGCTGATGATCCCTGGTCCGACGATCCTGCTCGTGATCGGCGATTCGCTCGCGAATCGCAACCGCTCGCCGTGGAGCACGGTGGCAGGCGTCGCAGCCGGCGACACTACCGCGATGGCGATCTCGCTGGCCGGCGCGGGAGCGCTGCTCGCGATGTCGGCCGCCGCGTTCACGGCGCTCAAGCTCGCCGGCGGCGGCTATTTGATCTGCCTCGGCGTGCGGTCGATTCTGCATGCGCGACGCAGCGGCGCGACGACGGTGCGCATGCAAAACCGCTCCGCCGCGCCGCGGTTCCTGTCCGCATGGGCCGTTACCGCGCTGAACCCGAAAAGCATCGTATTTTTCGTCGCGTTCGTTCCGCAGTTCATTTCGCCGCACCAGACTTTCGTCCGGCAATGCGCGGTGCTGCTGCCGACCTTCGTTTGTCTCGCGGCCGTCAATGCCGCCTGCTATGCGCGCATCGCGCGCTTTGCGGCAACGCGGCTGACGGGCGCCGCCGCGCAACGCCGCTTCGGCTATGGCGGCGGCGCGGCGCTGATCGGAGCCGGCACGCTGACACTCGGGATGTCGAGTCACTGATGCCGCCGTATTTCGTGCATTGCATGCGATGCCGGCACGCCGGGACATGCGTGCACCCGCAGCGCGGTGCGCGCTGCTCAGGCGGCTGAAACCGGCGCGCCCGATAACGCAAAGGCGGCCTCGGCAAAGGCGGCACGCCGCCGACCGCGCACTGCTGCCTCTGCGTCAGCCGAGATCGAGCGCCGCGGTGAGATCGCCCGGCGGCACTTCGCCGCGGGCCACGAACGCGCGCGTGCGCGACGCGACACCGTCGAGCGGCCTCAACCCGTGCACGCGCGAGATGAAACGCAAAATCGAGTTCGTGTCGTACAGCGTATGGTCCACATAGCCCTGTTTGGCGAACGGTGAAATCACGAGCGCAGGAATCCGCGAACCCGGCCCCCAGCGGTCGCCCTTCGGCGGCGCGACCGGGTCCCACCATCCGCCGTTCTCGTCGACCGTCAGGATCACGACCGTATGCGCCCATTGCGGGCCGCGCCGGATATGGTCGATCACGGTCGCAATATGCCGGTCGCCCGATTCGACGTCCGCATAGCCCGCATGCATGTTCAGATTGCCCTGCGGCTTGTAGAACGTAACGGCGGGCAGGCGGCCGGCATCGATGTCGGCGATCAGGCGGTTGGTCGACGGATCGTCGCCCAAGCCCGCGTCGCGCAGATGCCGGCGCCGCGCCTGCGTGCCCGGCGCATAGTTCACGAAATAGTTGAACGGCTGATGGTGATACTGGAAATCCGGCACCGCGCCCGTGTCGCGATGCTCGAGCGCGTACTGCCATGCGCCGCCATACCACGCCCAGTCGACGCCCTTCTCCGACAATCGGTCGCCGATCGTCGCGTAACGTTGCGGCGGCAGCACGCGCGGGTCGGACGGATCGGCATAAGCCGGATCGCCGCCCACGGGCGGCCGCACGCTGCTCGGCTGATACGGCGGCGCCATCGTGTTCACCGCGTAGCCGTCCGGCGTGAACAGCCCGTCGTTCTCGAACTTCGGCGGGCCATCGAGCGCCGAGGCGGGCGAATCCGCCGCGAGCTTGAGCCGCGTGCCCGTCGGGTCGTCCCCTTCGATGACCGACACCAGATGCTTCGCCGGGCTCGTGTGGACGTCCGGATAAAGCGGCGCTTGCGCGGAAATCAGGAAGATGTGGTTCAGCCACGAGCCGCCGAACGCGGCCATGAAAAAGTTGTCGCAAAGCGTGTATTGCCGCGCGAGGCTCCAGAGCCGCAATGTGTCGGCCGAGTTCCGGTAATGGCCCATCACGAGCGCACCGGAATCCGCCCAAGCGACGAACTGGTCGTTGCGCCCCGCGTTGATCTGCATCTGGTTCTGATAGAAGCGATGCCACAAATCGCGCGTGATGACGCCGTTCGGCAGCGGCCTGCGTTGCGCGTCGGGAATCACGAACGGCGCGTTGGGCAGCCCCGTGATGTCGCCCTCGCCGATCATGTAGCGCTTGCCGTCGACAACCTGCGCCTGCGGCACGAGGCCGCCCCAGATCGCGGGCAGCGCAGGCAGCGGCGTCTTGCCGTCGCGGTCGAGTTGGATGTAACGCGGCGGCGGCACGGTGCGCAACGGATGCCGTACTCCCGGAAAATCGCCGAATAGATTGGCGAAGCTGCGATTTTCCGCGTAGATCACGACAATGTTGCGCACTTGCTGACGCAGCGCGGCGTCGAGCCGCAGATCTTCGGTCGAGCGCGGCTCGGCCTGCGCGTTCGTCTCGCAGCCGCCCAGCGCGACGCTTGCGCCGAGCGCGGCGATGCCGCCGAGTATGCGGCGGCGCTCGGGATCATTCGGAAGATCGTCGGCGGAAAGATCGGGACGCTGGGTCGACGGGGAATGCGGATCGGTCACGGCTGCTCCTTGTTCTGGTTTGTCATCGGGGTCGGTCGTGCATCGTCACAAAAATGACACATTCGTGACTATAACGCGTCACCTTCGGCAAACCCGGCGCAAAAGCCCATGAAATCGCAAGCGGCGCCCGATGCCGGCGTCCGCGGCCGCCCCGCAAGCTCAACGCGGCCGGGCCGGCCGATTGCAATGCCGGGCCGCGTTGGGCCTGCGCCGACGGCGCCGAGCCGCGTCAGTCCGTCCCGTACTTCGGCGAATGCGGGCCGTACAGCAGCCCGCCCGGCTGGCCGGCCGACAGCAGGCGGCTGCTCGTCAGCCCGGCGACATCCACCGCTTCGTCGGTCAGCGTATGCGCGATCTGCTTGATCGCCGCCTGCGCGAGCGCGCCGATCAGCCCGCCCACGCCGACGTTCACGTTGCCGCCCAACTCCTTGCCGGTTGCCCGGCCGATGCCCTGCCACAGCACGTCGCCCGTATGCAGATCGACCAGCTTCGCGGATGCCGCGACGGCCGTCGTGCTGTCGAGAATCGTGTAGACCGAACCGTACTGGGTCACCGTCGTGTATAGCGCCGCGTCCGCCCCGTAAATCTCGCGCAGCTTCGCGGCCGGCACCGTCTGGATGTCGGCCGCATTCGTCAGCCCGTTCTGCTTGAAGGTCTCCTCCATCACGGCGACGGGCACGACGTAATAGCCCGCCTCGGCCACGGGCAACGTCATTTGCGACAGCACGCCATAGGTCGCCTTCACGTCCGACGTGTCGTTTTGCGGCGGCAGCAGCAGGATCGAGCGCGGCTGGCTCTTCTTGAACGCGGTGTAATCGACGTGCTGCGCCGGCGCCGCGCATGCAGCGAGCAGCACGAGCACGGACACGGACACGGACACGGCCGACAGCAGTCTTGCGGAAATGAACTTGAGCATCGCGGGTCCTTATTGTTGTTTGGATTTCTTCTTCAGCAGGAAGTCCATATAGGCCGCCGATTCGGGAAATGCTTCCTTCTCGGCCTCGAACGCCTGCGCGGCCTGCTGCTCCTTGCCGACGCCCGCATACAGCATGCCCAGATGCGCCTCGAAACCGGGCGGCGGCCGGTTGCCTTTCGCGCGGATCTTTTGCAGCGCCTGCTCGAGCGCGCCGATCTGCTCTTCCGGGCTCTTTTGCCCCTTGAAGTACTCGTAGACTTGCGGCTGATAGCCGTCCCACTGATAAAGCGGCTTCGGTTGATTCGCCGCGCACCCCGTCAGCAGCGCAACAGCGGCCGTCACCGGCACGCATGCCGCCGTGCTAAAAATTTTCTTCTTCGTTGTCATGGTTGATGAGTCGATGGATGGAACGATCCGGCTCGCGCCGTTCATTTGCCGGACGCAAGCGCGCCGGAGTCGACCTGTTCGGCCAGATGATCGACGGCTTCCTGAATCGCGAGATCGAGCACCTTGCCGTTGAGCGTCGAGTCATAACCGGCCGTGCCGCCAAAGCCGATGATCTCGCGGTTCGACAAGCTGTATTCACCGGCGCCCTGGCTCGACAGGACCACTTCCGACGTGGCCGTATCGACGATGTTGAGATTCACCTTCGCGTAAGCGATCTGGCTCTTGCCGCGCCCGAGAATGCCGAACAGCTGCTGATCGCCGACTTCCTTGCGGCCGAACTCGGTCACGTCGCCGGTCACGACGTAATGCGCGCCCTTCACGTTCTGGCGCTGCTTCAGAAAGGCCGCTTCCTGCTTGATCTCGTCGAGATTTTCGCGATCCAGCACGTTGAAGCGGCGGCTCTGCTGCAGCTTGGTGATGAGAATCGTCTTGGCCTGGCCGCCGAGGCGATCGACGCCGTCGGTGAAGATGCCGCGCATGTAGCTGGAGCGGTTGTCGAACTTGCCGATCGCGATCTGAACCGGCTTGCCCGCATACGGCTTTTGCGCGCTGGGCGTCGGGGGCACGGCGAGCGTGCGCGACTCCTCGGTGGCACAAGCGCAAAGCGCGACGGCGGCAGCCGTCATGAGCAGCGTCACATAGGATTTTGAAGTTTTCAAACGATGAGTCCTCCAGGGAAAGAGCCAAAAAAACGAGCGGGCGACGCCGCCGGCGGGGTGCCGCCTGCCGGCATGCGTGGACGACAAGCAACGCGGCGCCGTCCATTCGCCGGTCTATCCGGCGCGTGGAAAACACCGGCGCAACGCATGCGACGGCTCGCATGACGGACGGCACCGGCCGTGCGTGCATCCCGCTACCCGCTTCACGTGAAGCGAACGCGTGACCACGCGCAGTGAAGCGTCAGATAAGCGGTGAAAGGGGATGGGCGAATCGTGCGGTTGCGCGATTCGCGGCGGACGTGTGGGCATGCGCGGCAGCGCGCGCAAACGCATGACGGCGAACCGGTCGGCCTGCCGCGCTTCGCGCCGGCCCGCCAATGTTCGCCGCCCCCCGGTACCCGGACGTATCCAGGCATGGTCTGTTGTTATTTGCTGTCAATTTATTCCCGCGACATGCAATAGTTATCATTCGATGCAACGATAACGACAATCGGTGCCGCGCGACAACAGAAAATTGCCGATGTCGGGCCGCCGCCACGCTCCGGTCCTGCCCTGCCGGTACGCACATGAAGTTCCGGCCAAACCTGACATCAGAGGCGCGTGCCGGAAGTCGCTCCGCACACGACACCCTTGCGGCTGGTACGCGCACTGCTTCACGCAACCTTGAACCGCCCCACCGCGTCGGCCAGTTCCGCCGCCTGGGTTTGGAGCGCAGAGGCGGCCGCCGCGGACTGCTCGACGAGCGCCGCGTTCTGCTGAACCATCTCGTCGAGTTGTGCGACCGCGCGATTCACTTCCTGGATTCCGCGCGTCTGCTCGTCGGCCGCGTTCGAGATGTCGCGCATGATCGACGTTACGTTCGAAACGGTGCCCACGATGTCGTCCATCGTCCGGCCGGCCTGTTGCACGAGCGTCGCGCCCGCCGACACGCTCGACACGCTCGAATCGATCAACGCCTTGATTTCCTTGGCCGCCTGCGCGCTGCGCTGCGCGAGCGTGCGCACCTCGCCGGCGACCACCGCGAAGCCGCGCCCTTCCTCGCCCGCGCGCGCGGCTTCGACCGCCGCATTCAGTGCAAGGATGTTGGTCTGGAACGCGATGCCGTCGATCACGCCGATGATGTCGCTGATCTTGCCCGACGCGCCCTCGATCTCGCGCATCGTCGTCACGACATCGGCCACGACCGTGCCGCCGCGCGACGCGACCGACGCCGCGTTCGTCGCGATATCGTTGGCCTGACGCGCGGCGCTCGCCGATTGCGTGACCGTCGACGTGATCTCCTCGATCGACGCGGCCGTTTCCTCAAGGCTCGCCGCCGCCGATTCCGTGCGACGCGACAAATCGTGATTGCCCGACGCGATCTCGCTCGCCGCGTGCCGCACCGATTCGCTCGCGTCGCGAATCATCCGCATCACGTCGTTCAGCTTGCCGACGAATGCGTTGAACGAGCGCGCGATCTGCGCGACCTCGTCGCGCCCCGCGTCGGGCAGCCGCTGCGTCAGATCGCCCGTGCCGGAGCCGATCGACTCCATCGCATCGCGAATGCGCGCCAGCCCCTTGAACGCCACGCCCGTCACCGCGCCGACAATCGCCGCCGCGACGGCGGCGAGCAGCACCAGCGCGCCGATCGACGTGAAGAGCGTCGAATGCATGCCAGCCATTGCATCCGCCCTGTCGAGCGCGACGACGACAAGCCAGTCCGCGCCCGGCACGGCGCGCGCGCGCATCAGCTTCGCCGCCCCCGCGACGTGCGCGACGACCGGCTCCGCGCCATCGTCAGCCGACGACGCGGCAAGGCTCTCGACGCTCAGGTCGTCCGACAGCTCGTTGACCGGCTTGAGCGTGAGCTTCGAATCCGCATGCGCGACAATGCGGCCGCCGCGATCGACGAGCATCCCGAAGCTTCCGGGCGTCGGGTGGATCGCCTTGACGTTCGCGATCACGCTGTCCATCGCGACGTCGCCGGACACGACGCCCTTGAGCACGCCGTCGCGCACGATCGGCGCGGCGAACGCGACGACGAGCTTGCCGGTTCCGACGTCCACGTAGGGAGGCGTCACGACCGGCTTGCCCGCCTGCACGGCCTGCGTGTACCACGGCCGGCTGGTCGGATCGTAGTCGGCGGGAATGCCGGATGCGTCGGAGAACTTCGCGGTCTTGTCCGCATAGCCGACGTAGACGTTCGTGAAACCGCCCGCGGCGGCAATCAATTTCAGCGCCGGGACCGGATCGGGCGTCAATGCCACGTCTTCGGCCGACACCACCAGTTGCGTCTTCGAGGCGACCCAATCGGCAATGCCCGTCTGATGCCCGGTCAATACCGCGCTGAGATTCTGGCGAATGGCATCACGGTTGTAGCGGCTCGCGACGGCATAATTGAGCGCAGTATTGACAACAAGCGCGCCGACGACAATGGCAACGCACGCGGCAAGAATGCGGGAGCGAATCGAGGAGAGCATGGCAGGCGACGTTGGAAGAGTGCGAATCCTACGGTTTACGGCAGCAGGGCCGGGGGACTTGACCCATGCGCGACAGATGACCGTGACTCTTTTGTGACGCCGGCGGCGGAAGAACGGCCCGCGCCGAAGGCCGCGCGTGATTCGCGGCGGCGGGCGGGTTTTCGATTTCTGTTTTAACTGCTTGATTATTTTATTGATTCCGACTCGCCCGGGCGCGAACCCGCGCCGCCGCTCAAATTCGAAATGCAAAGCCGGCGGGTTTTATGTGAATGCACGAATCGCCCTCGCACCAAATGCCGGGGCAAATCGCCCGGCTTCGGCCACCGCGAGCCCAATTCGATCACAAATGCACGAAAGCGCGATCCCGGCTTGGGCGAATGCCTTTGTGCGCACGCCGGCTGAACGTCGCATTACCGGCCTTTGCCGATAGCCGGCGAACGCCAAACGAACATTGCCGTTGCGCTGCCGTCGGCTTCGATCCGATCCTCGATACGCTGCATGCCTGCCTTGCGCAACACGCCAAGCGAAGCCGAATTCTGCGGCATGACCGTGGCAATGATCGTGCTCAGGCCGAATGCATCGCGGCCGTGGCGCAGCGTGCTCGCGGCCGCTTCGGTCGCATAGCCGTGGCCCCAATGCTCACGCCGGAACGCATATTTCAATTCGGCGTCGTCCTGGCCGCCGGGATGAACCAAGCCGCAAAAGCCGATAACCGTATCATCGGCCAATAACTCGACGGCAAACATGCCATAGCCGCGTTGCGCGTAGTTGCGCTCCGTGACCGCCAGCCAGCGAACGCAATCCGCTTCGGTCAACGCGACGCCGTCGCCGACCCAGCGCATCGCCTCGGCGTCGCCATACACGGTCAGCAATGCGCCGAGATCGTCAGCGCGCAAGCGGCGGACGCGAAGCCGCGGCGTTTCGAATAGATAGGCGTCGTGCATGATGAGCCGTAAGGTGGGCAGGCTGTGCGCGGGGTATTCGACAACGGCCGGAATGCGGACGCCGTCTATCGCAATCATTCCGGAAAGATACAAGAATAGCCAGACGGCGGCCGGGATGGTTGCAATGGCTGAATTCCGGCGGCACAGCCCAATAGAATGATTGAAAGCGAATGAAAAGAATGGCTTGGGCGCATCCGGTTACGTTCGAACCGATCATTCGCTTTCGATTGTCTGACCCGTTGTCGCGCGCAGTCGTCGATTATCGTGGGTGGGCAGGCAGCGTATTTTTCAGAAAAACGCGCATCCCAAGGTTTCATTCAAGAAATCAAATCTTGGCAGAAACCACGATTGGCGGAATCGAATGGCGGGATGATGGAACCGTAGAGGCGGTTTCGCTGCCTTCGGTAAAAAGCGAAAGGGGAGAGAACCGCTGAAAATCTGATCAGGCTTGGCGCGCCCGGCTGGGATCGAACCAGCAACCCCTGCCTTCGGAGGGCAGTACTCTATCCATTGAGCTACGGGCGCTTTAGAGAAGTGCTGCGGCCCCAAAAAAGCCACAGCTTTGGCAAGACCGAGAGAATACCTTGTTTCAGCCAGACCGTCCACCGTTGCACGCCTGCCACCGCGCTTGCCCCGCCTCCTTCACATGATCTGCATGCCGGTCGCAGGCACCGTGCGGGTAAACACGCGCAGTTCGCCCGCTCGCCGCTATGTAAACGTTCCGTCTATAATCGTCCGAGCTTCACCCGACAGCATCAGCCATTCATTGCCGTACCGCTCACAATTCTTATTCATGGAGACGAGGCAAGCATGAGCGAAGCACCCCACGAAGCCCCCATCAAGACCCCCGGGCAACTCATCGCAGTTGTCATCGCCTCGTTTGCGATTCCGATCGCAATCATCGTTCTGTTCGCCTCTTACGCCAATCACGCGTTCCGCACGGGCGCCGGTACCGACGGCCTGTCCGACGACGCCGTCGCGAAGCGCATCGCGCCCGTCGCGCAGGTCAGCGTGAAGGATGCGAACGCGCCGCGCGTCTACAAGACGGGCGAGGAAGTCTACAAGGCCGTATGCGTGACCTGTCACGGCACCGGGGCGGCCGGCGCGCCGAAGTTCGGCGACGCCGCCGCATGGGCGCCGCGGATCGCCGCCGGCTACGACGAAGTGCTGCATATCGCGTTGACCGGCAAAGGCGCTATGCCGCCGCGCGGCGGCACGAACCCGGACGACTACAGCGACTACGAGATCGCTCGCGCGGTCGTCTATATGGCCAATCAAGGCGGCGCGAAGTTCGCCGAGCCGGCTCAGCCTGCCGCGAACGCGGCGCCGGCCTCGGGCGCGGCGGCTGCGCCGGGCGCGTCCGACGCATCGGCCGCCAATGCGCAAGCCGCCGCGGCGATGGCCGCGATCGCGGCGATACCGAAGCCAGGCGACGCGCCTGCCGCCGGCAAGAGCGCCGAAAGCTCGGCGTCGGCCGGCCAGGCGCTGTACGAATCGACTTGCCAGGCGTGTCACGCAAACGGCGTGCTGAACGCGCCGAAATTCGGCAACAAGGCCGACTGGGCGCCGCGCCTGAAGGATTCGATGGACACCGTCTACAACTTCGCGTTGCACGGCAAGGGGGCGATGCCGCCGAAAGGCGGGTCGAACGCGTCGGACGCCGACGTGAAGGCCGCCGTCGATTACATGGTCAACGCCGTAAAATAGGCGCTTACCGCCGGGCCGCCCGCGAGCGGCCCGGCAAGGTCCGGCAAGGTCCGGCCGCGGGCAATTGTCCGCGGCCCAAACGCTGGCGTTGCCTGCCTGTGCGCTTACGCGCCCTTACTTCTGCAACAACGCCTTCAAACTCGCGAGACGGTCTTTCGGCGTCATCGGCGCTTCTTCAGGCGAAGGCGGCGGCGCGTCGTCCAGGTTCATTTCGGCGATGAAGCGCGACGGCTCGCAGACGATCGTTTCCCGCGCGCGCTTGCGCTTCTTGCACCAGTTCAGATGCAGACTGCGTTGCGCGCGCGTGATCGCGACATACATCAGCCGGCGCTCTTCCGCGATGCGCTCGTCGTCGATCGGGCCGTCGTCTTCGGTGCCGCCGCGGTGCGGCATGATTCCCTCCTCGATGCCGACCAGAAATACGTGCGGATACTCCAGCCCCTTCGACGCGTGAACGGTCGACAGCCGCACCGCATCCGGATTCTCCTCCTTGCCCTCGAGCATCGACATCAGCGCGACCGTCTGGATCAGCCCGAGCAGGTTCTTGCCGGTATCCGCGAGGCCGTCCGCGTTGTGAAAGCCGTCGGCGTCGCCATCGGGCGCCTCTTGCGTGTCGGGCTTGGTGCCCTTGCGCTTGAGCCATTCGAGAAATTCGAGCACGTTTTGCCACTTCGTCTGCGCCTGCCGTTCGTCGTATGTGTCGTACAGATACGCTTCGTAGTGGATGGCCTCCATCATGTCGTCGAGCACGACGGTCGCGGGCTCCTTGTCGGCGCGCTCGGCAAGGCGTTGGATGAAGTCGCAGAACATCCTGAGCGGCTCGACTTGCCGCGCGGACAGCCGCGCCTCGATTCCGCCCATATAAACCGCCTCGAACAGCGACACCTTCGCCTGCCCCGCGAACGCGCCGAGCGCCTCGAGCGTCGTGTTGCCGATGCCGCGGCGCGGCGTGGTGACGGCGCGGATGAACGCGGGATCGTCGTCCGCGTTCGCGATCAGGCGCAAGTAGGCGCACAGATCCTTGATCTCGGCCTTGTCGAAGAACGACTGGCCTCCGGACAGCACGTACGGAATGCGCTCGCGCCGCAGCACCTGCTCGAAGATCCGCGCCTGGAAATTGCCGCGGTACAGGATCGCGTAATCCCGAAATTGCGTTCGCCGCTCGAACTTATGCGCGCTCAGGCGAAACACGACCGACTCGGCCTCATGTTCCTCGTCATTGCATGGGGTGACGGTGATCGAATCGCCCATTCCGTGCTCGGACCACAGCTTTTTCTCGAACAGTTTCGGGTTGTTGGCGATCACGTTGTTCGCCGCGCTCAGGATTCGCACGGTCGAGCGGTAGTTCTGCTCGAGCTTGATCACGTGCAGCTTCGGAAAATCCTTGCCGAGCTGCGCGAGGTTTTCGAGCGTCGCGCCGCGCCAGCCGTAGATCGCCTGGTCGTCGTCGCCGACCGCGGTGAACGCGGCGCGCGGGCCGGCGAGCAGTTTCAGCAGTTCGTACTGGCACGCGTTGGTGTCTTGATACTCGTCGATCAGCAGGTAGCGCAGCTTGTTCTGCCAGCGCTCGCGCACCGGTTCGTTATTCGCGAACAGTTCGGTCGGCAGGCGGATCAGATCGTCGAAGTCGACGGCCTGGTACGCGTGCAGCGTCGCTACATAGTTGCGGTAGACGAGCGCCGCCTGGTGCTCGTCCTCGTTCGCCGCGATCGCCAGCGCCTGCTCGGGCGTGACGAGGCCGTTTTTCCACAGCGAGATGATGTTCTGGATCTTGCGGATCAGACCCTTGTCGGTCGTGCCGATCTGCTCCTGGATCATGCCGAAGCAATCGTCCGAATCCATGATCGAGAACTGCGGCTTCAGACCGACGTGCTCTGCCTCCTGGCGCAGGATCTGCACGCCGAGCGAATGGAACGTGCAGACCGTCAGCTGATTGACGGGCACCTTGCGGCCTTCCTTGCCGGGAGTGGTGAGCGTCTTGCCTTCGAGCAATTTGCCCACGCGCTCGCGCATTTCGGCGGCGGCCTTGTTCGTGAACGTGACGGCGGCAATATGGCGCGGCTCGAAGCCTTTCGCCTCGATCAGGTGCGCGATCTTCTGCGTGATGACGCGGGTCTTGCCGCTGCCCGCGCCGGCGAGCACGAGGCAGGGACCGTCGAGATAGCGCACCGCTTCGCTTTGAGCGGGATTCAGGCCTGCGGACATGATGGCGAATGGTGTTGCGGTTGGCGGCGGCGAAGCCGGATGGCGGCGGGCACGACGGCGCGCCGCGCGCGAAACGGCGGCGGGGCGCGCTCGAAGAACGGCTCGCGGGACGCGCATGTTAACACGGCGGCGGCAGACGTTTGATCGCGCACGACGATGCGAAGAGGCGGGCGTCGCGCCCCACATCCCGTCCCATCGCCCGGCGCGGCAACGCCAGAGTAAGCACTCGCACTGCTATCATCGCGCACGCCCTTCACTCACTTCGCCCCTCACGCCGCATGGGATACCACTTCGCCACCGCCGCGCTCGGCCCGCTGCTGCTCGCGCAGGGCCGCTACGTGCGGCGCGTGACGCCGCGCCTGGCGGAAGCCGGCGGGCCGCGCAGCGGCGCCGAGGGTGACGGGCCGACGCTGCGTCTGCTCGTGCTCGGCGATTCGGCCGCGGCGGGCGTCGGCGTCGCGACGCAATCCGACGCGCTCGCCGGGCAGCTCGTGCGCGCGCTCGCGCCGTTCTACCGCGTCGAATGGAAGCTCGTCGCGCGTACCGGCGCGACGACGCAGGACGCGCTCGACTGGCTCGCCGCCGAGCCCGCCGCGCGTTTCGACGCAGTGGTCACGTCGCTCGGCGTCAACGACGTAACGGCCGGTGTTTCTCCCGCCCGCTGGCGCGACCGGCAAGCCGCGCTCGTCGCCCTGCTGACGGCGCGTTTCGGCGCGTCGCACGTGATGCTGTCGGCCGTGCCGCCGATGCATCGCCTGCCGGCGCTGCCGCAGCCGCTCAGGTGGTATCTCGGCTTGCGCGCGAAGCGGCTCAATGCGTCACTGCGCCGCTGGGCCGCCGGGCAGCGCGCGTGCGAGTTCCTGCCGGTCGAAATACCGCTCGCGCCCGATGCGATCGCATCGGACGGCTTCCATCCGGGCGCGCAAGCCTGCGCGCGATGGGCCGATCAGGCTGCCGTCGCGCTCAGGCGCCGGCTCGAGCGCTGACGCGCGCGCAGTGCGGCACGCTTGGGTCCGGGCCCGCCTCTATATCGTCCGGCCAACGTCGCGGCAAAACCCGGCGCAACCGTTGCGCCCCTTATTTGTCATGCCACAATAGCCGCTCGCTGCCGCCCGGCGTTCAGATCGACGCTCAAGCCGCGGCGCTCTCATTTCGCAAGCAGACAGGATCGGTTCATGTCGTCAACGCTCAAGATTGGTTTGATGGGTTTCGGTTTCGCCGGCGCGACGTTTCACGCGCCCGTCATCGCTCACAGCGGCCGCACGCACATCGCGGCGATCGCGACCGGCCAGCCGCAGCGCGCGCAGGCAGCGTATCCCGGCGTAGCGGTCGTGCCGGATTTCGACGCGCTCGCCGCGCTCGACGACGTCGAATGCATCGTGATCGCGACGCCGAACGACACCCACTTCGATTTGGCCAAGCGCGCGCTCGAAGCGGGCAAGCATGTGGTCGTCGACAAGCCGGTCACGCTGACGGCCGCCGATGCGCTCGCGCTCGCCCGCCTTGCCATGGCGCGCGAGCGCGTGTTCGCGCCGTTCCACAACCGCCGCTGGGACGGCGACTTCCTGACGCTGCGCAAGCTGCTCGAAAGCGGTGAGCTTGGCCGCATCACCTATTTCGAATCGCATTTCGACCGCTTCCGCCCGCAGGTGCGCACGCGCTGGCGCGAGGAAGCGGCGCGCGGCGGCGGGCTGCTGTTCGACCTCGGCCCGCATCTGATCGACCAGGCGCTGGTGCTGTTCGGCGCGCCCGACACGGTCAGCGCGTCGATCAAAACACGCCGCGACGGTGGCGACGCCGCCGATTTCGTTCATCTGCTGCTGGGCTATCCGGACAAAGAGGTCGTGCTGCACGCGAGCGCGCTCGCCGCGATCGAGCCCGCGCGCTTCACCGTTCTCGGCACCCAGGGCGGCTATCAAAAGTACGGTCTCGACACGCAGGAAGATCAGCTCAAGGCGGGCCTGACGCCCGACGACGTGCCGTTCGGCGGCGGCAATCCGCCCGGCGTGCTGCGCGGGCTCGACGGCGAACTCGAGGTGGAGCGCCCCGTGCCGACGCTCGACGGCCAATACGCGGAGTTCTATCGCGCACTCGCCGCGTCGATCCACGACGGCGCGCCCGTTCCCGTCGCCGCGCAAGATGCCGTCGACGTGATGACGGTCATCGAGCTAGCCGAGCGCAGCGAACGCGAAGGCCGGCGCGTGCCGTTCGTCCGCGCAACGATTTGACGGCCCGGGCCGCCGCGCCCAATGTCAAAAACCGTTACAAACAATTCGCACCGAGTGTCATCGTATCGAGGGTCCGGACCGTTCCTGTCATGCTTGCCCGGCATCGGCACGTCGACACCCAGGAGAATGCAATGCATCATCGGTTGATCCGCGCGGCGGCATGCTGCGCCCTCGTCTCGTCGCTCGCGGCGTGTGTCGTCGCGCCGCCGCCAGCACCGCGTCCCGCGCCGGCACCCCGCCCGAGCCCCCAGGTGGTCGGATATGAACGGATGCAGCAGATCCAGGGCCGTATCGACAATCTGAGCCGCCGCATCGACGCGCGCGTGAACGCCGGCTACTATCCGCCGCCGACCGGCGCGGCGCTGCATCGCCGGCTCGACGTGATCCGCCAGGAATCGTCGGACATGGCGGCGCAGCACGGCGGCGGCTTGTCCGGCGACGAGCAGCGCGTGCTGAACCAGGAACTCGACACCGCCGCGCGCGCGATCGGCGAGTAAGCAGCCGGCGGCCGGCCGCCGCTCGCGCGTGCCGCGCCGTGCATCTTGCATCTTGCATCTTGCATCTTGCATCTTGCATCTTGCATCTTGCATCTTGCATCTTGCATCCAAATCCTATGGCGCACTGCCAGCCCGCTTGCCGCGAAGCGACATTGATTTGTCCAAATTGACAACCCATTCACGCTCGCGTACATTCGCCCGCACGCGTCGGGAGAGCGTGCGGCACATCGTTCGTCGATCGGATGGCTTGCCGCGCCGCCGAAGGGGCACACCCGCAAACTCTCAGGCAAAAGGACCGGCCGCGTCGAAGAATCCGCCTGCCGCAAGCCGTGACGGCGTCGGGCAGTCTTCGCACTCTGGAGAGCGGCAGTAGCCAGGCGCGCGCATCGCGCGGCGCCGACAGGCTGCCCACCGAAGGGGCGCGCGCAAGCCGAAGCGATTTCGCTGCGCAATCTCTCAGGTATCGAGGACAGAGGGGCATTCAGGATCGCAGGCCGCCAAGCAGCATCGAGCGCCGGCGATCGCCGACTTGCCGTTTTGTTTTCACGGCCGGGCCTAACCCGGTCACGCTGCCCGAGATCCCGATGACCGCTCTCAAAACCACTCCGCTTCACGCCGCGCACCGTGCCCTCAATGCCCGCATGGTCGATTTCGGCGGCTGGGATATGCCCGTCAACTACGGCTCGCAGATCGACGAGCACGACGCCGTGCGCACCGATGCCGGCATGTTCGACGTCTCGCACATGTGCGTCGTCGATTTCACCGGCGCGCGCGCGCGCGCGTTCTTCGAGCATGCGCTCGCCAACAACGTCGACAAGCTCAAGACACCCGGCCGAGCGCTGTACTCGTGCCTGCTGAACCCGCAGGGCGGCGTGATCGACGATCTGATCGTCTACTACTTCACCGAGGAATTCTTCCGCGTCGTCGTCAACGCCGGCACCGCCGACAAGGACATCGCGTGGTTCAACCGGCTCAACGACGAGCAACGCTTCGGCGTGACGATCGCGCCGCGCCGCGATTTCGCGATCGTCGCGGTTCAGGGGCCGAATGCGCGCGCCAAGGTGTGGGACACGGTGCCCGCCGCGCGCGCGGCGACGAGCGAGCTCAAGCCGTTCAACGCCGCGCAGGTTGCGGGCACGCCGTTCGGCGATCTCACCGTCGCGCGCACCGGCTACACGGGCGAGGACGGGTTCGAGATCATCGTCCCCGCCGCGCACGTCGACGCGCTATGGAACGCGCTGATCGCGAACGGCGTGCGCCCGTGCGGACTCGGCGCGCGCGACACGCTGCGCCTGGAGGCCGGCATGAACCTGTACGGCCAGGATATGGACGACACGGTGTCGCCGCTCGACGCGGGCCTCGCCTGGACCGTCGATCTCTCGACGCCGCGCGCATTCGTCGGCCGCGACGCGCTCGAAGCCAACGGCTCGCGCGCCGCGTTCGTCGGCCTCGTTTTGCAAAAGGAAAACGGCCGCGCGGGCGGCGTGCTGCGCGCGCATCAAAAGGTTCTCACGCCGCATGGCGACGGCGAGATCACGAGCGGCACGTTTTCGCCGTCGATGCAGGAGTCGATCGCGTTCGCGCGCGTGCCGAAGGCAGTCGCCATTGGCGACACCGTGCACGTACAGATCCGCGACAAGCAACTTCCCGCACGCGTGGTAAAACTGCCGTTCGTGCGCAACGGCAAGGTGCTCGTCGCGTAACGGCAACGGGCCGGGCCGCGCACCGCCCGGCGAAACGATATCCGGCGCGCCGCCACGGTGCGCCGCAGCAAAGAATCACACCCTTTCTATTCAGGAGTATCCGATGAGCAACGTCCCGGCCGATCTGAAATACACCGACGAACACGAGTGGATCCGCACCGAAGCCGACGGCACGCTGACGATCGGCATCACCGATCACGCGCAGAGCACGCTTGGCGACATCGTCTTTCTCGAGTTGCCGTCCGTCGGCAAGCAGGTAAAGGCAGGCGATGCCGTTGGCGTCGTCGAATCGGTGAAAGCCGCGTCGGACATCTATTCGCCCGTGTCGGGCGAGGTGGTCGCCGTCAATGCGGACGCCGTCGACACGCCGGAAGCCGTGAACAGCGATGCTTACGGCGCGTGGCTTTTCAAGATCAAGCTGTCGGCCGACGCGTCGACCGACGGCCTGCTCGACGCCGCCGCGTACACGAAATTGGTCGGCTGACCCAACCATTTACGGACCGCGTGGCGCGCTGGCTTGGCAGCAACGGGCAGCGCGCCGCGTGCGGCCGGAGCCGGAGCCAAAGCCGGCGCGCCGGCTCCGGCCGGCTGCAAAGCAGGAAGCCGGAGCGGCGGCGAAGCGTCAATTCCGGCCGACCCAAAGCATGGGACCAGACTAAACGCCAAAGCGCCAACTCTGGCCGACCGCGAAGCATGGGGCCAGACTAAGCGCTAAAGCGCTAACTCTGGCCGACAAGGACTGTCATGAAGCTCGAACACCCGGATCGTCTGATGAACCGCACGCCCCTCTCGCTTGCCGCACTCGAAACGCACGACGCGTTCGCCGAGCGTCACATCGGCCCTGACGCCGCCAGCCAGCAAGCCATGCTCGACGCGCTCGGCTTCGCGTCGCGCGCCGCGCTGATCGACGCGGTGATTCCCGCGCCGATCCGCCGCGCCGGCGCGTTGCCGCTCGGCCCGTTCGCCCAACCGAAGAGCGAGGCGGAAGCGCTCGCCGCGCTGCGCGCGCTCGCCGACAAGAACCAGGTGTTCCGCTCGTACATCGGCCAAGGCTATTACGACACGCATACGCCCGCGGTCATCCTGCGCAACGTGCTCGAAAATCCGGCGTGGTACACCGCGTACACCCCGTACCAGCCGGAAATCTCGCAGGGCCGGCTGGAGGCGCTCCTGAACTTCCAGCAGATGATCATCGATCTGACGGGCCTGGCCGTCTCGAACGCGTCGCTGCTCGACGAGGCAACCGCCGCGGCCGAGGCGATGACGCTGCTGCAACGCGCCGGCAAACCCCAATCGAACGTGTTCTACGTGGCCGACGACGTGCTGCCGCAAACGCTCGAAGTGGTCAAAACGCGCGCGAAGCCCGCTGGCATCGAAGTGAAGACGGGCCCCGCCGCCGACGCCGCGCACGCAGGCGCCTTCGGCGTGCTGCTCCAGTATCCGGGCGCAAACGGCGACGTGCGCGACTACCGCGCGCTCGCCGACGCCATCCACGCGGCGGGCGGCCATGTGATCGCCGCGGCCGATCTGCTCGCGCTTACCGTGCTCACGCCGCCCGGCGAATGGGGCGCGGACGTCGCGGTCGGCAACTCGCAGCGCTTCGGCGTGCCGATGGGCTTCGGCGGCCCGCACGCCGCGTATCTCGCGGTGCGTGACGAATTCAAGCGGCAGATGCCGGGGCGCCTCGTCGGCGTGACGGTCGACGCGCAGGGCAAGCCCGCGCTGCGCCTCGCGCTGCAAACGCGCGAGCAGCACATCCGCCGCGAGAAGGCGACGTCGAACGTCTGCACCGCGCAGGCGCTGCTCGCGATCATGGCGAGCATGTACGCCGTCTATCACGGCCCGCGCGGCTTGAAGACGATCGCGCTGCGCGTGAACCGCATCGCGGCGCTCTTCGCGGCGGGCGTCAAGACGCTCGGCTACGCAAGCGTCAACGACACGTTCTTCGACACGCTGACGATCGACACGGGCGCGCGCACCGCACGCATTCACGAACTCGCGAACGCGCGGCGCATCAACCTGCGCCGCGTGAGCGACACGCAAGTCGGCGTATCGGTCGACGAAACCACGACGCGCGCCGATCTGGCCGATCTGCTCGACATCTTCGCGCAGGCGGCAGGCGGCGCGGCCGCGCCCGACGTCGACGCGCTCGACGCGCAGTTGCCGGGCGTGCCCGCGCTGCCCGCGGGCCTCGAGCGCACGAGCGCGTATCTGACGCATCCGGTATTCAACCGCCATCATTCCGAGACGGAAATGCTGCGCTATCTGCGCAGCTTGTCGGACAAGGATCTCGCGCTCGACCGCTCGATGATCCCGCTCGGCTCGTGCACGATGAAGCTGAACGCGACGTCGGAGATGCTGCCCGTCACGTGGCCCGAGTTCGGCCGCATCCATCCGTTCGCGCCCGCCGAGCAGACGCTCGGCTACCGCGAAATGATCGACCAGCTCGAACAGATGCTCGTCGCGGCAACCGGCTACGCGGCGGTGTCGCTGCAGCCGAACGCCGGCTCGCAAGGCGAGTACGCGGGCCTTCTGATCATTCATGCCTATCACGAATCGCGCGGCGAAGGCCATCGCGACGTGTGCCTGATTCCGGCGTCCGCGCACGGCACGAATCCGGCGTCCGCGCAGATGGCGGGGATGAAAGTGGTCGTCGTCGCGTGTGATGCGCAAGGCAACGTCGACATCGCCGATCTGAAGGCGAAGGCCGAGCAGCACGCGAGGGATCTCGCGGCCATCATGATCACGTACCCGTCGACGCACGGCGTGTTCGAGCAGAACGTGCGCGAGATCTGCGAGATCGTGCATGCGCACGGCGGCCAGGTGTACGTCGACGGCGCGAACATGAACGCGATGGTCGGCTTGACCGCGCCCGGCCAGTTCGGCGGCGACGTGTCGCACCTGAACCTGCACAAGACCTTCTGCATCCCGCACGGCGGCGGCGGCCCGGGCGTCGGCCCGGTTGCGGTCGGCCCGCATCTCGCGAAATTCCTGCCGAATCAGCGCTCCACCGGTTACGCGCGCGACGAAGCCGGCATCGGCGCGGTGTCGGCCGCGCCATACGGTTCGGCATCGATCCTGCCGATCTCGTGGATGTACATCGCGATGATGGGCGCGCAAAACCTCACCGCGGCAACCGAAACCGCGATCCTCAACGCGAACTACATCGCGAAGCGTCTCGCGCCGCACTATCCGGTGCTGTACTCAGGCCCGGGCGGGCTCGTCGCGCACGAGTGCATTCTCGATCTGCGGCCGATCAAGGAGACGAGCGGCATCACGGTCGACGACGTCGCGAAGCGTCTGATGGATTACGGCTTTCACGCGCCGACGATGAGCTTCCCGGTACCGGGCACGCTGATGGTCGAGCCGACCGAGTCCGAATCGCAAGAGGAACTCGACCGCTTCATCGACGCGATGATCGCGATCCGCAACGAAATCCGCGCGATCGAGGAAGGCCGCGCGGACCGCGAGGACAACCCACTGCGCCACGCGCCGCACACGGCCGCCGTCGTCACGGCGAACGAATGGCCGCACGCGTATTCGCGCGAGGAGGCCGCGTATCCGGTCGCGTCGCTGTCGGCGAACAAGTACTGGCCGCCCGTCGGCCGGGCGGACAACGCGTATGGCGATCGCAATCTGTTCTGCGCGTGCGTGCCGGTAGCGGATTACGCCTGATGCGGCGGCGCGGCGGCCCGGCCGCGCCGGTTTGGCAATGCTGCCGATGACGCCGCGCCGTTCGCCTCCGCCGTTTCGGATGGCGCGCGCCCCCATTCGCCGGCAAGTCCGGCTAACATCTCGTACCGCGATCCAGCCAACAAAGGAGTTCCGCATGGTGCGTCAGATGTATCCGGGCCTCGCGCGCGCGCCGCAGCCGCGCTTTCGCGCGTTCGCGCCGGCGCTCGTGGCCTACGCGGCGTTGATCCTGGCCCATCCCGCGCGGGCGGCGATGAATTTCTGCGCGGCGCCCGCGATGCAAAGCAGCGAAACGACGCAGGCGGAACCGGGCGTGCAGGCGCTGATCCGCAGTGTGGACGCGCGCGTCAACGAGCCGCCGAAGGCGATGCCGCGCGTGCATACCGAAGGCACGCTGCCGCACGAGGGCATCTACGATCAAAGCGCCGACGCGCTGAAGGACATGGAACTGATGCGCGACGCGGCGCTCGCGTGGCGCGTGACGAACGACGCGCGCTACCTCGCGCTCGTCGACCGCTTCCTGTTCGCGTGGGTGACGACATATCAGCCGAGCTACAACCCGATCGACGAAACGCGCTTCGAAAGCCTGATCCTCGCATACGACATGACGGCGAGCGTGCTGCCGGTGAAGACGCGCAACGCCGCGGCGGCGTTCATCGCCAAGCTCGGCAGCGGCTACGTGCAGCAGATCGACGCGCAGAAGCGTCCGCTGATGCACACGTGGCGCAACAATTGGCAGAGCCACCGGATCAAGCTGATCGCGCTGGCCGCGTTCACGCTCGGCGACCGCAAGATGATGAACGCCGCGCAGCGCCTGTTCGTCGAGCATCTCGGCGACAACGTCGAGCCGGACGGCACGACCTACGATTTCGTCGAGCGCGACGCGCTGCACTACGCGCTCTACGATCTGCAGCCGCTCGTGAGCGCCGCGCTCGCCGCGCGGCGCTTCAACCGCAATTGGCTGCGCGAGCGCGCGGCGAACGGCGCGACGCTGGCCGCCGCGCTCGATTGGCTCGTGCCGTATGCGCGCGGCGAGAAAACGCACGAGGAATTCGTCCATTCGCCGGTGCCGTTCGACGCGAAACGCCGCGAAGCCGGCCTGCCCGGCTACTCGGGCCAATGGGAGCCGAAGAGCGCCGCCGAGCTGTTCCATCTCGCCGCGCGCCTGGACGGCCGCTATGCAAGCGTCGCACAACAACTTTCCCCGATGCCGCCCGCTTGGCTCGCCGCGTGCCTGCCACTGCCGGCGCGGTGATCCCCGCAATATTCAGCAAGTCAGGAAATCTCATGGCAGTCAGCGTGTTCGATCTTTTCAAAATCGGTATCGGCCCGTCGAGTTCGCATACGGTCGGGCCGATGCGCGCCGCATTGATGTTCGCGCAAGCGCTCGAGCGCGACGGGCTGCTCGCCGCGACGGCCGGCGTCAAGGTGGAGCTGTACGGCTCGCTCGGCGCGACGGGCAAGGGCCACGGCACCGATCGCGGCGTGATGCTCGGCCTCATGGGCGACGCCCCCGATACGGTCGATCCGGCGACGATCGCCGCGCGGCTCGAAACGGTGCGTACCTCGAAAACGCTCGCGCTGCTCGGCACGCATGCGGTGACGTTCGTGCCGAAGGAGCACATCGCGTTCTACCGGCAGGCGCTGCCCGAGCATCCGAACGCGATGAAGCTCGTCGCGACCGACGCGAGCGGCGCGGTGCTGCGTGAATCCACCTATCTGTCGGTCGGCGGCGGTTTCGTCGTCACCGCCGGCGCGCCCAATACGAAGGTGCTGGGCGCGGTCGAGCAGATGGCGCATCCGTTTCGCACCGGCGCCGAGTTGCTCGCGCTCACTGCGTCGACCGGCAAGTCGATCGCGCAACTGATGTGGGAAAACGAGCGCGCCTGGCATTCCGACGACGAGACGCGCGCGGGCCTTCTCAAGATTTGGGATGTGATGCAATCGTGCGTCGCGCGCGGTTGCGGCATCGGCAACCCGGACGCCGACGGCAACCTGCCCGGCCCGTTCCAGGTCAAGCGTCGCGCGCCGCAGCTCTATCGAACGCTTACCGGCAACCCGGAGCAAGCGTTGCGCGACCCGCTGTCAATGGTCGACTGGATCAACTTGTACGCAATCGCCGTCAACGAAGAAAACGCGGCGGGCGGCCGTGTCGTCACCGCGCCGACCAACGGCGCGGCGGGCATCATTCCCGCCGTGCTCCATTACTACACGCGCTTCACGCCCGGCGCGAACGATCAAGGCGTGATCGAATTCCTGCTGACAGCCGCGGCGATCGGCATTCTGTACAAGCTGAACGCCTCGATTTCGGGCGCGGAAGTGGGTTGCCAAGGCGAAGTGGGCGTCGCGTGCTCGATGGCGGCGGGCGCGCTCGCGGCCGTGCTGGGCGGCACGCCGCAACAGGTCGAGAACGCCGCCGAGATCGGCATGGAGCACAATCTCGGGCTCACCTGCGATCCGGTGGGCGGGATGGTGCAGATTCCGTGCATCGAGCGCAACGCGATGGCGTCGGTGAAGGCGGTGAACGCCGCACGCATGGCGTTGCGCGGCGACGGCAGCCATTATGTGTCGCTCGACTCCGTCATCAAGACGATGCGCGAAACCGGCGCGGACATGAAAACGAAGTACAAGGAAACGTCGCGCGGCGGGTTGGCGGTGAATATCGTCGAGTGCTGAAGCGCGCATCGCCCGCCCAATGCCGGATGCGCATGCGCGGCCCGGCTGTTGCCCCATATGGCTCTTGCGCGCGGCCGCCCGGCGCGCGGCTCAATCCGCGCCGCCGCCGTCGCGCTTCTGCGCGCGCAGCGCCGACGGGCTTGCGCCATAGCGCGCTCGAATCGCGCGGCTGAAATGCGCGTGGCTGGAAAATCCCCACCGGAAGGCAATCTCGCCGATCGCGACGCCGCGTAGCGCCGGATCGAGCAAATCGGCAAGCGCAAGCGACGCGCGCTTGCTCCAGATGTACTCGTCGAGCGACTGCCCGTCGGTCGCGAACAACCGGTTCAAATGGCGCAGCGACAGCCCAAGCGCATCCGCGACCGCTTGCGGCCGCAATGCCGGATCGGCGAGCCGCTCGGCGATCAGCTGCTTGGCGCTCAGCAGATACGATAACGCCGGTGTCGACCCCGCCGAGCCCCGCATCTCGCAGCGCAGCATCGATTCGAGCAGCACCGTGGCATGCAGCACGAGCGGCGCGGTTGCCGCATGCGTCGGCTGATGCACGAACGCGTCGAGCCGGTGGCGCAGCGTGCGGCCGAGCAGCATCTCGCGGCCCGCGCGCGCGGCAAGCTTGAGCGGCAGCCGCGCCGGATCGACGCCGAAGCGCAGGCGGAAATCATCGGCGGGCAGATCGATCAGGAACTGGCGCATCCCGGTCGGGAAGCCGAAGATGTACGGCCGGCGCGTGTCGTAGACGATCGTTTCGCCCGCATCGACGATCTCGCAACGTTCGTGCTGAATGAAGTACGCCCGGCCCTCGACCACCTGGCACGCAAAAATCGAATTCTTCGGACAACTGCGCACGAGCGCGGGGCTGCGCTCGATCTGGTGCGTGTTGCCCGAGATGTCGGCAAGCCGCATGCCGTCGAGCATGTAGTTCGCGAGGCTCGCATCGAGCCCCGTTTCGCTGAGCGACGAGCAGCGCAGGCCGACGAGCGCGTCGGCGTTGTACGCCTCCCAGAACGCGATCCGCTCGCCGGGCGGCACGCCCGCTGTCGACATGCGCGTGACCGCGCAATAGTCCGCGCCATGATTCGCGCGATAGTCCGCGCAATAGTCCGGATAGCCAGCCATGTTCATCGTGTCTCCTAGCCCCTGCTCAGGCTGATGATGCGCTTGCGCCCGCCGCCGCGCAGGCCGCGCGTGAGGCCGACGCAGGGTGCGGGCATACCGCGGCGCCTGGCCCTCCATCCCGCAAGCCGTTTCGTGGGCGATGGCGGCCACCGTCATCAAAGCACTTTTAAACCGAAGACTGTGCGTTTTCGCTCGCATTTGAGCGCCGTTCATCGCGGCCATGAGCCGAGTTGCCGCGCTTCGCGCACGGTGGCGTGCCGGGAAAACGCGCGTGCACCGCCTGCAATCGGCGTGAGCAGACCCTTTATCCGGCCCTGCGGCGACATCGCCCGATAAGCCCGCGCGCAGGCCCGCCGGCCCGGGCCGGCCGTCCCTGTCGATCAACAGAAAAGTCCCGGTCGATCAAGCGGTTGCGCCCGCTGACGCTTAAATTTTAGCCACGATCAAAATTACCGGGAGACAAGCATGGTAGCCCCCGCTCACACCGAATTCTGGCGCGACCTGAAGCCGATCGCGAACGCGCTGATGCCCGACGCGAAACCCGAGGCTTATATCGCCGACGCGGCAGCCGACGATCCGCGCCTGTACGTACCGTTCACCGAGACGGTATCGTCGCGCCCGCTGTGGATCTCGCCGACCCATAACCAATGGTGCGACATCCTGTGCGCGCGCAGCGCGGGCCTGGTGAATCGCCACTATCACCCGCATGAGGTGTTCGCGTACACGATTTCGGGCAAATGGGGCTATCTCGAACACGACTGGACCGCGACCGCCGGCGATTTCGTCTACGAATCGCCGGGCGAGGGCCATACGCTCGTCGCGTTCGAGCACGAACAGCCGATGAAGGTGTTCTTCATCGTCAAGGGGCCGCTCATCTGGCTCGACGACGAAGGCAACGCCACCGGCTATTTCGACGTGCATTCGTATATCGCGATGTGTCGCGCGCATTACGAGCGCGTCGGCCTGGGGGCCGCGGCGATCGACAAGCTGTTCCGCTAACGCCGCGCAGGGGTCATCATGAATTCCGTGCCGGCCGCCAAGACGGCCCGCTGGCTCAGCTACGAGAATCTGCTGCTCGCGATCCTGTTTCTCGCATTCGGCTTCGTATTCTTCGACCGGCTGGCGTTATCGTTTCTGTTTCCTTTCATCTCCGCCGAATTGCACTTGAGCCATACGCAGCTCGGCATGTTGTCGTCGGTGCTTGCGCTGATGTGGTCGCTATCCGGCGCGGTGGCGGGCGCGTATTCCGACACGCGCGGCGCGCGCAAGCCGATCCTGGTCGTTGCGGTGGTCATCTTTTCCCTCTGCTCGGCATTGTCGGGCCTCGTCGGGGGCTTCGTGACGCTGCTCGTGTTCCGCGCGCTGATGGGCGCCGCCGAAGGGCCGGTGCTGCCGCTGTCGCAATCGCTGATGATCGAAAGCTCGGCGCCGCATCGGCGCGGCCTCAACATGGGCCTGCTGCAAGGCTCGGCGGCCGGGCTGCTCGGTGCGGTCATCGGCCCGCCCGTCGCGATCCATTTCGCGACCGAGTACGGCTGGCGCACCGCGTTCTATCTGTCGTGCCTGCCAGGCTTCGTGATCGCCGCGCTGATCGCGCTGTTCGTGCGCGAGCGGCCGCCGCGCGACGCCCGCGCGGCGGCCGCCACGGAAGGCCATGCGGACAGCCGCGCGCATGGCGCGGACGACGGCGCTCGCGAACCCGGCGCCGGCCGCGCGAACCGCTGGCAACTGCTGAAGCACCGCAACATCCTGCTATGCGTGCTGATCAGCTGCAGCTTCGTCACATGGTTCATCGTGCTCGTGTCGTTCGCGCCGACCTTCCTCGTCGAAGCGCGCCGGCTGACGCCGCAGCAGATGAGCGGCGTGCTGAGCTGCCTCGGCGCCGCCTGGGTGCTGTGGGGCTTCGCGGTGCCCGCGATCTCGGATCGCGTCGGCCGCAAGCCGGCGATGGTGCTGTTCGCGGCAATCGCGGCGCTCTGCCCGATCGTGATGATGTACGCGCAATCCACATGGGCGCTCGGCGCCGGCGTGCTGCTCACTTATACGGGCCTCGGCTGTTTCACGCTGTTCATGGCGACGATCCCCGCCGAGACGATCGACCGGCGCTCGGTTGCGACGGCGCTCGGGCTGATCATGGGCATCGGCGAGCTGATCGGCGGCTTCTTCGCGCCGACGATCGCGGGCTTCGCGGCCGACCGCTTCGGCCTGCCCGTCGTGATGTGGATCGCGGCGGGCGGCGCGCTCATCGCCTGCGCGGCGTCATTCTTGCTCGTCGAGACGGCCCCGGCGGTGCTAAGCCGCCGCGCCGGCCTCGGCGCCACCGGCGCGCGCACCACGGCGCGCGACCACGACCTCGGGAGTTTGTCTTGAAAGCACTGCAATGGCACGGCGCGCGCGATCTGCGCGTCGTCGATCTCGATCCAGCGCCCGTCGGCGCGCATGAGGTGCGCGTCGCCGTCGTGTACTGCGGAATCTGCGGCAGCGACGTCCATGAGTACGCCGACGGGCCGCACGCAATCCCGACCGATAAGCCGCATCCGGTGTCCGGCCGCCGCGCGCCGCTCACGATCGGTCACGAGTTCTGCGGCATCGTTGCCGAAGTCGGCGCGCAGGTCGAGGGCCTGCGGCTTGGCGACCGCGTCGCGGTGGAGCCGGAATACCGCTGCCGGCGCTGCGCATACTGCGCGGGCGGCGCATACAACCTGTGCGAATCGATGGGCTTCGCCGGCCTGATGGGCGACGGCGGAATGGCGGACTACGCGACCGTGCCCGCTTACATGCTGCATAAGCTGCCGGACGACGTCACGCTCGAACAGGCGGCCGTGCTCGAACCCGCGGCGGTCGCGCTGCACGCGCTGCGGCGCAGCGGGCTGCGCGCGGGCGACGCATGCGCGATCTTCGGGCTCGGGCCGATCGGTCTGCTGCTCGTGATGCTCGCGAAGGCGCACGGCGCGTCGGTGGTCGCCGCGGTCGATGTCGCACCGCAACGCATCGAGGCCGCGCAGCGGCTGGGCGCAACGCTCGCGTGCGATGCGCGCGATCCGGGCTTCGTCGACACGATCCGCGCGGCGGCCGGCGGCCTCGGCGTGCCGATTAGCTTCGAGGCGGCCGGCTTGCAAGCGACGCTCGATGCGTCGATGCGAGTGCTGCGCAAGGGGGGCCGGATGGTGATGGTCGGCCTGATGCACGATGCACGCTTCGACGCGTTCCGCGCAGTCAACGACGAGTTGTCGATCACGACGAGCGTCGGCTACCGCGACGTCTATCCGGCGCTGTTCGATCTGATTCGCCGCGGCGCGCTCGATCCGGCGGCGATCGTCACGCGCACGGTGCCGCTCGCGCGGGCCGTCACCGACGGCTTCGAAGCGTTGCTGCATGACAAGCAGCAGATCAAGGTGCTCGTCGCGCCGGGACTCGACCGGTAGACAGCGCGGGGCGCGAGCGCCGCGCGTCAGTCCGTCATTGACGTGAGCCGCCCGCTAACCGCCTCGCGGCTCCTGCGCGACGGAGCCGGACGCGCGCGACGGCGGCTCGGGCTGAGCGGACGACGACGGCGCCAATTGCCAGTAACCGATACCCGCCAGCAGCAGGATCAGGCATGCGCAGATCGCGCGCGCGGCCAGACGCTCGCGCCGCGCGCGTGCCAGTTCCCGCTCCAGCGCGTTGTTTTTCGCTGCAGTCTGCATCTGCGCATCGGAGATTTCCTTCAACCGCGCCTTCATCTCGCTCAGCGTCGCGTTCGCGTCAAGCAAGCGTTCGTCGCTCTTGGCTTTCGCGTCGGCGGCTTGCTGCAATTCGGTTTCGCGCCCGGCGAGCTGGGCCTGGAGCTGCTCCAGCGCCCACCGCTGCTCGGCAAGCGCGTTGCGCTGGCTGTCGACGAGCTTTTTCAGATACGCGTTCGACGAAGGATTGCTCAACACGACAGCCTTCAGAAAACCTTTGTCGCTCTCGAACATCTGCTTGAGCCGCGCGCGGTGCCGGCTTTCCAGCTCGTCGGTGGTGGCGTCGTCGTCGATCGGATACGCGTATGGCGGGCCGCTGACGTCCACTTCGATCACCGGCATGCCGAGTGCGCGCAGTTCGTCCTGTTTTTGCGCGTCGACCGCATGCGAATGCTTGATCTCGACGCACATCCGGCCGCCCCATTTGAGCCCGAGGCTGTCGGCCGTCTCGAACTCGACGTAGACGTCCGCCACGAAAGGCGCGCCCGCCTGCCGATGCACCGGCGCCTCGGTTCGCGCGGCCTTGATCCGGACCGGCACCCGTTTCTTCCAGCGCACCGGCCCCTGCGGCGTAGGAACGTAAAGCTCGAGCCGCGTGTGCGACACGGTGGCGAGCGCCTCCTTGAACAGCACGTGATTCAGCGATTCGCCCTGCGCATCGCCGCCGGGCGCGCCGCCCCCCGTGCCTTTATATGCGAAATAGCCGGCGCCCTTCAGCACATGGACGACTTCCTTGCGCTGTCCCGCCCGGTGCAGACTGTAGTAGGTCTTCCCGGTCGGCTCCCCGTTGTAGCGCAGCTTGCGCTCGCGCGCGACGGCCTCGGCCGACACCATCTCTTTTCCGCTTGCGCTCGTATAAGCCCGTTTCTTGGTCATCTGGTCCCTCGGTCATCGTGGCCGGCGCTGTTTTACTGGACGCGGCCGATCCGCTCGCCGGCCGCGCGCGTCCGATCTCGTTTGTTGCCGTTTGTTGCCATTTGTTGCCGTTCGTGCCCGCGTGGGCGGCCGGGCGCCCGAGGCGTCGATATTAAGGAACATCGGCGCAACGTGCGCGCGGCGGTGCGAAATCCGCCGCGCTTTTCGTTGCGCTTCTCGCCTCGGCCGCAACCGGCGTAAGCTGTACGTCCCGCCATGAAGGGAGTCCGCCGTCCATGTCGATTTCCCCGGATTTCGAACCGCGTGCCGTCACCGGTGCGCGGCTGATCGTCGATGCGCTGCTCGCCAACGACGTCGAGCGCGTGTTTTGCGTGCCCGGCGAAAGCTTTCTCGCCGTCCTCGATTCGCTTGCCGACGAGACCGAGCGCATCCAGACCGTCGTCTGCCGGCACGAAGCCGCCGCCGCGAACATGGCCGAGGCGCTCGGCAAGCTCACCGGCAAGCCCGGCGTCGCCTTCGTCACGCGCGGCCCCGGCGCGACGCATGCGTCGATCGGCGTGCACACCGCTTTCCAGGATTCGACGCCGATGATTCTGTTCGTCGGCCAATGCGCGCGCGAGCATCTGGATCGCGAAGCGTTCCAGGAAATCGACTACCGGCGCATGTTCGGCCAGCTCGCGAAGTGGGTCGCGCAGATCGACGATGCGCGCCGCATCCCTGAATATCTGAGCCGCGCGTTTCATGTCGCGGTGTCCGGGCGCCCCGGCCCGGTCGTGCTCGCGTTGCCGGAGGACGTGCTGTCCGCGCCCTGCGCGCCGCAACCGGCCGCGCCGGCCGCGCAGCGCGTTGCCGCGTCGCCTTCGGCCGCGCAGATGCGCGCGCTGCGCGATACGCTCGCGCGCGCCGAGCGGCCGCTCGCGATCGTCGGCGGCAGCGGCTGGACGCACGCCGCCTGCGACGATCTGCGCCGCTTTGCCGAGCGCTGGCAGCTTCCCGTCGCATGCGCGTTCCGCTTCCAGGACACGTTCGACAACGCACATTCGAACTACGCGGGCGACGTCGGCCTCGGCATCAATCCGGCGCTCGCCGCGCGCATCCGCGAAGCCGACGTGCTGCTCGCGCTCGGCCCGCGGCTAGGCGAAGCCACGACGGGCGGCTATACGCTGATCGACATCCCGAAGCCGGCGCAGACGCTGATTCACGTGCATCAGGGCGCCGACGAACTCGGACGCGTTTATGCAGCCGATTTGCCGATCGTCTCGGGCATGCCAGAAATCGCCGCGCCGCTCGCCGCGCTCGAGCCGCCGGTGTCGCCCGCCTGGGCGGGCAGCGCGGCCGACGCGCATCGCGCGTATCTGGAATGGCAGGCGCCGCGGCCGATGCCGGGCGACGTGCAGCTCGGCGACGTGATCCGGCAACTGCGCGCACGGCTGCCGGACGACGCGATCGTCACGAACGGCGCGGGCAATTACGCCGCATGGCTGCATCGCCACTTCGACTATCGGCATTTCCGCTCGCAACTCGCGCCGACGAGCGGCGCGATGGGCTACGGCGTGCCGGCCGCGCTGGCGGCGAAATCGCTGTATCCGCAACGCACGGTCGTCGCGCTGGCGGGCGACGGCTGCTTCATGATGGCCGGCAACGAACTGGCGACCGCGGTTCAGTACGGGCTCGCGATCGTCGTGATCGTCGTCGATAACGGCCATTTCGGCACGATCCGCATGCATCAGGAACGCAATTATCCGGCCCGCGTGCACGGCACCGGCCTCACGAACCCGGATTTCGCCGCGTATGCGCGCGCATTTGGCGCGCACGGCGAGACGGTCGAGCGCACCGCCGATTTTCCGCCCGCGCTCGAACGCGCGCTCGCAAGCGGCCTGCCCGCGCTGATCGCCATTCGTGTGCCGCAGGAAGCGAGCACGCCGGCCGCTACGCTGACGCAAATCCGTGCGCAGGGGTTGCGCGCGCGTCGCGCATGAACATGACGCGGGCTTGATCGGCAGCTGCATACGTCCATGACGAAAAAAAATGCCCGGGCCGCGCCGCGTTCGAACGGCGAACCTGCGTCGTTGCCGGACCCGGCCGCACATCGGGCCGCCGACGGCACGCCACCGCCCGGCAACGCCGCGCTGTCGCCCGCCGACGCGCTCGCGTACCCCGGCACGCTGCTGTCGCCCGACGGCAAGCTCGTCGCGCCATACGATCTCGAATGCGCGCCGGCAGCCCACCCGCACGGCCATGCCGGCGCGGCCGCTCGCGTCGGCCTGCTGCATGCGGCAAGCCGTCCGTTCACGCTCGATTACGCGGCGATATCGGCCGTGCATGTGGTCAACGGCATGGGCGTCGCGCTCGGCGACTCGGTGGTCGGCATCACCGCGCTCACGGCCATCCGCGCCGCTCATGCGCATCTGCGCGTCGTGCTGTACCGGCCTGCGCACGCGCCCGGCTATGTCGACGCGCTATACCGGCTCGCGGCCGGCGCATCGGTGATCGCGCCGCCGCGCGCGCTGCCCTGGCCCGCCGCCGCGCTGCCCTCGGGCGCACGCGACGCGCGGATCGATCTCGGCAATCATCTGTACTGGCCTGCGTTCGCCGCGACGCCGATGATCGACTTCTTCCTGTCGGCCCTCGGCGTGCCGCCCGAATCGGTTCCGGCCAACGCCAAGCGCAATCGCTGGCTCACCGGGCTAGCGCTGCCCGAACTGCCGCCCGCATGGCGCGGGCGCCGCTATGTGCTGTTCTGCGCGCGGGCCAGCACGCCGCTGCGCAGCATCCCTGCCACGCAGCGCGCCGCGCTCGTCGACCGGCTCGCGCGGATCTACCGGCTACCGGTGCTCGGCTTCGAGCCGATCGATCATCCGGACTACGTCGACGTGAGCGGCTACTGCACCGACACCGGCCAGTTCATCGGCTGGGTGAAGCATGCGCGCGCCGTATTCAGCGTGGATACGGCGGCGGTGCATCTCGCCGACGGGTTCGACGTGCCGACGCTCGCGCTGTTTTCAAGCATCCCGCCCGGCTTGCGCGCGCGCGACTACCCGCATTGCACGTCGGTTACGCTCGATTTGCCCGACGCACTGCGCAGCCGTCACGCCAGCGATAGGCTCGACGATCTTGCGCAACTCGAAGCCGCTTATCGGCGCATCGACTGGGATGCGCTCGCCTGGCCGAGGCCGCGGGATTGACGGTCTGCCGAACGGCGCAGGCGTGCGAGGCGGCCGATGGCGGATGCGTCGCCGGCGGCTCCGGCGGCATGACAGCGCGCATGACCGCCGCAGTGGCAAAACGGCCGTCGCGCCCCACGCCCGCCAGACAGCCGAAGCGCCGCCGTACCGCCCGCGGCTCACCGCGCTCAGCATGCGAGCGCATTGCGCAGCGTCTCCGACGGCCGTGTGCCGAACATCCGCCGATAGTCGGTCGCGAACTGGCTTAGATGCCAGAAGCCCCACGCTGCCGCGACGTCCTGCACCGATTCGGCCGCGCGCCGCCGCAAGTCGCGCCGCGCGCCGTTCAGGCGCAGCGCGCGCAGATACATCGCCGGCGCCATCCCGAGCACATCCTGAAAGCAGTACTGCAGCGTGCGCCGGCTCACGTGCAACTGCTCGCACAGTTCCGGCACGCCGACCGGCCGCGAACGATGCGCGAGCACATAGTCGCGCGCGGCCGCGACAATCCTGCGCCGCCGCGACGCGTGAACGCCGGCCCCGCCATCGGCGGGCGATGCGCACAGATCGAACAGCGCCGCCAGCACCTGCGCCTGCAAATCGTCGCGCGCGCAACCGGACAGCGGCGCGTGCGCCGCGCTCATCGAACCTGCATCGTCGAGCCGCTGCGCGAGCAGCGCGCAAAGCTCGCTCAGCCGCGCCGCGCCGACCGGTACGACCGCCCGCTGCGGCAGCCGCTCGTCAAGCTCGCAACGTTCGACCTCCCGTGCGTAGCGGCGCAGCACCGCGCCGCGCACGACCACCCCGTAGATCGAGAATTGCGCGGGCGTCAGCAGTTCGAATTCGACGTTGCCGGGGCGCAGCGCGAGCGCGTCTGCGGCGATCGGTTGCGCGTCGATGCGCGCCGCGCCGTCGCGCGCGAGCGGGATACCGAACCAGTACGCGTCGCCGCGCACTTCGCACGCCTGCCTGAGCGTGTGGCTCGTCGTCTCGCGAAACAGCTTCATCGTGTCGAGCGGCAGTTCGGTCAGCGTGCCGATAAAGCGGCCCGCCGCGAGCTGGTCGTAAGCCTGGCGCCAGCCGATCAAATTGCGCGCCTGTTCGTCGGCGTCGTGCGCGACGCTGACGACCGCACGCCCGGTAACGCCGTCGCCGTCCGCGCTGCGTCCCGTGTCCTCTGCCGTCGTCTCGGCGCTGGCGTGCTCGCGATTCATTGCGCCTCCCTTTGCGTTGCCGAAAATGAAACGATCGATGCGATCACGCAATTCCCGTGCCGAAGCGCGGCACGGCAGCGGCGCCGCCGCGTGGCCCGGTTGCGCGCCACGCTGTGCCGCCGCTGAACAATTCGCGCGGGGCGGCTGTTCCACAACGGCGCAATTGAGCCCAGCACCGCCGCCCCCCGGCACGCCCGCTTCGCGCCGCCGCACACGCCGCGCGGCCGGGCTGCACCGCCGCCGCGCACGCTGGCACGATTTTGGCGTATCGCAACGCGAGCGCCGCATCGCGCGGCGCCTCACCGATACCGACATGCGAGGAGCAACGATGAATCACGCGGACATGCAACATCTGACGATCGAATTTCCGTACCGCAAGCAATATGGAAATTTCATCGGCGGCGAATGGGTCGCCCCGGTCGGCGGCGAATATTTCGACAACGTGTCGCCCGTCACCGGCCAGCCGTTCACCGCGATCCCTCGCTCGCGCGAAGCCGACATCGAACTGGCGCTCGATGCCGCGCATGCGGCGAAGGCCGGCTGGGCCGCGACGTCGCCCGCCGATCGCGCGAACCTGCTGCTGAAGATCGCCGACCGGATGGAGGCGAACCTCATGCGCCTCGCGGTGGCCGAGACCATCGACAACGGCAAGCCGCTGCGCGAAACGACCGCGGCCGACGTGCCGCTTGCGATCGACCATTTCCGTTACTTCGCGAGCTGCATCCGCGCGCAGGAAGGCTCGATCGCCGACATCGGCGGCGACATGGTCGCGTACCACTTCCATGAGCCGCTCGGCGTGGTCGGCCAGATCATCCCGTGGAACTTTCCGCTGCTGATGGCCGCGTGGAAGCTCGCGCCCGCGCTCGCGGCCGGCAATTGCGTCGTGCTGAAGCCCGCCGAGCAGACGCCTGCGTCGATCCTGGTGTTCGCCGAGCTGATCCGCGATCTGCTGCCGCCGGGCGTGCTGAACATCGTCAACGGCTTCGGCCTGGAGGCGGGCAAGCCGCTCGCATCGAGCAAGCGGATCGCGAAGATCGCGTTCACGGGCGAAACGTCGACGGGCCGGCTCATCATGCAATATGCGAGCGAAAACCTGATTCCCGTCACGCTCGAGCTGGGCGGCAAGAGCCCGAACCTGTTCTTCGCCGACGTGATGGACCGCGACGACAGTTACTTCGACAAGGCGCTGGAAGGCTTCGCGATGTTCGCGCTGAACCAGGGCGAAGTGTGCACGTGCCCGTCGCGCGCGCTTGTCGAGGAAAGCATTTACGAGCGCTTCATGGAGCGCGCGTTGAAGCGCGTCGAATCGATCCGTCAGGGCCATCCGCTCGACTCGCGGACGATGATCGGCGCGCAGGCGTCGGCCGAGCAGCTCGACAAGATCCTGTCGTACATCGATATCGGCCGCAGCGAAGGCGCGCAATGCCTGACCGGCGGCGAGCGCAACGTGCTCGCGGGCGAACTCGCGCAAGGCTATTACGTGAAACCGACCGTGTTCCGCGGCCACAACAAGATGCGCATCTTCCAGGAGGAGATCTTCGGGCCGGTGCTCGCGGTCACGACGTTCAAGAACGAGGAAGAAGCGCTCGAGATCGCGAACGACACGCTGTATGGCCTGGGCGCCGGCGTATGGACGCGCGACGGCAACCGCGCATACCGGATCGGCCGCGGCATCGAGGCTGGCCGCGTGTGGACGAACTGCTATCACGCGTATCCGGCGCACGCGGCGTTCGGCGGCTACAAGCAATCGGGGATCGGCCGCGAAACGCACAAGATGATGCTCGATCATTATCAGCAGACGAAGAATTTGCTCGTCAGCTATAGCGACAAGCCGCTCGGATTCTTCTGACGCGGCACGGCAAGGCCGCCGCACGCGGGACTGCTTACAACGCGGCGGCGGCTGGCGGCCGGGCTGCCGGGCGGCGAGCGGTGCGTGCCGCCGGGCGCGGCACGCCGATCGCTCAGCCGCACTCGCGATCGAACGCGGGCCGTTGCATGCGCTGCGCCGGCGCGTCGATCGGCGTCTGGTCCGGCGCTTCGCCGTGCGCGTGCGTGCGGCTCAAAAATGCAAATGACGCCAGCGCGCACAGCGCCGTCACCACCGTCAGCCCGTCAAGCACGCTGCCGAACGCGGCCGCGTAGTCTTGCCGCAGCGCCGTATGCGCGACGCCCGGCACGAGCGCCGCGGCGTGCGCCACATCGCCCGCCGCAAGCCGCGCGGCCGCCTCGTGCACGACGTCGGGTGCGGCGGACGACGCCGCACCCGCATGCAACCGGGCCTGAACGAGCGCCGCCAGCAGCGCGTTGACGAGCGCAAGCGCGATCCCTTCGCCCGCCACCCGCATGGTGCTGAAAATCCCCGTCGCCATGCCCGCGCGCGCCTTCGGCACCACGCTCACCGACAAGCCGTCCATCAGCCCCCACGGCATCCCCGCGCCGACGCCGATCGTCAGCATCGGCGCGATCAGCCCAAGCGGGGCGGCCGCGCCGCCGGGCGCCGCGCTTTCAAGCGCGCGGTTCAGCCAATGCAGCCCGGCTGCCGCGATCAACAGCCCGATCCCCGAGATCACGCCTGCCGACATCCAGCGCGTGAGCGTCGCGGCGAGCGTCGGCACGACGAGCATCGGCGCGGAGATCGCGAGCATCAGCCAGCCGGTATCGAGTTCGCTCAGGCCGTCCACGCCGATGAAACGCAGCGGCAGCACGACGAGCAATACGATGTAGCAATAGCAGGTGGCGATCGGCAGCACCTGCACGCCGACGAAGCTCGGATAGCGAAACAGCGTGAGATCGAGCATCGGGCGGGCAACGCGCGTTTCGATCACGACAAAAACGATCGCCAGGCCGGCCGCGCCCGCGAGCAGCCCCGCGACAACCGGATTCGACCAGCCGCTCGCCTGCGATTGGATCACGCCGAATGTGAAGCACGACAGCATCGCCGTGAATGCCGCCGTGCCCGCCCAATCGAGGCGCTGCGCGTTGGGATCGCGCGACTCGCGCATCCGCGGCACACCGAAGGCGAGCGACAGCACGCCGAGCACCGCGCCCGTCGCGAAGATCGCGCGCCAGCCAAAGCGCTCGATCAGCATGCCGGCGAGCACCGGGCCGAACGCGAGCCCGACGCCGAATGTCGTGCCGAGCAAACTGAACGCACGGGTGCGCGCGGCGCCGTCGAATTCCTGCGCGAGCGCGGCCGTGCCACCCGCGAGCGCCGCCGCCGCCGCCACGCCTTGCGCGGCGCGCAGCAGATCGACGGCGACGATCGACGGCGCAAAGCCCAGCGCGAGCGCGCACGCGGTAAAACCGCCGACGCCCGCCGCAAACACGCGCTTGCGGCCGAACTGGTCGGCCAGCGCGCCCGCCGCCATCAACAGGCTGCCGAAGGTCAGCATGAACGCGTTCGTGATCCAGCTCATCGCAGCCGGGCCGCCATCCAGATCGCGGCCGATCGCGGGCGTGGCGACCGCGCCGCCCGAAAAACTGAGCGGCAACGCGAGCGCGGCCAGGCAGACGGCCGCGAGTATCGCGAGCCGCGCGGAAGAAAAAGGTGAGTCCGTATCCATCGTTCGTCGAATCCTTCAAAAAAACGCCGGTCTCCGTGACGCACAAGCACGCGCCACACGCTACCCAGCCGAGCGATGAACGATAATTCAGATTCAATTGATGAAAAACGACATCAAATTCCTGATATTACGGAATTTAATTCTGCAATTGGCATCACTTGAAAGGATCGAAGCGGCATGGACAATTTGAACGGCATCGTCGCGTTCGTGCGCACGGCGGAAACGCTGAGCTTCGTCGCGGCGGGCCGCAAGCTCGGCGTTTCGGCATCGGCGGTCGGCAAGACGATCGCGAAGCTGGAGCGCACGCTCGGCGTGCGGCTCTTTCACCGAACCACGCGCAAGGTCACGCTGACCGACGAAGGGCGGCATTTCCACGAACGCTGTCACCGTATCCTCGAAGAACTGCGCGACGCCCAAGCCGCCGTCTCGCAGAGTGCGCAGACGCCGCGCGGCCGGCTGCGCGTGAGCCTGCCCGTGATCGGCTACCGGTTCCTGCTGCCGGTGCTGCCCGAATTCAAGCGCCGCTATCCGGAGGTGGAACTGGATCTCGATTTCAACGATCGTCTCGTCGACGTCGTCGACGGCGGTTTCGATGCGGTGATCCGCAGCGGCACGCTGACGGATTCGAGCCTGATGTCGCGCCGTCTCGGGCCGTTCCGCTTCGTGCTGTGCGCGTCGCCCGCGTACCTCGATCAGGCCGGCACGCCGCGCACGCTGCACGATCTGGACGCGCACGGCTGCGTGCGCTACCGCTTCCCGACCACCGGCAAGCTTCAGCCTTGGGCGCTGCTGCCAGATGGCAGCGAGCCGCCGAACCTGCGCACCGCGATGACATGCAACAACATGGAGGCCCTGCGCGCCGCCGTGATCGCGGGATTCGGCATCGGCTACATGCCGGATTTCCTCGCCCACGACGCGCTCGAGCAGCGCAAGCTCGCCACCGTGCTCGACCAGTATTCGATCGATCCGGGACAGTTTTCGGTTTTGTGGCCGTCGAGCCGGCAGTTGTCGTCGAAAGTGCGGGTATTCGTCGATTTCATCTGCGAGCGGTTGTTTCGCGGCGATTGAGGTTCGCCAAATTCGATTGACTCGACTGGCGTCGCATCCGGTGGTCCGCCGCGCCGCGCCGGAGGATCATTCCACCGTCAACTGCCCGGCGCGAGCCGCGGGCGGCAACGCGTCGCTGTCGTCCTTGAGCCCGACGCCCGTCAGCCCGAGCCGCCGCGCGTGCGTCAGCAGATAGTGCAGCTTGTGCGCGGCCGCCTCATACGGCAGCCCTTCGGGCCGCACGTTCGAGATGCAGTTGCGCTGCGCGTCATGACAGCCGACCTTCGGCGCATGCGTCAAATAAACCCCGAGACTGTCCGGCGAACTCAGCCCCGGCCGCTCGCCGATCAGCATCGCGACGAGCCGCGCGCCGAGCAGTTCGCCGATCTCGTCGCCGAGCGCGACGCGCGCCTGCCGCGCAACCACCACCGGCCCGATCCGCCAGCCGTCGAGCTTCGGCCGCACCGCGTTCAACAGCGGCAGCGCCTGCTTGGCCGCGGCGAACGCCGACAGGCCGTCGCCGATCACGAACACGACATCGGGGCGCGCCGCGCCGCCGCTTGCGGCCGCCGCCTGCGCGAGCGCCGCGCGGCTCGCGTCGGACAGCCTGCGGCCGAGGTCCGGCCGGCGCAGGTAATGCTGGCGATCCGGCGCCGCGCTGTCGGCCGCGAGCGTCGCGAAACCGGCTGCGTCCAACTCGCGGCGCAGCGCATCGGCATCGAGCGGCTGATGCACCGCGTCGCGCGCCTGCGCGTGCGACAGGTTGAACGCGAGCAAAGGCGCGGTCGGCAAGCTGTTGCCCGCGCGGCCGAGCGCAATCCGCGCGTTCGTGAACGCGCGCAGTTCACTCCACGGATTCCTTTCGACCGCGTCGCTCATGCGCCAATCCCCATCCAGTCGTTCACGCCGGCCAGCAGCGGCGCGCGCGGCGACGCAGCGCGCAACGCGCCGCGCGCATCGACGATCTCCATCGTCTCCAGCCATTCCTCGAACTCGGGCGCGCGGCGCAGGCCCAGCACCTCGCGCACGTACAGCTGATCGTGAAACGACGTGCTCTGATAGTTGAGCATCACGTCGTCCGCGCCCGGAATCCCCATGATGAAATTGATGCCCGCCGCGCCGAGTAGCGTCAGCAGATTGTCCATGTCGTCCTGATCGGCCTGCGCGTGATTCGTGTAGCAGATGTCGCAGCCCATCGGCACGCCGAGCAGCTTGCCGCAGAAGTGGTCCTCGAGCCCCGCGCGGATGATCTGCTTGCCGTCGTACAAATACTCCGGGCCGATGAAGCCGACCACCGTGTTGACGAGAAACGGCTCGAACGCGCGCGCGAGCCCGTATGCGCGCACCTCGCAGGTCTGCTGGTCGACGCCGTGATGCGCGTTCGCCGATAGCGCGCTGCCCTGGCCCGTCTCGAAGTACATCAGATTGTCGCCGAGCGTGCCGCGCTTGAGCGCACGCGCCGCGTCGCGCGCCTCGGCGAGCAGCGCGATCGAGATGCCGAAGCTCGCGTTCGCCTGCTCGGTGCCCGCGATCGACTGAAACACGAGATCGACCGGCGCGCCTTTGTCGATCGCGGCGATCGTGTTCGTCACGTGCGTCAGCACGCACGATTGCGTCGGCACGCGGTAGCGTTCGCGAAACGCGTCGATCATCGCGAGCAGCTTCGTGATCGCGGCGAGGCTGTCGGTGGCCGGATTGATGCCGATCATCGCGTCGCCGCAGCCGTACATCAGCCCGTCGAGCATCGACGCGGCAATGCCCTTCACGTCGTCGGTCGGATGATTCGGCTGCAGCCGCACCGACATGCGCCCCGGCAGTCCGACGGTGTTGCGAAAGCGCGTGACCACGCGGCGCTTTCTCGCCGCGGCGATCAGATCCTGGTTGCGCATCAGCTTCGACACCGCCGCGACCATCTCAGGCGTCAGTCCCGGCGCGATGCGCTCGAGCGCGGTGGCGTCGGCCGCGCTCGACAGCAGCCAGTTACGGAAATCGCCGACCGTCAGATGCGAAATCTCGGCGAACGCGTCGCGCGAATGCGTATCGACGATGAGGCGCGTGACCTCGTCGTTCTCGTAAGGAATCAGCGCCTCGTTGATAAACGCCGTGAGCGGCACGTTCGCGAGCGCCATCTTCGCGGCGACGCGCTCCTCCTCGGTCGCGGCCGCGACGCCCGCCAACTCGTCGCCGGAGCGCAGCGGGCTCGCTTTCGCGAGCAGCGTCTTCAGGTCCGCGAAGCGGTAGGTGCGCAAACCGATCGTCTCCGTATATCGCATTTGCGTGAATCCTCCTTATGTCGTGCTTGCCGCGCCTGCCGTGCGCCGCGCGTCCATCGGCATCGCCATTCAACGAATGCCCGGCTCCGCGCGCGTTGCGTCGGCCATGCACGCCCGGCCATCCGCCGTCGAGCCGCGTATGCCCCAAGCGCGCCGCGCATACCGGCGCGCTGCCGCCGAACGCGCTGCGCGCCACGCGTGTCCCGGTCGCGCGCCCCGTCTGCGGCCCATTCACTCCTCCAACAATGCGTCGATGGGTGCGGCCGCGCGCTGCGAGCCGGTGGCCAGAAAATAGCCGTAGCCAAGCACGAGGAACGCGACAAAGATCAGCGCAACGAGCGCGTTGAAATACACCATCGTCGCGAGGCACACCACCGCGGCCACGAGCGCGAATGCCGGAAACAGCGGATACAGCGGCGCGCGGAACGGCCGCGCCATCCGCGGCTGCGTGCGGCGCAGCTTGAACAGCGCGGCCATGCTGACGATATACATCACGATAGCGCCGAATACCGACATCGTCACGATGTTCGCGGTCAGCGTCTGGCCGGCGAACTGAATCAGCTCGTCGCTATAGATCGCGGCAATGCCGATCACGCCGCCCGCGACAATCGCGCGATAAGGCGTCTTGAAGCGCGGATGCACTTTCGCGAGCCATTCGGGCAGGTAGCCTTCGCGGGCCAGCGCGAAGATCTGGCGCGAATAGCCGAGGATGATCCCGTGGAACGACGCGACCAGGCCGAACAGGCCGAGCCATACGAGCATGTGCATCCAGCCGCTGTTCGCGCCGACGATGTACTTCATCGCCTGCGGCAGCGGATCGTTGATGTTCGCGAGCTTCGTCCAGTCGCCCGCGCCGCCTGCGAACACCATCACGCCGATCGCCAGCGCGACGAGCGTGAGAATTCCCGCGACATATGCGATCGGAATCGAGCGCTTCGGATTCTTCGCTTCCTCGGCCGCCATCGCGACGCCTTCGATCGCGAGAAAGAACCAGATGGCGAACGGAATCGCCGCGAACATGCCGTGGAACGCACCCATGCTGAAGTGATCGGCGCCCGCCCAGCCGCCCTTCGTGAAGTGGCTCCACGCGAAGCCCGGCGACACGACGCCCATGAACACCAGCAATTCGAAGATCGCGAGCAGCGTGACGATGAGCTCGAACGTCGCCGCGATCTGCACGCCGACGATATTGAGCGCCATGAACACGAGATACGCGCCCATCGCCGCATGCTTGGGTTCGAGCCCCGGAAACTGCACGTGCAGATACGCGCCGATCGCAAGCGCGATCGCGGGCGGCGCGAACACGAACTCGACGAGCGTCGCGGCGCCCGCGAGATAGCCGCCCGCCGGGCCGAACGCGCGGCGCGCATAGGCGAACGGGCCGCCCGCGTGCGGAATCGACGTCGTCAGCTCGGTGAAGCTGAAGATGAACGTGGTGTACATCGCCGCAACGAACAGCGCGGTGACGACGAAGCCGAGCGTGCCCGCGCTCGCCCAGCCGTAGCTCCAGCCGAAGTATTCGCCGGAGATCACGAGTCCGACCGCAATGCCCCACAGCTGCCAGGTGCCGAGCGTTTGCTTGAGCGCCGGTTGGGCCGCGCTGCCGTCCGCGCCGGGACGGCCATTCGATTCCGTCTGCATGACTCTCTCCTCGAAGGCGGCGGAACGGCTGCCGTGACGGGCCGTTCCGCGACTGAGAATCGATGCTAGTGAGTCATTAATCGACGTGTTATCGAAAATCGGCAAACGTCCATTCTTTCGTTTTCCCTACGAAACATGCACCAAGCCCGGCCGCGCGCGCCGCGACAGCCGGCTTGTGTCTCCCGCCATACAGACCGTGGCCGGCCCAGCGCATACAGTGTGGGCCAACGTCGAGCCCCATCGGCCGCGCCCGTCCGATTCGACCGCGGCACTGGGGCCTGATCACGTCCAACGATCACCGATTATTCCATTCAGACCATGCGGGCCTCTTATCTCGATACCGCTCGGGGCGCGGGCATCATCCTCGTCGTCTACGGGCATGTGCTGCGCGGCCTCGTCTCGGCCGGGCTGGTCCCCGCCGGGCTGAGCGACTTCCTCGCGGCAACCGACTACACGATCTACACGTTTCACATGCCGCTGTTCTTCCTGCTGTCGGGGCTGCATGTGCCGAAATCGCTGCAACGCGCGAGCGGCGGCGAATTTCTTTCGTCGAAGCTGCGCACGATCGTTTATCCGTACCTCGTCTGGTCGGTGCTGCAAGGCGGCGTGCAAATCGCGCTGTCGTCGCACGGGATGAACCACCCGTTCACGCTGCATGATCTGCTCGCCATCGGCTGGCGGCCGTTCGGCCAGTTCTGGTTCCTGTACGCGCTGTTCATCTGCATGCTGGTTGCCTGGGCGATTGCGGCCGCCGTGCCGGGCTTGGGCGCGCGCGGCGGCTCGGTATCCGGCGGCGTGCGCGCGCTGCTCGTCGCGCTCGCGATCGGCTCGCTCGCGCTCGCCCCGTTCGCCCAGCCGGACATCGTGGCGAAAACGCTCACGTACCTGCCGTTCTTCATATTCGGCATGCTGATCGGCGACAAACTGCCCGCGCTGCTCGCGCGCACGTCGAACCTGCCCGCGATCGGCGTGGCGGCGGCGGCGTTCTGCGCGGCCGTGGTGTTCGCACATCGCTTCGGCGATTCGACCAGCGTGTGGGCCGTGCCCGCCGGGCTCGCGGGCACCGCGCTCGTGCTGATGCTCGTCTATCGCGCGTCGCTGCGCGGCGGCCGCGCGCACAGCGGGCAGAGCCGGCCGTCGTGGCTCGAACGGATCGGCTTCGCGTCGATGCCCATCTATCTCGCGCACATCCTCGCCACCGCGGGCGCACGAATCGTGCTCGTCAAGCTGGGCATCACGAACGTCGGCGTGCATCTCGCGCTCGGCACGCTTGCGGGCGTAGTCGCACCAATGGTGCTCTACGCGCTCGCGCTGCGCTCGGGCACCGCGCGCTTCATCGGCTTCCCGCCGCTGCCGCGCACGCAAGCCGCCGCAACGGCACAAAGCCGCATCCGCAATGCGGACGCGGCGTAGGTTCCACTCACACGAACGACGGGCTTGCAAACGCGCGCCGCGGGTTGCCCGTCAATCGGGCTCCGTCCGGGTGCGTGCAGGAAAAAGAGCACTGCTCGGCCGCCCCCGACAAGCGACGGTCGACGCGTGCAACGCGGCCGGCGATGCAGGTTTCGCCGCTTTCGAAAAGCGTGCTCGGGGCGAGCCGCCACAAGCAACGGACGCAGCGAACAGCGCATGCATTCGCAAACGGCATGACGCGAACGCCGCGCTGAGCGCTGATGCACCCGGCGCTCGCGGGTTGTCCGCGCAAACACGCTCAAGGTGAGCGCGCCGCCAGCCAGGCACGCTATCCCGTTGGCCACCGCCGACGAACGCGGCGCGCACTGCGCACGCCGCCTGCAGATTACCTCACTCCTGCCTGATCACTCCTGCCTGCCGCGCTGATTGAACCAGCGATCGAGCAGCTTGCCCGCCGCTTCACGGCCGCCCAGACCGAACGACAGCGCCACCGCCACCGCAATCGCGCCGAGCACGAGCCCGAACGCGAGCTGCACGATCTCGTTCGCAATACCCATCGCGCGCAGCCCCATCGCGAAGACCAGGCCAAGAATGGCGAACTGCGCGATGCGCGACAGCAGCACACTGTGATCGTGATCCGCCTGCTCGATTACGCGGCGCGCGAGGCTCGCGAGCCAGAAGCCGATCACGAGAATCACGCCGCCCATCAGCACGTGGCCGCCGAACTCGATGAACAGCGTGACGACGTCGCGCACCTGCGTAAAACCGAGCCGGTTTGCGGCCTCGACGGTTGCGAACAGCATCGCGAAGAAAATCACGAGCCGGCTGGCGAGCACCGACGGCTGCAAAACGCCGGAGAACACGCGCTCGATGCCGAGCACGGCAGGCAGGCCGTCGACGCCCGCCGCGACGAGCAGCTTCTGCACGAGCGCGCCGACGAAGCGCGCAACATAAAACGTGACGAGCACGATCACGACGGCCGCGACGATGTCGGGCACCGCGCCAAGAAACTGGCCGAGCAGATCGGTCGCCGGGCGCGAGATCGCCTCGATCTTCAGCGCGTCGAGCGCGGAGATCAGCGTCGGCACGAACACGAAGATATAGACCACCGTGCCGATCAGACTCGACAGCTTCACGGGCGTCGCGCTGCCGACGTTTTGCGTGAGTTTGTCCGCGCCCGCCGCGACCAGCAGATTCGTCACCAGCCCGCGCAGCACCTTCGCGACGAGCCAGCCGACAAACCCGATCACGGCCGCCGCGAACACGTTCGGCACGATCGCGAGGATCTTGTCGATCATGCTCTGCACGGGCGCGAGCAGCCCGTTCAGATCGAACGCGGCCAGGATCGCCGGAATGAACAGCAGGATCACGAGCCAAAACAGCACGTCGCCGAGAAACGTGCTCATCGGCTGCGTGCCGGTTGTCTGCGAAAGCTTGCTGTCGATCTTGCTCGCCTTCAGCGCCTTGTCCGCGACGCTGCGCAACAGCGACGCAATGAGCCACGCGATCAGCGTGAGCGCCGCACCGCCGAGCAGGTTCGGCAAATAGTTGACGATCTTGCCGACCAGTTGCGAAAACGGGTTCGACACCGCGTAAAGATTCAACGCATTGAAGATGCCGATCGCGGTCATGAGCAGCACGAGCCAGAAAAGCCCGCCCGCGATGATGCGCTCCACCTGCGCACCCTGCCCGGTGCTCTCCGAGATCCGCGCATCGACCTTCAGCGCGGCAAGCAGCTTACGCGCGCCGGCCCGGACCAGCACCGCGATGACCCAACCTACGATCAATATGCCGATCGCGCCGGCGATTTTGGGCAGATAGACGCCCAAGGTGTTTTGTAGCGACGTCAGGAAGCTGGACGATTCCATTTGTTCTCTCCCGAAAGCGTGGGCTGCGGTTGGAAACACTGACGAACGATAAACCCTGCGGACTCCGAATATAGGCGGCGTGCACGCGAGGCCGAACTTACACGGCCAACGATGACCGCTGCAATCGCGTAGCGAGCGCCGATCTTAAACTTTAGACGCGGAATCGACCCTATTCCTAAAAAATTGTGAAATTCGAATGGGGCCGGATGCGAACGCAAATGAAAGATGAAGGAGAGCGCCGCGCAACGGCGTGCGATGGCGGCAAAGGAAAGCGTGCCGGCATCGGCAGGCGTTCGGCGTTTTGCGACTTTGCCGGCTTCGCGGCTTTACGGCTTTACGGCTTCGCGGCTTTACGGCTTCGCGGCTTTACGGTTTGACGGTCTTATACGCGCACCGCCAGCGGAAAGACGCGCCGCTGGCGCAGCCCGTTTCCTAATGCGGTTCAATCGAGCGCACAATCGCATCCGTGCGCTCGATACATCGCCCGTCCGATCCACAACGCCTTTGCGAGCGAGCCGGCTTGCCGACGCCGCCCGCATGTCGCGGTATCGCGGGTGCCGGATCACCGGCTATCGACGAACGGCCGCGCACCGGCGGCGCGGCCGGCACGCCTGCCTCGCAGACCGGCGAACCGATCGGCGCCGGTCGCATCGTCCCGCCTTCGACAGGAGATCAACCGATGACCGAGTATCGAGTGGAAATTCGCCAAGCCCGTGCAATCGACGTGCTGGCCGTCGATCACGTCGGCCCGTATCCGGAAATCAACCGCGCATTCGATACGCTTTCCGCATGGATCGGCGAGCGCGGGCTATTCGGCCCCGAAACGCAATGCATCGGCATCTTTCACGACGATCCCCACACGACGCCCGCCGAGCAGTTGCATGCCCAAGCGTGCTTCGCGCTTGGCCCGGCGACGGCGTCGATCAACGTGACGCCGCCCGTCACGCATGCGACGGTCGCGGGCGGCGAGCACGCCGTGCTCGTCCATCGGGGGCCGTATGCGGATCTCCAACAGGCTTACGATTGGCTGTACGGCACGTGGCTGCCGAACTCGGGCCGTGAAAGCGCCGACGCGCCGCCGTTCGAGCTTTATCTGAATTCGCCCGCCGATACGCAACCCGCCGATTTGGTGACGGAGATTCACGTACCGCTGCGATGAGTTGGCGGCAAGCGGCGGATCTTCCGGCGAGACGCCACAGCGGCTCATCGCGGCAAAACAAACCGCAGCGGCACGCCCGCTGCGGTCGAATGGCGGGCCGGCGCAGGTTTGCGGGCCTGGTATCTGCGGCGCGCATGCGCTCGACCTCCCCGCCCGGTGCCCCGAACCAATCGGTCTACCCACGCGCGCCCGCCACGGCCGCGCCGCATTGCGGGCAATATCGCGCGGCCGCATCGAGCGGCGCTCGGCAGCCTGCGCACACAGGCTGCGCCTGCGATGCGCCGCACTGCGCGCAAAACTTCGCCTGCGCGCCGTTGATCGCCCCGCATTTCCCACATGCGGCACTCAGCGCGGGCGCGGCGGGGTCCGACGGCGACGGGAAACCGCCCAGCCCGCGATCGTGACCGCGCCGCCCCCAGCCATCGCCGCCGTGACCGCCGCCGTAGCCGCCGTGGCCACCGCCGTGATGGCTGCCACCCGCTGCGCGGCCATGGTGCCCGCCCATCATTCGTTTAAGCCAGTCCATATTGCCTCCTGCTAATCAGCCGAGCTGCATTAATTCGCGCGGCGCAACAGCCGCAGCCCGTTGCCAACGACGACGAGACTCGCGCCCGCGTCGGCGAACACCGCCATCCACATCGTTCCCATCCCCGCGATCGTCAAGCCGAGGAACAGGGCCTTCACGGCGAGCGCGAACGCGATGTTCTGCACGAGCACGCGATGCGTCGCCCGCGACAGCCGCACGAACTCGGGAATCTTGCGCAGATCGTCATCCATCAGCGCGACGTCGGCTGTCTCGATCGCCGTCCCGGTGCCCATCGCGCCCATCGCGAAGCCGATGTCGGCCCGCGCGAGCGCCGGCGCATCGTTGATTCCGTCGCCTACCATGCCGACCGCGCGGCCGCTCGCCGCCAATTCGTCGACGGCCGCAAGCTTGTCCTGCGGCAACTGGTTGCCGCGCGCGTCGTCGATGCCGACCTGCTGTGCGATGGCCGCGGCGGTATGTGGGTTGTCGCCCGTCAGCATCGCGGTCTTGATGCCGAGCCCGTGCAGTTCGCCGATGGCCGCACGGCTCGTGTCCTTCACCGTGTCCGCCACCGCGAACAGACCGAGCACGCGCGCGCCGTCGATCAGCATCACGACTGTCTTGCCCTGCCGCTCCAGTTCGTCGAGGCGCGCTTCGAGCGCGGCCGAGCAGCGTTCGAGTTCTTCGACCAGCCGGTGATTGCCAAGCCAGTAAGGCGTGCCGTCGATCGTCCCGCGCACGCCGCGCCCAGCGATCGCCTCGAAATCGGCAACGTCGGCCAGCGGCGCGCCCTCCTGGTCACGGTCGGCCGCGCCCGGCGCGGCAATCGCTTGCGATACCGGGTGGTCGGAGCGCGCGGCAAGACTTTTCGCGAGCCGGCGCACGCGCGCCTCGTCGACATCGTTCGCGCGCATCTCGAAGTCGGTCATCACCGGCTTGCCACGCGTGATCGTGCCGGTCTTGTCGAGTGCGATCCACGCGAGCCGGCGGCCCTGCTCCAGATACACGCCGCCTTTTACGAGAATCCCGCGGCGCGCGGCGGCCGCGAGGCCGGAGACGATCGTCACGGGTGTCGAGATCACGAGTGCGCACGGGCACGCGATCACGAGCAGCACGAGCGCGCGGTAGATCCAGTCGCGCCATGCGCCGTCGAGCAGCAGCGGCGGCGCAACGGCGACGAGCAGCGCGATCGCGAACACGATCGGCGTGTAGACGCGCGCAAAGCTGTCCACGAAACGCTGCGTCGGCGCCTTCGAGCCCTGCGCCTGCTCGACCGCATGAATGATCCGCGCAAGCGTCGTGTTGCTCGCGACCGCCGTCACGCGGTATTCGAACGAGCCCGATTCGTTGATCGTGCCCGCGTACACCGCATCGCCCGGGCTTTTCTCGACGGGCAAGCTTTCGCCCGTGATCGGCGCCTGATTGACGCTCGAACGTCCTTCGACGATCTCGCCGTCGAGGCCGATGCGTTCGCCCGGCTTCACGCGCACGATCGCGCCGAGTGCGACCTGCGCGGCATCGACGCTCACCCACGTGCCGTCGGGCTGCTTCACCGTCGCGGTATCGGGCGCGAGCTGCATCAGGCCCTGGATCGCATTGCGCGCACGGTCGAGCGATTTCGCCTCGATCAGCTCGGCAATCGTGAACAGCACCATCACCATCGCCGCCTCAGGCCACTGGCCGATCACCATCGCGCCGGTCACCGCGATGCTCATCAGCGCATTGATGTTCAGGTTGCCGTTCTTCAGCGCGATCCAGCCCTTGCGGTAGGTGCCGAGGCCGCAAACCGCGACAGCCGCGAGCGCGAGCGCGGCGCCCACCCACACGGGCAAGCCGAACCAGGTGGCGCCCTCCGATGCGATCGCCGCCACGCCCGCGACCGCGAGCGGCCACCACGGGCGCGACGATTGCGCCGGGCGCGCCGCCGGCGCGGCGCCAGCGGCGGCATTGCCCGCTGCGTCGTCCGCCTGCTCGGGCGTCATGCCCAGCGAGCGGATTGCACCGACGATCCGGCTTTGCGCGCCCGGCGCGTGCTCGACCGTCAGCAAGCGCTGCATCAGATTGAATTCGAGGTCCGCGACGTCGGACATCCCACCCAGCTTCTTGCGGATCAACGCCTCTTCGGTCGGGCAATCCATCTGCATGATCCGGAATGCCGAGCGCACCCGGCCAGCGGTAGCCGGTTGCGTGCCGGGCAGCGGCGCGAATGCAACGGGAGCGGGCGTGCAGCAGGCTTCGGCGGAGGATGCGTGATCGTGATCCTGGCCGTGATCGTGGTCATGATCGTGGCCGTCGTGGTCGTGCGCGCAGTCTTGGCCATGTTCGTGGGCATCGTGCCGGTGACCGGGCGCCGGGCGCTCGCGTTGCGCTGCGTCGTGCCCGGCCGGGTGCGCGTGCGCGCCGGCACGCGCCGGCGCCTGATTGGGCGGATCGCCCGCACGAGCGCCGTCATCGACGGGTTTAAGCGAATGGGGCCGGTCATCTGCGCGGATGGCCTCGGTCATGGCAACCTCCTGTGTGTCTGACGGTGTACAGTTAACACCTTGAAGTCACTACAGGGTCAACCCTCTTTTGCGGGAGATTCGAATGAAGATTGGCGAACTGGCGAAAGCGGCCCGCTGCACCCCGGAGACGATTCGTTTCTACGAAAAAGAGGGGCTGATGCCCGGCGCACAGCGGACCGATTCGAACTACCGCAGTTACAACGACACCCACGTCGAGCGGCTGCGCTTCATCCGCAATTGCCGCGCGCTCGACATGACGCACGACGAGATTCGCGCGCTGCTGCGTTTCACCGACGATCCGGCGCACGGCTGCCATTCGGTCAACGTGCTGATCGACGAACATCTTGGCCACGTCAATGCGCGCCTGGCCGAGCTGGAGCATCTGAAAGCCCAGCTCACCGCGCTGCGCGAACAATGCCAGGGCGAGCACACTGTCGAGGATTGCGGGATCGTCCATGGCCTCTCGACAATGGAAACGCCCGAAGCGCCGGCTAAACGCACGCACGTCGGCTAAAACGGCGCCGGGCGCGACGCCGGGCGGCCCATGGCGCGCCGGTGCCGTCATCAAGCTCGACAGCCATTCGATTGCGTTAACTTATATCTAGTTATAAATTAACTAGATATAAGTTAACCAGTCATACTATGCCTCGTTTTTCCCCTCTAGCGCTGGCCGTTCTGGCCATGCTCACCGAAGCGCCGATGCATGCATATCGAGTCCAACAACTGATCAAGCTGCGCGGCAAGGACGAGGTCATCAACGTCAAACAGCGCAACAGCCTGTATCAGACGCTCGATCGGCTCGAACGCGACGGGCTCGTCGTCGTCAGCGAAACCGGACGCGACGGAGCCTTTCCGGAGCGAACCGTCTATGCCATTACCGACGCAGGCCGCGACACCGCCCGCACGTGGCTGCGCGAGCAACTCGCGCAACCCGCGCGCGAATTTCCAGCGTTTCCGGTCGCGCTGTCGGTCCTGCCGCTGCTGTCCGTCGACGATGCGCGCCGTCAGCTCGAGGCGCGCACGGCTGCGCTTGAACAAGAAATCGAGCGTCTCGAAGCCATTCGCAATGCGGCGCTGGCAATGCAGATCCCTCGTCTGTTCCTGCTGGAAACCGAATTGATGCAGCTCACCGTGGAAACCGAACTCAACTGGGTACGCAGCGTCGTCGATCATTTGAAGGTCGGTGCGCTCACCTGGAGCGAAGCGTGGCTACGCGAAGTGGCCGAACGCCTTTCCCAAACGGCGCCGCCCGCCGAGTCGATGTGACTGCCCGCCCCGCGTTGCCGTTCGATGCCGTTGGCCGGCGGCACGCTCGGGCTCGCCACACCGAAATGTCGATGCCACGGCAATCTTTCGAGCCAAGCGCGCGGGCGGCGCCGTCCGCCTTCAGCCTACCGATGGCCGCGCTCAAGCACGTTCGACGCGGCGGCGCGCCGCACGGACCCGCCATCCTCCGGCACACGCGCCGCTCGCCGCCGGCACGCCGGGCAGCCATGCAAATCGAGCGCCGGCCGACCCATGTGGATCAGCCACCGAAGGTTTGTCATGGATGCCATGAGAGAAACAAAAGAGAAACTCATGGCGTCGAGGATGAAGATCCGTGACATCGCGCCACGGGCACGCGAGCGAGCGTCGCTCGCGATTCGGATTCGATCAATGCCCCTGCTTGGTTGCTGCAACCGTCGAGCGAAGCATCAAATAGCGCTGCTTGGTCGTGCCGTCCCCCGTGATCAGGCCGAACGGGCCGCGGCTGTTCGGATTGTCGTACATTTCGTACCAAGCAAAGCCAAGCAGGTTGTACTGCGACCTGGCTGCGACCAGCTGCGGAATCGTCTTTTGGATATAGGCGTTGGCCTGCTCGTCGGTGTTATCGGGATCGACGCCGACTTCCGTGAACACGATCGGCAGGTTGTACGTTTTCTTCAAGCGGTCGAGCACATTGTAGATACCGCCCGTCTTCGCATAGGCGTGTTCGAAGTCTCCGCCGTTCGAATACCAGTGCCATTGGATGGCATCGGGCGAGATCTTCGGATGGCCAGTCGAGCCGTCAGGCTGCGTGCCCGACATCAGCGCGTCGAGGAAGCCGAAATTCAGCCAGCCCGTCGACGCGTTCGCCATCAGAATCGTCTTGCGTTGCGTGTCGACCGAGCGCCAGCCGTCGAGCGAGCCGCGCAGCGCGCCGCGCCAGATCGGGAACGTCGTGTTGTCGAAATCGGACGGATTGAGGCCGTCGCCCTTCACCGGCGCATTGTGCCAGTCGGTATCGAACTCGTTGCCGAACTCGACCACCGGAATGCCGTCAAGCCGCTTCGCCGCATAAGCCGCAATACGGTACGCATACGCATAGGCGCTCTGTTCGGTCGGCTGCGCGCCCTTGAGCGACGGATCGTCGTAGGGGTACGCCGAGATCATCGGCAGCACCGTCACATTCGTGCCCAGCGCGGGCATGACCTTGTCGACGAGCAGGTCGATATGCTCGGGGATGTACACGTCCTGCCGGAAAAAGCGCATGCCGAGATCGGTGACATGCATGGCTTGCGAGTTCAGCGGCATCGACATGTAGATGCCGCCTTGCATGTAATGGCCGTTCACGCCGAAAAAGGGCAGGCTCGACGCGAGGATCGATGCGGCCGCCGTGCCCGCGGGCGGCGTCGTCGTCGATGAACCGGACGACGTCGATGAACCCGACGAACCCGAAGAATCCGGCGTAGATCCGGACGCGGAACCCGTCGTCGAGCCCGACGACGTTGCGGAGCCCGCCGCCGCCCCGGACGATGCGCCGCCTTGCGCGGTTTGCTGGGCGACAAACTTCGTCGTCGATCCGCCGTCTTCGCCCCCGCACGCGCTCAGCACGCACGAGACAAACAGCATGCCGATGAATTTTCGCCAGCGAGACATGGGCACATGCGCATCCGATTGCGCAAGAGCATCGATATGCTCCATCTTTGAACTCCTATCTAAAAAATAGGCGCTCATTCTATGGGCGCAGAGCCGGAGATAAACATCGCAATCGGTAAGCACATGTAAAAGATTGCTACTTATGTGTTCAAAATCGCGCAATCACCCTTCAAATTCGGCTAATTCCATCTCCATATTCGCCAATTACAGAAATTCCAGCCGGCCGACGGCCACGTCGCGCCGCATTTTCCATTGCCGGATTGCTTTCGATTCCTAACTATTCGGCAGTATTAATTCGTTCAAATAAAAAACCCCGAAAAACCGGAACGAATCCGGCCTTCGGGGTGGGGGACGGCTGCGCGGCGCGCTTTACTTGCCGCCGATGCTCTTAAGCGGCTTCCATTCGCCCTTCTCGACCTTGTAGATCGTGATGCCGCCGTTCTTCAGGTCGCCCTTTGCATCATATGCAATGTGCGTCGACGTGACGCCTGCCATATCGGTCTTCGCAAGCAGCGGCAGATACTTCGCCGGATCGGTCGAGTTCGCCTGCTTCATTGCGGTGAACAGCGCCATCGCGCCGTCATACGCATACGGCGAGTACGTCTGCACGTCTTCGCCGAAACGCTTCTTGTACTTGTCCGCATACGCCTTGCCGCCGGGCATGTCGGCGAGCGGCAGGCCGGCGAGCGAGGCGATCGACCCCTCGGCGGCGTCGCCGGCGATCTTCAGGAAGGTCGGCGTATGGACCATCTCGCCGCCCATCAGCGGCGCCGTGATGCCAAGCGACTTCATCTGCTTGGCCATCGGCGCTGCTTGGGAATCCGCGCCGCCGTAGTAGACGAGGTCCGGCTTTACCGATTTCAGCTTCGTCAAAATCGCCTTGAAGTCGACCGCCTTGTCATTCGTGAACTCGCGATCGACGATCGTCGCGCCCGCCGCCTTCGCCGCCTTCTCGAACTGGTCGGCAAGGCCCTGGCCATACGCGGTGCGATCGTCGACGATCGCAATCTTCTTCATGCCCAGATCCTTCGCCGCGAACGTGCCCGCCACCGAGCCCTGCTGCGTGTCGGACGTCATCATCCGGAAGGTCGTCTTGTAGCCCTGCTGCGTATATTCCGGGGCCGTCGCCATTGCGATCTGCGGAATGCCCGCGTTCGCGTAAATGCGTGAAGCCGGGATCGTCGTGCCCGAATTGAAGTGGCCGAGCATGCCCTTGATACCGTCGTCGACGAGCTTCTGCGCGACCGTCGTGCCGGTGCGCGGGTCGGCCTGGTCGTCCTGCGTGTCGAGCACGAATTTCACCGGCTTGCCGCCGATCATGGGCTTCGTCGCATTGAAATCCTCGATCGCGAGCACGATGCCGTTCTGCATGTCCTTGCCGTAATGCGCCTGTGCGCCCGTCATCGGCGCTGCGAAACCGATCTTGACATCATCCGCGTGCGCCGTCCCCGCCAGCGACATGACCGCAACGAACGTTGCGCCTGCCAGCTTTTTCATCGTGTGTTGCATAGTTTCTCCTATACCAGGGTAAATGGAGCGGCTTCGGATTCGCCTTGCCGCTTCCGTTTATTGAGGCGATTGGCAGGGCGTGCTCAGCCGATCGTCATCAAATTCGCGTTGCCGCCCGCCGCCGCGGTGTTCACGCTGACCGAGCGCTCGGTGAGCAACCGTTCGAGCGCGTAATCCTCGTCGCCGTTGTCGAACGCGCCCGCCGCGACACCCTGCACCGACACGATCGGGCCGGGGCGTTGCGCAACCGCCTTCACCAGCGCGAGCAACTCGTCGCTGTCGCCTTCGAACAGCACGGCGTCGAACTGCGCGTCGGCCTGCTTGCGCACGCTCACATACGCCTTCAACGGCGCGGGCAGCGACGCGGCGAGCGCTTCGCCTGCCGCGCCCGCGAACAACGCGCGATTGCCGGTGGCAAGCACGGCCGCGAGCTGCGCGAGCGCGCCGCGCTTGGTCGCCGCGATGCACAGCACGGTGCCGCGCGGGCCGAGCGTATACGTATTGCGCTCGCCCGTCGGGCCGGCGAGCACCGCGGTCGCGCCCGCCAGCACGTGCGACAGATAGCCGTCGCAACGCGCGGCAAGCGCCGGCTCGCGCTCGTCGAGCAGCCAATCGCGCAGCGCAGTCAACGCGGCGCACGGATTATCGCTCGACTCGCCTTCGGGCGGAGCATCGGCCACGAGCGACGCTTCGAGCGATCTCGGCAAGCCAGCCGGGCGCGTCGCGAGCAGGCGCTGCAAATAGAGCGCGCCGCCCGCCTTCGGCCCGGTGCCCGACAGCCCTTCGCCGCCGAACGGCTGCACGCCGACCACCGCGCCGATCACGTTGCGGTTCACGTAGATGTTGCCGACGTGCGCGCGCGCGATCACATGCGCGATGGTCTCGTCGATCCGCGTGTGAATGCCGAGCGTGAGGCCGTAGCCCGTTGCGCGGATCTGCTCGAGCAGCTTGTCGAGCTGGCTGCGGCGGTAGCGCACGACATGCAGCACCGGGCCGAACACCTCGCGCTTGAGTTCGTCGACGCTGCCGATTTCGATGATCGTCGGCGGCACGAACGTGCCTTGCGTGCATGCCTGAGGCATCGACAGTTGCGTGACCGCGTGCCCCTTGTCCTTCATCGCCGCGATGTGCGTATCGATCGTGCGCTTCGCGTCGGCATCGATCACCGGGCCGACGTCGACCGACAAGCGATCCGGATTGCCGAGCGAAAGCTCGCGCATCGCGCCCTTGAGCATCTCGAGCGTACGATCGGCGACGTCGTCCTGCAGGCACAGCACGCGCAGCGCGGAGCACCGCTGGCCGGCCGAATCGAACGACGATTGCAGCACATCGGCGACCACCTGCTCGGCGAGCGCCGACGAATCGACGATCATCGCGTTCTGCCCGCCCGTTTCGGCAATCAGCGGAATCGGCTTGCCGTCCGGATCGAGGCGGGAAGACAGCGTTTTGTTGATGAGGCGCGCGACTTCGGTCGAACCGGTGAACATCACCGCACGCGTGCGCGAATCCGCAACGAGCGCCGCGCCGACCGTCTCGCCGTCGCCGGGCAGCAGTTGCACCGCACCCGCCGGCACGCCGGCTTCGCGCAGAATGCGCACGGCCTGCGCGGCGATCAGCGGCGTCTGCTCGGCCGGCTTGGCGAGCACCGTGTTGCCCGCCGCGAGCGCCGCGGCCACTTGGCCCATGAAGATCGCGAGCGGGAAATTCCACGGGCTGATACACACCACGGGGCCAAGCGGGCGATGCGTATCGTTCGAGAACTCGTCGCGGATCTGCGCCGAGTAATAGCGCAGGAAATCGACCGCCTCGCGAATTTCCGCGATCGCGTTCGGCAGCGACTTGCCGGCTTCGCGCACGATCAAGCCCATCAGCGTGTGCATCTGCGCTTCGAGCAGATCGGCCGCGCGCGCCAGACAATCGGCACGCGCGTCGACGGGCGTTGCCTGCCAGATCGGCGCCGCCGCGACTGCATGCGCGAGCGCCGCGCTCACTTGCTCGGGCGTTGCATCGCTGACCGTGCCCACCACGTCGCGCAAATCGGCCGGATTGCGCACGTCGCGCGGGCTCGCGTCGGCGAGCGCCTCGTCGGCGAGCATCGGCGCCGCACGCCACGGATGATGCGCGCTCGCGAGCAGCGCCGACGACAGCGACGCGAGCCGATGCTCGTTCGACAAATCGAGCCCCATCGAATTGACCCGTGCGGCGCCGTACAACTCGCGCGGCAACGGGATCTTCGGATGCGGCGCGCCGAGCGGCAGAATTTTCGCGGCCTCTTCGACCGGATCGGCGACCAGCTCCTTCACCGGCACCAATTTGTCGGCGATCCGGTTCACGAACGACGTGTTCGCGCCGTTCTCGAGCAGGCGCCGCACGAGATACGCAAGCAACGTCTCGTGCGTGCCGACGGGCGCGTACACGCGGCACGGGCGATTCAGCTTGTCGCGGCCCGTGACTTCCTCGTAAAGCGGCTCGCCCATGCCGTGCAGGCATTGGAATTCGTACTGGCCGGGGTAGTAATTCTGGCCCGCGAGGTGATAGATCGCGGACAGCGTGTGCGCATTGTGCGTCGCGAACTGCGGATAGACCGCGTCGGGCGCGGCGAGCAGCCGCTTCGCGCACGCGAGATACGACACGTCGGTATAGATCTTGCGCGTGTAGACCGGATAGCCCTCGAGGCCGTCGACCTGCGCGCGCTTGATCTCCGAATCCCAATACGCGCCCTTTACGAGCCGTACCATCAAGCGGTGGCGGCTGCGGCGCGCGAGATCGATCAGGTAGTCGATCACGAACGGGCAGCGCTTCTGATAGCCCTGCACGACAAAGCCGATGCCGTTCCAGCCCGCGAGATCCGGATCGAAGCACAGCGCCTCGAGCAGATCGAGCGACAGCTCGAGGCGATCGGCCTCTTCGGCATCAATGTTCAGGCCGATATCGTAGCGGCGCGCGAGCCGCGCGAGCGAGCGCACGCGCGGCAGCAGCTCGCTCATCGTGCGCTCCTGCTGCATGCGCGAATAGCGCGGATGCAGCGCCGACAGCTTGATCGAAATGCCCGGCCCTTCATAGATGCCGCGCCCGCCCGCCGCCTTGCCGATCGCGTGGATCGCCTGCTCATACGACGCGTAGTAGCGCTGCGCATCCTCCTCGGTCGTGGCCGCCTCGCCGAGCATGTCATACGAATAGCGAAAGCCGCGCGCCTCGTACTTGCGGCTGTTCGCGAGCGCCTCGGAGATCGTCTCACCGGTGACGAACTGCTCGCCCATCAGCCGCATCGCGATATCGACGCCCTTGCGGATCAGCGGCTCGCCGCCTCTGCCGATCAGCCGCGTGAGCGCCGACGACAATCCCGCCTCGCTGTTCGTCGTGACCAGCTTGCCGGTAATCATCAGCCCCCAGGTCGCCGCGTTGACGAACAGCGACGGCGCATGGCCGACATGCGAGCGCCAATCGCCCTTGCTAATCTTGTCGCGAATCAGCGCGTCGCGCGTGGCGCGGTCCGGAATGCGCAGCAGTGCCTCGGCAAGGCACATCAGCGCGACGCCTTCCTGGCTCGACAGCGAAAACTCGTGAATCAGCCCCTCGACGCCGCCGCCCGAATTCTTCTCGCGCAGCGCTTCGACAAGGCGCGCGGCCATCGCCTGCACCTGCGCCGACAGATTCGCGGGCAAGCGCGCCTCGCCGATCAGGAACGGCACGCATTCCGGCTCGGGCCGGCGGTATGCGGCCGTGATCGCCGCGCGCAACACCGACTGCGGCTGCACGCTCTGCGCGAATTCGAGGAACGGGTGGGGCGCGCCATCTTCGTCATGCTCCGCGTGGATCTCGGACACATCCGCGCCCCCCGCGTGGCCGGACAGCTCCGGCGGCAGTTGGCCGTGTTCGATCCGCTCGAGATACGCGAAGATTGCCTGCTTGATCAGCCAGTGCGGCGTGCGCTCGAGCCGCGATGCCGCGTCTTTCAGCCGCGAGCGAAGCAGGTCGTCGACTTTGACGCCCAAAGTGGTGCTTGCCATGATCTTTTTTCTACGCCGGCTCGATGCCGGTCAAGGACGTTAAAGATCGCAAAATCCTAAGGCACCCAATAAAAAGGTGCAACCAAATTACCCGATCGGTTGCACCTAACAAAAACCATTATTTATCAAAGACTTGTCAAATGATACAAACGGTTAGCTTAGGTTTCGTGCATCGGGATTTTCCCTGATCCTGTCAGTTTTGACGGGTCGATTTTCCCGGCAAACTGGCGTGATATCGCAGTTGCGCGCCCGCAGCCTTGGGACGCGAAGGAGAAAAAGATGGGTGAATGGATCGTGATCAGCATCGTGCTCGCCGCCTGGGTGGCGTGCGCAGCCATATTCATACGTCGCGCGTCGGCCGTGTTCTTCCAGGCATTGGGCGATCCGCGCGAGACTGGCAGCAGCAAGCAGAAAACCACTTGGCACGCCGGGCTGCGCCAGGCCCACGAATAAGCCGGCGCAGGCCGCGCCGTCAGATATCGAGCGGGTCAACCTCGACAGTCCAACGCAACACCCCCTTCAGTTCGCGCAATCGCGGCTGCCACGCGTGCAATGCGCGCTGAAGCGCCGCGCGAGACGCACTCTCGACCAGCAACTGCGCCCGGTGAACGTTCGCCACCTTGACGATCGTCATCGGAACCGCGTCGTAGACCGTCACGCGATCCGCTCCCGGCAACGGCGCAAATGCGTCGGCCGCCTGCCGCAGAAACCCGAGCGCCGCCTCGAGCGTGCGCGCTTCGGCGCGCAGCAGCGCCTGGTAGACGAACGGCGGCAGATGCGCATCGCGCCGTTCACCGAGCGTGGCGTTCGCGAAGCCGACGTAATCGTGCCGCGCCAGCGCGTGATAAAGCGCATGACGCGGATAGCGCGTCTGGATCAGCACTTCGCCCGGCAATCCGGCACGCCCCGCGCGGCCGCTCACCTGCATGAGCTGCGCGAACAACCGCTCGCTCGCCCGGAAGTCGTGCGAAAACAGCGCGGTATCCGCATTCAGGACCCCGACGAGCGATACGCGCTGGAAGTCGTGCCCCTTCGCGATCATCTGCGTGCCGATAAGGATATCGACCTCGCCTGCGTGTACATCGGAAAACAACGCCTGGGCGCTGCCCTTGCGGCGCGTGCTGTCGGCGTCGATGCGCAGGATGCGCGCGCCCGGCACCGCGAGCGCGAGCGTTTCCTCGACGCGCTGCGTGCCGCGCCCGAGCGGCGCGATATCGACATTCCCGCATTCGGGGCACGCATGCGGAATCCGCGCCTCCCAGCCGCAATGATGGCAACGCACCGCACGCTCGGGTTTGTGCATGACGACGTATGCGCTGCAACGCGGACAACCCGCGACCCAGCCGCACGCGTCGCAGGCCAGCGCCGGCGCATAGCCGCGCCGGTTCAGGAACACGAGGCTCTGCTCGCCGCGCTCGAGCCGCGCCTTCAGGGCCGCGACCAGCGGCCCCGACAAGCCGCCCATCGACGCGCGGCCCCGCCGCCGTTCCTGCTCGAGATCGATGAGCGTCACCGTGGGCAACGCGGCGTCCGCGACCGCCCGCCTTGACAGCGTGAGGCGCCTGTAGCGCCCCTGGTCGGCCTGCCACCAGCTTTCGAGCGACGGCGTCGCCGAGCCCAGCACGACCGGAATCGCAAGCTGCTTTGCGCGCCACACGGCGAGATCGCGCGCCGAGTAACGCAGCCCCTCCTGCTGCTTGTACGCGGGCTCGTGCTCCTCGTCGACGACGATCATCGCAAGCGCCGGCAGTGATGCGAGCACCGCGAGGCGCGTGCCGAGCACGATTCGCGCACGGCCCGTGTGCGCGGCAAGCCAATGCCGCGCACGCTCGCCTTCGGCGAGACCGCTGTGGAGCGTGACGATCGCATCGGGCGGCAACGACGCCGCGAACCGCGCGCGAAACGTCACTTCGAATTGCGGAGTCAGGTTGATTTCGGGTACGAGCACGAGCGCCTGGGCGCCAGGCTGCCGATCGAACAGCGCCGCGAGCGCGCGCAGATAAACCTCGGTCTTGCCGCTGCCCGTCACGCCATGCAGCAGGAACGGCGCAAAACCGGCGGCCGACGCAATCGCGTCGACCGCTTCGGTCTGCTGATCGGTCAGTTGGGGCGACCGTGCAACCGCCGGCGCGCGACTCTCCGGCATCCAGTTATCCACAGGATGCGCACCGGCATCCGCGGCCGCGATCTCGTCGCATGCCACCCAGCCTCGCGATTGCCAATCGTCCAGCGCCGCGGCAGCTTTCGGGTGCAGCGCGCGCACGTCGGCAAGCGATAGCGACGGCGCGCCGGCAAGCGCCGCCGCAAGCCGGCGCAGCGCGGCCGCGCGTGCCGGCAACACATCGGGCAGCGCCGCGCGCCCGGCGTCGATGAGACGATAGCGCCGCTCGGGCGCAAGCAGGCGCCCCCAGCGCGACACATCGCGTAGCGCCTGCGGCAACGCCGGCAGCGCAACTTCGCCGAGCCCGCGCTGGTAGTAATCGGCGGCGAACGCCGCCAGATCGAGCCATGACGACGAAAGCGGCGGCAGCTCCGCGCATACGGCCTCGATCGTCTTCAAGCGATCGGCGGGAACGTCGCTGTGAGCGGTTACTTCGCAGATCAGCCCGACCGCTTGCCGCTTGCCGAACGGCACCTGCACCAGCATGCCGGGCACAGGCGGAATAGCGCTACGGTAGCGGTAATCGAACAGCGTCGGCAGCGGGTGATCGAGCGCGACGCGCACGAACGCGTCAGCCATCGGCGCCGCACCGGCCACGCAGCGTCGGCCCGGCGGATTCGACAGGCCCGGCACCCATGTCGTCCGCCAAGTTAAAGTAAAACATCACTTTCGACGCTAAGTTTTGGATTCTCATTAAGAATCGCGGCAGGGCCGCCGAATCTGTGGATAACTTTGTTGAGAACTTGTCCGCCAAGACCGTGGTTAGGCGCTGCGACCGGTCATCCGCCACGTTGGCCGAATCGCTCGGCCCAGTCGCTCAGCCTTGTCCGATAAGGCTGCTATCCGATTGCAGCTGCCATAGCACGACATATTTACCGACGCCTCTATCTTCCGCGCTGCAACGTCGAAAATGTGTATAAGTCAAGTCTTGACAATGGTAAGAGGCCCTTCCGACGGACGCTTGCGCCCTGTTTCGACGCCCGCGCCCCCGCCCGCCGCACGTCGATTTGCGGCATTGCGCAACCTCCAATGTTTCCGGTCACGCCGCCGCGCCGCGCATCGCGCGGCTATGGCGATGCACTTCGTCGACAAGCTCCGCGACATGCTCAGGCGGCGTGAATTGCGAAATCCCGTGCCCCAGATTGAACACATGCCCTGGATGGTTGCCGTAACTGTCGAGCACCGCGCGCGCCTCGGCACGAATCGTCTGCGGCGGCGCGAATAGAATCGTCGGATCGAGATTGCCTTGCAGCGCGACGCGGCCCGCCACCCGCTCGCGCGCGCGGCCGAGATCGACCGTCCAGTCGAGCCCAACCGCGTCAACGCCCGTCGACGCGATATCCTCGAGCCACAAGCCTCCGCCCTTCGTGAACGCGATGGCCGGCACGCGCATGCCGTCGTGTTCGCGCTTGAGGCCGGCGACGACGCGGCGGATATAGTCGAGCGAGAAGCGCCGGTAGGCGCCATCGGCAAGCGCGCCGCCCCAGGTGTCGAAGATCATCACGGCCTGCGCGCCCGCTTCGATCTGCGCGTTCAGATAGGCGGCCACCGCCTGCGCATTGATCTCGAGAATCCGGTGCATCAAATCCGGACGGGCATACGCCATCGTCTTCACGGTGCGGAAATCGTCCGAGCCGCCGCCTTCGACCATATAGCACGCAAGCGTCCACGGGCTGCCGGAAAAGCCGATCAACGGCACGCGCTGGCGGCCCTGGCCGTCGGTCAACGCGCGGCGGATCTCGCGCACCGCGTCCGTCACGTAGCCGAGCGTTGCGCCGATGTCCGGCACCGCGAGCTTCGCGACGTCGGCTTCCGTGCGCACCGGCCGCGCGAACTTCGGCCCTTCGCCTGCGGCGAAGTCGAGACCAAGGCCCATTGCGTCGGGAATCGTCAGGATGTCCGAGAACAGAATCGCCGCATCAAGTGCATAACGCTCGAGCGGCTGCAACGTGACCTCCGTCGCGTAATCCGGGTTCTTTGCGAGGCCGAGAAAGCTGCCGGCCCGCGCGCGAGTCGCGTTGTACTCGGGCAGATAGCGGCCCGCTTGTCGCATCAGCCAGATCGGCGTGTAGTCGGTCGGCTCGCGCAACAGCGCGCGCAGGAAGGTGTCGTTGATGAGAGTCTGGGCCACGGTGGGGGCAACGGAGCGAAACGTAATCACGCATTTTACCGGAGCCCGCGCCGCGCTAAGCATTCGCCGCCCGGCGCGCCGGTTTACCGGAGACGACGATTGGGCGCCCGCGGCCGCTTCGCTATGATCTGGCGTCCGGGCCGCGTGCCCGAAGTCAGGAGACACGATGAAAAAGAATCGATTGCTGTTCGCGCTTGCCTGCGTGGCCGGCCTAGCCCACGCGCAAATTACGCCTCCGGCCGGCGCGGGCGCGTCGCGGCTCGACGACGTGCTCGCACGCGGCACGCTGCGCATCTGCACGACGGGCGACTACAAGCCATACACATACCGCCGCGAAGACGGCCAATACGAAGGCATCGACATCGACATGGCGGCATCGCTCGCGAAATCGCTCGGCGTGAAGGCCGTCTTCGTGAAAACCACGTGGCCGTCGCTGATGGACGACTTCATCGCGAAATGCGACATCGCGATGGGCGGCATCTCGACAACGCTCGAGCGGCAAAAGCGCGCATTTTTCACGGCCGCATACGCGGTCGACGGCAAAACGCCGATCGTGCGCTGCGCGGACGTCGAGCGCTATCAGACGATCGCGCAGATCGATCAGCCGCGCACGCGTGTCATCGTCAATCCCGGCGGCACGAACGAGCGCTTTGCGAAGCAGTATTTCACGCACGCCCAAATCACCGTTTATCCGGATAACGTCACGATTTTCAAGCAGATTCTTTCGGGTAACGCCGACGTGATGGTGACCGATGCGTCGGAGACGCTGCTCCAGCAAAAGCTCAATCCGGGGCTCTGCTCGGTGCATCCGCACGAGCCGTTCCAGTTCGGGGAGAAAGCGTACCTGGTGCCGCGCGGCGACGTCGTGTTCCAGCAATACGTCGATCAATGGTTGCATCTCGCACGAGAGACAGACGAGCTTCGGGCAGTGACGGACAAGTGGCTCAAGTGACAATTCGATATGCCAACCAACGCATCTGCACACCGCGAGCCGCCGGCACAATCTCGATATAGAGCGGCCGGCAGCCGCGCCCAGTTCCGCCGCGAGCATCTTCGCGGCGCTTTCCGGCCTGCTTGGCGCGTGTGCGCCCGAGCAGCCGGCGGCCGCAGTTACCCGCGCACGTTTCAAAATTTTTCTGAGATTGTCGTGTGATCTTATCAAAGTAATTTATATGCATGTTTTAACGGGTCTGACGGCCTTACCAGGCAAGACCGGCCCTTCGTAAAAGCAGCATGGATAGCCCCGAAAATACCCTTTTCTAGTTAGGTAAAAATGACCGATTACACTTCTTTCAAAATAGCAAAAAATCCCGCAAAGCCTTATCCGGCGGGGGTTACAACCTGAAACACTTTGTTACCGCGATCCCAGGGTAATTCGCCCACAATGCCTCTCACGGTTTCAACACGGATGCGGTCTCCGGTGCGGCGTGTGAGCGGACATCAAGCACGAAAGAGCCCGTCGGTTTTTTACCGAATCCCTTCTTAGGGGCATCCTTGTTGAAGTCGTCGTCGGTGCCGGAGCATCGATGCCCTTCACCTTTGGTCTCCTCGCGCTAACCCCGTAGCGTGTGGTTTTTAGCGGGCTCATGAGCCCGCTTTTTTTCGTCTATCGAAAGCGTGCGGCGGTGTTCCGCCGCTTGCGTCACGCCGTTTTGGCCACGCTCAGCCCCAGTTCGGCGATCATCCGGTCGCGCATCACGAATTTTTGCGCCTTGCCCGTCACCGTCATCGGCAACTCGTCGACGAAGCGCACATAGTGCGGCACCTTATAGTGCGCGATTTGGCCTCGGCAAAATTCGCGCAATTCGTCGTCGGTCATCGTCTCGCCCGCGCGCAGCACGATCCACGCGCAGACTTGCTCACCGTATTTCGGGTCGGGTACGCCGAACACCTGCGCACTCTGAATCTTCGGATGCCGAAACAAAAATTCCTCGATCTCGCGCGGATAGATATTCTCGCCGCCGCGAATCACCATATCTTTCAGTCGCCCGACAATATTGCAATAGCCTGCTTCATCGAACGTCGCGAGATCGCCGGTGCGCATCCAGCCGTCGACGATCGCTTCGCGCGTCCTTGCTTCGTCATCCCAATAACCCAGCATCACCGAATAGCCCCGCGTGCATAGCTCGCCCGTCGCGCCAACCGGCACGATCTCGCCCGATGCATCGACGATCTTCGCCTCGAGATGCGGCTGAATGCGCCCGACCGTCGTCGTGCGCTTGTTCAGCGGGTCCGTCGTCGCGCTCTGGAACGACACGGGGCTCGTCTCCGTCATCCCGTAGGCGATCGTGACCTCCGACATATGCATGCTCGCGACCACGCGCTTCATCGTCTCGATCGGACACGGCGAGCCCGCCATGATGCCGGTGCGCAGCGTGGAGAGATCGTAGCGGCCAAATTCCGGATGATCGAGCTCGGCGATGAACATCGTCGGCACACCCTGCAGCGCGGTACAGCGCTCGTCGCACACCGCCGCGAGCGTCGCCCCCGGGTCGAATGCCGCGCCCGGAAACACCATCTTCGCCCCTGCCGATACGCACGCGAGCACCGACAGCACCATCCCGAAGCAGTGATACAGCGGCACCGGAATGCACATTGCGTCGGCTTCGGTGAGCCGCATCACCCGCGCGATCGCAATCGCGTTATTGACGATGTTGTGGTGCGTGAGCGTCGCGCCCTTCGGATTGCCGGTCGTGCCGCTCGTGAACTGGATATTGATCGGCTCGTGCGAATCGAGCGTCGCGCCGATCGCCTCGAGATCGACCTGCGCACGCTCACGCGCCGTGCGGCCGCTCGCCAGCACGTCGACAAAGCGCAGCATCCCTGCTGGCGCAACATCGGCCATCGCGACGACCGCACGCAACCCCGGCACCCGCTTCGCGTGCAACGCGCCGCCTGCGCAACTTGCAAGCTCGGGCGCGATCTGGGCAATCATCTCCACGTAAGCCGACGACTTGAAACGCTCCGCCGCAATCAGCAGCTTGCAGCCGACCTTGTTCAGCGCATATTCGAGTTCGGTAAGCCGATAGGCGGGGTTCACGTTGACGAGCACGGCGCCAAGACGCGCGGTCGCGAATTGCGTGAGCAGCCATTCAGCACGATTCGGCGCCCAAATGCCCACGCGATCGCCTTTCTCGATGCCAAGCATCGCCAAGCCTGCGGCGAGCACATCGACTTCTTCCGCAAATTCGCGCCAACTCCAGCGCACGTTCTGCTCGCGAAACACCACGGCCGGGCGATCGGGAAAACGCGCGACGGTATCACGCAGAAATTGCCCGACCGTCGCCTCGGAAAGCGGCACGTCGGTCGCACCGCGGACATAGGACAAACCGTTCACGGGTGCGATCAATGCATCCGTGCGCGATGATGCGGCCATAGCGTCTCCTGGGTTGTAATCGATGCATGCAACGAATCATTCTGGGCTCTGCCGCCCTACTCTGACATCGATTGTTACCCGCAAGGAAAAAACGCACGAACGGACGAAAAAAAAGCAGCCCGAAGGCTGCTTTTTTAGGCGAAAACGGCGAACGTCAGTGCTTCGCGCGAATCTTCGCCAGACGCTGAATCGCTTCGAGCTGCGCCATCGCAGTCGCAAGTTCCGACTGCGCCTTCGCAAGGTCGAGGTCCGACTTCGCGTTCTGCAGCGTTTCTTCGGCGCGCTTTCTCGCTTCCTCGGCCTTCGCCGCGTCGAGATCCTTGCCGCGGATCGCGGTGTCGGCGAGCACCGTGACGGCGCCCGGCTGCACTTCGAGAATCCCGCCCGCGACGAACACGAACTCCTCGTCGCCGCCTTCAGCCTCGATGCGCACCGCCCCCGGACGAATCCGCGTGATCAGCGGCGTATGGCCCGGCAAAATGCCCAGCTCTCCCGCTTCACCCGGCAGCGCGACGAACTTCGCCTGGCCCGAGAAGATCTGCTCTTCCGCGCTGACGACGTCTACTTTGATGGTTGCCATATCGACTCCTGTCGATCGGCGCAAGCGCCAAAGCGCTTACCCGATCCCATGCAAGGCACGGTTGAGCGTACTGCGCGGGCTCCGGTGCGCGACACGCCACCCCAAGGATAGCGTTCGCGAACGCATCGGCGCCCGCTGCGTTACACCCGACCTTTACTGGATCTTCTTGGCCTTTTCGAAGGCCTCGTCGATCGTGCCGACCATGTAGAACGCCTGCTCCGGCAGATGATCGCACTCGCCATCGACGATCATCTTGAAGCCGCGGATCGTTTCCTTCAGCGGCACGTACTTGCCCGGCGAGCCCGTGAACACTTCCGCGACGTGGAACGGCTGCGACAGGAAACGCTGGATCTTACGCGCACGCGCGACCGACAGCTTGTCTTCCGGCGACAGTTCGTCCATGCCCAGAATCGCGATGATGTCGCGCAGTTCCTTGTAGCGCTGCAGCGTCTGCTGAACGCGGCGCGTGATCGTGTAGTGCTCTTCGCCGATCACGTTCGGGTCGATCTGGCGCGACGTCGAATCGAGCGGGTCCACCGCGGGGTAGATACCGAGCGACGCGATGTCACGCGACAGCACGACCGTTGCGTCCAAGTGGCCGAACGTCGTAGCCGGCGACGGGTCGGTCAAGTCATCCGCAGGAACGTACACGGCCTGCACCGACGTAATCGAGCCCGTCTTCGTCGACGTGATGCGCTCTTGCAGCTTGCCCATTTCCTCGGCCAGCGTCGGCTGATAGCCCACCGCGGACGGCATCCGGCCCAGCAGCGCCGACACTTCCGTACCGGCCAGCGTGAAACGGTAGATGTTGTCGACGAAGAACAGCACGTCGCGGCCTTCGTCGCGGAAATGCTCGGCCATCGTCAGGCCCGTCAGCGCCACGCGCAGACGGTTACCCGGCGGCTCGTTCATCTGGCCGTACACCAGCGCGACCTTGTCGAGAACGTTGGAGTCCTTCATTTCATGGTAGAAGTCGTTCCCTTCACGGGTCCGCTCGCCCACGCCCGCGAACACGGAGTAACCGCCGTGCTCCTTCGCGATGTTGTTGATCAGCTCCATCATGTTGACGGTCTTGCCCACGCCTGCACCGCCGAACAAGCCGACCTTGCCGCCCTTCGCGAACGGGCAGATCAAATCGATAACCTTGATGCCCGTTTCGAGCAGTTCGGTCGACGGCGACAGCTCGTCGAACGCGGGCGCTTTCTGATGGATCGAACGGAGATGTTCGCTCTCGATCGGACCGGCCTCATCGATCGGACGGCCGAGCACGTCCATGATGCGCCCGAGGGTCGGCTTGCCGACCGGCACCGAGATCGGCTTGCCGGTATTTTTCACCGTCACGCCGCGGCGCAGGCCGTCGGAGGCACCCAGACAGATCGTGCGGACCACGCCGTCACCCAGCTGCTGCTGGACTTCGAGCGTCAGTTCCGAGCCGTCGAGAATGAGCGCGTCGTAGATCTTCGGCATGCTCTCGCGCGGGAATTCCACGTCGATAACGGCGCCGATGCACTGTACGATCTTGCCTTCTACCAAAGCAGCAGTACTCATCGCTTTTCCTTTCAATACCTGATTCTTTACTCGCGCAAAGGCGCAGTTCCCTGAGGCGTCCCGAGCGCGCCGCTTACACGGCGGCGGCGCCGCCAACGATCTCCGACAATTCCTTCGTGATCGCGGCCTGACGGCTCTTGTTGTACGACAGTTGCAGCTCGCTGATCACCGTCTTCGCATTGTCCGATGCGGCTTTCATCGCGACCATCCGCGCCGATTGCTCCGACGCCATGTTTTCCGCCACCGCGGAATACACGAGCGCCTCGACATAGCGCACGAGCAGCTCGTCGACCACCGTCTGCGCATCCGGTTCGTAGATGTAATCCCACGAGGTCGCGGGCGTGCCGTCATTCGCGTCGAAATGTTCGGTCGACAGCGGCAGCAATTGCTCGATTACCGCCTCTTGCTTCATCGTGTTGATGAAGCGCGTGTATGCGAGATAAACCGCCGACAGCTTGCCTTCCGAGTACTGATCGAGCTGAACCTTGACAGCGCCGATCAGCTTGTCCAGGTGCGGCGTGTCGCCGAGATGCACGACCTGCGAAACCACCTTCGCGCCGAAGCGGTTCAAAAAGCCGAGACCCTTGCCGCCGATCGCGGTCGCCTCGACCTTATGTCCCTTGTCGCCGATTTCCTTGAACTTCTGTACGGCCGCGCGCAGCACGTTCGTGTTCAAGCCGCCGCAGAGGCCCTTGTCGGTCGTGACGAGGATGACGCCCGCGGTATCGGCGCCTTCGTTCGCCACCATGAACGGGTGGCGGTACTCCGGGTTCGCGCGGCTCATGTGCGCGGCGATTGCACGGACCTTGTCGGCATACGGACGGGCCGCGCGCATGCGTTCTTGCGCGCGGCGCATCTTCGACGCCGCCACCATCTCCATCGCCTTGGTGATCTTGCGCGTGTTTTGCACGCTCTTGATCTTGCCGCGAATTTCCTTCATTCCAGCCATTGCTTGCTCCTTGACCGAAGCGGCGCGGGGCGCTATGCGGCCCGCGCCGCCTCATCGTGTCATTCGCGGATCAATAGGCACCGGACTTCTTGAAGTTCTTCAGAGCGGCGTGCAATGCGCCCTCGTCGTCCTTCGACAAGTCCTTCGTGTCTTCGATGCGCTTGATAAGCTCGGCGTGGCTCGTCTTCAGATATTCGCGCAAACCCTTCTCGAACGGCAGCACGTCCTTGACGTCGAGGTCGTCGAGATAACCGTTGTTCGCCGCGAACAGCGATACCGCCAGCTCCCACACTTGCAGCGGCTGGTACTGCGGCTGCTTGAGCAATTCCGTCACGCGGCGGCCGCGCTCGAGCTGCTTGCGGGTCGCTTCGTCGAGATCGGAGGCGAACTGCGCGAACGCCGCCAGCTCGCGATACTGCGCGAGGTCGGTACGGATACCGCCCGACAGCTTCTTCACGATCTTCGTCTGCGCGGCACCGCCGACGCGCGACACCGACACGCCCGCGTTGATCGCGGGGCGGATGCCTGCGTTGAACAGGTCGGTTTCAAGGAAGATCTGGCCGTCGGTGATCGAGATCACGTTGGTCGGCACGAACGCGGTCACGTCGCCCGCTTGCGTTTCGATGACGGGCAGCGCCGTCAGCGAGCCGCTCTTGCCCTTCACTTCGCCGTTCGTGAACTTCTCGACGTACTCCTCCGACACGCGCGCGGCGCGTTCGAGCAGACGCGAGTGCAGATAGAACACGTCGCCCGGATACGCTTCACGGCCCGGCGGACGGCGCAGCAGCAGCGAAATCTGGCGATACGCCCACGCTTGCTTGGTCAAGTCGTCATAGATGATCAGCGCGTCTTGACCGCGATCGCGGAAGTATTCGCCCATCGTGCAGCCCGCATACGGCGCGAGATACTGCATCGCCGCCGAATCCGACGCCGACGCCGACACGACGATCGTGTACTCGAGCGCGCCGGTTTCTTCGAGCTTGCGCACCACGTTCATGATCGACGAAGCCTTCTGGCCGATCGCAACGTAGATACAGATGAGATCCTTGCCCTTCTGGTTGATGATCGTGTCGATCGCCACCGCGGTCTTGCCGCACTGACGGTCGCCGATGATCAGCTCGCGCTGGCCGCGGCCGATCGGCACCATCGAGTCGATCGACTTCAGCCCGGTCTGCACCGGCTGCGACACCGACTTACGCCAAATCACGCCCGGGGCGATCTTTTCGATTGCGTCGGTCAGCTTCGTGTTGAGCGGGCCCTTGCCGTCGATCGGGTTGCCGAGCGCATCGACCACGCGGCCGATGAGTTCCGGGCCGACCGGCACTTCGAGAATGCGGCCGGTCGTCTTGACGATGTCGCCTTCGGAGATGTGCTCGTACTCGCCGAGAATCACCGCGCCGACCGAGTCGCGCTCGAGGTTCAGCGCGAGGCCGAACGTGTTGCCCGGGAATTCGAGCATTTCGCCCTGCATCACGTCCGACAGCCCGTGAATGCGCACGATGCCGTCGGTCACGGAGATCACGGTGCCCTGGTTGCGAACGTCCGCGCTCGCTTCAAGGCCCTGGATCCGGCTCTTGATCAGCTCGCTGATCTCAGAGGGATTGAGTTGCATTATTCGCTCCTGATATTCAATTCTGTTGCGTGCCGGGCGCCGGACTCAGGCGGTCAAAGCAGTCTGCAGGCCGGCGAGCCGCGCGCGGACCGAGCTGTCGAGCACTTCGTCGCCGACCGTCACGCGCACGCCGCCGATCAGCGACGGATCGACTTCGACCGTGGCTTTGAGCTTGCGCTTGAACTTGCGCTCGAGGCCCGCGACGAGTTCGCCGAGCTGGGCGCCTTCGAGTGCAAACGCACTGACGATCTTCGCGTCCGCCGCGCCTTCGCGGGCATTCTTCAGTTCGTCGAACTGCTCGGAGATGGCGGGCAGCAGCGCGATCCGATGATTGTCGATCAGCATCTGCACGAAGTTCTTGGCTTCCGCGCTCGCCGCGAGCGGCGATTTCGATGCGGCGAGCAACAAATCGCGAACCTGCTCGCGCGTCACCTTCGGATTCGACGCGACGGACAACACTTCGGGCAATTGCGCAACCTGAGCCAGCTCTTGCACGAGCGTGGACCAGGCGGCGACGTCACCCCCCTCGGCCACGCGGAACAGCGCTTCTGCGTAAGGGCGGGCGATGGTTGCAAGTTCGGCCATGATCAGAGCTCGGCTTTCAGTTGATTCAGCAGTTCGGCGTGGGCCGTTTGATCGACTTCGCGCTTCAGGATCTGTTCGGCGCCTTTCACGGCGAGTGTCGCGACTTCGTTGCGCAGCGCTTCGCGAGCCTTCACGATTTGCTGTTCGGCATCCGCCTTCGCCTGCGCGACAATCCGCGCGGCTTCGGCCTGCGCGTTCGCCTTGATTTCGTCGGCGACAGCGAGTGCGCGTTTTTCAGCGTCAGCAATGCGTTGCTGGCCGTCGTTGCGGGCTTGTGCGAGTTCCTGGTCGACGCGCTTGTGCGCCGCCTCGAGTTCCGCCTTGCCCTTTTCCGCAGCGGCCAAGCCGTCAGCGATCTTTTTTGCGCGTTCGTCGAGTGCGTTGATCAGCGGCGGCCACACGAACTTCATCGTGAACCACGCGAGGATCAGGAACACGACCATTTGCGCAAACAGGGTTGCGTTGAGATTCACGGTGTTTCCTTATGCTATTGCCGGAAAACATGAAACGGTAAGGCGCTCATCGAGTTGCATTCGATCAGCGCCCCATCTGCCGTTCCGCCCGCGCCCGGTGTGCCGGGCGCATTATTTCCGAGGAACCTTAGCCTGCGAGCTTCGACAGGAGCGGGTTCGCGAACGCGAACAGCATCGCCACACCTACACCGATCAGGAATGCAGCGTCGATCAGACCAGCCAGCAGGAACATCTTCGTTTGCAGCGGGTTGATGAGTTCCGGTTGACGCGCGCAGGCTTCAATGTACTTGCCGCCCATCAGGCCGATACCGATACAGGCGCCGATAGCACCCAGGCCGATGATGATGCCGATACCGACAGCGGTCAGACCTTGGATGTTGGCGATGAAAGCTTGCATGATCACTCCTTTGTGAAAAGACTTGGAACTGAGATTTAAAAAACCAAAAAACGAAACTCTTCTTGTTGGCCCAGCGCGCCGTTTAGTGCGCGTCGTGTGCCTGGCCGAGATACACCAGCGTCAACATCATGAAGATGAATGCCTGCAGCAGAACAATCAGGATGTGGAAGATTGCCCAGACGCTGCCCGCAATCACGTGGCCGATAAAGCCGAGGAACGTTGCGTCGCCGCCGAAGCTCCACATGCTGCCGAGCAGGGCGATCAGCAGGAACACCAGCTCACCTGCGTACATGTTGCCGAACAGCCGCATGCCGAGCGACACGGTCTTGGCGACGAATTCGACGATATTGAGCGCGAGGTTCGGAATCCACAGCAGCGGGTGCGCGCCGAACGGCGCCGACAGCAGCTCGTGCACGAAGCCGCCCGCGCCCTTGATCTTGATGTTGTAGTACAGCATCAGGAAAAACACGCCGAGCGCAATGCCGAGCGTACCGTTCAGGTCGGCCGTGGGGACGATGCGATGGTGGGAAATCACGCCCGACAGACCCAGCCAGCCGATCACGCGGCCCGGCAGATCGACGGGAAGGAAATCGAGGGAGTTCATCAGGAAGACCCACACGAACACAGTCAGTGCGAGCGGTGCGATGAAGGTACGGTTGCCGTGAACGACCGCCTTCGACTGGTCCTCGACCATCTCGACGATCATTTCGATCAAGCATTGAAAGCGGCCCGGCACGCCGGAAGTCGCCTTGCGGGCGGCCAGGCGCAGCAGCACGATGGTCACGAGGCCACAGACGATCGACCAGAACAGCGTGTCGATATTCCAGACATGAATGTCGAAGATCGACGTCTGATGCGTGGTGGAAAAATTCTGCAAGTGGTGCGCAATGTACTCGGACGGATCCGGAGCACGCGTGCCTTCGCTAGCTGCCATAGTCGTTAATGCCACCCAAATTGTCGAAAATCGTTTTTTGCGCGTTCCCGCAATAGTTCATTACGGGAACACACCGGCGCGAATACGAGTCAAATTCGCACACTGCTTGTTCTTTACCGCCAGGCCAGCGCGAGCCAGTACGTTTTCAGTACGACGAAATACGTGACGAGCAGCGCCGTCCAATGCACGCCCGGATATTCGAGCGCAACCGCAACGAACATCGCTATCGTCACGCCGAGCTTGAGCGCTTCGCCGGACATCCAACCCATCACCGAACCCGCGCCAGCCAGCCTCAAACGTGCTGCGAACAACGCACTCGGCACCCAGCCGATCGCTCCGCCCAACAGAGCCGACTGCGCAGCGGCGCCCGGCGACTTTGAAAACAGCCACCACGCCAGCGTTGCAACCAGGGACAGGACCATTTGCGCGATCACCACCCGACTAGGCGTAACGCGCGATGGCCGGCTCACTTCGGTTCCGAAAAGCGCTTGCGCTTCGGCCCGCGTGAGCGGAACGATATTGTTATCTTGCTGCTCGGCATCCCAGTCGTGACCGTCGAGCTTGCGTCGCTCGTCAGTCGCCGGAGCGGTGCGCGGCGCGCGCTGATGATCGTCATGCCTTTGATCCGGCGCCTGACTCGCCATCGCAAACTCCGCTAAGTCGTCGTCGCCCGAAAGCTTTCCGCTAACTTTCAGGGGTGCCTTACTAACAAATCCGGGCGATTGTAAGCGATAGTTGCAGGCGATTCAAGACTTTAGACGCGACAAAAACCGCGTGAAACAGCGCTTCATGATGCGGTAACTTCCGCGATCTCGTGTGATGCCGCAACTTGCCGTGCGGCGGGACTTTCAGGTTCGGGCACGCAGGTCAAACGGCCCGCGCCGATCTTGCCGCCACGTTTTGCAAGCTCAGACATAACGCAGCACGAGCGCCCCCAACGCAGCGCTCACAAGACCGAATGGAATGCTCACGAGATGAAACGGCAACCACATGCGTGGCGCACGCGACAGCCGGACCGCGATCAGATTCGCAAGCGAGCCGATCGCGATACCGAATCCGCCGACACTCACGCCGAACGCCAATGCACGCCAATCATGCGTGAATTCGGATAGCACGATCGCCGCCGGCACATTGCTGATACCTTGCGATAGCAACGCGCCAGCGGCATATACGCGCAGCGGCGAATCGAGGCCGATGCTCTCGATGGTCCGATGAACGGCGGGCAGCGCCGCCGCGCCGCGCAGCACAATGAACATCAGCACGAAGATCATCAACAACAGCCAGTCGATCTTGAATACCGCATCGCGACATACGAACAGCAGCATCACGGCGACGGCAATCAAACCGGCAAGCGCATGGTGGCTGTCGGCCAACGACACGAAGCCAGCGAACGCGATAGCTGCGGCAAACGCCAGCGGACGATTGACGAGGCTTACCGCTCGATCCTTCGATAAATCGAGCGCGCGGCGCTTGAACGAACATGCGGTCAATACGAGCAGCAGCACCATCAGCGCGGCCGCGAGCGGCCCGAGTTCGATCACGAAGCGGCCAAACGAGACGCCGCTCAATTGCCAGAGAAAAAGGTTTTGTGGATTGCCGAGCGGTGTTGCGACTGAGCCTGCGTTCACCGCAAGCGCGATATGAATCACCAGCCGCTTGAACGGCAGCGGCGTCAGCTCACGCAGCGACATGACCAGCGGAATCACGACAAAGAGCGCGACATCATTGGTGAGCCAACTCGACAACACTGCGGCAAACACGACGAGCAACGCGGCTAGCCCACGCTCCGAGCGCACGCGATGCACGATCCGGTGCGCGATCCACATCAGAACACCCGACAGCTCAAGCGCCTTTGTCAGCATCAGCAACCCGGCAAGCGTCGCGACAGTCTGCCAGTCGACGAGCCGGGCGAGCATATTCGCCGATTGCGGATGAACGAACTGCAGCACGATCACCGCGGCGATGAGTATCAACAGCACCGGTTCGCGTGCAATGAAGGCAACGAGCGCGGCGATACACGCCGTGCGCCTGTTACTGGCCGGATTCGACACGTCGATCGTTATGCAGCAGCCACGTTGCCGCGCAGCCGCACGAGTATGCCCTCGAGCGCGTCGAGATCGCCGAAATCGATCGTCACCTGCCCACGCCCACGGCGCCCAAGCTTGATCTTCACGCTCGACGCAAGCAGATCCGACAGCTCCTCTTCGAGACGCCGCGTATCCCGGCCACCGTCGTCCTTTGCGCGCGCCTTCACGGCCGGCTCAGCCTTCGTGACTTGCGCGACGAGCTTTTCCGTCTCGCGCACCGACAGCCGCTTGTTGACGACCTGATGCGCAAGCGTGATCTGCGTCGCCGCATCGACAGCCAGCAGCGCGCGCGCGTGTCCCATGTCGAGATCGCCCGCCAACAGCATCGTCTGCACGGGCGCGGCGAGATTCAGCAAGCGCAGCAGGTTCGACACCGCACTGCGCGAACGCCCCACCGATTCTGCCGCCTGCTCGTGCGTGAAACCAAATTCGTCGAGCAAACGTTGAATGCCCTGTGCTTCTTCAAGCGGGTTCAGATCTTCTCGCTGAATATTCTCGATCAGCGCCATCGCCGCAGCGGCCTGATCGGACACGTCCTTCACGAGAACCGGCACTTCGTCTAGGCCTGCCAGCCGCGCCGCACGAAAACGCCGTTCTCCGGCGATGATTTCATATTTGTCTGATGAAATGGGCCGTACCAGGATCGGCTGCATCACACCCTGCGCACGAATGCTCGCGGCCAACTCCTGCAAATTCCCTTCGTCCATTCGGGTCCGCGGCTGGTACTTGCCTGCTTGCAGCTTACCGAGCGCAAGCACGCTCGGCGCGCCTTCGATCTTCACCGCTTCGGTGATATCGGCACTGCCGCCAAGCAATGCTTCAAGGCCTCGCCCCAGACCTTTTTTCTTTGCTACCGCATTCATGTTCCGTTACCTCGATTCTCGTCCAGGGACCCGTTCAAAGCGCCCGCACCCGCTCAATCATTTCGGCGCCGAACTGGATATATGCCTGTGCGCCACGCGACGCGCGATCGAACACCACGCCAGGGAGCCCATAACTGGGCGCTTCGGCAAGGCGGACATTGCGTGGAATCACAGCATCGAACACCTTGTCGCCAAAATGCGCCTTCAATTGATCGGAAACCTGCTGTTGCAAAGTGATGCGCGGATCGAACATCACGCGGAGCAAGCCGATCACCTTCAGATCGCGATTCAGATTCGCGTGCACCTGCTTGATCGTATTGACGAGGTCAGACAGCCCCTCTAGCGCAAAATATTCACACTGCATCGGGATCACCACGCCGTGCGCCGCGCATAAGCCGTTCAGAGTCAGCAGCGATAGCGCCGGCGGGCAATCAATCAAAACGAAATCGTAGTCGTTAGCGACTTTCTCGAGCGCGGCTCTCAATTGGCGCTCGCGATTTTCGATTCCGACAAGCTCGATCTCCGCGCCGGCCAACTCGCGATTCGCCGGCAACACGTCGTACTTCACCGCCTCCGGGCGCACGCGCGCATCCGCCACCGTGACACCGTCCACCAGCACCTCGTAGACCGTCGACTCGCATTCGGCCTTATCGATACCGCTTCCCATCGTGGCATTGCCCTGCGGATCCAGATCGATCAGCAGCACGCGCTGCTCCTGCGCCGCGAGGCTCGCGGCGAGATTGACCGTCGTCGTCGTCTTGCCGACACCGCCCTTCTGGTTCGCCACGCAGAAGATTTTTGCCATCGTTGGTGTGTTCCTTTCTCTTCTTCAAATGAGCCGGGCACTCTCTCGCGCCGGTTAAATTGCTTCGTCGAGTTCGACTTCGATTAGATGCCGCTGCGCATCGAGCAACGGAACCGTCAGACGAATTACCTGTTTGACGCGCGCGCCGGCCGGCAAGCGGCTTATCTCATCTTCGGGATGAACGCCCTTCATCGCCCAGATCGAGCCGCCCGGCGCAACCAAATGCCGGGCCAGTGTAACGAAGTCTGCCAAGTCCGCGAATGCCCGCGACACGATCACATCGAATTTTCCCGGAATCGCCTTGCCGGGATGCAACGTCTCGACCCGCCCTGTCACGACAGACAGATTGCCGAGCTTTAATTCGGCTTTCGCCTGCGTCTGGAATGCGGATTTCTTGTGAACGATATCGTTCAACGTCACCTGCCATTCGGGCAACGCAATCGCAAGCACAATTCCCGGCAAGCCGCCGCCGGAGCCAACATCGAGCACGCTCGATGCCGCTCGCACGCCGATATACGGGACGATCGACAATGAATCGAGAATGTGCTGAATCAGCATCTGATGCGGGTCGCGGATCGCGGTCAGGTTATACACCGCGTTCCACTTCGCAAGCAGTTCCACGTAGTTGAGCAGCGCATTGCGCTGCTCATCGCTCAATGCAACGCCTAGCGCATTCGCTCCATTGGACAGCAGCGCTTCCAGTATTTCCCGGCTGGCATTCGGGTTCTGACGATGTTGCATCGTCATTGTTGCTGCGCCGCCGTGTTATCGGCCGTCGTGCCAGCGCTCGAAGCGGTCTCGGCGAGCTTACGCCGGCCAAGCCCGCGCTTCAGATGAACCATCAGCAAAGAAATGGCAGCGGGGGTAATACCCGAGATTCGCGATGCCTGGCCGATCGTTTCCGGGCGGAATTGATTTAGTTTCTGGCGCGCCTCAAACGACAACCCTCGTACTTCTGCGTAGTCGATCCCTTCCGGCAGACGCGTATTTTCATGAGCACCATTGCGTTCGATTTCGCCAGCCTGACGCTCGATATAGCCCTGGTATTTGATACCGATTTCGATTTGCTCCTTGATTTGCTCGAGCAGAATCTTATCGTCCGCCAGCGGCTCGGCCGGGCGACATTCGCCGCCACGCAATCCACAAACGCCTTCGTAGCTAACGCCCGGCCGGCGCAGCAGCTCCGCGAGGCTGTATTCGTGCTCGATCGGCTTGCCCAGCAGTGCGGTGGCTTCGTCTGCGGGCAAAGTCTTCGGCGTTACCCATGTCGTGCGCAGCCGCTCGGTTTCACGTGAAACAGCATCGCGCTTTCGATTGAATGCATCCCAGCGAACGTCGTCGACAATTCCCAGTTCACGTCCGATTTCGGTCAGTCGCATGTCGGCGTTGTCTTCACGCAAGCTTAGCCGGTACTCGGCACGACTCGTGAACATGCGGTACGGCTCGGACACACCACGAGTTACCAGGTCATCGACAAGCACGCCGAGATAAGCCTCATCGCGGCGCGGGCACCATGCATCTTTCTCCTGAGCGTAACGGCCCGCGTTGACGCCCGCCAGCAATCCCTGCGCCGCAGCCTCTTCGTAGCCCGTCGTGCCATTGATTTGGCCCGCAAAAAATAGCCCTTGAATCGCCTTCGTTTCAAGCGATGCCTTCAACGCACGCGGATCAAAATAGTCATACTCGATCGCATAACCGGGGCGCAGGATATGCGCCTGCTCCAAGCCGCGCATGGAGTGCACAAGTTCCAACTGCACGTCGAACGGCAGACTGGTCGAAATCCCGTTTGGATAGAATTCGTTCGTCGTCAACCCTTCCGGTTCGAGAAAAATCTGGTGCGATTCTTTTGACGCAAAGCGGTGAATCTTGTCCTCGATCGATGGGCAATACCGCGGGCCCACACCTTCAATCACGCCGGTATACATCGGCGATCGGTCCAAACCACTACGAATGATGTCGTGGGTTCGTTCGTTCGTATGGGTAACCCAGCAAGGCAATTGCTGCGGATGTTGTTCCGCGCGGCCGAGAAACGAGAACACCGGAATCGGATCAAGATCGCCCGGCTGTTCTTCGAGCTTCGAAAAATCGATCGTGCGGCCATCGATACGCGGCGGCGTCCCGGTCTTCAGCCGCCCCTGCGGCAGCTTTAGCTCCTTGAGGCGTCCAGACAGCGAAACCGCTGCCGGATCGCCCGCGCGTCCGCCGGTGTAATTATTGAGGCCGACATGAATCTTGCCGTCCAGGAAGGTACCTGCCGTCAACACGACCGCACGAGCGCGAAAACGCACGCCGACTTGCGTAACCGCACCGACCACTCGATCCCCTTCGACCATCAGGTCGTCAACCGCCTGCTGAAATAGCCACAGATTCGGCTGATTTTCGAGGCGCCGACGAATCGCCTGCTTGTATAGCAATCGATCGGCCTGCGCCCGCGTGGCACGAACCGCCGGCCCTTTCGAAGAATTGAGAATCCGAAACTGGATACCACCTTCGTCGGTTGCGGCGGCCATCGCACCACCCAGCGCATCGACTTCCTTGACCAGATGTCCTTTACCAATCCCGCCGATCGACGGATTGCAGCTCATCTGCCCAAGGGTTTCAATGTTATGCGTCAACAATAGCGTCTTTGCGCCCATGCGTGCCGAAGCCAAGGCGGCTTCCGTGCCAGCATGGCCACCGCCGACGACGATGACGTCAAATTCAGTTGGATAAAGCATTGCGGACTTCGCGCGCAGAACGACGCACGAACCTATCAGAGAAATGTATGGGCGGAATTATAGCGGGTTCGCTTTTGGCCCGACGCTCATGCAAATGGCTAAACAGCAAAAACGCCATGTTTCACGTGAAACACGTGGCCCGTTTTATACGCGGCCTTGTCTCTACGCCGGATTTTTTGCGAGTCCGAGATAGGTTTGGACTACCCGCGGGTTGTTTACAAGCTCCACTGCGCTACCTTCAAGTATCTGCTCACCGGTTTCGAGCACGTAACCGTAATCAGAAATTTGCAGGGCCGCTCGCGCATTCTGCTCGACCAGCAATGTTGCGACACCCGTCTCGCGCAATGCACTGATAATCCGGAACATATCTTTCACGATCAACGGGGCAAGGCCAAGACTCGGTTCGTCGAGCATCAACAAGCTTGGCTTTGCCATCAGCGCGCGCCCAATCGCAAGCATCTGTCGCTCGCCACCCGATAACGTACTCGCCGCCTGCTTGCGTCGCTCCTTCAACCGGGGAAACAGTGTAAATACCGGTTCAAGCTGGTCGAGAAAATTCGCGTCACCCGCCAACTTGCGTCGATACGCCCCCAAAACGAGATTGTCTTCAACTGACATCAAACCGAACAACTCACGCCCTTCGGGCACGAGACACATGCCGCGCACGACGCGCTCCTCCACCGAGCACGCACTCACGTCGTCCCCACCGTACCGAATCACGCCAGTCGCATGGCCAGAAGTCGGCAATATACCCATCACTGCATTGAGCAGCGTCGATTTACCGGCACCGTTCGGACCAATCACGGCGACGATTTGCCCAGCGCCTACGTCGATCGACACCCGGCGAACCACCTCGACCTTGCGATACGATGCCGATAAATCCCGCACCTCGAGCACGAACGGGCATGCTTGCGCCATCACGTCACTCCGCCGAGATAAGCCTCCTGTACCGCAGGATCGTGACGGACCTCTTGCGGCAGCCCTTCAGCAATCCGGGTGCCGAAATCCATGACGACCAGCCGATCAGCCAGATTCATCACGAAATCCATATCGTGTTCGACAAGCAGCACGCTCACGCCTTCTTTTTTCAGCATCCGCAATAGTTCAGCCAACTGCTGCTTCTCCTGATATCGCAGCCCGGCGGCCGGTTCGTCGAGCAATAGCAGCATCGGATCGCTGCATAGCGCGCGAGCGATTTCCAGAATCCGCTGTTGGCCCAGCGCCAAGCTGCCCGCTTCATCATACAAATGCGAACCGAGCCCTACCCGCCGAATCTGCGCCGCCGCCTCGGCCATCAGTTGCGCCTCTTCGTTCGCGTTCAATCCGACAATGCTGCGCCAGATTCCGGCCGAGCCTCGCACATGTGCGCCGAGCGCAACGTTGTCCAGCACGGTCATACCGGGCAGCAGTTTGACGTGCTGGAAGGTACGGCCTATACCCCGGCGAACGATTTCACGAGAAACCAACCCGTCAATCCGCTCACCGCAAAACGAAATCGCACCGCCCGTCGGCCGCATCACGCCCGTCACAAGATTAAACGTCGTCGATTTGCCCGCCCCGTTCGGGCCGATCAAACCGACAATCTGCGACGCACGCACCTCGAAGCTCACGTCGTTGACGACGACAAGCCCATCGAACTGCTTGCGTGCGCCGTCGACGACGAGCAGCGTCTCGCCAGGTCGCGGCAAGTTCCGCCTCGGCAACGGCGGCCCGTGATCCGGCGCTCGCCCGGCTGGCCCGCGCGGCAAAAGGCGCGCGACGAACGGCCAAACACCCTGCCGCGCGTATTGCAGCAGCACCACCATCAATACGCCGAACACGATGATTTCAAAGTTGCCTTCTACACCGAGCAACCTTGGCAGCAGCGTCTGCAAAGCGTCCTGCAACACCGTGACGATTGCCGCGCCCAGCACCGCCCCCCACACATGCGCAATGCCGCCCACCACCGCCATGAAGAGATACTCGATTCCGTGATTCAAACCGAATGGCGTCGGATTAACCGCACGCTGCAGATGCGCATACAAAAAGCCCGAAATCGATGCCAGCACCGCCGCATAGACAAAGATCGCAACCCTCATCCACCCGACGTTCACGCCCATCGCCCCGGCCATCACGCCACTGCCCGGCAATGCGCGGATCGCCCTGCCGGGCCGGCTGTTCAACAGATTGCGGACCGACACGATTGCCGCAAGCACGGCACTCCAAATCACGTAATAAAAGCTGCGGCCCGTATCGAGCGGCCAGCCGAACAGCGTGAGTGACGGAATGCCGTTGATGCCATCGTATTTGCCGAGCCAGCCGAGATTGCCGAACAGAAAAAACAGTGCGAGCCCCCAAGCAATCGTTCCGAGCGGCAGAAAATGGCCGGACAGCCGCATCGTAACGACGCCGAGCACAAACGCGACGAGCGCCGTCAACACGACGCCGACAGCCAGACCAAACCACGGCGACATGCCCCACCGCGTCGTCAGATACGCGGTCGCATACGCACCGATGCCGACGAATGCCGCCTGCCCGAAGCTCGTCATTGCGCCGACACCGGTCAGCAGCACGAGTCCGATCGCAACGAGCGCATAGAGCCCAATATAGTTCGACAGCGTGATCCAGTATTCGGGAACGCGCGCGACGCCCGGCAGAACAGGCAGCGCGATCAGCACGGCGAGAAACAGCCAGAATGCGCGATTACGCAAGATCGGCTTCATCGCATCATGCTCCGCCGTCTTCCGCCTGCGTGCCGCTCAAACTTCGCCACAGCAGCACCGGCACGATCAACGTGAAAACGATGACTTCCTTATACGCGCTCGCCCAGAACGACGAATACGCCTCGAGCACGCCGACGAGCAGCGCGCCGGCTGCCGCCAGCGGATAGTTGACGAGCCCGCCAACGATCGCGCCCACAAAGCCTTTCAAGCCGATCAGAAAACCCGAATCGTAATAAATCGTCGTCAACGGTCCGACAAGCACGCCCGACAACGCACCGAGCGCCGCGGCGAACGTGAACGCCCGTCGCCCGGCTTGGGCCGCACCCATGCCGACGAGACGCGCGCCGACACGGTTGAGCGCCGTCGCGCGCAACGCCTTGCCGAACAGCGTGCGCTCAAAATACAGATAGAGCGCGGCGATCAACGCCAGCGCGGCGCCGATCACCCAAAGACTTTGCATCGAAACCGATGCATGACCCAATGCGAATGCGGCATCGGAGAATGGCGTCGTGCGCGAGCCCTCGGCGCCGAACATCACGAGTCCGAGCCCGACCATCACGAAATGCACGGCCACCGACACGATCAGCAACAGCAGCGTCGTTTCTTCGGCAATCGGCTGATAGACGAGCCGGTAGACGAACGGCCCGAGCGGCACGACGATCGCGAGCGTGAGCGCGATCTGGGCCGGCATCGGCAGCTGCTGCGACGCGACGCTCGCCGTCAACACGTAGATCGCGAGCGGCAGCAGCACGTAGCGGCCTGCGAGCGCCGTCAGCGTGCGGCCGAGTCGACGGCGGCGCGCGCGATAACGAATCAGCCCGCCCGCTTCGAGCAAAAAGCAGGCAGCCCCCGCGACGAGCAGCAGCCAACAGGTTGCCGGAAACTTCTGCGCCTGCAACGCCGCAAGTGTCAGCGCGCCATAGGTGACGAATTCGCCCTGTGGAATGAAGATCACGCGCGTCACGGAAAAAACGAGTACGAGCGCAAGCGACAGCAGTGCATAGACTGCGCCGGTTGTGATGCCGTCCTGCGCAAGAATCGCCGCGATAGAGAAATCCATCTGGCTTCTCCGGTTGAACCTGCGTCGACGAAAACCGCCACCCGACAGACGCACGGCCGCCGGCTCATCCATTCACATGAAACTGTTCTCAGCGCACTGCGTCGTATTTGCCGGTGCCTGTGCTGATCGCACCGGCCCGCGCAATCGGCGAGCAGCGCGGCCCAGCCCATCCGAGCCACAGGCAATGCCGGCGACGGTCAATCCGCCTGCAACTTCCATTTGTCGCCGACAATCTGGACGATCACACGGGCGCGCGTATCCAAGCCGTTGTGATCGGCGGGTGTCGTATTGATCACGCCGTGCGATACCGGCAGATTCCGAATATCTTCGAGTGCCGCGCGCAGCGCATCGCGAAATGCCTGCGTGCCCGGTTGCGCGTTCTTCAGCGCATCAGGAATCGCCCGCTCCAGCATCAGGCCCGCGTCCCAAACGTGGCCGCCGAAGGTCGACACGGCAGCCGCTCCGTATGCGCGCTCGTATGCAGCCTTGTACGCAAGCGCAGGCCGCTTCGCCGGGTTCGAATCAGGCAACTGATCGGCGACGAGCACCGGGCCTGCCGGCAGCAGCTGCGCGTCGCAATCCTTGCCGCAAACGCGGAGAAAATCGTTGTTCGCAACGCCATGCGTCTGATAGATCCTGCCCGGATAGCCGCGCTCTTTCAGCGTCTTCGCGGGCAGCGCGGCCGGCGTGCCTGCGCCGGCGATCAGCACGGCGTCGGGATGGACGGCGAGTGTCTTCAGCACCTGCCCCGTTACCGAGGTATCGGTGCGGTTATAGCGTTCGTTCGCGACAATCCGGATTCCATTTGCCGCCGCGGCCGCGCTGAACACGCTCGACCAGCCATCGCCGTAAGCATCCGCGAAACCGATGAAGCCCACTGTCTTCACACCATGCTTAGCCATGTAGTTCGCGAGCGCATCGGCCATCAACCGGTCGTTTTGCGGCGTCTTGAAAACCCATGCGCGCTTCGCATCCATTGGCGCGATGATTTGCGCGCTGGCGGCAAGCGAAATCATCGGCGTCTTGCCCTGCGCGACGACATCGATCATCGCGAGCGAATTCGGCGTAATCGTCGAGCCGACAATCGCATCGACGTGCTCCTCGTCGATCAGTTTGCGCGCATTCTGCACCGCGCGATTCGTATCGGATGCGTCGTCGAGCACGATATATTCGACGCGCTTGCCGCCGATCTCTTTCGGCAACAACGCGACCGTATTCTTCTCAGGAATGCCGAGCGACGCGGCAGCGCCCGTTGCCGACACCGTGACGCCGATCTTCACTTGCGCTTGCACCAACGTGACGCCCGCGATGCAGCCGATTGCGAGCGCGATCTGCATCCAGCGATTCATTCTCATAACGGTCTCCGTTACGCTGCGAAACGCGCAATAAAAAAGCGCTGTTGGACGGAATCCAACAGCGCTTCGGGTCGGGCAGTCTATGCCTCGAATGTCTCCTCGTTCTCCACCTGCAAATTCGTTTCGCGGTGCATCAGAACTGAGACGAAGATTAAAGCAAGCGCGCTGGATGCGACAACCTAGCATTTACCCCTATGGTGCATCGCCGCACGAAAATAGGGCATGCCAAAGCCTGCTCCAATGGGCATTCGCACTGCCCATTGCATCGGAATCCGAAATATTTTCATGCGCTGCACGATTCCCTTCAAGACGAGCGCAGCGGCCGTATCCGCACGATCGCCTCACCGACGATCCCGCGCCTGAATGCGAGCACGCAGGCGATGAAAATGAGGCCCGTGACAATCGTCGCGGATTCGCCGAGCGAATGGAACCAGTTGATGCCCGTGACTGACGCGAGCCACCCGCCGATGTCGCCAAGACGATCCTCGAGCGCGACGATCAGCGCCGCGCCCACGAGCGGGCCGAACAGCGTGCCCATGCCGCCGACGAGTGTCATCAGCACCACGAGACCGGACATCGTCCAATACGCGTCGCCAAGCGTTTCGAAACCCAGCACGACGACCTTCAGTGCCCCTGCGAGCCCGGCAAGCGCAGCCGATAAGATAAATGCGAGCAGCTTGAAGCGATCGGTGTCGTAGCCAAGCGAAATCGCGCGCGGCTCGTTTTCCTTGATCGCAACGAGCACTTGTCCGAACGGCGAATGGACGATGCGCACGATGAACGCACAGGCGCACGCGACGACGGCGAGCACGGCGTAGTACAGCGTCAAATCCGACGACAGATCGACAAGCCCGAAGAGCCGGCCGCGCGGCACGCCCTGCAGGCCGTCTTCACCATGCGTGAACGGAGCCTGCAGATAGATGAAGTACACCATCTGCGCGAACGCGAGCGTGATCATCGCGAAATAGATCCCTTGCCGCCTGATCGCGAACAGGCCCACCACCACGCCGAGCAGCGTCGCGGCAGCCATGCCCGCGAGCACGCCGAGTTCGGGCGTCGCATGAAGCGACTGCATCGCATAACCCGTCATATAGCCCGCCGTCGCGAGAAACATTGCATGGCCGAACGACAGCAGGCCCGTATATCCGATCAGCAGATTGAAGGCCGCGGCGAACAGCGCGAAGCACAACACCTTCATCACGAACACCGGATAGGCACCGATCAGCGGGGCGACGACGAGACCGGCCAACAACAGTCCGTAGAGCGCATTTTTCTGCATCATCTTTCCTTGCCGAACAAGCCCGCCGGCCGGATCAGCAGCACAATCGCCATAATCACGAACACAACCGTCGCCGACGCCTCCGGATAAAACACCCTCGTCAACCCTTCGATCACGCCGAGCATCAGGCCCGTGACAATCGAGCCCAGGATCGAGCCCATGCCGCCGATCACGACCACTGCGAACACGGTGATGATCATGGGCTGCCCCATCAGCGGCGAGACCTGGATCACCGGCGCGGCGAGCACGCCCGCGAATGCGGCAAGCGCGACGCCGAAGCCGTAAGTCAGCGTGATCATCAACGGCACATTGACGCCGAACGCCTCGACAAGCTTGGGGTTTTCGGTGCCCGCGCGCAGGTACGCGCCAAGCCGCGTCTTCTCGATCACGAACCAGGTTGCGATGCATACCGCGAGCGATGCCGCGACCACCCACGCCCGATAATTCGGCAGGAACATGAAGCCGAGATCCGTCGCGCCCGAAAGCAGCTCGGGCACGTCATAAGGCTGACCGGACGAGCCGTAGACCGAGCGGAATACGCCTTCGACGACGAGCGTGAGCCCAAACGTCAGCAGCAAACCATACAGATGATCGAGCCGATAAAGCCAGCGCAGCATCGAGCGCTCGATCAGGATTCCAAACAGACCGACGATTGCGGGCGCGAGCACGAGCATCGCCCAGTACGGCAGGCCGAGATACGCGAGCCCCATCCACGCGAGCATCGCGCCCAGCATGAACAGCGCGCCGTGCGCGAAGTTGATCACGTTCAGAAGCCCGAAAATCACGGCGAGCCCAAGACTCAGGATCGCGTAGAACGAGCCGTTGACGAGCCCGAGCAGCAATTGGCTCAGCATCGCCGACGCCGGAATACCGAAGATATTCATCGAGTCTGCCGTCAGTCAGAAATCAGTGGCCGCAAGCCGAAACGGTCTATTTCCATAACGCGCAACGCGTCTCCTGCTTCGTCGCGAACGCCTGCTCGCCCGGAATCGTCGCGAGGATCTTGTAGTAATCCCAAGGTTCTTTCGATTCGGACGGCTTCTTCACCTCCATCAAATACATGTCGTGAATCATACTGCCGTCCGCGCGAACGTAGCCTTTCGCGTAAAAATCGTCGATCTTCGCCTTGCGAAGCTGCACCATCACCTTGTCCGAATCGGTCGAACCCGCTGCCTGCACGGCCTTCAGATACGTCGTCACCGCCGAATAATCCGCCGCCTGCAGGCTCGACGGCATCTTCTTCATTTTTGCGAAGTAACGCTGCGCCCACTGCCGCGACGCCTGATCGCGATTCCAGTACCAGCTATCGGTGAGTACGAGACCTTGCGTCGTATCGAGGCCGAGGCTGTGAATGTCATCAATGAAGACGAGCAGCGCCGCGAGCTTCATCGTCTTCGTGATGCCGAACTCCTTGGCCGCCTTGATCGAGTTGACCGTGTCGCCGCCCGCGTTCGCCAGACCGAGAATCTGCGCCTTCGAGCCCTGCGCCTGCAACAGGAACGACGAAAAATCCGACGCGGACAGCGGATGGCGCACTTCGCCCAGCACCTGGCCGCCGTTCGCTTTGACGACATCACTCGTATTCTTCTCGAGCGATTTGCCGAATGCGTAATCCGCGGTCAGGAAAAACCACGTCTTGCCGCCGCGCTTCGTGACAGTCGAGCCCGTGCCCTTGGCGAGCGCCATCGTGTCGTATGCATAGTGGATCGTGTAGGGCGTGCACTGCTCGTTCGTCAGCGTATCCGCGCCCGCGCCGATATTGATGTAGACCTTCTTCTTTTCCGCCGCAACCTGGTTCGTCGACAACGCGGTCGCCGAGTTCGTGCCGCCGACGATCATGTCGACGCCGCCTCGATCGATCCATTCGCGCGCCTTCGACGCCGCGATGTCGGCCTTGTTCTGGTGATCGGCATAGACAAGCTCGATTGGCTTGCCGTTGACCTTGCCGCCGAAATCGGCCACCGCCATCTTGATCGCCTCCAGGCCGCCCTGGCCGTCGATATCGGCGTACAGGCCCGACATATCGGTGATGAAGCCGATCTTCACGGTATCCGCGGCATGCGCGGCTTGCGCCAACCACGCGGCGGTGATTAGACACGCGTAAGCAAGGGTTTTGAATTTCATTCAAGTCTCCTGATCGGTATTGTCTTTATCGAGTTCCAGCGTCGCACATCGGGGCCGCCCGCGCGGCCGGCAAGCGCCGCACCGGGGCCGTCTTGATACGAACCATCGCTAAATGCCGAGCAGATCGTGCAGCGCGGGCATCTTGCCGTCAAGTTCGGCTGCGCCGAAATGCTCGACGATGCGCCCATGCTCCATCACGTAAAAGCGGTCGGCGAGCGGCGCCGCAAAGCGGAAGTTCTGCTCGACCATCACGATCGTGTAGCCGCGCGCCTTCAGGGTGACGATCATCGCGGCGAGCGTCTGCACGATGACGGGCGCAAGCCCCTCGGAAATTTCGTCAAGCAGCAGCAGGTTCGCGCCCGTGCGCAAGATGCGCGCAATCGCGAGCATCTGCTGCTCGCCGCCCGACAGCCGCGTGCCCTGGCTCGCACGCCGCGCCGCAAGATTCGGAAACATCCGATAGATATCGTCGACAGCCATCGCATGCGCACGCGCGCCGACGACAGGCGGCAGCAGCAGATTCTCTTCGCACGACAGGCTCGAGAAGATGCCGCGCTCCTCCGGGCAATAACCGACACCGTGATGCGCGATCTTGTGCGTCGGCAATCCGATCGTCTCGTGGCCCGCGACCTTGATCGAACCGCTGCGCCTGCCGGTCAAGCCCATGATCGCGCGCAGCGTCGTTGTGCGCCCGGCGCCGTTACGGCCAAGCAGCGTGACGACCTCGCCGCGGCGCACCGTCAGATCGACGCCATGCAGAATGTGCGATTCGCCATACCACGCTTCGAGCCCTGCGATGTCGAGCGCAGGCGCGCCGCCTTCGGCGCTCTTCAGCGCCCGCTCTTCCCGTTCGCTGTGATTCATGCGTGCGCTCCCGCCAGCGCCGCGTCGGTACTGCCCATATACGCCTCGACCACGAGCGGATTTTTCGATACCTCCGCATACGTGCCTTCGGCCAGCACCTCGCCGCGCTGCAGGACCGTGATCGTATCGGAGATGCCCGCGATCACGTTCATGTTGTGCTCGACCATCAGAATCGTGCGGCCGCTCGCGACCTTCTTGATGAGCGCCGTCACGCGATCGACATCTTCGTGTCCCATCCCCTGCGTCGGCTCGTCGAGCAGCATCAGTTCGGGCTCCATCGCGAGCGTCGTCGCGATTTCGAGCGCGCGCTTGCGGCCATACGCAAGCTCGACCGTCGGCACATGCGCGAAATCGGACAGGCCAACCTGCGTGAGCAGATCCATCGCACGATCATCGAGTTGCCTCAGCGAGCGCTCGCTGCGCCAGAAACAGAATGCCGTGCCGAGCGAGCGCTGCAGGCCGATCCGCACGTTCTGCAGCGCGCTTAGATGCGGAAACACCGCGGAAATCTGAAACGAGCGGATCACGCCGCGCCGCGCGATCTGCGCGGGACGCTCGTCGGTGATGTCGATGCCGTTGTAGACGATTTGGCCCGCGGTGGGCTTCAGGAATTTGGTCAGGAGATTGAAACACGTGGTCTTGCCCGCGCCGTTCGGTCCGATCAGCGCATGGATCGAGCCTCGCCGCACGCGCAGGTTCACGCCGTTGACGGCAACGAAGCCTTTGAATTCCTTCGTGAGTTCCCGCGTTTCGAGAATCGTGTCGCCGAGAATCATGTTCCCTTCCTGCGAATTGAGGCGAAGCGCCGGGCGATATCGCTCAAACGGCCACGAAGCGTTCAGCGGGTATGAGTCTGCCCCCGAGCTTGATGTGTCGCATCGAGACTGGTCTCCTCGAAGCAAGCCGCGGATTCGGAATGCGTGTCATTGTCGCGCCGTTGGTGCAGTGCATTCATTGGGATTTGCACTTATAGGGTGCGGCAATCGTCAATGCCTGCCCAGCCACGCGCCGCGTGCGTTTTACCGAATGCGTCCCCGTGCTTTTGGGTTAACCCTCAGCCGATTTTTTATTGCATTTTATTGACGATTTTTTATTGACCGAGGATTTCAATGGCGGATCACGCCGTTTTCAAATCGGCGTCGCGGTTTCGGGCCATGTCGCCGCGTCATCGCGCTGTGTCACGCCGCGGCGATCCGCGCGGATCATGTCGCTTGCGCGCTCCGCGATCATCAGCGTCGGCGAATTCGTGTTGCCCGACGTGATTACCGGCATCACCGATGCATCGACGACGCGCAGCCCCGTCACGCCCCGCACGCGCAAGCGGCTGTCGACGACGGCGTCCGGATCGTCGGCGCGGCCCATCCGGCATGTGCCCACCGGATGAAAAATCGTCGTGCCGATCGCGCCGGCCGCTTCGATCAGTTGCTCTTCACTCTGATAATGCGCACCCGGCAAGATTTCCTCGGGCGCATACCGCGCGAGCGCAGGCGCGGCCGCGATCCTGCGCGTCAGCCGCAGCGCATTCGCGGCAACGCGGCGGTCATGATCGGTCGACAAATAATTCGGTGCGATTGCCGGCGCGCGGGCCGGATCCGGCGATACCGCGTGAACGCTGCCGCGCGAAGTCGGCCGCAGATGGCAGACCGACGCGGTGAACGCATTGAAGCGATGCAGCGGCTCACCAAAGCGCTCGAGCGACAACGGCTGCACGTGATACTCGAGATCGGGCCGCGTGAGCGCCGGGTCGTGCGGGTCCGATTTCGCGAACGCGCCCAATTGCGACGGCGCCATCGACATCGGCCCGCTTTTCGTCAACGCATATTGCGCGCCGATCATCAGCTTGCCCCACCAATGCGCGGCGAGCGTGTTCAGCGTGCGCACCCCGCGCACGCGAAACGCCATGCGTAATTGCAAGTGATCCTGAAGATTCTCGCCGACGCCGCGTAACGCGTGCGCAACTTCGATGCCGAGCGCGCGCAGCCGCTCACCGTCGCCGATGCCGGAAAGCTCGAGCAACTGCGGCGAATTGACCGCGCCCGACGCAAGCAGCACTTCCGCACGCGCGCGCGCGACACAGCGCGAACCGTCGTCGCGGCGGTATTGGACGCCCACACAGCGCCGTGCGTCGAACACGAGCCGCTCGGCCTGCGCGCCCGTTACTACGGTGAGATTCGGCCGCGCAAGTGCCGGGCGCAGAAACGCCTTCGATGCATTCCAGCGCACGCCGCGCTTCTGGTTGACTTCGAAATAACCGACGCCGGCATTGTCGCCGCGATTGAAATCGTCGGTCGCCGAGATGCCGGTCTGCTGCGCCGCTTGCGAAAACGCCTCGAGAATCTCCCAGCGCAACCGCTGTTTTTCGACGCGCCACGGACCGCCCGCGCCGTGCGCGTCGCTCGCGCCTGCGTGATGATCTTCGCTGCGCTTGAAGATCGGCAGCACCGCGTTCCACGACCACCCGTCATCGCCCGTCACGCGCGCCCAGTCGTCGTAGTCGCCGCGCTGGCCGCGCATGTAGATCATCCCGTTGATCGACGACGAGCCGCCGAGCACGCGCCCGCGCGGATACGACAGCGCGCGGCCGTTCAATCCCGCTTCGGGCTCGGTCTTGTAGCGCCAGTCGGTGCGCGGATTGCCGATGCAGTACAAATAGCCGACTGGAATGTGAATCCATCGGTAATCGTCGTTGCCGCCCGCCTCGATCAGCAGCACCGACACGTCGCGCTCCTCGCTGAGCCGGCTCGCGAGCACGCAGCCCGCGGTGCCCGCACCGACGATCACGTAATCGAATTCGCCCTCGGGCGTGCGTTCTGCCACCATCGTCGTGTCTCCTCGATCCCGGTTTCCGGTCTGATTTTCGCTGCGGCGGGCTCGCGCGAACCGCCGCCTCCGTATCGCGTGGCGCGCGACGGCACGTGCCACTCAAGCATAGACCGCGCGGCGCCCGAACGGAGGCCGCGCGGCATCGCGCAAATCGCTTCGGCGTCACTTCGCCACGGGCATCGTGAATTCCGCTCCCTTCGCGATGCTATCCGGCCAACGCTGCATCACGCTCTTGTAGCGCGTGTAGAAACGCACGCCCTCTTCGCCGTAAGCGTGGTGATCGCCGAACAGCGAGCGCTTCCAGCCGCCAAACGAATGCCAGGCCATCGGCACCGGAATCGGCACGTTGATACCGACCATACCGACCTGGATCTGCCGCGCGAACGCGCGCGCGACGCCGCCGTCGGACGTGAAGCACGACACGCCGTTCGCGAACTCGTGCGCGTTGATCAGCGCCACCGCGCTCGCGAAATCCGGCACCCGCACGACCGCGAGCACCGGTCCGAAGATTTCCTCGCGATAGATCGACATGTCGGTCTTGACGTGATCGAACAACGTACCGCCGAGGAAAAAGCCGCCCTCGTAACCATCGACGACATGCCCTCGCCCGTCCACCACCAGCGTTGCGCCCTCGGCCACGCCCGCATCGATGTATGCGGCCACCTTCGCACGATGCGCGGCCGTCACGAGCGGGCCCATTTCGACACCCGCGTCCATGCCGTTGCCGATCTTCAGCGCCTTCGCGCGCTCGGCAAGCTTGGCGACGAGCGCATCGGCCACGCCGCCCACCGCCACCGCGACCGAAATCGCCATGCAGCGCTCGCCCGCCGATCCATACGCGGCACCGACGAGCGCATCGACCGCCTGCTCGAGGTCCGCATCCGGCATCACGACGAGATGATTCTTCGCACCGCCAAGCGCCTGCACGCGCTTGCCGCGCCGGGAAGCTTCCGCGTGGATGTACTCTGCAATCGGCGTCGATCCGACAAACGACAACGCAACGACATCCGGATGCGCGATCAGCGCGTCAACGGCCGTCTTGTCGCCATGCACGACGTTGAACACCCCGTCGGGCAGCCCCGCCTCCTTCAACAGCTCGGCGAGCCGCACCGACGCCGACGGGTCCCGCTCCGACGGTTTGAGCACGAACGTGTTGCCGCATGCGATCGCGATCGGGAACATCCAGCACGGCACCATCATCGGAAAATTGAACGGCGTGATGCCGGCAACGACGCCAAGCGGCTGACGCAGGTTCCAGTTGTCGATCCCGCCGCCGATCTGGTCGGTGAAATCGGTTTTCAGCAGATTCGGCATCCCGCAAGCGAATTCGACCACCTCGATGCCGCGCATCACTTCGCCGTGCGCGTCCGAGAAAACCTTGCCGTGCTCGCGGCTGATCAGCTCGGCAAGCTCGTCGTGATGACGCTCGAGCAGCTCCTTGAACTTGAACATCACGCGTGCGCGCTTGAGCGGCGACGTCTCGCTCCAGGCGGCGAATGCGGCGTGCGCGGCGGCGACGGCCGCGTCCACTTCGGCCGTGCTCGCGAGCGGCGTGCGGGCCGTCACCACGCCAAGGGCCGGGTTGAACACGTCGCTATAGCGATCGCTCGCGCCTTCCACAGCGCGGCCGCCGATGAAATGCGCCAATGCGCGCACGCGCGCGTCGTTCGCGGGGCTGATTGTCATGCCTTCCTCCGTTCTCCGTTCGTTCCGTTTGCTCGGCTTGCGCCCTGCACGCAAGCGCGTGCTTCGAAGACGAAGCGTACCTGCGGCGGCCGCTCCCGATCCAATGAGTTATCCTCAAATGCAATATAAGCCGCGCTAATATTGCTCGATGGATCTGATACTGCTTCGCGCCTTCGTCGCGGTTGCGCGCGAAGGCAATCTGACACGTGCCGCCGCCCGGCTGCACCTGACGCAGCCCGCCGTCAGCCTGCAAATCAAGAATCTGCAGGATGCGCTCGGCATCACGCTGTTCGAGCGGACATCGCGCGGGCTTGTGCTCACGCGCGATGGCCAAGCACTGCTGCCGCACGCGGAGCGCGCGCTCGACGCCGCCGCCGACGTTGCGCGCGCCGCCTCCGCGCTCAAGCACGAGGTGCGCGGCCGGTTGCGGATCGGCTCGATTCTCGACCCCGAATTCCTGCGGCTCGGCGGCTTTCTGAAACGGCTCGTCGAAGCCTATCCGCAGATCGAAACCGCGTTGCGGCACGGCATGTCCGGCTGGGTGCTCGATCAGGTCCGCGCCCGCGAACTCGACGTCGGCTACTACATTGGCCGGCCTGACGAGGACGATCCGCGCGAAGCCGGACGCTTCCATACGCTGACACTCACGCAATTCCGTTACCGCGTGCTTGCGCCCGCCGGTTGGAAGGAACGCGTGCAGCGCACGCGCTCGTGGCGCGAGCTTGCCGCGCTACCGTGGATCTGGACGCCCCCGGCGTCGGCGCATCATCGGCTGCTCTCGCGCCGCTTCGCCGACGCGGGCGTGCAGCCCGTCAAAGTGGCTGAAGTCGATCAAGAAACGTCGATGCTCGATCTCGTCAAATCGGGCGTAGGGCTGTCGCTCGCGCGCGATTCGGTTGCGTTGCGCGAAGCGCACGCGCATGCATTGGCGATCGTCGAGCACGTATCGGTGCCGGCCGAGCTGACGTTCGTCGCGCTTGCCGAACGATGCGACGAGCCGGCAATTGCGGCCGCGTTGCGGCTTGTCGACGAACAGTGGGCGGTTTAACGCCAGTTCGCGCCAATGGCGCGGCGCCGTTGCGCGACGCGTCGGCAACGCATCCCGTCAAACGGCGCGACACGAGGGCCTGAAGAGACGAGCCACCTCGGCAGCCCCCTGCAAATGTGCTGCGGCCGGATATCCGCCGGGCGGCTGCACACGGGCGCACGACGCGCTTGTGATCGCTTTCGCGCTCGCGCCGCTGCCCGCCGATAGAATGAGGGTTCTGGATGGTTCGTCCGGACCCGCAAATGCCTTTCCCAGAAGGAGACACGCATGGCCCGCAACATCGAGATCAAAGCCCGCGCGCGCGAATTCGAGCAGATCCGCGAACGCGCCGCCGCACTCGCGACCGACGCACCGCTTTTCTACCGTCAACAGGATTTCTTCTATGACGTCCCGCGCGGCCGCCTGAAGCTGCGCCGCTTCGAAGACGGCACACCCGCCGAACTGATCTTCTACCAGCGCGACGATCAGGACGGCCCGAAGGCGTCGTACTACACACGCAGCCCGGTAACCAACCCGGATGCGATGCACTCGCTGCTCGCAACCGCGCTGACCACGCGCGGCATCGTGACGAAAGAGCGGCACGTCTATTTGGCGGGCCGCACGCGGATTCATCTCGATCGCGTCGACGGCCTCGGCGATTTCGTCGAACTCGAAGTCGTGCTCGCGCCCGACGACGACGAGGAAGGCGGCCACGCGGAAGCGCACACGGTGTTCGAAAAGCTCGGCGTGCCGAGCGACGATCTCGTCGCGCTTGCTTATGTCGATCTGCTCAACGCACAAACCAAAACACCTGCGTAATGCGTTATCGCGAGCGGCTCCGCCATGCGCGGCAGGCCGCCGGCCGCCACCCGCGGCAGCGTAGCGGAGGAACGACAACTCGCGCCGGCGCGCGCCGCGCAGCGAATGCATCGCGAAAAGCAGCACATGCTCAGCCATGCCGCCGCGCATCGCATATCGCGCCGGCGTGGCCGCTTCGCGTCACGCCGCCGGCGCGCCCGATTCCAGATGACTGAGCGGCAGCGGCCCGTTGCGCTTGAACGTCGTCAATACGATGTTCGAACGCACGCTGTCAACGCCCGGCACCCGCATCAGCTTTTTCATGACGAACGACGACAGCGCATTCAGATCCGGCGCGACGATCCGTAACAGATAATCGGCGTCGCCCACCACCGCATGGCACTCGAGCACTTCGGGCAACACGTCGATCTGCTGCTGAAACTGCTCGATGATCGAGTCGCCGTGATGTTTGAGCTTCAGGCTCGTGAACGCGGTGACGCCGAGCCCGAGCTTTTCGGGCCGCAACACGACCCGATAGCCGTCGATCACGCCCGTCGCCTCCAGCCGCTGCAACCGCCGCCCGATCTGCGACGGCGACAGCGGTACTTCCTCGCCGAGCTGCTGATGCGTCGCCCGGCCGAAACGCTGCAATACGGCGAGCAACGCCAAATCGAAATGATCGAGATCCACCATGAAAATTCTCCGCGAGAATTTATGATTCAATGCGCGATTATTGCATTGAATATCGTGAATTCAAAAATTTTGCGCCCAATCCGCGCATAGGCCGCTCTACACTTGCACCTATCGAAACCGAATGAACCGATGCAAGGTCAGCGCCCATCATGTCCACCGCCGTCACCGCGAAGCTCAAGGAACAGTTCGACGCGGGTCTCGAAACCCGCGCGGATTTCACGATCGACCAGCCGTTCGGCCGCTACGGCCAAGCCGATCACGCGGTATGGCGGCAACTCTACGCGCGTCAGGTCGCGCTCCTTCGCGATCGCGCGTGCGATGCCTTCGTCAGCGGCCTCGCGCGCACCAATTTGCCCGCCGACCGGGTGCCGCTGTTCGTCGACGTCAACCGCGCGCTGAAGCCCGCGACCGGCTGGCAGATCGTCGCGGTGCCGGGCCTCGTGCCGGACCGCGTGTTCTTCGAGCACCTCGCAAACCGCCGCTTTCCGGTGACCTGGTGGATGCGCCGTGCCGACCAGCTCGACTATCTGCAAGAACCGGACTGCTTTCATGATCTATTCGGCCACGTCCCGCTTCTCATCGATCCGGTGTTCGCCGACTACATGCATGCATACGGTCGCACCGCGCTCGCAGCCGCCGACGATCCCTTCGCACTTACGCTGCTTGCCCGCCTTTACTGGTATACGGTCGAGTTCGGCCTGATCCGTCACGCGGGCGACCGCAGCTTGCGGATCTACGGCGCAGGCATCGTGTCGAGCAGCGGCGAGACGCACTACAGCCTGGAGAGCGCCGCGCCGAACCGGCTCGGCTTCGATCTGGAGCGCGTGATGCGAACCCGTTACCGAATCGACACGTTCCAAAAGACATACTTCGTGATCGACGACTTCGCTCAGCTGTTCGCGCTTGCCGACGTGAACGCGCCCGATCTTGCCGCCCGGCTCGCCGGCGCACCTGAGCATCCGGCGGGCGCGATACTCGACAGTGACCGCGTCATTACGCGCGGTACGGGACAAGGTTGGGCCACGGACCCGGACGTTTGAGCGCAAATATGAAAGAATGGCCGGTACGGCGCCCGTCGCGCGACCGCGCGCGGCTGCGCCGCCACCGGACGAGGTAAGAAAAATGGTTCACAAGCTGACATCGGAAGAACGCAAGACGCAACTGGAAAACCTGCCTCATTGGGTGGCCGTTCCCGGCCGCGATGCGATTCAGCGCAGCTTCCGCTTCGCCGATTTCAACGAGGCATTCGGCTTCATGACGCGCGTGGCAATCAAGGCGCAGGAAATGGACCATCATCCCGAATGGTTCAACGTCTACAACCAGGTCGATATCACGCTGTCGACGCACGACGCGCACGGCCTCACCGAGCGCGACATCAAACTCGCGCATTTCATCGAGGAAGCGGGCCGGCACGCAAAGACTGCGTAATAATCCGAATAGAGTTTCGAAAACTGGTTCGTCAACGTAACGCTTTCAACCCGCGTTTTCTATGCTGAATAAAGCGAAAGCCTTCAGCTTTCCAAACTGTTTTTAAGGTGAACGTAAGATTCCCAAGCACTGCGCGCTTTAGGGTCCAATCCCTCCAGTCGCAGTGCACTTTGGCGCTGTACAATCAACAGCGCATACGGTTTGGAAAGCGCGCTGGCCTCTTTGCAGAGTTCGAGTTCGTCGCCGCTCGACGGCGAGCGGATACGCCAGAAATTGATCGCGGCTTCGAGTTCGTGAATCGAAATATCGGACATGATCGAGGATTCGTTGCTGGCGGCTCCGCTTACCGGCCCGCATGCGACGTTTTTCGTGGAAATGGCGTCGTGCTGCCTTGCGTGCCTGAACCGCCAACCTATTGTACTTGAGCGAATCTCATGCGACTCCTTCTGATTGAAGACGACCGCCCCATCGCACGTGGCATCCAAAGCAGCCTCGAACAAGCGGGCTTCACCGTCGACATGGTTCACGACGGCATCTTTGCCGAGCAGGCGCTCGCGCAAAACCGTCACGAGCTTGTGATTCTCGACCTCGGCCTGCCCGGTATCGACGGCATGACGCTCCTGTCGCGCTTTCGCCAGATCAATCGTCACACGCCCGTAATCGTGCTGACCGCGCGCGACGAGCTGAACGACCGCGTGCAAGGTCTCAATTCCGGCGCCGACGATTACATGCTCAAGCCGTTCGAGCCCGCCGAACTCGAAGCGCGCATCCGCGCGGTGATGCGCCGCAGCGGCCCGCACAGCGACATGCCGCGCCCGGAAGTATCGCTTGGCGGCGTGCGCCTGTCGGGCGTCGATCGCCGCATCTTCAACGACGACAAGCCGCTCGAGTTGTCGCCGCGCGAATTCGCGGTGCTCGAAATGCTGCTGCTGCGCCACGGGCGCGTCGTCAGCAAGGCGCAATTGCAGGATCACCTGACGCATTTCGGCGGCGATCTCGGCGACACCGCGATCGAAGTTTACGTGCACCGGGTCCGCAAGAAGCTCGAACAATGCCGGGTCGAAATCGTGACCGTGCGGGGCTTCGGTTATCTGTTGCAGGAAATTCGCCAGACTGCGAGCGTTTGAACGCTTGTCTGACACCTCACCGCTTGCGCGGCCACGCGCGGTGATCCTCCGCCCTGCCCGCGCCGCTTCGCGAAGCGGCGCTCTTCTCATGCTTTTGCGCGATGTCCGCTGAACCGGCCGTGCCGACCAGTCTGCGCCGCACCTTGCTGCGGCGCCTCGCCGCGCCGCTATCGATGCTCGCATTGATGAGCGGCCTCATCGCATACTGGCTCGCGTGGCAATACACGCAGCACGTCGTCGACCGTTCGCTTGCCGATCTCGCCACGGCGATCTCGAAACAGATCCAGATCGCAGGCCCGGACGCGCCGTTCACGGTTCCGCCGCTCGCGCAAGCGATGTTTTCCGATCCCAACGAGCAGTTGATCTACCGGATCAGCGACGGCGAGCACGAACTCGCCGGCGATCCGAAGCTACCGCTACAGGGCACGAGCGTGCGCCGGATGCATATTGCGTATGTGTTCGAGGCCGACTACGACAACCAGGCGGTGCGTGTCGCCCAGATCCGTGTCGAACAACCGTTGGAAGGCGGCAATCCAATGCTCGTCGAGGTCGCGCAGCCGGTTCGTTACCGTTACCGGATCGCAGCCGAGTTCCTTGTCGCGATCATGATGCCGTTGCTGCTGCTGCTGCTCGCCGGTTGGGGAATCGTATGGCGCGTCGTCAATCAGCAGCTCGGCCCGCTCACGCATCTGGCCGATTCGCTGAACCGCCAAACGCATACGTCGCTCGAGCCCGTCGACGAAACCGAGGTGCCGCTCGAAATTCAGCCGCTCACGAACGCGATGAACGCCCTGCTCGGCCGTCTGAAAACCGCGCTCGACGCCCAGCGCAAGTTCATTGCCGACGCCGCGCACCAGTTGCGCACACCGCTCACCGCAATCAAATTGCACGCCGAGCAGGCTGCCGTCGCGCGCGAGCCGCAACAGGCGCTCAACGCGGTGCGTGAGCTGCGCTCGGCCGCTGACCGCGCGGTGCGGTTGTCGAATCAGCTTCTGTCACTTGCGCGCGCGGAGCCGGGCGAACAGGCTGCGCGCTTCGTCGATGTCGATCTCGCCGGCCTCGCGTTCGAGACCGGCGCCGAATGGGTGCCGCGCGCCCTCGCCGCGCATGTCGATTTCGGCTTCCAGCGCGGCGACGGTCGTGCCGACGACGAGCCGCTGGTCATTCGCGGCAATCCGGTGCTGCTGCGCGAAGTGATCGCCAATCTGCTCGATAACGCGTTGAAATACGTGCCGCTCTCACGGCCGGCAGGCGCGCGGATCACCGTCAACGTCTCGCGGATCGAACGCGGCGGCGACAAGCCAGCCGCGGAGATCGTCGTCGAAGACAACGGCCCCGGTGTGCCGGCCGGCCAGCAAGCCGATCTCTTCAAACGCTTTTTCCGTGGCGATGCGCAAAACGGAGGCGGTGTCGAATCGGGCGCGGGACTCGGTCTTGCGATCGTTCACGACATCGTCGCGATGCATGGAGGAACCGTTTCGTATGCGGACGCCGCCGGCGGCGGCTCGCGCTTCATCGTGCGCGTACCGCTTGCCGCAACGCCATCCGTGCCGTCGCCGCATGTTTCGGAATCGCCGGCGGCTTCCGTTTGAGCCGTTCGACCACACGAAGGCCAGCCTGGCACAAACATGAAAACGCCCGCGCGGCGGCCAGCCCATCAGGTTGCACACGATTGCGCCGGCCGCCCGCAACCGTCTTCGCGTATCACGCCTTCTTTTTCTTCTTGTCCTTGCCGCCCTTCTTCGCCTTCTTCTTTTTCTTGCCGCTGTCGTCTTCCACTGCTGCGAGCAGCGTGCCTCGGCACGTCGGCGCACCGCAATGGCACGCATATTCACGCTTGAGCTTCTTCGTCAGGCGTGCGTCGATCACCAGTCCGTAGTCGTAGAACAGTTCCTCTTCCTCGCTGATGTCGCGCAACGCGCGAATGAACACCCGCCCGTCGATCTCCTCAGCCTCGCAGTTCGGCGCGCACGAGTGATTGATCCAGCGCGCGCTGTTGCCGTTGATCTTGCCGTCGATCACGCCGCCGTTGTCGAGTGCGAAGTAGAACGTATGATTCGGCTGATCCGGATCGTGCGGATGACGCCGCAGCGCCTCTTTCCACGAGATTCGTTCGCCCTTGTATTCGACCACGCGCTCCCCCGACTTGATCGGTACTGCGGCGAATACGCCCTTGCCGTGAACGCCGGAGAGGCGCACCACGATCCTGCGTGAACTCATCGAACGAATCCTTTGTGAGATAAGCTGAAATTGAAGCGATGCTCCGACACGGCAACGGGCCGCGCCGGTTCGCCCGCCCGCGCACCGTGCACGCGCTGCGCACACCGGCGAGCGGCGAATCATCGAATGCTACACGGTCAGGATTGCATCGTTCAACTCGAATGGAAATGCAATGCGCATCAATCGTTCGGCGCGGCGGCGATCGGCCGTTCGCCGCGCGTCAACGCTGCCCGAACGGCGCCTCGCCAAACAGCATCTTTTGATCGCGCGGTTGCGAGCGCCAGTATTGCGGCGGCGCGTCGACCGTCGCGCCGAGCTTGGCCGCCGCGTGCCAGGGCCAGCGCGGATCGTAAAGCATCCCGCGCGCCATCGCGACAAAATCGGCATCGCCCGTTTCAATCAGCCGATTTGCATGTTCGGGCTCCGAAATAAGGCCGACCGCGATCGTCGGCAAACCAACCGCGTGCCTGACGGCCTGCGCAAACGGCACCTGATAACCGGGCGACAGCGGAATCTTCTGCCGCGGCGACACGCCGCCCGATGACACGTCAATCCAATCGCATCCATGCTTTTTCAGTTCGTGCGCGAACGCAATCGTATCGTCAAGTTCCCAACCGCCCGGCACCCAGTCGGTCGCGGAGACTCGCACACCGACCGGACGGTCTTGCGGAAACGCCGCGCGTACGATATCGAAGATCTCAAGCGCAAAGCGCATCCGGTTTTCGCGCGAGCCGCCGTAGGCATCGGTGCGCTGATTCGCAAGCGGTGAAAGAAACTGGTGCAGCAGATAGCCATGCGCCGCATGAACTTCGATTGCATCGATGCCAAGACGCGCCGCGCGCCGCGCGGCCGCATCGAACGCACGTCGAATGCGCTCGAGCCCTGTCGCATCGAGCACGTGCGGGGGCGGCTCGTCTTCACGATGAGCCAGCCCGGACGGTGCGAATGGCCGCCAGCCGCCGGCTTCGGGCGCAATGAGCTTGCCGCCGTTCCACGGCACGTCGCTCGACGCCTTGCGGCCCGCATGCGACAGTTGGATCGCGACGCGAATCGGTGAATAGCGGCGGATCGCCGCCAACACGGGTTCGAGTGCCGCTTCGGTTGCGTCGTCCCACAAACCGAGATCGGCCGGGGAAATGCGGCCGTCCGGTTCGACCGCCGTCGCCTCGAGACACAACATTGCCGCGCCCGACAGCGCAAGGTGGCCGAGATGGATGAGGTGCCACGCGCCGGCCCTGCCATGCTCGGCCGAGTATTGGCACATCGGCGAGATCACGATGCGATTGGCAAGCGTCACGCCGCGCAGCGTGAATGGAGAAAACAAGGCGCTCATCGAATGGCCGCTCGCGAAATAGAGAACCCGATGAGATTAGCATGCGCTCAAACGGCTTGCCGGCCGCGACGCGGCAATGAACGGCGTGCGTGACAAGCGATGGGACACGCCAATCGGCGTGATTTCGTACTGCCTACATTGGCATTGGCGAGAACCGGCGGTCCGGCTACCTCGTCACAACCCGACTGAATCGAGCCACTCGCCAAACATCTTATGCGCCGCGCGTTCGAGCGTCGGTCCCAGTTGCGCCGCTGCTTCGCGCAAACGTTTGATATCGGTTCCAGGCGTAGCCGCGATCTCAGCGGCATGGCCGATCAGCCAAAGCTCGAAATGATCCACCCGGATTTCCGGATGACACTGCAGCGCGAGCACAGACGTGCCCCACGAGAAAGCCTGGTTGCGGCACGCCGGCGTCGATGCAAGATGAACCGCGCCTGCCGGCAGATCGAACGTGTCGCCATGCCAATGCAGCATCGACGTCAACGCACCGTCAACATGGCGCAGCGGCGACGCACGCCCCGCCTCCGTCAGCGCAAGCGGTGTCCAGCCGATCTCCTTGTGCGCCGCCGGATACACGTGTGCGCCAAGCGCGCGCGCGATCAACTGCGCACCGAGACACACGCCGAGCGTCGGCAATCCGGCATCGATGCGTTTGCCGATCAACTCGGCCAGCACACGGGTTGTCGGATACCGCGCATCGTCGTATGCGCCGATCGGCCCGCCGAGCACGACCAGCAGCGACGGCTCGAGCGCGTCGAGCGCCTCGATGCGCATGCTGCCGACGTCGACATATCGCACCCGGCGGCCGCGCTCGCCGAGCCCCCGTTCAAAACTGCCGAGATCCTCGAAATGCACGTGACGAACAGCAACGACTTCACCCTTCATCAGAGGCCTCCGGCTCGAACGGTATTGCGCTCGGCGCGCAGCATCAGGCCTGCGCGAAAATCTTCCAGGTCTTTTTCTGCGTTGCGACGTCCGCTTCCTCGTGCACCGTGCAATCGAGGCGCAAATCGGCGTCGGTCATCATCAGATCGAGCAGCGAGCAACGATATCCGAGCTTGCGCCCCTGCTTGCCCGGTTGGAAGTGCTTGCAAGTCACGCACATTCGATGCGGCGGAATATCGCCGTTGATTTGCAGCTCGCGCAATGTTTTCAGCAAAGTGCGATACAGCAAGCCTTGCTCGTCACTGCCGAGCGCGCCAATCGCCTTTGACAGAAAGTCCGGCCACTGCAGCGCTTTTTTTGCCGCCGTGCGGCCGCGCGCGCTCAAGCGCACGGCGAGCGCACGGCCATCGTCGAGCGCTCGACGCTTTTCGACGAGCCCCTTGTGCTCGAGCGTGCTTACCGCGTCGCTCGTCGTCGCCGCGGTCAATTGCGTTTCACGCGCGATCTCACCGAGACGCATCGGCCCCTTGCGCTGCAAAAGCAGCACAAGGATTTCACCTTGTGTTGGCGTCAGCCCCGCGCCTTCCGCCCAATCCCAGGCCTGGCTACGCATGGCCGTGCCCAACCGCAACAGACTGTGGGTCACGCGCCCCGCAGCCTGATTCCCGTAAACACCTTCGCTCATAGTCTTTTCGCTGTTGCCGGCCGTCTTCTTGAGGCGGCCGTTTGTGGGGAGACCAGGTCTCGGTCTCTGACTCAAAAAAACGGCGCGCCAGAACAGCGCGTCCGCCATGTTCGCCGCGAGGCACACGCTGCGAACCTGTACGCGGCTTCGGCTCCCGTCGGAGCCAACCTCCACGAAGCTGACATTCTAAGCGAGAGCGGAAAATCGCACAGCTAAGTTATCCCACTCAACCTGTGAACAACCGCTGAATAACAACTCGAACTGACTGTGCACCACTTCTTGACAACCCGGCTACCGACTGCGCATGGCCTCTTTCCATCCCGAACCATTCTCTGGCATCCCTTGTCCGATCCGCATTGTTGTCCAGTTCACAGGTCTTTGACTTTGCGGTGAAATCGAAGGTTATCCACAGAACTGCCCGGTGCTTGTTAACTATTACTACGTTTACATACGGTATACGGCTTAGTAAACCTACACCCGCCCGCACCGATCGTGTCCTCGATCAGAAAAACTGTTTTTTCACTCTCTCCATCGCAGACACTGTTGGCGCACTGTTTCGTTCAACGATTTTTCCTGCTTGAAAACCGTTCTCAACCATGTCGCATCGTTGACGCGCGCCTTCGCGAGCGCGCCGATCTCGTCGAGCGCCGCACGCGAGCCGAGCGCAGCGGCATGCGGCGCGATCCTGTCGAGCGTGTCGAGGATATCCTCCGCAATCGTTTGCCGTTCGCCTGTTTGCGGGTTGACGCAGGTGCCGTCGAGTCCGAATCGGCACGCTTCGAAACGGTTGAACGTATAGACGAGATAGTCGTCTTCGGAAAGCTTGAGCGGCCGGTCGAGCAGCAAATAGCGTGCGAGCGTTTGGATATAGCATGCGATCGCAGCAGCGCGATCGACAGACAGCGGCGTGTCCATCACGCGAACTTCAATTGTTCCGTAACCGGGCTTCGGGCGGATGTCCCAGTAGAAATCCTTCATGCTGTTGACGACGCCGGTGTTGACCATCTTCGTGAAGTATTCCTCGAAGTCGCTCCACGACAGCACGAAAGGCGCGCGGCCCGACAGCGGGAACGCGAATACGGAATTCAGGCGTGCAGAATGAAAACCAGTGTCGACGTTCTGCACATACGGCGACGATGCCGACAGCGCGATGAAGTGCGGAATGAAACGTGACATCGAGTGCAGCAGGAACAGCGCGCTGTCGGCATCCGGGCAGCCGATGTGCACGTGCTGGCCGAACACCGTGAACTGTTTTGCGAGATAGCCGTACAGCTCGGAGATGTATTGAAAGCGCGGTGCATCGAAGATCTGCCGCTCGCTCCACTGCTGGAAAGCGTGCGTGCCGCCGCCGCACAGGCCGACGTTGAGCTGGTCGGCCGCGCTGACGAGCGTGTCGCGAATCGCGTACAGTTCGCTCAATGCCTGATCGTGCGACCGGCATACGTCGGTCGACAGTTCGATCATGCTTTCGGTGATCTCGGGCGTGATGTTGCCGGGAAACTTCGCATCCTTGATGAGCCGCATCAGATCAGACGACGCTTTCGTCAGATCGTAGTTGTGCGTGTTGACGATCTGGATTTCAAGCTCGACGCCGAACGTGAACGGTTCGGAATTGACGAAGGTTTCGAGTGCCATGACGAGTTCCGGATAACGAAGCAAAAAAACGCGCGGCGCGGATCAATTGGCATCGCGCCGCTCGCCGACGGTCGACAAACTGCGATAGACGAAAAGCGGCCCCACCAGTTGCAGCACGACAATCGTGCACATGATGACCTCGCGCAGCAGCGGGTCGAAATTCGGGTAGAGCTGGTAAGTATCGTCGACGAGCAGGTACGCGAGCGCGGACATCGGCACGAGCGAAAAACCAAGCGCGACGCCCTGCTTGACGCCGAGTCCGCTTGGCTTGGCGAACGCGAGCACGCCGACGAGTTTCGCGACGAAGCGCGTGACGATCAGCGCGGCCGCAATGACGCCGCCCGTCACTACGTCGTGCCATTCGAACGACGTGAGCGTCAGCACGAACAGGATGACGGTCAGCAGCCAGCCGGCCGTGCCGAAATGCTCGGGCCAAAGCTGCGGCCGCGCTTCGAGATTCTTCACGATGATGCCGGCCAGCAGCAGTGTCAGCATGGTCGACAGTTTCAGCGCCTGAGCGACCGCGATCGCAAGCACGACGAGCCCGAACAGTGCCACGAACGAGTGCTCGTCGCGCATCGTCGACGTAACGTGCCTGAACAGGAAATTGCACGCGCGCGCAAACAGATACGCGACGATAAGCGAGCCGGCAAGCAAATAGATCGGCTGCAGGATCGTTGCGAACACATTGCCGTAGGCTTCCTGATGCAGCCAGCTCGTGACGAGTTTCGTCAGGACCACTGCATAAACGCTGTTCAGCGCCGACAGCGTGATAAGCCGCTGCGACACCTGCCCTTCCGCGCGCAGTTCCGTCTTCAACTGGATCACCATTGCGGGCGATGTCGAAATCGCGACCGCGGCGACCACGATCGCGATCATTCCGGGCACCTTGAGCAGCAACAACACCGCGAGCACGAGTACGAACGTAAGCGTGGCCTCCGCAAGGCTTGAAGCGATCAACCACGGATTACGGCGGATCCAGCGCAGATCGAGACGGCTGCCGAGTTCGAACAACAACAATCCGAGCGCGACATTGATGAGCAGCCGCAACGTGTCGTCGGTGCTCGCGTCGATCACACCGAAGCCGAATGAGCCGGCGATGAGTCCGATCACCGCATAACCGGTGATTCGCGGCAAGCGCCACGCGCGATAGCAAAGCTCGCCACACAGGCCCGCCGCGAAAAGCGCGAAACCGGCCCAGAAAACCGCATCCGGGGCGAGCGGCCAATTGGGTAGAAACGAAAACGCTGACTTCATCGTGGTGACTTCTCCTTTGGAAGGCAACCTCCTCCGGCGACGCGGATCGAGCGAGTCGAGCGAATGATGCGCGCTGAATGCGGTTGCCCGGTTGTTCGTTGTTCCGGATGACCGGCAGGACATGGGGTAAGCCCGCGCCGCCGATAGCAGCGTGATGCTCAGTCGGGCCTTGACCGATCTGGGGTCGGCCTGGCGTGTGTGAATGGAAAGCGCGCTCGACTATCAGATTCGGATTCGCGCCGACCGTTCCGTTGATGCAAGCGTGGCAAAACGCCATGACCTGCGTGAAGGTGACCGATTGTGCCACAGCTGTTGCGGTCCGGTCCGGATTTGGTGCAGCCGGCCAGGCGCGCAAGCAGTGGATGTCTTAAGGGTTGTGGTTTACCTGTATATATATGTAGTAGAAGTTAACAAACCACGCAAATTTCTGTGGATAACCCAGGTTTACATAAGCAGATCATCGGCTTGCATCTCGTATAACCGACTGTGCAGCCTGTTTGCCCGCACAGTGTTTCGATGAACAACTTTTCGGTTTCTGTGCGGTTCTGCCAAGTTACCCCGTTTACGTCCACATTGATTGCACAGCAATCGAGTATTTATTTCACTGGGTTATTCACATGAATGGGTGGATAACTCGATTGCCTACCTGTGTGCGGCCCAGGTGACGGTGATCAAACGGCCGTGCCTATAACCGCCCGTGCCGCAATGCGCGGAGCAGGAAGCGGGCCGGATCGATAGCCTCGGCGAGTTCGCGCTCGAGCGGCCACGGTTCCCCTTCGATTTGCGAAGCGATCAATTCCGCGCCTAAGGCTGCCCAGACGAGCCCGCGCGAGCCGTAGCCGAAAGCGCCATACAAGCCCGTGGCGCGCGGCACGTCGCGAAGTTGCGCGCCTGTCAGTGCGGCGGCATTCAGGCCGGCCGCAGCCTCGTCGGCAAGCTCGCCGATGAGCGGCAGCCGGTCGCTAGCAACGCAGCGAAAGCCGACGCGGCCGGCGAGCTTGCCGGGTGCGGTGGCCGTGGAGAAGGCCGGCAGCAATCGTTGGAGCCGTGCCAGGTTGTCGCGGTGGCTTGCGTCGTTTGTGGCGAGGTCTGCGTTGTCGGGTTCGTATGTCGCGCCCGTGAGCGTCGTGCCATTGGCCAGTGGCACGACATAGCCGTCGCCGATCACGGGTACCGGCACGGCGGGCGCGATGCCTGCCGGCAGCAGCGTGAGCTGGCCGCGCACGCGTTGCGTCGGCGCATGCCGAACGCCGGCGACGCGGGCGGCGTCGCCGGCGTTCGCGACGATTGCGACGCTCGCCTGTGCGAGGGCCGCACCGGCCGTGTCGAGTGCGTGCCAGCGACCATCCGCGCTTTGCTGAAGCCGCGCCACATCAGCGCAGACGACTCGCGCTTGCGCCGCAGCGCATTGCGCGATGGCAAGCGCTGCCGGGTCGACCGAGCCGCCTTGCGGGAAAAACCAGCCGCCATGATCGACGCGCGTTTGCAATAGCGTTTGCGCACTGTCGTGCGACAACGCCGATGCGAGTTCGCTTGGCACATCGAGCGCGGCGAGGCTGTTGCACATCCGCTCGTATTCGTCGGCCGACGACGCAAGCTGTACGAGCCCGCTTCGGCTGCGGGCGAACGTATGGCCCGCGCATTCGAGCGCGCGCCAGCGCGTGAGTGCGTAGAAGAAGCCCGCGCGCGACAGACGGGCCGCGAGGTTGTCATCTCGCGCGATCATCGGGTGGAATACGCCGGCGGGATTGCCGGATGCTTCGCTGGCGAGCGAGGCGTGCCGCTCGATGAGCGTCACGCGCCAGCCGCGTGCGGCGAGCCGCTCGGCAATCGCGCAACCGGCAAGCCCGGCGCCGATCACGAGCGCATCGCGTGTGCCGGTGGCGAATGCGCGTGGGGGCTCGTGACGGCGCACGCGCCAGCGCGGCGCGAATTCGCCGACGAGCATCTCGCGTTTGCTGGCGAAGCCCGCGACTTTCCGGCACGCGAAGCCTGCTTCGTCGAGTGCACGCCTGACGGCGCTCGAGCTTGTATAGGTGGCGAACGTCGCGCGCTCGTCGGCGAGCCGCGCCAGCGATTTGAAGATGCTGGCTGACCATAAATCCGCGTTTTTTGACGGTGCAAAGCCATCGAGATAAAACGCATCCGCACGTAGCACGAGCGACGGAAGCATGTCGAGCGCGTCGCCGAACGCGAGCGTGAGCGTAACGCGGCCATCGTCGAATTCGAGCCGATGCAGGCCCGGCGTAAGTACGGGCCACGCGCTCGCGAGTGCGTCGGCGAGCAGTGCAGTGGTTGTATGCGCAACGATATGCGCAGCGGCGCGCCGAAGATCGTCGCGCGTGAATGGATGCTTCTCGACCGATACGAAGTGAAGACGCTCGCAGCGTGACGGATCGTCGCGCCACGCGGCCCAGGTCGCGAGAAAATTGCATCCGATGCCGAAACCTGTCTCGACGATGGTGAAAGTTTGCCGGCCGCGCCAACGTTGAGGCAGGCCGTTGCCGCGCAGAAATACGTGGTCGGCCTGCGCGAGCGCGCCGGCCGCGCTGTGATAGATGTCGCCGTACCGCGGTGAAACGATGGTGCCGTCTTCGCGGACGACGAGCGTAGCGGGAACGATTCGGTCTGGCATGCGAAACAAATGGAAAGCGCAAGGCGCGCAAAGCCTTGTCCCGCCTGGCGTTGGCAAAAACCAACGGGGCGGCGCGCAGGCCGAGGACGACCCGCGGCAAAGCCGGCTTGCGCAGTTCGAAAACCGCGCGGCGCGCGGCGTGTACGTCAAAATTTACTCGAAATTCTTTGAAACCCTTGTCGTTATTGGGTTTGCGCTGCGCTATCATAGCAAGCGCCGTATCGCGGAGCGGCCGAAAGGCCCGCCCGGCGGTGCGTTGCGCGGCGCAGTACTTCTGCGCTGTGCCGTTGCCACACGCTGTAGACGGTGTAGACGGCACGGTTCGCGCACGTATAATCGGCGCGTTCGCGCTGTACGTGTCAACCCAACCTGGAAAGGAACCTTAATGAACAAACAGGAACTGATCGACGCCGTCGCCGCCCAAACGGGCGCCAGCAAGGCTCAAACCGGCGAAACGCTGGACACGCTCCTCGAAGTGATCAAGAAAGCTGTGTCGAAAGGCGACGCAGTTCAACTGATCGGCTTCGGCAGCTTCGGTTCGGGCAAGCGCGCTGCGCGTACTGGCCGCAATCCCAAGACGGGCGAAACCATCAAGATCCCGGCAGCCAAGACGGTCAAGTTCACGGCTGGCAAGGCGTTCAAGGACGCGGTGAACAAGCGCTGAGACGAGCTGTTCGCGAACGAGAACCCGCTGTAATCAGCGGGTTTTTCTTTTGGGATGCAGCTTTTTTGCTACGCTGCCTGCGCATTTTTTCAATCTTTGACGATCAGTGCCGATGCACGATTTCAGCATCGTGGCCGTGATCGTCGTCGTGATCATGATGGTCATGATCATCATGGTCGTCGATGTCCCATGCAGGGAATGGATCGGTATAGGCCGCCCATGCCTGCTCGCCCGCCGCATATTCGGCATCGGTCAGCAGGCATGCGTCGAACTTCGCACGCCATGCGGCCGCGTCGATTCCCACGCCGATCAGCACGAGTTCCTGCCGACGATCGCCGATCGACGTGTCGGCAAGATCGCCGTGCCAGTCGGCGACAATCTCGTCGTACAGTTCGTCGCCCGCCTCCGGCCATTCGGCACGATCCTGCGCAGCCCACCAGTGCCCGGCCGGACCGTGCCGGCATACGCCGCCCGCCTGCGACAGCGAGCCGGCAAGGTCATTGCGTGTCGCAAGCCAAAAAAAGCCTTTGCTGCGCAGCACGCCGTTCCAGGTTTCATGCAGCAACGCCCAGAACCGCTGCGGGTGGAACGGCCGGCGGGCACGATAGACGAAGTGGCCGATGCCGTATTCGTCGGCCTCGCTGTGCGCATGCGTATGGCCTTCGCTATCTTCGTGATCGCGATGTTCGAGCGACGTCAACCAGCCCGGCGCATTGGCGGCTGCCTCGAAGTCAAAGCGTCCGGTATCGATCATTTCCGTGAGCGGCACGTCGCCAAAGCGGCTGACGACCTGCCGCGCGCGCGGATTGAGTCGCGCGAGAATGCGCTGCAGGCGCGCAAGCTCGTTAGCGTCGACGAGATCGGCCTTGTTGACGACGAGCACGTCGCAGAACTCGATCTGCTCGATCAACAACTCGACCAGCGTGCGGTCGTCGTCGTCGGTCGCGCCGAGGCCGCGTTCGGCGAGCCCGTCGTCGCGTGCGTAATCACGCAGGAAGTTGAAGGCGTCAACGACGGTGACCATCGTGTCCAGGCGGGCGAGATCGGCGAGCGTCGAGCCGTCGTCGTCTACGAACGTGAATGTCTCGGCGATCGGCATCGGCTCGGCAATGCCGGTTGATTCGATCAGGATCGCGTCAAAGCGGTTTTCGGCTGCAAGGCGTCGGATTTCGACGAGCAGGTCGTCGCGCAGCGTGCAACAAATGCAGCCATTCGACATCTCAACGAGGCGCTCCTCGACGTGTGACAGCGCAGCGGCATCGCGCACGAGCGTGGCGTCGATGTTGACGGCGGCGAGATCGTTGACGATCACGGCAACCTTGAGGCCGGCGCGATTCGCGAGGATGTGATTGAGCAACGTGGTCTTGCCGGCGCCGAGAAAGCCGGACAGCACGGTGACGGGCAACGGCTGGTTCATTGCGGTGCGCACCCATGAAAAAGCGGAAAGCGAGCCGCCGCGCGCCATGAAAACGGGGCGGCACCGGCGCTGTGGCCGGCGCGCGCAAGCGGCGGGAAAAGCCGCATTGTGCATCAAATATTGATGGCTGGATTCGCGAGGCGGCGGTGGATTATGGCTTCGGCCTTGCCGATCGGATTGGCGTTCGCTCAGTTCGACTCGGTTTTGCCCATTCAGCGCTGCGCTTGCTGCGAAGGGATCAGTTTCCACTGCGTCAGGATATCGAAGATCTGCTTCGCATACTTGTCGCGCAGCGACGGGGTCTCGGAGTGGTATGCACCGACCGCCTGCCACGTATTGCCGTACTTATTCATCATGCGGCGCAGATGCCACGCGGCAATATAGACATTCTTGCACGGCTCCATCAGCGTGTCTTTCGTGATTCCGTAGCGGGACAACACCGGCAGATGGACCGAGTTGATCTGCATGATGCCGTAGTCGATCGAACCGTTCGTATTTTTGTTGAGCGCGTCCGGGCGGTTGTGTGACTCTTGCCAAGCGATCGCGCGCAGGATCAGTGGGTTGACTTGGTGGTATCGCGCGGCGCTGTCGTAGCAATCGGCATAAGCCGGCGCGCTGACGAGCCATGCGCCGAACAAGAATACCGAGGCTAGGAGCGGTCGCATCGTTATCGAAAAATAAGAGTTCGGGAAAAGAGGCTAAAAAGAGCCAACTAGTATCCAACTAGGGGGCTATTTGCTTTTTCCTGGCAAGGGCGAAGCGTTTTCGGATCGTATCATACCTGCCGCCCGGCGGGCTGCCTGCCGTTTGTTCGGGGGGCGGAAATTTTTTCGCATATTTTGAAAAAATTTCATTTGCCGATTTAAACGAGGATTAACTTTAGGTATTGGTAAATGGGTGTGAATTCACTCGATTTTATTTGGATTAAATTTTTTGGTATTGGATAATTTTTGTATTAATTTAAAATGGATTTTTAATGGATTTAGCGTAATCTGATTGGTCATTTTTAAATATAAAAGGGTGATTTTTCGTCATGTTTTTCCATCGCTTGGGCAGTAATATTGATGTGCCTGTAAAAAGGTGTGGAAGCAAGATATAGCGGATTTGCAGGGCCAGACGGATTGATGCGGGGATGGTGCGCGATCAGGATTTTTGACAAGGCGGAATGAATTCCATGCCTGTCATGATTGGTGAATTTGTCAATGGAATGCATTGTGGGTCACAGGATAATTAAAGGATTTTGGCGAAGTAATCCACAGGCCCATCTGGTTTGACTTGGATACGAAAAGCCATTGCCGAGAGATGGTGATTTCGAGAGGCGGAAATTTTGCCGGCAGCGGTTGGAACAATCAAAAAGCCAATTGGCTCTTCAAGAAGACAGGCGATTCGCACTGGATTTGTTGCTCATGGGAAGGAACCGGCGCCACACCGTCATGGCTGCGGAGTGGCCGTGCAGGGATATTGTCTGCGTCAACAATACCAATGCGGGCTGCGAACCGGCTTTCTTTCAAAAAGAATATGTATTATTTACATATTTATTGTCGCGACGGAAATGAGGGGTGGGAAAACCCGCACGCGGTTTTCGCCCGGCATCCTGCTGGCGGCCCGTATCATATCCGCACAACGGGTTGCGTCGATGTGACAAGCAGCCGTGCGGCCTGTAACCGCCCGTGCCGTTGTTGGTTCGGACTGCTATCAGGCCGGTTGCGCCGCAGTTGCGAGACGGCCTTGCCGCGGGCTACTTGCCTGTTCGGTTCGAGCTTCGTATGCGGTCCGGCAAGAAACCTTACATTTTCCATGCGGAGCGTGCTCCCGATTGTTTTTATGGCATAAGTGAGACAGCCCTCAGTCGAATGTGATATTTCGGACATGAAAAACTGCTAATGTCTGCTCTTTTGATATCGACCTTATGTAATACCGTCGGACACGGCCGCCGCCGGCATTGATCCATCACTCCATGACAAGAACTCGCTTTGTTTTGCGACGCGTCGCAACGGCGCTCATCGTTGCCGGCATTGTCGCCGCTCAGGCCGCTCATGCTCAGGTCACGCTGAATTTCGTCAATGCGGACATCGACCAGGTCGCCAAGGCGATCGGCGCAGCCACGGGTAAGACGATCATCGTCGATCCGCGTGTCAAGGGGCAGTTGAACCTGGTGTCGGAGCGTCCGGTGCCCGAGGATCAGGCATTGAAGACGCTGCAATCGGCGTTGCGGATGCAGGGTTTCTCGCTGGTGCAGGACCACGGCGTGTTGAAGGTCGTGCCGGAGGCGGACGCGAAACTGCAAGGCGTGCCTACCTATATCGGCAATGCGCCGCAGGCGCGCGGCGACCAGGTGGTCACGCAGGTCTTCGAGTTGCGTAACGAGTCGGCGAACAACTTGCTGCCGGTGCTGCGGCCGCTGATCTCGCCGAACAATACGATCACCGCCTACCCGGCCAACAATACGATCGTCGTCACCGATTATGCCGACAACGTGCGGCGCATCGCGCAGATCATCGCGGGCGTCGACGGCGCGGCGGGTGCACAGGTGGCCGTGGTGCCGCTCAAGAATTCGAACGCGATCGACGTGGCCACGCAGCTCTCGAAGCTGCTCGATCCGGGCGCGATCGGCAACACCGACGCGACATTGAAGGTGACGGTGCAGGCGGACCCGCGCACTAACGCCCTGCTGTTGCGCGCGTCGAACAAATCGCGGCTCGCGGCGGCCAAGAAGCTCGCGCAGCAGCTCGACTCGCCGAGCGGCGTGCCGGGCAACATGCACGTGGTGCCGCTGCGCAACGCGGATGCGGTGAAGCTGGCGAAGACGCTGCGCGGGATGCTCGGCAAGGGCGGCGACAGCGGCTCGTCGGCAAGCTCGAACGATGCGAATTCGTTCAATCAGAACAGCAGTTCGTCGTCGAGCGGCTCGAATTTTTCGACGGGCATGTCGGGCACGCCGCCGCTGCCGTCGGGGCTTTCGTCGGGATCGACGGGCAGCGGCGGGTCGGCTAGCTCGAGCGGCGGGCTCGGCACCGCGGGGCTTCTGGGCGGCGATAAGGATAAGGGTGATGACAATCAGCCGGGCGGGATGATCCAGGCGGACGCAGCGACGAACTCGCTGATCATCACCGCGGCGGACCCGGTGTATCGAAACCTGCGGGCGGTGATTGACCAGCTCGACGCGCGGCGCGCTCAAGTGTATATCGAGGCGTTAGTGGTCGAGTTGCAGGCGACGACGCAAGGCAATCTCGGGATCCAGTGGCAGATCGCAAACAATGCGCTTTATGCGGGCACTAATCTGGTTACGGGACAGAGCGGGCTCGGCAACAGCATCGTCAACCTGACGGCGGGGGCGCTGACCGGTCAAGCCGCTGGCCAGAGCGGCACGCTGGCGTCGCTGGGCAATATTACGGGCGGCCTGAATATCGGTTGGCTGCGCAACATGTTCGGTGTGCAAGGGCTTGGCGGCCTGTTGCAGTTCTTCGCTGGCTCAAGTGATGCGAACGTGCTGTCGACGCCGAATCTCGTCACGCTCGACAACGAGGAAGCGAAGATCGTCGTCGGTCAGAATGTGCCGATTCCGACGGGCTCGTATTCGAACCTGACCAGCGGCACGACAGCCAATGCGTTCAACACGTATGACCGGCGCGATGTCGGCCTGACGCTGCACGTGAAACCGCAAATCACCGAGGGCGGCATCCTGAAACTGCAGTTGTATACGGAAGATTCGGCGGTGGTGCCCGGTACGAATACGGCATCCCCCAATTCGCCAGGCCCGACGTTCACGAAACGCTCGATTCAGTCGACCGTGCTGGCCGACAACGGCGAGATCATCGTGCTGGGCGGATTGATGCAGGACAACTATCAGGTATCGAACAGCAAGGTGCCGCTGTTAGGCGACATTCCGTGGATCGGCCAGTTGTTCCGCTCGGAAGGTAAGACTCGCCAGAAAACCAACCTGATGGTGTTCTTGCGTCCCGTGATCATCAACGATCGCGAGACTGCACAGGCCGTGACCGCAAACCGCTACGACTACATTCAAGGCGTATCGGGCGCATACAAATCGGATAACCGCGTGATCCGCGACAAGGATGACCCGGTGGTGCCGCCGATGCCGATTGGTCCGAGCCAGGGCGGCTCGCCGGCGATGAATCTGTTCGATCTGGACCAAATGCGGCGCTCGCAGGCGTGGCCGCCGAAGCCGGGAAGCGGCGCGGCCGCCCCTGCCCCGGCGCCGGCCAATGCAGCGCCCTCGAGCGCTTATCCGCCGGCCGGAGCGCCTGGAGCGCAGCCATGACCGAAGCACTCGCCACCGCTGCCGCCGCCGCCGCGTCCGGCGAACGGGCCGCACCGTCGCCGCTCGCCGCGCGGCTGCTGCCGTATGGGTTCGCGAAGGCCGGTCAGATTCTGGTCGCGCATCAGCACGCGGACGCGCTCGAAGTATGGATCAGCGAGCGCACCAACACCGCGGCGCTCGCGGAGATCGCGCGCAACTTCGGTGCCATCTCCGCCGTGCGCGTGCCGGCCGACGAACTCGCGCTCGCGATCAATCAAGCATACGCAAGGCAGGACGGCAGCGCGGCGCAAATCGTCGGCGAGGTGGAGGGCGAAGTCGATCTGTCGCGGTTGATGCAGGATATCCCCGAGGTCGAGGATCTGCTTGAATCGGAAGACGATGCGCCGATCATCCGAATGATCAACGCGCTCCTGACGCAGGCCGCGCGCGAGCAGGCATCGGACATTCACATCGAGCCGTTCGAGAACGCGTCGGTGGTGCGGTTCCGGGTCGATGGCACGTTGCGCGACGTGGTGCGGCCGAAAAAGGCGCTGCACGGCGCGTTGATTTCGCGCATCAAGATCATGGCGCAGCTCGACATCGCGGAAAAACGGCTGCCGCAGGACGGCCGCATCACGCTGCGCGTGGGCGGGCGGCCGGTGGACGTGCGGGTGTCGACGCTGCCAACCGGGCATGGCGAACGGGCGGTGCTGCGTCTGCTCGAGAAAGACGCGCAGCGGCTGAACCTCGAAGCGCTTGGCATGGGACGGGATACGCTCACCCAGTTCGACAAGCTGATTTCGCGGCCGCACGGGATCGTGCTGGTGACCGGCCCGACAGGCTCGGGCAAGACCACGACGCTGTATGCGTCGATGTCGCGGCTCGAGACGGCGACGACCAATATCATGACGGTGGAGGATCCGATCGAGTACGACTTGTCCGGAATCGGGCAAACGCAGGTGAACGAACGGATCGGCATGACGTTCGCGCGTGCGCTGCGTTCGATTTTGCGGCAAGACCCGGACGTGATCATGATCGGCGAAATCCGCGATCTGGAAACGGCGCAGATCGCGGTGCAGGCGTCGCTCACCGGCCACCTGGTGCTTGCGACGCTGCATACGAACGATGCGGCCTCGGCGGTGACGCGGTTGACCGACATGGGCGTGGAGCCGTATCTGCTGGCGTCGTCGCTGCTGGGCGTGCTCGCGCAGCGTCTGGTGCGGCAGCTGTGCCCCGCGTGCAAGGAAGAGCGGCACGAGGACGGCCGCTCGGTCTGGCATCCGGTGGGATGCGACAAATGCGGGCACTCGGGCTATACGGGCCGGCGCGGCGTCTACGAGCTGTTAGTGGTGGACGAAGCGATCCGCACGCTGATCCACCGCAACGCGGCCGACGCGGAGATTCTCGCCACCGGCCGGGCAAGCGGAATGCGCACGCTGCGCGACGATGCGCAGCGCTGGCTTGCCTCGGGCGCGACGTCGCTCGAAGAAGTGCTTCGGGTGACAGGAGGCGCGTAGCGTCATGCCGGCATTTCGTTTCGAAGCGATCGACGCGTCGGGACGTGCGCAAAAAGGCGTCGTCGAAGCCGACAGCGCGCGCAATGCGCGCGGACAACTGCGCACGCAAGGGCTGACTCCGCTCGTCGTCGAGCCGGCCGCGAGCCGCTCGCGCGGCGAGCGCAGCCAGCGCCTCGCGCTCGGGCGCAAGCTGTCGCAGCGCGAGCAGGCAATTCTCACGCGTCAGCTCGCGAGCCTGCTCGTCGCCGGGTTGCCGCTCGACGAAGCGCTTGCCGTGCTGACCGAGCAGGCCGAGCGCGATTACATTCGCGAATTGATGGCCGCGATCCGCGCCGAGGTGCTCGGCGGCCATTCGCTCGCGAACGCGCTCGCCGAGCATCCGCGCGACTTTCCGGAGATTTACCGTGCGCTTGTCGCGGCCGGCGAGCATACCGGCAAGCTCGGCATCGTGCTGTCGCGGCTTGCCGATTACATCGAACAGAGCAACGCGTTGCGGCAGAAAATCCTGCTCGCATTCACGTATCCGGCGATCGTCACGCTGATCGCGCTTGGCATCGTCACGTTCTTGTTGAGCTACGTGGTGCCGCAGGTCGTCAACGTATTCGCGAGTACGAAGCAGCAATTGCCGATGCTGACGATCGTGATGATGGCGCTGTCCGATTTCGTTCGGCATTGGTGGTGGGCGATCCTGCTCGCGATCGCGGTCGTTGTCTATGTGGTGCGCACGACGTTGTCGCGCGACGGGCCGCGCCTCGCGTTCGACCGGTGGCTGTTGACCGCTCCGCTCGCCGGCAAGCTGGTGCGCGGCTACAACACGGTGCGCTTCGCGAGCACGCTGGGCATTCTGAGCGCCGCCGGCGTGCCGATTCTGCGCGCGCTGCAGGCCGCGGGCGAGACGCTGTCGAACCGCGCGATGCGCGGCAACATCGACGACGCGATCGTGCGCGTGCGCGAAGGCTCCGCGCTGTCGCGCGCGCTCAACAACGTGAAGACGTTCCCGCCGGTGTTGGTGCATTTGATCCGTTCGGGCGAGGCGACCGGCGACGTGACGACGATGCTCGATCGCGCGGCCGAAGGCGAATCGCGCGAGCTGGAACGCCGGACCATGTTCTTGACGAGCCTGCTCGAACCGCTGCTGATTCTGGCGATGGGCGGCATCGTGCTCGTGATCGTGCTGGCGGTGATGCTGCCGATCATCGAGTTGAACAACATGGTGCAGTGACGCAACGCAGTCGGTGTGGCTGGGCCGGTGCGCTGAGTTCAGATCTCGGGCACGGCGGCCGATGCGGAGGCGGCCGGAGCGCTCAGGCCCGCTGCGGCGTGGCGCGGTCGGATGCCGCAGCCGCGCGACACGGCATCACGAGCCAAGTTCGAGCGAGGCGGCGGCATGCGGCGATCGCGTCCGCGATGCGCGGTCGAACGGTCCGGCGTCGCGCAGGCTGTGCGTCGGTGGAAGTCAGTCCGCGAACGTGAATCAGCGGACGTAAATCGCGGGCGACGGCGTGTTGGTCGGCAGGAAGATTTCGGAGCGTGCGCCGTTGCGCTCGACGATGATCGAACGGTCGCGCACTTCGGCGAGCTTCGCGCCCTGCGCGATCTCGCTGCCGAGCGACACCGCGTGCGGCGCGTCGCCGCCGATGCCGACAATCGCGGACGCGCCGCGCCGCAGCGCGAGAATGCCGAACAGATGGATGTCCTGTATCGGATTGCGGGTGAGCTGACCGCCGAACAGCGCCGCGGCGTCTTCCGTGCGCACCGGCGCGCGGGCGGCGGCGGCAGGCAGCGGAGCCTGATGCGCGGACAGCGTGATGACCCAATAAGTGGCCGTCGCGCAAAGTACCGCGAACAGGGCGAGGGAAAGGAGCCGGATCGATAGCGCGTTCATGCGCGTTATTGTACGGAGGATTATGAAATTTGCGTTGAGTGGAAGCCCGAAGTGAGCCACGCCTTACAATGCGGCTTCACGCGGACGGACGTATGCGGCATGTGCCGCATACGTCGGAAGGCAGTCCCTTCCTTGGGGCATCGTCCGCTCATCGCACTTTTTTGAATGAAAAGGAAGGCACTCATGCAAATGTGGATTACTCGCCGCTCGCAGGCAGCCCGCCGTCAGCGCGGCTTCACGCTGATCGAAATCATGGTGGTGGTGGCGATTCTCGGCATTCTGGCGGCGCTGATCGTGCCGAAGATCATGAGCCGCCCGGACGAGGCGCGCCGGATCGCCGCCAAACAGGACATCGGCACCATCATGCAGGCGCTCAAGCTGTATCGCCTCGACAACGGCCGCTATCCGACGCAGGACCAGGGTTTGAACGCGCTGATCCAAAAGCCGACGACCGATCCCATCCCGAATAACTGGAAGGACGGCGGCTATCTCGAGCGTTTGCCGAACGATCCGTGGGGCAATGCTTACAAGTATCTGAACCCCGGCGTGCATGGCGAGATCGACGTGTTCAGCTACGGCGCCGACGGCAAGGAAGGCGGCGAAGGCAACGATACCGACATCGGCTCGTGGCAGTAAGCCGCTGACGCCCTGCCCGCCCGACGCGCGATCCTTCCGATGTACGCACGACCCGGCATCCGTTCCGCCTGCGTCCCACAGCGTGGCGCGTGCGAGCGCGCCGCCCGCCCGTCCGCCGGATGGGGCGCGCGGGCAGCGCTCGCGCAGCGCGGCTTCACGCTGCTCGAGATGCTTGTGGTGCTCGTGATCGCGGGCATCCTCGTCGGCGCCGCGTCGATCACGATGCGGCGCAACCCGCGTACCGATCTGCGCGAGGAGGCGCAGCGCATCGCGATGCTGTTCGAGACGGCCGGCGACGAAGCGCAGGTGCGCGCGCGGCCGATTTCGTGGCGTCCGACCGATCATGGCTTCGTGTTCGACGTGCGCACCGGCGACGGCTGGCGCGCGCTGCGCGACGATCTTTTGCGCGCGCGCGATTGGGACGGCGGCGTGACGGGCGCGGCGATCGATTATCCGGGCTCGGATACCCATCCCGAGCGGGTCGTGTTCGGCACCGAAAGCGTCGATATGCCGGTGCGCGTGACGCTTTACTCGGCGGCCGGCAGCGTGACGATCGTCGGCACCGGCAATGGCCGCTACGAGGTGCGCTGACGATGCGCCCTTCCGTCCACCCCGTTTTGCGCACGCGCTCGCGTGCCGGTGACGCGCGCGCCCGCGCGCATTCCCGGCGGCGGCGTTTCGCGCAACGCGGCTTCACGATGATCGAAGTGCTCGTCGCGCTCGCGATCATCGCGGTTGCGCTGGCGGCGTCGATTCGCGCGGTGGGCTCGATGGCGACGAGCGAAACCGATCTGCACGCGCGCCTGCTTGCCGGCTGGAGCGCCGATAACGCGCTCGGGCAGCTTAAGCTCGCGCACGCGTGGCCCGAGATCGGCACGCAGACTTTCGATTGCTCGCAAGGCAATGTCGCATTGACCTGTACGCAGCGGGTGAGCGCGACGCCGAATCCGGTCTTCCGGCGCGTCGAGATCGCGGTGTCGATGAACGGTCATGCTGGCGTGCTCGCGCAAATGGTGACGGTGGTCGCGAATGAAACCAACCGTTCGCTTTAAACGCCGCGTTTGCGCAGACGGCTGCCCGCGGCAGGTTCGCGGACGGGGCCGCGCCCGGCCTGCTCGCTTGGCCGCCGGGCCTGGCGCGCGGGCGCAGTCCGCGCAGCGCGGCTTCACGCTGATCGAGATGATGATCGCGATCACGATTCTCGCGGTGATCGCGATCCTGTCATGGCGCGGGCTCGACCAGATCATTCGCGGCCGCGAGAAGGTGTCGGCCGCGATGGAGGACGAACGCGTGTTCGCGCAGATGTTCGACCAGATGCGCATCGACGCGCGCCTTGCCGCGACCGACGACGAAGCGGGCCAGCCCGCCGTGCGCGTCTCGGGCGATACGTTGCAGATCGTGCGCGCGCTCGACGCGCCGGGCGTTGCGCCGCGGCTCGTGGTGGTGCGTTACCGGATTTCCGGCGGCCGCGTCGTGCGCTACGCGTCGCCGCCGGTCGGCGATGCCGATACGTTGCGCCGCACGCTGCAAGGCGGCGACACCGAAGGCTGGAGCGCGGTGCCGCTGATGCGCGGAGTCGGCATGATCAATGCGCGCCTTTATGTGCCGAAAGTCGGCTGGACGACCAGCATGCCCGATGCCGACAGCGCGCTCGCGCAGAACAACGATGCGATCAAGGTGCCGCAGCTCGGCAATGCGCCGCCGCCGCGCGCGGTGACGGGGCTGGAGGTCAGCATCGGTGCGACGTCGCTGCATGCGCCGATCACCCGCGTTTTTCTGGTCGGGGAGTAGCGGCATGCGCGCATTTGCCTTCGTCGTGCGTCTGACTTCACGCCGCCACGCGGTCACGCCGGCATGCCGGTCCGTTCGCGCCCGCGAGCGCGGCGTCGCGATCATCAGCGCGTTGCTCGTCGTCGCGCTGTCGGCGATCCTCGTCTCCGGGATGCTGTGGCGCCAGCAGGTGCAGGTGCGCCGGATCGAAAACCAGCGGCTGCTCGCGCAGGCGCAGTGGATCGCGCGAGGCGCGCTCGACTGGACCCGGATGGTGCTGCGCTCAGAAGGCGATACGGCGCCGGGCGTCACGTATCTCGGCGGTATCTGGGCCGCGCCGATTGCGAAGACGAAGCTGTCGGATTTTCTCGGCAAGATCGGCGTGACCGACGCGACCGATACTTCCGATACTTATTTGTCCGGCTCGATCGAGGATGCGCAGGCGAAGTTCAATTTGCGCAATCTGGTGTCGGCGGCCACGCCGGGCGCGCTGCAATTGAATGCGTCGCAGGTGCAGACGTTCCAGCGGCTGTTGACGAGTCTCGGCCTCGACCAGCAGCTTGCCAAGGTCATCGCGCGGCGCGTGCGCGCGGGGCTCAAGCAATCGGCCACGCGTTTCCAGACCGCCACGCTGCCCGGTGCCGCGAATGCGCCCGAGCCGATGCCCGATAGCGGCGGCGGCAGCAATTTCACCGACGATCCGGGGCTCGCGGGCGGCGACGGCCGCGGCCCCACGCCACTCGTGATGACGAGCATCGATTCGCTGCTCGACGTCGAAGGCGTGACGCCCGAGATGGTCGAGCGCCTGCGCCCGTTCGTCACGGTGCTGCCGACGACGACGCCGGTGAACCTGAATACCGCGCCCGCCGAGGTGGTCGCAGCGCTCGTGCCGGGGATGTCGGTGTCGTCGGCGCAGGCGCTCGTGTCGCGGCGCGAGACGGTGTTTTTCCGCAACGTCGGCGAAGTGCAGCTTGCGTTGCGAGGCGCGGGCGCACCGAATGTGAATGTCGATTCGACGCAGATCGACGTCAATTCCAGCTATTTCCTCGTGCATGGCCGCATCGAGCACGATCGCGCGACAATCGATCGCACGTCGCTCGTGTATCGTGATCCGACCACGCATACGACGCGCATCGTGCGCATCCGCGACCAGTTATAACAACGCCATTCTCTGGAGATGAGCCCTTGAGCACGTTGATTGTCCTATTGCCGCCGCGCGAGCCGGCCGTGCCGTTGCAGGAATGGCAATGGCCGGAGCTGCCGTTTGCGCTCGTCGACAAGAGCGGTCACGCGCAGCGCGCGGGCCGCGCGTCGCTCACGTTGCTGCCGCAGGCGGCGACGACGGTGCTCGTCGTCGCCGCGCGCGATTTGCTGCTGCTCGAGCAGACGGTGCCGCCGTTGAAGGGGCCGAAGCTCAAGCAGGCATTGCCGAACATCATCGAGGATCAGTTGATCCAGGATCCGCAGGGCTGCCATATCGCGGTCGATCCGACAGCGGCAGCCGACGGGCGGCGCGTGCTCGCGGTGATCGATCGCGCGTGGTTCCGGTTCATCGTCGATGCATTTACGGCGGCGGGCCATCGCCATTTGCGCGCGGTGCCCGCGACCCGCTGCCTGCCGCCGCCGCAGCAGCAGCGTGCGGCAGCGCGCGCCGATGCCGATGCCGTGCAAGGCGCGCACGGCGCGCCACGCGAGCATGCCGCCGTGGCAGCCGCACACGACGCTGCGCTTGGCACCGCCGCCGGCGCGGCGGGTTCGGTGCTCACGCCGCCCAGCGTGGACGACGGCGCAGCCGTATCCGGCGAGCCCATGCTGGGCGCGCAGTTGCACGAACCGATCGTCGCGCTCGCGCTGGGGCTGGCCGCGACGGCGAGCGCGCCGTCGCTCGCCGAGGAATCGGCCGATGCCGTGCCGCCGACGGCCGCCGCGCCGCGCGTCGAGCTGGCGCTTGCGCGCGGTGCGCTCGGCGAAGGCTTCGCCGCGCCGCTGCCCGCCGTGGCCGCGACGCTCGAAGCGCTCGCGGACGGCACGCCGCTCGAACTGTACGAACTCGGCGAGCCGGGCGCGCAGCCGCAGCTCGCGTCGGTGCGCCCGCTCGACGACAAGCGGCTCGTGCCGGGCGCCGCGATCTGGCCGTTCGATGCATTCGCGCGCCGCGCGCTCGACGAGCGTTTCGATCTGTGCCAGTTCGAATTCGAATTCGCGCCGTGGCGCTTCGACCGCGCGACGCTCACGCGCCTGCGCGTTCCGCTCGCGCTTGCAGCCGCCTCGCTCGTGGTCGCGGTGATCGGCGTGAACGCGCATTGGTGGAAGCTCGCGCGCGAGCGCGATGCGTTGTCGGCGCAGATCACCGAGACGCTTCTGACGGCGTTCCCGAAGACGACGACCGTGCTCGATCCGGCCGCGCAGATGACGCGCCAGCTCGACCAGTTGCGCATCGCGGCGGGCGAGCTGTCGCCGAACGATTTTCTGTCGCTTGCGAGCGGCCTCGCCCGTTCGCTCGGCCCGCTGCCGCCGAACGGTATCGCGTCGCTCGACTATCACGATCGCCGGCTCGATGTCGGCTTCAAGCCTGAGACGAAGGTCGATCCGGATTTCGGCCAGCGTCTGTCGCGCAACGGCCTGACGGGCGAAATCGACAGCAGCACGGGTAAATGGACGATTCGGAGCCGGTCATGAAAACGGAGTTGAATGAAGCGCTGAGCCAGTTTTGGGATGCCCGCACGACGCGCGAGAAGCAGCTGCTCGGCTGGGGCGGCGCGGTGCTCGCGATCGCGATCGCCTATTCGGTGCTGTGGTCGCCCGCACAGGAGGGCCGCGCGCGCATTCAGCGCGAGTTGCCGACGATGCGTCACGAACTCGCGCAGATGAACGCGCAAGCCAACGAGGCGCGCACGCTTGCCGCCGCCGCGCAAGGCGTCGCGCCGACCGGCCTCGCATTGAAGGACGCGCTTGCATCGTCGCTGTCCGATCACGGTCTCGCGGTCGCGGGGCCGCCGCAGCTCGTCGGCAGCGGCGTGCAGATTCAGCTCAAGAACGCGGCGTTTCCCGTGTGGACGCAGTGGCTCGACGACGTGCGCCACCAGTTCAAGGCGCAAGTTGTCGAAGCGCACGCCACGGCGTTGAAGGACGACGGCCAAGTGGATCTGACGGCCGTGCTGCAGCCGGCGTCGACGAAGTGAGCGCCGGCATGTTCAGGGCCATTCATGTTAGCGGCACGCGGGGATGCGCGCGCCGATGACCGTTGCCATGCGTATTCGCCGCCTGTTGCCGTGGGCGCTGGTCGGCGGCTTGTCGATTCTCGTTGTGCTCGTCGTGCTGTTGCCCGCCGCGTGGGTGACGCCGCAGTTCGCCAAAGCGACGGGCGGCCATGTCAATCTCGTCGATCCGGACGGCTCGCTGTGGCAAGGCTCGGCGACGCTGCTGCTCGCGCCCGGCACGGATCGCAGCGCATCGACGCTGCTGCCGGGGCGCATCGAATGGCGCACCGAGTTTTGGCCGCTTTTCACGGGGCGCGTGCGGATGCGGCTGCGCCACACCGATGCGATGCCCGATGCTGTCGTGCTCGACGCGACGCCGCGCAGCGCGGTGCTGTCGGCGGGCACGATGGCCGTGCCGGCCTCGCTGCTCGCGGGCCTCGGCACGCCGTTCAACACGCTCGACCTGCAAGGCGACGTGCGGCTCGATTGGACCGATTGGCGGCTTATCGGCAACGATGCCTTCGGCCAGCTTACCGTGACGATCACCGACATGAGTTCGCGCCTGTCACGCGTGAAGCCGCTCGGATCGTACCGCGCCGTGCTGCAAGCAGGCGGCGCGAATTCGACGCTCGATCTGTCGACGGTGAAGGGGCCGCTGATGATGTCGGGACAAGGGAATTTCGGTGCGGCCGGCGCGTCGTTTCACGGCACCGCGAGCGCGACGCCCGAGCAGCGCGACAATCTCGCGGGCCTGCTGAACCTGCTCGGCCGGCCGATCGGCGACGGTTCGGTGTCGCTCGTTTATGGGGACGGCGCGCGCTGAGCGTGGCGGCGGGGCCGTGCCGCTCGAGTGGGCGCAAGCGGCTGGTCGAGTCGTGCCGGCCGCCGAGCCGGCCGCCCACGCCGCGCGGTCACGGGCAAAGCTGAACCGGCGGCGTTAGCGTTGTGCGACGGCAGGCGCGTTCGCCCGCGTCGCGGCCTCGGGAGCGGCCGATGTCGCGCGCGTGTTCGCAGGTGCTGCGTTGACCGGCGCTGATCCTGGCGCTGGCGTGCGCGCCGCCTCGCCGGCGATCTGCGAGACGTCCCAGCCGCCGCCGAGCGCTTTCACGAGACCGACCGACGACACCATCCGCTGTCCGGCGATCGTCGTGAGCTTCTGCCGCGCGCTGAACGCGGTCGTCTGCGCGGTCAACACGTTCAAATAGCCGACCGTGCCCGCCTTGTATTGATTGAGCGCGATATCGAGCGCGTGCTGAGCGGAGTCGACCGCTTGCCGCTGCACGCCGATCTCCTGCTCGAGGATGCGCTGCGATGCGAGGTTGTCCTCGACATCCTGGAATGCGGACAGCACGGCGGCCCGATAAGCGGCGACGTCCTGATCGTAGGTCGCGCGCGCGGCCTCGGTCTGCGCGGCGCGCAAGCCCGCGTCGAACAGCGTCGCGGCGAGTTGCGGCCCGACCGACCAGAAGCGCGCCGGCAGCGTGAAAAGCTGCGACCACACGGAGCTTTGAAAGCCGCCGGACGCCGACAGCGTGAGCGTCGGAAAGAACGCGGCGATCGCGACGCCGATCTGCTCGTTCGCCGCGGCCGCGCGCCGCTCGGCGGCGGCAATGTCGGGCCGCCGTTCGAGGATCGCCGACGGCACGTCGATCGGCATGGCCGGCGGCTCGGCGGCGAGCGGTAGCGGCGGCAGCGAAAACGTCGACGCGGGCTCGCCGATGAGCGTCGCGATCGCGTGCTCGTATTGCGCGCGCGCAATGCCGTTATCGATCGCGCTCGCTTGCGCCGACTGCAATTGCGTTTGCGCCTGGATCACGTCCGAGCGTGCGGCCACGCCCTGCGCATACTGGTTTTCCGTCAACTGCAGCGATTTCTGGTATGACGCGACGGTATCGTCCAGCAGCTTCTGCGTCGCATCGGCGGTGCGCAATTGGAAGTAGGTTTGCGCAAGCGTTGCCTGCGCGGACAGCCGCGCGTTCGCAAGATCGGCGGCGGCCGCCGCTTCGTTCGCCTTCTGCGCGCTGACGGTGCGGCTCACCTTACCCCACAGGTCCGGCTCCCACGATGCGTCGAGGCCGACGTTGTAGCTATTGCTGACGGTGTTGCGCGCGATTGAGCTTGTCGTTGCCGCGCTGCCCGCGCGCGAGCCGCTTGCCGTTACGCCGAGCGTCGGGAAATACGACGCGCGCGCTTGCGCGACGAGCGCGCGCGCCTGGCGGTACGCCGCCGCATATTGCGCGACCGTTTGATTCGATGCGTTGAGCTTGTCGACCAGCGCGTCGAGTTGCGGATCGCCGTAGATCGTCCACCATGGGCCGCGGTCTGCGCGATCGGCCGGCTGCGCCACTTTCCAGCCGGGCGGCGCTTCCTTGTAGGCGGCGGGGATCGTGGCGGCGGGACGCTGATAATCAGGCCCGAGCGCGCAGCCGGCGACGAGCATGGCCGTCGCGGCGGCGACGGCCATGCTCAGCGCGCGGCGCGCACGTGGGCAGGGGACATGCGGCATGCTTTGGATTCCTGTCGAGGCTGCCGCCCTGGGCGGGCAAGCGGGCGACGCGGCCTGCGATTCGCATAAACAGGCCGTGACGCCGGCGGCGTGGCCAAATGGTAACTGACGGCTGCGCAATTGCGCAGCCGCTAGGGTAAAGCGCGTGCGCCGCAGGATGTGTTACCGGCTCAAGGGGACGGATTACCGTGCGTTACGGATGTAAACGCGGATGTCAAACGCGCCGCGCGCCTGCTGCCCGGCTTATTACGGGCAGCGCACCGGCTGAGGAGGCGCGGCGGGCAGGCAAAGCTGCGCCGAAGGCTCCCGGGTGGATGCCGCCCGCGTGCTGCCGCGAGCCGTGCGCTGCCGGCGATGGTCGAACCACGCGAACCCGAGCGCCGCGAGCGAGCCGCCGGGCACGATCAGCATCGCCACATAGAGCGCGATCTTCCAGCCGCGATGCGGAGCGCAAAGCGTATGGCGAGCGGTATCGGTCAGGTTGCGGCGCAATGTGCGCGCGGCTCGTTTCAGGGGCGGCATGGCGGTCAATCCTCGGTACGCACGCCGAAACACGGCGTGCGTAAGCAAACGGTCAGAACATCGTCTCGGGCAGCGCATCGCGCGTAACTCATTGCCTGAAATAATATTGACTAAGCAACCAATATTCAAGATACTGGCGGCGTCTTTCCTTGGAATGCACTGTTGCAGCAACCGCAATCAACGCAGGCGTCCCGGCGAGCATGAGCGGCCTCTACGACCCCGAACACATCGAGCTTGAATCGAACGTCGGCTTTTATTTGACGAAGGCGCGGCAGTTGTTGATCGAGCGGCTGGACCGCGCGCTTGGCCCGCTCGAGCTGACCGCGCAGCAGATCGGCGTGATTCTGCTGCTGGCGCGCGGCTACGCGCGCACGCCGTTCGAGCTGTCGCGCAAGCTGTCTTATGACAGTGGCTCGATGACGCGGATGCTCGACCGGCTTGAACGCAAGGGCTTCATCGCGCGTGCGCGCAGCGAATCGGACCGCCGTGTGATCGAGCTTGCGTTGACCGAACGCGGCGCGCAAGCCGCGCAGGCATTGCCGGGCGCGATCGCGGCCACGCTGAATGCGCAGCTCGAGGGTTTTACGGCAGACGAACTCAAACTTCTGACGGCCCTGCTGCAGCGCGTCATCGCGAACGGATCGGTCGCGGCCGATTCGTGCGGCAACGCGCTCGAGACCGCCGGCGCGCAGACGCTCGGCGGCTGACGGAGCCGGGTTGCGCCGGAAAAGACGCAGGATCGTGGCGGACTGGCCGGATATTTATCTGTCTGAGCAGAAGCTGACAAGTCACTTACTTATTGATTGAAATGATCGACCGAAGCATGGTCGATGCGCAGGATGCCGGGCAATTGAAGCCCGTTAGGAGGCCAGCATGGCGACGGTTCCCGTCACCCCTTCCACTGCCGAGCCCGCGCCGTTTTCGGGCGCCGCGCTCGTGCTTTTGACTGCCGGGCTCGCCTTCGGCACGTTCATGGAGGTGCTCGACACGTCGATCGCAAACGTCGCGGTGCCGACGATCTCGGGCAGTCTCGGCGTCGCGACGAGCGAAGGCACGTGGGTCATTTCGTCGTACTCGGTCGCCTCCGCGATCGCGGTGCCACTGACCGGCTGGCTGGCGCGGCGCGTCGGCGAGGTGCGGCTCTTCACGCTGTCGGTGCTGGCGTTTACGATCGCGTCGGCGCTGTGCGGCCTCGCCGAGAATTTCGAATCGCTGATTGCGTTCCGGCTGCTGCAGGGCCTGGTGTCCGGTCCGATGGTGCCGTTGTCGCAGACCATCCTGATGCGCAGCTATCCGAGCGCGAAACGCGGGCTCGCACTCGGCTTATGGGCGATGACGGTGGTTGTCGCGCCGATCTTCGGCCCGGTGATGGGCGGTTGGATCACCGACAACTACACGTGGCCGTGGATCTTCTACATCAATCTGCCGATCGGCCTGTTCTCGGCCGCGTGCGCGTATTTTCTGCTGCGCGGCCGCGAAACGAAGACGAGCAAGCAGCGTATCGACGGGATCGGGCTGACCTTTCTCGTGCTCGGCGTCGGAAGCCTGCAAATGATGCTCGATCTCGGCAAGGACCGTGATTGGTTCAACTCGACGTTCATCACGACGCTCGCGCTGATCGCCGTGGTCTCGCTCGCGTTCATGATCGTCTGGGAGGTGACCGAGAAGGAGCCTGTCGTCGATCTGTCGTTGTTCAAGGACCGCAACTTCGCGCTCGGCGTGCTGATCATCGCGTTCGGCTTCATGACGTTCTTCGGCATCGTCGTGATCTTCCCGCTGTGGCTGCAAACCGTGATGGGCTACACGGCCGGGCTCGCGGGCCTGGCCACGGCGCCCGTCGGGCTGCTCGCGCTGGTGCTCTCGCCGATCATCGGCCGCAACATTCAGCGGCTCGACGCGCGGATAATCGCGTGCTTCGCGTTCATCGTGTTCGCGGGCGTGTCGTATTGGAACGCGACGTTTACGCTCGACGTGTCGTTCGGCCAGGTGATCATGCCGCGGCTTGTCCAGGGGATCGGCGTCGCGTGCTTTTTCGTACCGATGACGACGATCACGCTGTCGAGCATCCCCGACGAGCGGCTCGCGAGCGCGTCGGGGCTGTCGAATTTTCTGCGCACGCTGTCCGGCGCGATCGGCACGGCGATCAGCACGACGTTTTGGGAAAACGATGCGATTTATCACCATGCGAGGCTGTCGGAGGCGGTGAGCGTCTATGCGCAGAACACGCAGGCGTACCAGGATGCGCTCGCGCAGCTCGGTATCGCCGGCCAGGTGTCGTCGGCGCAGATCAACCAGATCGTCACGCAGCAGGGCTACATGATGGCGACGAACGATTTCTTTTTTCTGTCGACGCTCGCGTTCGTCGCGCTGGCCGCGCTCGTCTGGGTGACCAAGCCGAAAAAGGGTGCGGGCGTGGCGATGGGGCATTGACGCGACGCGCCGGCGCGGGCGGCCGCTGCGTAATGCGCCCCCTGCACTGCACATCGCGCATCGGGCCGCACATCGCAGATCTCAACGCGGATGCATGCGCAAGCCGCCAAACGCGAGATCGTCGCCCGGATCGATGGGCAGCGTCTCGCGCGCGACGTCGAGCCATGCGCGCGCCGCGTGCGACAGGTAGCCCTTCTTCAGCCAACCGATCGCGATCGCCCAGGTGATTTCCGGCTCGACGATCGGCCGGCACGTGAACTGCGCGGCGTCGAGCCGCCGGCAGTATGGTGCGGGCAGCAGCGCGATGCCGACGCCTGCGTGCACGAGTGCCGCCATGAAATCCCAATGCCCGCTGCGGCTCACGACCTGCGGCGCGAAGCCGGCCTGTCGGCATGCGTCGAGCACGGCGTCGTGCAGCGCGAGGCTTTCCGCGTAGAACACGAACGGCTCGCCTGCCAGATCGGCGAGCGGCACTGTCGCGGCGGTGTCCCAGCGGGCGCCGCGGCGCGCGACGAGCCATAGCGGCGCGCGCACCATCGGCAGCACGTCGAACACGGCCGGATCGACCGGCTCAAGCACCCCGCCCAGCTCCAGCTCGCCCGACACGAGCGCGGCTTCGATCATCCGCGCGCCTTGCTCGAACAGCTTCAGCTCGATCTTCGGATAGCGTGCGCGGAATTCGGCGATTGCCGGCGTGAACAGCGCACCGCCGAGCGGCGGAATGCCGATCGTCAGCTCGCCGCGCCCGAGCGTGCCCAGGTCGTTCAGCTCGGCCTGTAGCTGCGCATGCGCGGCGAGCACGTCCTGGCCGCGCTGGAACACGATGCGGCCGGCATCCGTCAGCACCATCTGGCGGCCGTCGCGCAGCAGCAGCGGCGAGCCGATCTCGTCTTCGAGCGATTTCACCATCTTGCTGATCGTCGGTTGCGTGACGTGCATCTGCTCGGCCGCAACCGTGAAACTCTGCTGTCTGACCACTTCGATGAAATAACGCAGCGCGCGCAGCTCCATCGATATCTCCTTCGGCGAACGGGCCGTCACGAGTTCGATAAGGAATTCGGCGAAGAATTCCAAAACGGAATGATTTTTATAAAATCAAGTCATTTTATTTATGTCTGCGTGAATCCTATACTGACTCCGTTTGGTAATGCAAGGGATCAGGAGGACGTCGTGACGAAACGCCCGGCCGCGACAGCGCCGCGCGCAGCGGGCCTGCACCGCACGGCGCGCATCGTGCTGCAGACCGTCGCGCTCGCCGCGTTGTGGGCTGCGACCGACTGGGCCGTCCGTAAGCTCGGCGTGCCCGTGCCGTCGGGCGTGGTCGGGCTCGCGGTGCTGCTTGTCCTGCTGCTGTCGGGCGGCATCGCGCCCGGCTGGGTGAAGGACGGCGCGAACTGGCTGCTGTCCGACATGCTGCTGTTCTTTATTCCGGCGACTGTCGCGGCGGTCCAATATGGCGGGTTGTTTCGCGACGACGGCTGGCGGCTGGCGCTCGTCGTCGTCGCGGGCACGGTGTTCGTGATGGGCTCGGTTGCCGTCGCGGTCGATATCGCGGCGGGCTTCGAGCGGCGGCTCGCGCTTTCGCGCACGCGGGCCGAACGCCGCCGCGCGCGCCCGTGCGCGGGGTGCTGAGCGCGTTGCCCGTTGTCCGGCGCTCCATTTCATTCGACGACATCATGACGACACCCGCCTGCGCGCTGCTCGCCGAGCCCGCGAACACGGCGATCTCCGCCGGCTGCTTCGTGCTGACGATCGCGCTTTATTTCGCGTCGAAGCGCCTTTATGCGTACCGCAAAACCTTGTTTTTCTCGCCGCTCGTGTTCGTGCCGGCGCTGCTCGTTGCGTTCGTCGCGCTGACGGGCATTCCCTACCCGGTCTACTTGCGCGATACGCGCTGGTTGATGTGGCTGCTGGGCCCGGCGACGATCGCATTCGCCGTGCCGATCTACGAATACCGCGAGCTGATGCGGCGGCACTGGTTCTCGCTGTCGGTCGGCGTCGTGGTGGGCATTGTTGCCGCGGTGTGCGGCTCGCTGCTGCTTGCGAAGGCGCTGCATCTGTCGCCCGAATTGCAGCGCAGTCTCGTCACGCGTTCGATATCGACGCCGTTCGCGCTCGCGGTGTCCGACCGGATTCACGCGCCGCGCGATCTGAGCGCGCTCTTCGTGATCGCCACCGGCATTTGCGGAATGCTCGTCGGCGAACTGGTGCTCGCGCTCATGCCGCTGCGCTCCAGGCTCGCGCGCGGCGCGCTGTTCGGCGCGGCCGCCCATGCGGTCGGCACGGCGAAGGCGCGCGAGATCGGCAGCGAGGAAGGTGTCGTGTCGAGCCTCACGATGATGATCGCGGGTGTCGCGATGGTGCTGATCGCGCCATTGCTGACGTACTTGCCGATCTGAGCCGAGCCCGTCACGCCGGTTACGCTCGCCCCACCCGCTCCCCCGC
>NZ_FXAN01000105.1 GCF_900176645.1 Burkholderia singularis
TCGCCGACGACGCGGCGGCGCGCGTGGCGTGGCTCGCGGCCGCATGACGGAGCTGCCCGCCCGGTCCGCAACGAGCTAAGCTTGACGCCGGCGCCGCGCCGCGCCGCGAGCAGCGCATACAACGATGCCCACTGTCACGATCACGAAGGAGCCATTCAATATCATGCAAGTCCCGCTCGACGTCATTACCTATGGCGAAGCGATGGCGATGTTCGTTGCCGACGAGCCCGGCCCGCTGGAAAGCGCGACGCATTTCGCCAAGCGCATCGCGGGCGCCGAGCTGAACGTCGCGATCGGCCTCGCGCGGCTGGGTTTCCGGGTCGGCTGGGTGAGCCGCATCGGCCAGGACTCGTTCGGCCGCTATGTGCTCGACACGCTCGCGCGCGAGCACATCGACGCGTCGTGTGTGAGCGTCGATGCGCGTTATCCGACTGGCTTTCAGTTGAAGTCGCGTGCGATGCACGGCGCGGACCCGGTGGTCGAATATTTTCGCAAGGGCTCGGCCGCGAGCCGTCTGTCGCTCGATGACTACATCGCCGAATATGTGCTCGGCGCCCGGCATCTGCATTTGACTGGCGTTGCGCCCGCATTGTCCGATACGTCGCGCGAACTCGCGTTTCATCTCGCGCACGCGATGCGCGACGCAGGCAAGACGGTGTCGTTCGATCCGAATTTGCGGCCCACGCTATGGCCGTCGCCCGACGCGATGGCGAGCACGCTGAACGCGCTCGCGGCGCTCGCCGACTGGGTGCTGCCGGGGCTGGCCGAAGGCCGGCAGCTCACCGGCCGCGATGCGCCCGCCGATATAGCGGAGTTCTATCTGGCGCGCGGCGCGCGCGGCGTGGTCATCAAGCTCGGCGCCGAAGGCGCGTACTTCCGGACGGACGACGGGGACGAGGGCACGGTGGCGGCCGAGCGTGTCGAACGGGTCGTCGATACCGTCGGTGCGGGCGACGGCTTTGCGGTCGGCGTCGTCAGCGCGCTGCTCGAAGGCCGCGCGATCGCCGAGGCGGTGGTGCGCGGCAATCGCATCGGTGCGCTCGCGATCCAGGTGATCGGCGATTCGGAAGGCTTGCCGACGCGCGCGCAGCTCGATCGGATCGAAAGCGCGGCCGACCGGGCCGATTGACGGACGGGGGGCGGGCGCGCGGCGGGCCGTTCGTGCCGGCTCGGGGTGGACGCAATCGCGGCGAGCCGCGCGCCGGCAGCGTATGCCGCGCGGGTGATAAGGGATCGGAGTGGGCGCTTTAGCGCCCACTCCGATCGACCGCCAAGGGGATGGAGCAGGTGCTGAAGCACGCACTCCATCCAACCGTGGCATGGGATGGGAGTAAGCGCTAAAGCGCCAACTCCCATCGACCGCCAAGGGGATGGAGTAGGTGCTGAAGCACGCACTCCATCCAACCGTGGCATGGGATGGGAGTAAGCGCTAAAGCGCCAATTCCCATCGACATCGACACAGGGGACACGCTTCATGCCAGCAATACTTGCGCCTCGCCGCTGGTGGACGATCATGCCGATCGTCTTCATCACGTATAGCCTCGCCTATCTCGATCGCGCGAATTACGGCTTTGCCGCCGCGGCCGGCATCAATCAAGATCTCGGCATCAGCAAGGCGCTGTCGTCGCTGATCGGCGCACTGTTCTTTCTCGGCTACTTCTTCTTTCAGATTCCGGGCGCGATCTACGCGCAACGGCGCAGCGTGAAGAAGCTCGTGTTCTGGAGCCTCGTGCTGTGGGGCGCGTGCGCGACGGCGACGGGGATCGTCACGAACATCCCGTCGCTGATGGCGATCCGTTTCCTGCTCGGCGTCGTCGAAGCAGCGGTGATGCCCGCGATGTTGATCTTCATCAGCAACTGGTTCACGAAGCACGAGCGCTCACGCGCGAACACGTTCCTGATTCTCGGCAACCCGGTGACGGTGCTGTGGATGTCGGTCGTCTCGGGCTATCTGGTGCACGAATTCGGCTGGCGTCACATGTTCGTCGCCGAAGGCGTGCCGGCAATCGTCTGGGCGGTGTGCTGGTGGTTCATCGTGCAGGACAAGCCCGCGCAGGCGGCCTGGCTCAGCGCCGACGAAAAGCGCGCGCTCGATGCCGCGCTCGTGGCCGAGCAGGCGGTGCTCAAGCCCGTGCGCAACTATCGCGACGCGTTTCGCTCGCCGGCGGTGATCCGGCTGTGCGCGCAGTATTTTTGCTGGAGTATCGGCGTGTATGGTTTCGTGTTGTGGCTGCCGTCGATCGTGAAAAGCGGCTCGTCGCTCGGCATGGTCGAGACCGGCTGGCTGTCGGCGCTGCCATATCTGGCGGCGGTGATCGCGATGCTCGCGGCGTCGTGGGCGTCCGACAAGCTCGGTTCGCGCAAGCGTTTCGTCTGGCCGTTCCTGCTCGTCGGCGCGCTGGCGTTCGCCGCGTCGTATATGCTGGGCGCCGCGCATTTCTGGATATCCTACGGGCTGCTCGTGGTCGCCGGCGCGGCGATGTACGCGCCATACGGGCCGTTCTTCGCGATCGTGCCGGAGCTGCTGCCGAAGAACGTCGCGGGCGGCGCAATGGCGTTGATCAACAGCATGGGCGCGCTCGGCTCGTTCGTCGGCTCGTATGTCGTCGGTTATCTGAACGGCGCGACGGGCTCGCCCGCCGCCTCCTATGCTTTCATGAGCGCCGCGCTCGTGCTGGCCGTCGTGCTGACGCTGTCGGTGCGGCAGGCGGACACGGCGCCGCCGCTCGCCCATCCGCTGCAAGGAAAATGAATCGATGAAGCATCGTATCGTCGTCTACAAGCCGCTGTCTGACGACGTGCTCGCGTATCTGCGCGAGCACGCGCATGTGAGCATCGTCGACGGCGCCGACGCGCTGGCGCAAGCGCTCGGCGACGCCGAAGGCGCGCTCGGCGCGAGCCTGAAGATCACGCCCGCGTTGCTCGAGCGCGCGCCGCGCCTGCGCGCGTGGTCGACGATCTCGGTCGGTTTCGACAACTTCGACGTCGACGATCTGACCCGGCGCGGCATTGTGCTCGCGCATACGCCGGACGTGCTGACGGAGTCGACCGCCGATACGGTGTTCGCCCTGATGCTTGCGAGCGCGCGGCGCGTCGTCGAACTCGCCGAATTCGTGAAGGCGGGCAATTGGCGGCAGAGCATCGGCGAAGCGCTGTACGGCACCGACGTGCACGGCAAGACGCTCGGAATCATCGGGCTCGGGCGCATCGGCGCGGCGGTGGCGCGGCGCGCGGCGCTCGGCTTCCAGATGCCGGTGTTATATACGAATCGCAGCGCGAATCCCGACGCGCAGGCGCGATACGGCGCGCGCCGCGTCGAACTCGACACGCTGTTGGCGCAGGCCGATTTCGTATGCGTGCAAGTGCCGCTGACCGACGAGACGCGCCACCTGATCGGCGCGCGCGAGCTGGCGATGATGAAGCGTAGTGCGATCCTCGTGAACGCGTCGCGCGGGCCCGTGGTCGACGAGGCGGCGCTCGCCGCCGCGCTTGCCGCCGGCACCATCCGCGCAGCCGGGCTCGACGTGTTCGAACGTGAGCCGCTTGCCGCCGATTCGCCGCTGTTGGCACTGCCGAACGTCGTCGCGCTGCCGCACATCGGCTCGGCCACGCACGAGACGCGGCACGCGATGGCGCGCTGCGCGGCCGAAAACCTGATCGCCGCGCTCGACGGCAAGCTCTCGCGCAACATCGTCAATCGCGACGTGCTGACGCGTGCCGCGGGCGGTCAATGAGCCGGCGGCCGGCGTCGTGCCCGGCGCGCCGCGCAACCTTCATTCCGCTTACTGAGGCGACGCGCTTGCGCCGCCGCTAGAGTCGGACATCTTGGTACGGTCCGATGGGCTGCGTTATGATCGCCGCTCATCGCCCATGCGAGATGCACGGCGATGCACGTAAGGCGCCGTGTCGATGCGCCGTTTCCTATCGTTTTGCGTGGCCGGATCGGGCTGGCGTCAGATATCGCGCGTTGGCCGGTCCGTCGAACAACAATGACCCGCTCGTTTGGCCAGCGGCGCGGGCTGCTTGTCGCGAGGCGACCCAGTGACTGATTCTCGAAACCGCTCGTTGCGTCCCGCGACGATCAGCGACGTCGCCCGCGAAGCGGGCACGGGCAAGACCAGCGTCTCACGCTATTTGAACGGCGAAACGAACGTATTGTCTGCCGACTTGCGCAAGCGCATCGAAGATGCGATTGCACGCCTGAACTATCGCCCCAACCAGATGGCGCGCGGCTTGAAACGCGGCCGCAACCGCCTGCTCGGGCTGCTCGCCGCCGACCTGACGAACCCCTATACCGTCGAAGTGCTGGGCGGCGTCGAAGCCGCGTGTCACGCACTCGGCTACATGCCGCTCATCTGCCACGCGGCGAACGAGCTTGAGATGGAACGCCGCTATCTGCAATTGCTGACGACTTATCGCGTCGAGGGGATGGTCGTCAACGCGCTCGGCGCCGACGAGAATGCACTGAAATCGCTGCGCGGCGGCGGCATTCCGACGGTGCTCGTCGATCGCAGCATCGAAGGTTTCGACGCCGACATCATCGGACTCGACAACACGGCCGCGGTCGAACTGGCCCTGCGGCATCTGTTCGATCAGGGTTTCGAATCGATTCATTTCGTTGTGCAGCCGTTTTCGCACGTTAGCTCGCGGCGGCTGCGCGAGGCGGCGTTCCGCACGCAGCTTGCGGCGTCCGGCCGTCAACCCGCGCCGACGCTCGTGCTCGACTTACAAGATGCCAACGCGATGCGCGAGGCGCTGAGCGAATTCGACGCACGGATCGATGCGGCCGCCGGCCATCGCACGCGGCCGGCATTCTTCGCGGCGAACGCGCCCGTCGGGCTCGCGCTCGCGCGGCATCTGCACGCGCGATTCGGCAATGCGTGGACGGCGCGCGTCGCGCTGATCGCGATCGACGATCCGGATTGGGCGGAATTGATCGGCGTGACGACGATCCGCCAGCCGACCTACACGATCGGCTATCGTGCGGTCGAATTCGTGCATGAGCGGATCGACGGCGGCACAGGCGCGTTTCGCGAGATGCTGCTGCCCGGCGAGCTGCGCGTGCGCGCGTCGACCGCAAGCTGAGTATCATGCGGCTCACGCACTGAGCCAGTGCGCGTTTTGAACAAGGATTGTCATGACTGTTGCTCCCGTCACGTTGGCCGCGCTCGTCGTCGCCACGCTGATCGTGGCGTTGTTGCCGATCGGCCTCTATCGATTGCTCCGCAAGAGTGCCGCGCTCGACAGGCGCGACGCGATCGTCGGCATTGCCGCCTACACGCTGTTCGCGACGCTGCTCGAACGCGGGCTCTATGCGCTGTTGCTGAGCCAGCCGGCGACGGTGGCATGGCTGTCCAAGCCTGCCGTGTTTGCCGTGTCGGGCGCGCTCATCGCCGCGCTGTTCGAGGAAACCGGCCGCTATCTGGGGCTGCGCTTCGCCGCGAAACGCTACGGCCCGTCGGCCGGCGGCGGCCGCGGGCTCGGCTACGGGCTCGGTTTCGGCGGCGCGCAGGCGTGGTTCGCCGGCGTCGTCGTGCTCGCACAATGGGCCTATCTTGCATGGCTCGCGAACCGCGGCGCGCTCAACGAGCAATTGTCGACGATGCCGCCCGATCTCGCGCTGCGCATCCAGGTGATGTTGGCGACGATGTCGGCTTCGTCGATCTCGGTGTCGGTGCTCGAGCGCGTCGCCGGGTTCCTGTTCCAGGTCGTGCTGTCGATAGCGATGTGGCGGGGTGTGCAGGCGCGCAAGTGGTGGATTTTGCCGCTGCTGATCGTGGTGCATCCGTTGATCGATTTGCCGTCGATTCTGTATGGCGCGGGCACGGTCCCGTTCGAATCGATGGTCGCGCTGTATCTGCTGCTGGCCGCAGGTTCCGCACTCGGGTTGATCAAGCAGTGCCGCCGCCTGGCGACGCAGACGGCACGCTGAAGGAGAGGGCGCGATGGACGATTATCAGTACGACTGCGCAAGCGCGGAATTTGAGGCGCTCGCGTGCGTGATCTGCGACCTGTTTCCGGAGCAGACGCGTTTTGCCGAGCGCGCCGATAACGCCGGGCGGTTTCTTGCTGTCCAATGGCTGGCGATGCGCTTCGGTGCGACGCCGCGCAAGATGACGCTCGACGTGCGCATTGCACCGGCTGCGCTCAAGCGCTATCTCGAATTGAAGCCGATGCAGCGCGCGCGCAGTCATGCGGTGCTGCGCGCCTACGTCGAGGCGATGCTCGGCACGCTCGAGCAACGGCATGCGAACGGCGAGGCGGTGTCGCGCGAGGCGCTCGTCGAACTCGGCGACGAGTTTGCTTGATTGAGAGCGCAGGGCAGCCGCGCCCGGGCCGCTCGACGGCGGCTCAAGGCGCCGCGCGATATACCTGCGCGAAGCGTTGGGCCTGCACGATGCCGTAATCGCCGGGCGCATACTGCATGACCCAATCGCCTGCGTTGCCGCGCAACGTGTCGCCGCCTGCCGAGCGTGCGATCGAAAACGGAGCCTCCATCCGCTTCGCGAGCACGACGACGGGAAGGTTGCGATACGCGCCTGGTTCGCCGTGCGCGTGAGCGGCGGCAGGCACGTACTTCGCGTCGAAGCGCGCGCGCGATACCACCCAGCGATCCCCCGTCGAGCCGGTGACGAGCGCGTCGGCCGCCGCATACCGGTTTGGGCCTTCGAGGCTCATCAGCTCGCCGGGCCGGGCGGCGAATTCGACCTGGACCGTCTCGTCCTTGATGACGCGCATTGCATCGGGATCGTGGCGGAGGTCGACGTTTTGCAGTTCGATCATGTCGGTTGGAGTCAATCAAAGCGCGACACTTTAACGTGAAACGGCGCGCACGGGAATGCCGCGCGCCAGTGCGGGGCATCTGTGCTGGACTGCCGGACCAACCGACATGGGCGGGACGGCGCGTACCGCGGCCGCGCGTCGTCCACCGGCGGTCTTATTCCTTCACCCCCGCCCGGCTCTTGCCGGCATCCGGGTGCTGCAGCCAGTTGCGAAACGTGGTGTCGGCAAGCGCCTTTTGCTCGGGCGGGAAGCTCGTGTACAGCGGCGTGAACGCGTCGGCGAGCTTCTTCGCGCCGTCGGCACCTGCCTGCGTCAGTTCGACGTACTGCTTGATATCGTCAAGCGCCGATGCGTTCTTGTTGTTGAGCCGGTCGCGGAAGAGGCGCGCCATCGATTCGTTGTTCTCGCGAATCGTGTCGGCGAACGCTTTCCATTGCGACTCCTGCGCCGGGGTGATCTTGAGCTGATTGTGCAGATACGTGATGCGCTCCTCGACACGCGCTTCGTGGCGCGCGGCCGCCGTGCCAGAGGCCGCCGCGGGCGGGGCCGGGGGCGTTTGCGCGTGCGAGAGCGCCGCCGACAACGTAAGCGCGGCGGCAGCGAGAGTCAGCGGGATCTTTTTCATTGTGGCTCCTAAGTGATGGTCCAGCAGTGGTGCGGCCAGGGTTCGGTAACGGGCCGCGGGCGCGCCGGCAGGAGCGGCGCACGTTCCGCGTTATTAGTAGCATGGTATCGGGGTACCGGACATCGTTGCGACATCTGCTTACAACCGAAACGAATCGAAATCGACGGCGCGGATCTGCGCGGATCTGTTTTCGCGGCGCTTCGAGATTGGGCGGGTTGGGCGGCCGGCCGTTCGGCGCTATCATCGCGGCACTTTCATTCATTCGTGCGCCATGCGTCCTCCCCGACTCGATCAACTCGACGAACTCGATCGCAACCTCGTTGCGCTGCTGCAAGCGAACGCGCGCGCCAGCGTCGCGGATCTCGCGCGGCAGCTCGGCGTCGCGCGCACGACGGTCCTGGCCCGCATTGCGCGGCTCGAGCGCACCCAGGTGATTGCAGGCTACAGCGTGCGGCTCGGGCAGGACGTGCTCGATGCGAGCATCTACGCATACGTCGGCATCATTCTCGCGCCGAAGTACGGCAAGGATGTGCTCAAGCGCCTCGATCGGATGCCCGAAGTCCAGCTTTTATGCGCGGTAAGCGGCGAATACGACTACGTGGCATGGCTCAGGGCGGATTCGCCCGATCGGCTCAACGATCTGCTTGACCAGATCGGCACGCTCGAGGGCGTCGAGCGCACGACCACATCGATCATTCTGGCGCGCAAGATCGATCGCGGAACGATCGGCGGTTAGACCGCGAACCCGCGATGGCTCGCGGGCCGCGCGTGCAACGCGTGTCGACGGAACAATCATGGCGGGCCGGCCGGACCCGCGGAAACCCGGCCGCTGCGAAAATCGTCTCGGTAAAGCGAAATTCGTCGATCGAGCATTAATAATCGCCAAGATATACTCGGTGACAGAGTTTAATCGATTGAAAATAACAGGTTTGGGTGCGGATGCTCTTAGTTAAGCCTCGATGTGTTTCCGGGCGGCGTGGGGCGCCGCATTAAATTTGACGAAATACATAGGTGTGGCATCGGTAGGAATAATATTAATAATAATTGTTTTGCGCGGCGCCAATGCCTGCTTTGGCAGGCGTTCTGATTTTTCAAAGCCAACCGATTCGTGCGTTACGCCGTATGTATATATGAACATCCGCCAGGAACTGGATATGCTCTAATTTTATTTAAATTTCGATTAAATTTCATACATCGATGGATCGCCAGGAGCATTTTCCATGAGACGACATATTTCAAGAACACAGAATCCGTTGTTAGATGTTCACAGGAAAATGGCCGACGACCATAATGCCTGGCAACAACGCCATTTGCTGCCGCCACGCCGCCATAAAGCCGCGCCGCGCGCGGTATCGGCATGTCATGCGCAAACCGCGCTTTTTTTCACTTTTTTATTGGCGGGCGATTACGTCGTCAACGGATGTGCTGCCATGCGAACGGCCGGAAATACGCAGGTTCGCCGGCGCTTCCATGCCGCAGATTCGAAAGAAGGTATGCGCACAGATATGGCGCAGCACACATCGGCTTGCGCAAAAGAATATTCCTTGCCCCGGCATAGTGGCACACCGGCCACGAATATTATCGACCATGCGATAGCAATTGGCGAACCGCTCGCCGATTCGTCCCGAAATCAGTTATTTCAATCAGACCACTTTGCCGCTGAAACAACGCCTCGTGCAGGAATGAAGCAATTTGCGGTCAATGTGGGCGGTAACCAAACCAAAATTGGCAGCGAAAGTCGTTTTGGTGATAAACATGGCGTAAAAACCGGGCCATTAACCCAACCTAGTGAATCGAACGTCACCGATCATTCTCAAAGATATTTGAAATCGAGCGCGCCGGCCGCTTCGGCCGGAATAGCCAATGTTCGACATGCAAGAAGCGTCGATGTATCCCCCCCGTCCATGCCGGCGATAGACCAGACGCTACAAGGCGATCTCCAGATCGATGGCAGTTCGTTGATCGGCGCACGGATATTGGGCATGCGCAAATTATTGGGCGATGTGGCAAAGAACCATGAAGACGAGCAGTTGTTGGAATTGGCAAATGGCATTCATCAATGCGCATATCGTCACCCTGCCAATCAAACCGCTGCGGCGCTTTCTCTAGCGCTGCTTGGCGAGGAATGTTCGTATTGGGCGGCAGCACATGGTGGCAACGAGCTGAAAATAAATACATACGCCAAGATGAGAATATTTCGAGAATCATGGTCTATCGCCTTGAATTCGCCATCACTCCCAGAGTTCAAAAATAGAACTGAATTGGCCAAGGACTACATCGCGGAAAATAATATCGAGTCGAAGTATTTTCATGCTGGACTTCAGAAATGGTTGGCTGTGGAATACGATTTTCTCGTCAAGCGAGTCAGTCAGTATCGAGAAATTGCGATCGAATATTTCAAGCAATTTGATAAATTCATCAAGCAGAATATTGATGCGACTGTTAAGGCGAAAGTATTTGCTCTTGCGGATGAATCAAAGGTAGGAAGGCTGACGCTTGAATATCGTCCCGAGAAAGCTTGGGTCATATCGGACGCAAGCCTGAAAATCTATGATATGAGAGATCGATATATTGGGGTGGTGGTAGCGAAATCGCGGGATATCATCCAAGATGCAAGCGAGCCGGCGCTGGTCCTGCCGGTACCCGGGGATCGTTATTTGCTAATTAAGCCGAATGGTGAAATTTCATATGTAAACGATATTGTGCGGGGCGATGAAATTCAAAAAGGCCCGGCGCTAGCTGCTTTGGGAGCGGAGTTTTCCCGCAATATAACCAACAATGACCGGGAAACGCTGTGTGATACAAACAAGAAAGACTTATGCGATCTTTCTGATTTTAGGTTGCATTCCAGTTTGTACAGCACGCCGCATCGTCCAATTTCAATACGCGATATCATGGAAGCCAAAGTTAAGCGCCACATGATCAGGCTGATAGATGCGTGGAAGGACAGTATGTACACTGAGACACCCACCGACGCATTGTTCAGTTTCATCATCCCATTTTACGAAACGATAAATAAGGCCCAATTGGATCCGCGTTATCAAGTTCGTATCCAGGATATCGCATTGGATATTGTTCAGCTGGGCCTGACGCTTGCCACGATCGGTAGTTCGACAATCAGCTTTAAAGCTATCCGGGCGGGAGTGAGAGCTGCCAGGGCTGCAAAACTAGCGAGTGCCACCGAAAGGGCATCCGCCATCGTTAGAGCTACGCTCGAAGGTTCCAAAACCAGCAGCTTCCTATTAGTAGCGGGAAGGGAATTAACCGATTTTGTGATACCAGTTTTTACTGCGCGCAGCATTTTTCGCGCGGCCTTCAATATCCCAAAAAGCAGGATGGCTAAAATAATTGGTGGCGAATTGCAAAAGATGGACGAATTATTCAAAAAACTTGTCATTCAAAACACTGCGCTCGATAAAATTTATGAAAATATTGCCCTGGGCTTCGATTACGTCATGTCGCCTGCTGATATAAAGAAAATGATCGATGAAAGGGCGGCGAGAAAAATTCCAGATAAATTGTTTAGGGGGCAATCGTCCGTGGTGGATAAAAATTATTTGGGCACGCCGTGGACTCGTGTCGATGAATTATCTCGCGATGATTATCTGGTTGACTGTATAAAACACTCCGCAAGGGCTGGCGGCTCGATGGGTAGAGTGCTTTCGCTCAGCGCGAACAAATTCGTGGCAAAAAAATTTGCGATCAGCCGGCAAGCGGGAAAATTATTCATGATACATGCCGACAAAAGCCCTCGCAATTTTCGAACGATCGAAGATATCATAAAAAATGAAGGGCCTCGATTGATTTCGGAAGGGAAAATAACCGCCGGAACCTTGGCGTCCGCCGTCAGAAATAGTGCGATTAATCGAGAAGAGGAAATATTTTATATGCTTGGCAGTATTCCGGATGAAATGGTAGAAATTGTAAGCAATAAAAAATTTCACGAATTGTCGGTTTGATTTTTTGTGCAATTGCAATATGAAAAGAAGGACCGGTCGACGACCATGCGCGTCATCTCATGCCGTGCTGTCTCATGCGGCGGGCGCGTTGAACAAGCCTGGGTATCTGTTGCTCAACGCGCGACGCGCCGGTTGGCGCTGCGGACAATACGCGTGCGCGGCACCCTGGTATTCGTCTCTGCAATTGCCCAGGCCCGAGGCGATGGGGGATGGGAACGGGTTGACGGCAAAGCTCGCGTTGAAGATCGAACGCGGGAGCGCGTCCTGAAGCAGGCCGCTCGTCTCGTCGCCTCGCGGCGTGCGCATTGATACGCCGTTTACAACAAAACGTCAAAACGGAATGACGATTCGTCGAAAACACGCGTCGTTTCGCATCAAATTTAATCTATAAACTGTTTTTGCACATCCCTACACTCTCCGACAGGGCAACGCGCCGTTTACAACAACCATTTCGTCAGGAGAGACTCAACATGAAAATCGCCATCGTCGGCGCTGGTCTTATCGGTCACACCATTGCGCATCTGTTGCGCGAAACCGGCGACTACGAAGTCGTCGCATTCGATCGCGATGCGGAAGTGCTCGCGAAGCTGTCGAGCCTGGGCATCGCGACGCAGCGCGTCGATTCGGCCGACGCGTCGGCGATTCGCGAAGCCGTGAAGGGTTTCGATGCGCTCATCAACGCACTGCCGTACTACCTCGCGGTCAACGTCGCGGCGGCGGCGAAGGCGGCGGGCGTCCATTACTTCGATTTGACCGAGGACGTGCGCGCGACGCATGCGATCCGCGAGCTGGCCGAGGGCTCGGACCGCGCGTTCATGCCGCAATGCGGGTTGGCGCCGGGGTTCATCGGCATTGCCGCGCATGAACTCGTCAACGGCTTTAGCGAAGTGCGTGACGTGAAAATGCGTGTCGGCGCGCTGCCCGAATATCCGACGAATGCGCTCAAATACAACCTGACGTGGAGCGTCGACGGCCTGATCAACGAATACTGTCAGCCGTGCGAAGCGGTTCGCGAAGGGCGCCGGCAGTGGGTGCAGCCGCTCGAAGGGCTCGAGCATTTCTCGCTCGACGGCACCGAGTACGAGGCGTTCAACACGTCGGGTGGCCTCGGCACGCTTTGCGAGACGCTCGAAGGCAAGGTTGAGACGCTCGATTACAAGTCGGTACGCTATCCGGGCCACCGCGCGCTCATCCAATTTCTGCTCGAGGATCTGCGCCTGTCGACCGATCGCGACACGCTGAAATCGATCATGCGCCGCGCGGTGCCGTCGACGAAGCAGGACGTCGTGCTCGTATTCGTGACGGTGACGGGCGTCAAGCACGGGCAGCTCGTGCAGGATGTGTTCACGCGCAAAATCTTCGCGAAGGAAGTGTGCGGGATGCCGATGAGCGCGATTCAGATCACGACGGCCGGCGCGATGTGCGCGGTGCTCGATTTGTTCCGGGAAAAGAAGCTGCCGCAAAGCGGCTTCGTGCGCCAGGAGCAGGTGCCGCTCGCCGCATTCCTCGAGAATCGCTTCGGCAAGCTGTACGAAGGCGAGTCGCTGGTGCGGATGCACGCGCTCGCGTGACCCGGCTGCGGCAACGGGCGGGCAGTGCGGCCGGTTCCGCCGATCGGCCTGACCGCTTTCCGGTTGCCGGCCTGCATCCGAATCCGTCGCCGGGCGCCCGCCCGGCGCTTTCTCATGCCGGTTTAGGCGGGTAACGGCGGAACCGTCGAAATCGTGCGCGCCGGCGGCGGCACAATCCGCGCGAGCAGGGCGTCGAAATCGGCATCGGTGGGCGCGGTGTTGTCGAACATCAACAGATCGTCGTACTGCTCACCGGACGGCGAGAAGCGGCGCTGCCGGTATTCGTCCCAATGCGCAAGCTTGTACGCGTCGTTCGGATTGCCGCGAGCGACGATTCGCGCATGCGCGATGGCTTCCGACGTGTGTACCCAGATGACGCGCAGCACGACATCGGGCCCGATGCCCAGCCATTCGCGATCGAACAGCCGGGCGTCACGGATTTCGCGCGACAGCGGCCCGACCGCGAGCACACTGATGCCGAGCGCCAGATTCTCGCGTGCGGTATCGAGCAGCCCTTGATATTCGGGGTCGCGCAAGTGCTGTAGATAAAGCGGGCTGTCGCGATCGTTCGGATTCTGCGTCAGCGCGCCCATTGCGGCCGCGCTATAGCGGCCGTACAGCGTATCCTTGTCGAGCAGGCAGAATGCGTCGCCGGTCGCGTGCATCAGCGGCCGGATCAGACGCTTGGCGAGCGTGGTCTTGCCGGTGCCTGCGTGGCCGCAGACGAACACCAGATAGGTCACGGGCGTGGCCCTTGCTGGGCGGCGGGCCCGCGGCGTTCGCCGTCGGCATCGTCACGCGGAAATTGGCCGTTCGCTTCGAGCCACATCACATTGATGATGCCGAAGCCGAGTGCGACCCCTATGCCGAGAATCCATGAGTAATACCACATTGCGGTCTCCTTGATGGATGAGCGGGCGGGGCATGCCGCCCGGCGCTCGCGCGCGTGCGGCGTTGAGCGTCGGCACGGGCGCGCGACACCGATCATGACCAATAATGACGGACGGCGCAAGGCACGGGCCGCTCGCGATGGCCGCAAGCCGCTAAACTAAGCGGCCCATTCGTTCCAATCACGTAACCGCATGCTGATCAACTGCGCCGCATATCAGGATGGCCAAAAGCTGGCCGACATCGACATCGACGATATCAGCGACTACGTCGCGAAGCCGGAATGCTTCGTGTGGGTCGCGTTGAAGGACCCGGAGCCGGCCGAACTCGAAAGGATGGGCGACGAGTTCGGCCTGCACGAGCTTGCGCTCGAGGACGCGCGCAAGGGCCATCAGCGCCCGAAGATCGAGGAATACGGCGATTCGTTGTTCGCGGTGCTGCATACGGCCGAACTCGATTCGGACGGCGAACTCCAGTTCGGCGAACTGAACGTGTTCGTCGGGCCGAATTATGTGCTGTCGATTCGCAACGGCTCGGAACAGGATTTCCGGGCGGTACGCGCCCGTTGCGAGCGCGAGCCCGGATTGCTGAGGGAGGGCTCGGCGTTCGTGCTCTATGCGCTGATGGACGAGGTGGTGGACCGCTATTTCCCAATACTCGAGACGCTCGGCGCCGAGTTGGAGGCGCTGGAGGACCGCATTTTCGCGAAATCGGGCACGGCCGCGGCGCGCGCGCTGATCGAGGATCTGTATTCGCTCAAGCGCCGGCTCGTGGCGCTCTATCAGCACACCGCACCGCTCGTCGAACCGTTGTCGAAGCTCGTCGGCGGTCGGATTCCGCAGATTTGCGCGGGCATGGAGCATTATTTCCGCGACGTCTGCGACCATCTGCTGCGGATCGTGAGAACGATCGAAGCCCGGCGCGAGATGCTCGTTACGGCGATTCAAGTGAATCTCGGCATGATTTCGCTCGCCGAAAACGAAGTGACGAAGCGGCTCGGCTCGTTCGCCGCGCTATTCGCGATCCCGACGATGATCGCCGGGATCTACGGGATGAATTTCAATAACATCCCGGAACTGCGTTGGCGCTATGGGTTTTACATCTGCATCGGCGTGATGCTCGCGGCCGATTTGTTCCTGTGGTGGCGCTTCAGGAAAGTGGGTTGGCTGTAAAGCGGCGGCGTTTCGTCACGCGGGCGGCGCATGCTTGCCGATGACGACGGTCCAGGGCCGCACCCGCCACCGCCGGACCAGGCCGTGCGTCACGTAGGGATCGGCTCGCGCGAACGCCTCGGCGACGGCGGCGGACGCGCCCTCGAACACGAGCACCGCTTCATCGGCCGGCTCGGCGAGCGCGCCCGCGAGCAGCAGCTCGCCGCGGCCGCTCGCGGCGCGCGCGAGTTCGAGATGCTCGGCGCGGTAAGCGCCGCGCCGCTCGAGATAATCGTCGACCAGGTCGTAGATCAGCAGATAGAACATGGGAATACTCGTCGGGCAGTGATGATCGGGGAGGGCCACGCGGTTCGCGCAGTGCCGGAATAAGCCGGTTACGGTATCTCGGCCGGAAAGTATATCGCCGGCGTAGGCCAGGTGGGCGGATCGCGCGGACACGATGCGCGCGTCGCACGACGGGGCGCCGCTGGCACCTGCGGCCATCGCCGGATGCCGTCGAATGGCTACGCCGGCAAACACGCGGTTACAAATCGATACTGCTCGCAGCTCGCACAGGCGTCAGACTGGCGCGCATCAGCGCCGTTGTGGATCGCGCGGCCGATGGCCGGTCATCCGGAATGGCAGCGTCGCCATGACGGCTCGCCGAACGTCCACTCCTACGAATCCGCTCGAATCGATGAAGCTCAAAACCGTGTTATTTGTCGGCCTGTCGTCGGCGATGCTTGGTAAGCGGCTCGGGTAGGCCAGTCCCCCATTCGCGCGCGCGTGAGGCATGATGGTGATGGCGTGGTGGAGTCCGTGACCTACACGGTTA
>NZ_FXAN01000102.1 GCF_900176645.1 Burkholderia singularis
GGCGGGATGGGCCGTGTTGCGCATGAAAGCTGAGCAGAAGTTGTCTTCTTCCAAGAAACGGGGGTGGGGCGATGGGACCGTGGAGCTTGAGGGCGGTGATGTGGCTGTGCGTAGCGCTCGCGCAGGCGTACTGGTGGCGCATGACCGCCGTGTGGTGGGCGCGTCATGCTTGCCGGACGGCAAGCGGGTGGCAGCGTGGCCGGGAGTGGTGCCGGCTGCGTCGAAGCGTGAAGGCTGAGCTGTGCCGGGTATACGCGCGGGGTGTCGCGCGAGGCATGGGCGGGCAGGCGGCGGGCGAACCTGAGCATGGCGCGACCGAGGACGCGCGGGCGTGGTCGGTGTGGCTGGCGTGGCTGTCGCTATCGAGCGGCTGGTACGGGCGGTTGCTGTCATGGGTGTACGGCTGACCGGGCGATCGGCTGAGTGACTGACCCAAGGGTCGAGCGATGCGCCGGTGGCGATGCAATAAATTAAGTAATCCAAAATAAATGAGGATTGCCTTAGATGGAGCGGAGTTTGATCAAGTGCCATTGAGAAAAACGCAAGAGGATACAAACGAGATGAACAAAAAACGCTATCGATTGGTTTGGAGCCGTCGGCTGAACTCGCTGATCCCTGTCGCGCGGACGCAGGCAGCGGTGCAGCGCAAGGCAGGGCAAGTGCTGTGCACGGGGGAACCCGCGGGCGCGAAAACGGCTTTGACGGTGATGGCGGCGTTACTGCTGCTGCCGGCGACGCGGGCGCATGCGTACAACTATGCGTCGGGCGGGGTGGGCGGCACCGACAACTCGTCGTACAGCTCCAGCGCGTCGTCGGGAGGCGCGTTCCCGGCGACGTCCGGCGTGGACGGAACGAACTACAACGAGGCGTTCGGTTTGAACACGACGGCGAGCGGCGGCTTTGCGCTGTCGATCGGCGATGGCGCGAATGCGAACGGTGAGAAGGCGACGGCGGTGGGTGGGGCATCGGTAGCCAGAGGCCGGAACGCGGTGGCATACGGTGGCGCGTCGTATGCGAACGGGACCGACGCGACGGCGCTGGGCGCGCAGAGCACCGCAGGCGCCGACGGAACGGTCGCGGTGGGATCGACGGCGACGGCGGGCGCGGGGCTGGCGGTGGCGCTGGGCAACGCGGCGGTGGCGAACGGCGAGCACGCGATCGCGCTGGGGCCGTCGTCGATCGCCAGTGCGACCAATGCGCTGGCGATCGGCAATCAGAGCGTGGCGAGCGGCGAATCGTCTACGGCGCTCGGGCTGCATTCGAATGCCGGCGCATCTATGGCGACGGCGCTGGGGATGTGGTCGACGGCATCGGGAATATCGTCGACGGCGCTGGGGGCGGCGAGTACGGCGGGCGGTTCGGGCTCCGTGTCGATCGGCGCCGGCGCGGTGAGCGCGACGGGCACGGACGGCGCGGGCAACGTGGCGATCGGCCAGAACAGCAAGGCGGACACCAGCGGCGGTGGATTCGGCGCGATCGCGGTGGGGCCGTCGGCGAGCGCGGGGACGCCAGGCTATACGGGTGCGATTGCGGTGGGCTTGCAGGCGTCGGCGCAACAGAACGCGCTGGCGATCGGCACGCAGGCTTCGGCGAGCGGGCTGGGCACGGCGTTGGGCTGGGGCGCGAGCGCGAGCGCGGATAACGCGACGGCGCTGGGCGCAGGCGCGAAGGTTTCGACCGGCAACTCGGTGGCGCTGGGATTGAATTCGGTGGCCGCTGCCGCTGCCGTGCCGGTGGCGAGCGCGGTGGTGGGCAACCGGACTTACGCGTTCACGGGCGGGCAGCCGGTGGGCGTCGTAAGCGTGGGCGGCGTGAACAGCGAGCGGCAAATCGTCAATGTGGCGGCGGGCCGGCTCAGTGCGGCGAGCACGGATGCGGTGAATGGCAGCCAGCTGTATGCGACGAACCAGGCGGTCGATACGTTATCGACGTCGACGTCGGCGGGCTTGAGCACGTTGTTGGGCCGGCTGAACGTGACCGATTCCCGTGTGACGTCGCTGTCGACGGCATTGTCGAGCGGGCTGAGCGCGATGGACGGGAATGTGAGCGCGCTGTCGACGGGGCTGAGCACGCTGTCGAGCGGCCTGAGCGTGACCGACGGGAAGGTGGCGTCGTTGTCGACGGGGCTGTCGAGGCTCGACAACACGGTGAATGCGCTGTCGGCGACGCTTGGCTCCACGACGTCGGGCGCGACCGGTGCGGGAAGCACGGCGTTCGGCACGGGCGCGAGCGCGTCGGGCGATTCGGCGGTGGCGGTGGGCGCGCAGTCGTCGGCCTCGGGCACGCACAGCACCGCGATCGGTACGGGCGCGATGGCCTCGGGTGCGAACGGGATCGCGAGCGGCTATCAGGCGAGCGCGTCGGGAAACAACAGCGCGGCGTATGGCGCGGGCGCGACGGCCTCGGGCGTGAACGGGATCGCGAGCGGCTATCAGGCGAGCGCGTCCGGGAACAACAGCGCGGCGTATGGCGCGGGCGCGACGGCCTCGGGTGCGAACGGGATCGCGAGCGGTGATCAGGCGATAGCGTCGGGAGAGAACAGCGCGGCATATGGGGCGCACGCGGTGGCGTCCGGGGCGAATGGCAAGGCGGATGGGTATGGCGCGACGGCGTCAGGGGACGGCGCGACGGCGCTGGGCGCGCATGCGACGGCGAGCGCACGCCACTCGGTGGCGTTGGGTTCGGGTTCGACGGATGACGGGCGCGGTGACGTGGTATCGGTGGGCAGCGAGGCTCACGCGCGCCAGATCACGCATGTGGCCGCAGGTGAGGCGCCGACGGATGCGGTGAACGTGGAGCAACTGAACCAGGGCATCAGCCAGGGCGTGAGCCAGGCGAATGCGTATACGGAAGGGCGGATTCGCGATGTGAACAACCGGCTCGACTCGCTGGGCCGGGATGCGGACGGCGGCGTGGCGGCGTCGATGGCAATCGCGGGTTTGCCGCAGCCGACGCAGCCGGGGATGAGCATGGTGTCGGTGGCGGGAAGCGTGTACCGGGGGCAGTCAGGGCAGGCGATCGGCGTGTCGCATGTGACGGCGAACAACCGGTGGGTGGTCAAGGCGGCGATGTCTGTGAACACGCGCGGAACTTACGGCGCGGTGATTGGCGGCGGTTATCAATGGTGATGCGAGCCGCGTTTGCTACGCGGCGCTAAGCGCGCTCCGGGATACGCGATAACGAGGTGACGACGATGAAGCATGCAATCGATCAACGCTGGGAGCAGCAGCCGTGGGGCAAACGCCCGGCTTCGGCCGGACGCAGCCTGGTGGCGGCGCACGCATTGCAGGCCGGGCTGCCCGGCATGTCCGGGCGGCGCGATCCGCTGCGGCTGTCGCGCATGGCGCTGAGCATGGCGGCGGCGCTGGGCGTGGGCCTGACGATGCCGGCGGCACGGGCGGGCAATGTCTTTAATTGCGCGGGCGCGGGGCAGTCGGGCTGGTTCAGCGCGATCGCCGGTTCGGGCAATGGCGCTTGGACGAACGGCGTCTCGGGCGGCGGCGCGGATAGTTGCAATGGCGGCACGGGCATCACGATTCAGGAAAACAACGGCACTGGCGGCGTCGGCGCGGGCCAGGCGTATGTCTGGGTCGGGCAGACCGGCTACAACGCAGCCGGCTCGGTGACGCTTTATGGTCCCAGCGGCATTAATCTGCAAGGCACGACGTCCCTGAACGGCAACAAGATCACGAAGCTGCAACAGGGCGTGCTGAGCGCGTCGAGCACGGATGCGGTCAACGGTGCACAGCTCTACCAGACCAACCAGAACGTGGCTGCGCTGGCGGCGTCGCTGTCGTCGAGCCAGACGCACTTCGTCAGTATCGACGGCGACGCGCAGCAGGGCAATTACGGGAGCAACGGCGCGAGCGGGTATCACGCGATCGCGATCGGGCCGAACGCGCTGGCGGGCGGCAAGCAGGCAGTGGCGCTGGGCGATGGGGCGAACGCGGGCAACGAGGCGTCGGTGGCGATCGGCCGCGCGGCGTCGGCGAGCGGCTTCAACCAAGGCGTGGCGATCGGCGCGAGCAACACGACGGATGGCGGCGTGAAGCCCGCCGATCCGAAGCAGGGCGGCGGCCTGGTGGCGATCGGGCAGCAGAACACGGCGCGCTCGCTCAATAACGATCCGTTCTCCGGCGGCGGGATCGTGGCGCTGGGGCAGGGCAACACCGCGCAAGGCCAGGGGGCGGTGGCGATCGGTCACGCCAACATGGCGACGGCTGCCGGCGCGATCGCGGTGGGCGATACGGCGATGGCGATGCAGGCGGGCGGCATCGCGCTGGGCGTGAACGCGCGGGCAGCGCGTGCGAACGACGTGGCGCTGGGCGCCGGTTCCGTCACCAGCGCGCCGAACCCGTTTGCGGGCATCGTGCTGGGCGGCGTGACATATGGCTTTGCCGGCGGCAATCCGGCGAGCGTGGTGAGCGTCGGCGCGCCGGGGGCCGAGCGGCAGATCACGAACGTGGCGGCGGGCCAATTGAGCGGCAACAGCACGGACGCGGTCAACGGCAGCCAGTTGTACGCGGCGATGCGGGCCATCAACACGCTGTCGACATCGACTCAGACGTCGATCGTCAACCTGACGAATCAAGTGGGCTCGCTGTCGACGGGACTGAGCGTGACCAATGGCAATGTCAGCACGCTGTCGTCGAGCCTGTCGACGACCAACAACAACGTGGCGACGCTATCGACGACGGTGCAGAAACTGGGCAACACGACGGCGGCGGTGGCGGACATGCGCGGCGACGGTTCGGACAAGCCGGCGGTGACGCCAGGCTCGAACTCGGCGGCGATCGGCGCCAGGTCCAACGATGACGGACGCAGCAACGTGGTGTCGGTGGGCAATGCGACGCAGCAGCGGCAGATCACGAACGTGGCGGCGGGCACGGAGCCGACCGATGCGGTGAACGTGGATCAGTTGAACCAGGGCATGAGGCAAGGCGTGAGCCAGGCGAACCGCTACACGGATCAGCGTATCGACGCGGTGAGCCAGTCGCTGCATGACTTGGCGAGGGGAGCATACGGAGGGATCGCGGCGGCGTTGGCGATGCCGAACCTGACGCCGTCGGGGCCGGGCCGCACGGTGGTGGCGGTGGGGATGGCGAATTACAAGAGCGGCAATGCGGCGGCGGTGAGCGCGACGTACCGCTCGGAGAACAGCCGGTGGCTGGTGAATGCGGGATTCGCGACGACGAACTCGGGAGACCGGGGCGTGCGGGCGCAGCTCGGGTACGAGTGGTGAGAGGGTAGGGATCGATCACGCAACGGCGGGGAGTTCGTGTAATTAATTAGGTATCCATAATAAATGGATAGGGCAAGGAAAGCAGGGAAGGAGGGTAGCCAGAAGCCAGTGAATGAATACGCAAGGTAGTCAAACAACGAAGCAAGTCGAGCGGACGGGGTGGAAGCAGTCTTGATGGCGGGGCGTTGGGCAACGCGCCTGCCCAATCAGGCGGCTCGATGGGAAACGAGCAGGACGTCGTCCTGATTGGATAGGTGAGGAATGCATGAATAGAGCATATCGAACGGTTTGGAACGAGGCGCTGGGATGCTGGGTGGCAGTGTCCGAGTTGGCCAATGCAAAAAGAAAAAGCAGACAACGGCCAGTGGTAAGTCAAAGCGAAGGCGTAACGCAGTTTGCATTCACGCGAATCGTGCTGGGGGTGATGGCCACGATGGGCTTGGGTGTAATGGCGCCGAACGCGATCGCGGGTACGGTTTTTAATGGCAACGGTCATACCAGCACGGCGCCATTACAGAATCCCACCGCGGGAGGTACTGGTACTTATCGATTCAACGGCTGGTTTTCCCTGGGTGCGGCTTGGCAATATAGTGCGACCACGATGTGTCTGAATAGCTATGGAACGGGTTACGGCAATGATGGTGGTTGCACTACGTATGATGTCACTCCAGGTCAGGCTGCAACGTATCGTAATTTTGGTATTTCATTAAGCGAGGTGAGTGATAATACGGGCGCCGCGTATGACAAAATGCGCACCGTGGCGTCAATTGGGGTTGGGGCGTTTCCATATCAAGGACGCGTAGAAATAAATGCGCCTAGGGTAATTAATTTAAAAAGCGATACCAATCTCACAGGCAACCGAATTACCGGTTTGGCCGACGGTTTGATTGCGCCGAATTCAACGGATGCGATCAACGGCCGTCAATTGTTTTCTCTGTCGACGTCGATCAGCTCGGCCGTCGGTACCGCGCTCACGGATATCGCATCGCTGTCCACTGGCATCAGCACGGTTTCGTCGAACGTAGGCACGTTGTCGACGGGCCTGTCCACCACGGACAGCAACGTCGCGTCGCTGTCGAGTGCGTTCAGCACGCTGCCGGCCACGTTCGGCTCACTGTCGACACAGTTGGGCGCGGTCAACGTCGGTATCGGCTCGCTGTCGACCACGCTGTTGAACACGGCTCAGTACGACGACGACACTCATCGCTCCGTCACGCTCGGCCACGCGGGCGCGAGCGTGACGCTCGCCAACGTCGCGGACGGCGGCAGCGCGACGGACGCCATCAACGTGAAGCAGCTCACGGCGTTGTCGACCACGCTGTCGACGGGCATCCAGCCGTTGCAGGGCAGCGTCGATTCGGCAGCGAATACGTTCGGCGGCCTTGCTGCGGGCTTCGCGACGGTGTCGACGGGCGTCTCGACGCTGGTGGTCGGCGTCAATTCGCTGTCGACCAGCACCTCGACGAGCCTCGGTTCGTTGTCGACCGGGCTCGTCACCATTCACAGCGGCATCGGTTCGTTGTCGACGGGCTTGATCGCGGCCGGCAGCAATCTTGCGTCGCTGTCGAGTTCGGTGTCGTCGTCGATCGACAAGCAGCACTTCGTCGGCGTCAACGACGGCGGCACGGTGCAGAGCAACAACGCAAACACGGGTGCGGCCTCGGCGAGCAATGCGATTGCGATCGGGCCGGGCGCGGTGGCGGGCCAGACCGGCCAGGTGGCGTTTGGCCACAACGCGCGGGCGAGGACCGCGAATTCGGTCGCGCTCGGCGACAACGCGCTCGCGGCCGGCTCCGCCGTGCCGGTGCCCGGCGCGCCGGCGGGCGGCATCGCCTACGGCGGCTTCGCCGGCAGCAACCCCGCGGGGCTCGTCAGCGTCGGCAATGCCAGCGAGCAACGGCAATTGACCAACGTCGCGGCCGGCCAACTGACGCAGACGAGCACGGATGCCATCAACGGCAGCCAGCTCTTCGGCGTGGCCGTGGCCACCGGCAATGTGTCCACCACGTTGTCGACGGGTTTGTCCACCGTGTCCAGCCGGCTCGGTTCGGTGTCGACCGGACTGACGAACGCGCAGGCCGGTTTCACATCGTTGTCGACGTCGATCTCGACCAATCTGGGCTCGCTGTCGACGGGGCTGGTCAACGCGGACAACACAGCCAACACGTTGTCGACGGGCCTGATTCAAACCGACAGCATGATCGCGTCGTTGTCGACGGCCGCGCTGCAACCGTTCCCGGACCATTACACCGGCACCAACGACGGCGGCGTGCGGCAGCGCAACTACTGGAACGACGGCGCGTCGGCGGCCAACACGGTCGCGATTGGGCCGGGTGCGGCGGCGAGCGGCGCGCGCGCGATCGCGCTGGGTCAGAACGCGCTCGCGTCGGACCCGGATTCGGTGGCGCTGGGCGCGAACGCGGTGACGCGGGCGGCGGCGCCGACGGCGAACGCGCAGGTGGGCGGCGTCACGTACAGCGCTTTCGCGGGCGCGTCGCCGGCCGGCGTGGTGAGCGTGGGCGGCGGCACCGTAGGCGGGCAGGTGGTGACGCGGCAGATCGTCAACGTGGCGGCCGGGCAGATCGCGCAGACGAGCACGGATGCGATCAACGGCAGCCAGTTGTATGCGGTGGCCAATGCGGTGGCGTCGCTGTCGACGGGCGTGTCGGCGGCGGCGAGCCGGGTGGCGTCGCTGTCGACCGCCATCGGGCGGCAGCAGGGCTACACGGCCGGCGACCCGACGAACACCGCGACGGGGCGGGGCTCGTCCGCAACGGGCGGCGGCAGCACGGCGTATGGCAGCAATGCGAGCGCGTCGGGCGCCGGCAGCGCGGCGTATGGCTCGAGCGCGACGGCCTCGGGCACGAACAGCGCGGCGATCGGCACGAACGCCACGGCGTCGGGCGCGAACGGCGTGGCGACCGGGGCGGGCGCGGTGGCATCGGGCGTGAACGGCAATGCGGACGGTTACCTGGCAAATGCGTCGGGCGACGACAGCACGGCGCTGGGCGCGAACGCGCGGGCGTCGGGGGTCAATTCGGTGGCGCTGGGCGCAGGGTCGGTGGCGTCGGAGGCGAACACGGTGTCGGTGGGTTCGCCCGGTCATGAGCGCCGGGTGACGAACGTGGCGCCCGGGCTCGACGGCACGGACGCGATCAACATGAATCAGCTATGGGCGGTGCAGGGCAGCGTCAACGACGTGGCGCGTCGCGCGTACTCGGGCGTGGCGGCGGCGACGGCGCTGGCGATGATCCCCGGGGTGGACGCAGGCAAGCGGGTGTCGATCGGCGCGGGGGTGGGCTCATACCAAGGCTACCTGGCAGGCGCGGTGGGCGTGAACGTGCGCTTCTCGAAGCAGCTCGGCATGAAGGCCGGGGTGGGGATCAGTTCGTCGAGCCAGACCTATGGCGGCAGTGTGACGTACCAGTGGTGACGGGACCGGAAGCGGAACGAAGCGAATCGAAAGCATGAGGAATGGTCCCGCTGGGACGAAGAGGAAAACGCAATGAACAAAGCATACAAGACGGTATGGAATGAAGCGCTGGGCGGCTGGGTGGCGGTGTCGGAGCTTGAGCGCACGCAGGGCAAGGCTACGCGCGGCGGATGCGTCGTGGCGCGGACGGTGGATGCGGGCGACGGACGGCGTGCGCCGCGGCTCAAGCATCTGGCGGTGAGCGTCGCGGCGGCAATGGGCTTGGGCATGGCCGGGTCGGCCGCGTGGGCGGGCACGATCGTCAACTGCAATGGCACGGCAGGATACGGCAGTGCCTTCGCAGGGCCGGGCGCAGGTCAGTGGACCTACGGTGTAGGCAGTGGAAATGCCGGCTGCACCGGCGGCGCCGGTGTTGCATTGTCTGACAGCGGAACCGGGGCGGGAAGCACGGCCTATGTACAGGTCGGCCAGGTGGGCGGGAATGCGGCCGGCACGGTTTCGATCTATGGCGTGAATGGCATCCGCTTGAATTCTCAAACCGACCTGAGCGGCCACAAGATCACGGGGCTGGCGCCGGGCGCTATCAATCCGAATTCACAGGAGGCCATCAACGGCGCGCAGCTCTACGGGATCACCGGCGGCCTGGCCTCGATCTCGACCGGCCTGCTGAGCTCGCTGTCGACGAGCCTGTCGACCGCGCAAAGCGGGGTGAATTCGCTGTCGACGGGGCTGGTGGCGACGAACAGCAACCTGGCGTCGCTATCGACTTCGGTGGGTAACGGCATCAACTCGCTGTCGACGGGGCTCGCCGGTGCGCAAACGAGCATCGGCTCGCTGTCGACGGGCTTGTCGAACGCGGTGCAATACGATCCGAATTCGAACCGCACGCGCGTGACGCTCGGCGGCGCGAGCGCGACGGCGCCGGTCAAGCTCACCAACGTCGCGCCGGGCGTCAACGCGACGGACGCGGTCAACTTCGGCCAGTTCGGTTCGCTGTCGACTTCGGCGTCGACGGGCATCTTCACCGTGCAATCGCGCGTCAACTCGCTGTCCACGGGCTTTGCCAGCGTCAGCACCGGCATCAGCACGTTGTCGACCACGCTGGTGGGCGCCAATAGCACGCTAGGCTCGCTGTCGACCTCGACCTCGACCAGCGTGGGCGCGCTGACCACGAGCGTGACGGGCGCGCAATCGGGCGTCAATTCGCTGTCCACGGGCTTGGCGAATCTCAACAACGGCCTCGCGGCGATTTCGAGTTCGGTGCCGCACTACGTGAGCGTGACCGGCGATGGCACGACGAGCCAGGGCAACTATGCGAACGACGGCGCGCGCGCGCCGAACTCGGTGGCGATCGGCGCGAACGCGGTGGTCGACGCGAGCGCGGCGGGCGGCGTGGCGCTGGGCTACAACGCGACGGCGGGCCACGCGGGCTCGGTGGCGCTCGGCTCGAACGCGGTAACGGCGGCGGCCAGGCCGACGGGCAACGCGCCGATCACGATCGCCGGCATCAGTTACGGCAGCTTCGCGGGCAACAACGCGACGCAGGTGGTGAGCGTGGGCGGCGGCGTGGTGGGCGGCCAGGCGGTGACGCGGCAGATTACCAACGTGGCGGCGGGCCAGCTCAACGCGGCGAGCACCGACGCGGTCAACGGCAGCCAGCTCTATCAGGTCGCGAGTGCGGTGGGCACGCTGTCGACGTCGGCGTCCACGGGCATTGCGACTGCGCTGAGCGGTGTCGGCTCGCTGTCGACGGGAATCGTCGGCCTCAACAGCAGTATCGGTTCGTTGTCGACGTCGACGTCGACGAGTATCGGCGCGCTGTCGTCGCAGCTCACGACGGTCGACAGCCGGATCGGCTCGTTGTCGACGGGGCTGACGACGACCAACAGCAATGTCGCGGCGATCTCGACGTCGCTGTCGGGCTCGCGGCATTACGTGAGCGTGAACGACGGCGGCACGCACGTGGGCAACTACGACAACGTCGGCGCGCAAGCCGCGAACTCGGTCGCGATCGGACCGAACGCGGTGGTGAGCGCGAGCGCGTCGGGCGCGGTGGCGCTCGGTTATGGCGCGTCGGCGGGCGATGCGAATGCGGTGGCGCTGGGTGCGAACGCGGTGACGCGGGCGGCGGTGCCGACGGCGAGCGCGCAGGTGGGCGGCATCACGTATAGCGCTTTCGCGGGCGCGTCGCCGGCCGGCGTGGTGAGCGTGGGCGGCGGCACGGTGGGCGGGCAGGTGGTGACGCGGCAGATCGTCAACGTGGCGGCCGGTCAGGTTGCGCAGACGAGCACGGATGCGATCAACGGCAGCCAGTTGTATGCGGTGGCGAACGAAGTGGCGACGCTGTCGACGACATTGGCCAATACCAACGTGACGCTCGCGTCGATCTCGACCGGCGTTGGCGGCAACAACGGCGGCAACAACGGCGGCAACAACGGCGGCAACAACGGCGGCAACAACGGCGGCAACAACGGCGGTAACAACGGCGGTAACAACGGCGGCAACAACGGTGGTGTCGGCGGCAACGGCAACACGGGCACGTCGCAAGGCGGCGGTTCGAGTGCGTCGGGCAATGGCGGCTCGTCGTATGGCAACAACTCGACGGCATCGGGCGACGGCAGCTCGTCATACGGCTCGGGCTCCACCGCGTCGGGCACGAACGGCACGGCGATCGGCAGCCATTCGACGGCGTCGGGTGACGGCAGCACGGCAGTCGGCGCCGGGGCGGTGGCCTCGGGCGTCCACGGCAAGGCCGACGGCTATCTCGCGACGGCCTCGGGCAACAACAGCACGGCGCTGGGCGCGAACGCGACGGCGAGCGGGGCGAACGCCGTCGCGCTGGGCGCGGGCTCGATCGCGGATCAGGACAACACCGTGTCGCTCGGCTCGCCGGGCCACGAGCGGCGCTTGACCAACGTCGCGCCGGGCATCAACGGCACCGACGCGGTCAACATGAACCAGCTCAGTTCGGTGCAGTCGAGCATCACCGACGTGGCGCGCCGCGCGTACTCGGGCATTGCGGCGGCCACCGCGCTGACGATGATCCCTGAGGTCGATCCGGGCAAGAGGATCGCGGTGGGTATCGCCGGCGGCGGCTATCAGGGCTACGGCGCGAGCGCGCTGGGCGTCAACGTGCGGCTGACCGAGAACATCAAGATGAAGGCCGGAGTGGGGATCAGCGCGGCGGGACAGGCTTACGGCGGCGGGGTGTCGTACCAGTGGTGAGGTCCGCGCGCGTGATCCGCGAGGACGGCGCTTGCGCCGTTCCCGCCCGGCGGCCGGGCTGGCCCGATCCGGCCGGCCGCCGGCGCAGCCGGTTGTTGCCCCTTCATTGAGGACGCTTTTTTTATGAAACGACTTATCCATCCGATGTGGCTGATCGTCGCGTCGCTTGCCGCGCTTACGGCCTGTACCAGTGCGTCGGGGCCGACGTTCAATGCTTATACGCTCACGGGCGCCGACGGCGCGCTGACTTACCAGGTGACCTGTCACGGCCTGCTCGAAGGCCGCTCGGTCTGCGAGCAGCAGGCGCAGCAGATCTGCGGCGATCAAGCGGTGCGCGTGGTCGAGGCGATCGCGGGGCTTGGCCAGACGCGCGGCGGCGAGGCCGATGCCCGCATTCTCACGTTCCAGTGCGGCGCGGCGCCCGCACCCGCGCCGATAGCGGCGGCCGCCGTCTTGGTCGAGCCGCAGCAGACACCCGCGCCGCAGGCCGCGCCGCTCACGGCGACCGTGCACTTCGCGACCAATCAGGCGACGTTGTCCGACGAGGCCCGCTCGCGGCTGGATGCGCTGCTGGAGCAGGTGCGCAGCGCGCCGGTGAGCGGCGCGCGCATCGACGGCTATACGGATTCGACCGGACCGTTGCGCATCAACCAGCCGCTGTCGACCGCGCGTGCGCAGGCCGCGGCGCGGTATCTGCGCGAGCGTGGCGTGCGCACGCTGCAGGTGCGCGGCCATGGCCCGCGTGATCCGGTGGCGGACAACCGCACCCGGTCCGGCCGTGCGCAGAACCGGCGTGCGGACGTCGAGTTGCGGCCATGATCCGCGGGCGTCTGAGCGCGATGGCGTACCCCGACCGCTGGAAGATCCACCTGCTCGGCAGCAGTCTCGCGACTTGCTGGATCGATCTGGCGCTCACGCACGCGGCTTGCCGGCAGCCGTGGCTCGCGCAGTTGACGCCGGCGGCGCACGCCGCGCTCGTCGGCGGGCTCGGCGCGCTGGCGGTGCTCGCGTTGCCGATGCTCGCCGCGCGCGTGCGGCCGCGCTGGCCGTTCGAAGGGGGAGTGAGCACGGCATCGCTCGCGCGAGGCCGGCTGCTGGGCGTCGCGCTTGGCGTGGTGTTGAGCCTGCTGTTTCGTGTTTCCAACTGAACCATGGCAACCGTGATTGAATCGATTTCCTCTGCCGCGCCCGAGGCGTGGTCTGCGTTCGCCGAAGCGGCGCTCGCGCAAGGCGACCTCGTGACGGCCGCGTTGCTGCTCGACTCGCACGACGCCGCCCACGCGGCGCAGCCGGACCTGGTGCTGCTGGCAAGCCGCGTGCTGCGGCTGCGCGGCCATTATCCGGACGCGCGCGCGGCGCTCGAGCGCGCGCTCGAACGGCATCCGGACCATGCCGGCCTGCTGGTGGAGCGGGCCCGGCTCGCCTGCGCGCAGCGCGATGCGCAGGACGCGCTCGACTGGTTCGAGCGGGCCTGGGCGCAGACCGGCGAGTTCGCGGCGTGGGCGCCCGAGTGGCTCGACCTGCTGATTCAGTCTGGCCGCCACGAGACGGCGCTCGCCGTCGCGCAGACGCACGCCGGGCGCGCGCAGGACGACGCCGACGCGTGGTTCTGGCTCGGCTACGTGCAGCAACTGAATCAGCAGCATGCGGCGGCGCTCAACGCCTATCACCGCTGCGCGGGGCTCGCGCCGAACCGGCCGATGCTGCGCAGCAACCTGGCCGCGCTGTACCTGGACCAGCGCGATTACGCGGCGGCCAAGACCCAGCTCGACCTGGCGCTGAAGGCCGATCCCGGCAACGCGCTCGCGTGGGCGAACCTGTCGGTGCTGTGGCTCAAGCGTGGCGATCCGGCGGCCGCGCGCATCGCGGCCGAGCGTGCGCTCGCGCTGAATCCGCGTCACGCGATTGCATGGCAAGGCTATTCGAACGCACTCAAGGAACTGCAGGACTGGACGGCGGCGACCGAAGCGATCGAGCGTGCGTGCGCGCTGGAGCCGCAGCACGCGTCATACCGGTGGTCGCTCGCGATGCTGCAGCTCGTGCGCGGCGACTATGCGAACGGCTGGACGCACCACGAAGCGCGCTGGCAGGGCTCGCCGGAATTGCGCACGGTGCAGTTGAACTGGAGCGCGCCGCGCCTGGCCGATCAGGACGTGGCGGGCAAAACGGTGCTGGTGTGGAGCGAGCAGGGTTACGGCGACGTGCTGCAATTCGCCCGCTTCGTGCCGGCGTTCGCGCAACGCGTGCGCGAGGCGGGCGGCGAGGTGGCGTATTGCACGTTTCCGAATCTGCTGCCGCTCGTCTCGCGCAGTCTCGCGGGCCGGGTGGAGCAGATCGCGCCATCGCTGCCGCAGGCGATTCCGCCGCACGATTACCAGCTTCCGCTCGGCAGTCTGCCGCTTGCGCTGGACGTGTCGCTCGACGCGCTGTCCGGCTATGCGCCGCCCTATCTGAAGGCCGATGCGGCGCAGACGGCGCGCTGGCGCAACCGCTGCGCGTCGGCGGGCGCGCGGCTCAAGGTCGGGCTGGTTTGGAGCGGCAGCCGCACGCATCAGCGCAATGCGCACCGGTCGGTGCCGCCGTCGGCGCTGGCGCGCGCGCTGGCGGGCATCGAGCAGGTGCAGGCCTACAACCTGCAGGTGGAGGCCACGCGTGCGGAGCTGGAGGCGATCGGACGCGGCGGGCTCGCGCTGATCGATCACACCAAGGCGTTCAAGACCTTCGACGAGACGGCGGCGTTCGTCAGTCAGCTCGATCTGGTGATCACCGTGTGCACGTCGATCGCGCATCTGGCGGGCGCGCTGAACGTGCCGACCTGGGTGCTGCTGGATGTGAATCCGCATTGGGTGTGGCTGACGGATCGCGACGACAGCCCGTGGTATCCGTCGATGCGGCTGTACCGGCAGCCGGCATTCGGCGCGTGGCAGCCGGTGCTGCAGCGGCTCGGACGGGATCTGCGCGCGCGGGCGGCGGCATGCGAGACGGCGCCGGACGCGGCAGGCACGACATGACGCCCGCGCCGCGCAAGCCGGGCCACGACGACGCGCAGCAGCAACGGGGCCTGACGGACATGAAGGACGTGGGTGTGCCGCGCCGCGTGGCGCGCCCGCTTGCCGGGCTCGACTGGCGCGCGGAACTGGCGACGGCCTGCCGCTGGGCGGCGCCGTGGGTGATCGCGTCGCTGGTCGTGCTGGCGTTGTACGTGGGCTTGCATGCGTTGCAGTGACGCGCGGCGGCGGTCACGCGCCGTGCGGCACGACGGCAAGGATGGTGCGGCGCGAGCGCGCGCGGTGGCGCGGGAGTTGCCGTGGCATGAGCGGCGGCAGGCAAAGCGTGGTGTTGGAGCAGGCGGTGGCGGGAAGGTGGAAGGCAGCGGATAGAAGCATGGCGGTGGCAGTGAGGCAGCAGCCGGCAGCGGCGCGCAAGCCGTCGTGATGCGAGCGGCGGCACATGTGCAGGAGCCGGTAGTCGAGCAACAAACGGCAGAAAGCCAATGGGTAGCCGTGACGTCAAAGCCGCGCTGAGGCAGGCGGCAGCGATGCGGCGCAGGCAGTGCCGACGCAGATAGCGGTCGTGACGTAAAAGGCAGCGGTAATGGAAGGAATGACGGTGACGCAAAGGGCGTGGCGAGCCGCCGCCGATAGGGCGAGCGGCACGGGGTCGATGACAGACAGTGCATGGGGACACGGCGCGCGACGCGCCGGGGAGTGGAGTGCATGAAGGCGGATCGCACAGCGGACGGCAACGCTGTCCAGCAGCAGGGAGAGCCTCATCAACGCGCATGCGAGGGCGGCGAGGCGCGCGGGCGGGCGCCGTGCCGGCCACGCGCGCGCGTGGCGGACGACGCGCACGTAGGCGTGGGCGCCGGCAGTTCCCCCGACATCTGGGCCACGGTGTGCCGCACGCTTGCGCCGTTTGCGGTCGCACTGCTGATCGCCTTGGGTTTGTATGCACTGCTGCATTGGCTGGTGTCGTAGGCCCGCGCGGCGGCGCGCCCGGTTCGTTCGCGCGGTCATCGCCGCCCTCTGGCTCGCCACGCTCGCCGGCTGCGGCGTGCTGGGTTGCGGGGCGAGCGCGACGAACGGCGCCGCGGCGGGCGGCTGTCAGCTCGGCACGCGTTTTTAGATGGGGAGTGTCCGGCCGCCCATGCGCGGACGGATGCGCATGCAAGAAGGAGCCAACGATGATGATAGACCCGTATGAGGAGCTGCTCGCCAAGCGCGCGCAGCTCGATGCAGAGATCGCCGCGGTGCGCGCCACCCGGCGGCGCGATATCACCGAGCAGATTCTCAAGCTGATGCGCGAGTACGAGATCAGCGTGCAGGACCTGGACGACTGGCTGGCCGCCGAGGAGAGCGGGGACCGCCGCCGGCGCCGCGTCGAGCCGCGCTACTGGGATCCGAAGACAGGGGCCACCTGGTCCGGGCGCGGCAAGCGGCCGCGGTGGATGGCCGGCCACGATCCCGAGGAATTCCGCTTAAAGACGCTCGCGCAGCAGGCCGGCGACGCCGGGGGGCTCGGCGATGCCGATGCCGATGCGGCCGACGGGCCGCACGACTCCACGCCTGAACAGGAGCATTGAACGATGCCGAGCGCGATGATTCAACGCTGCAGTGCCGAGGTGATCGGCACTTTCTGGCTGGTGTTCGGCGGCTGCGGCAGCGCCGTGCTGGCGAGCGTCTATCCGGAGACCGGCATCGGCTTTATCGGCGTGTCCCTTGCGTTCGGCTTCGCGATGCTGACGATGGCCTGCGCGCTCGGCCCGGTGTCGGGGGCGCACCTGAATCCGGCCGTGAGCTTGGCGCTCGCGCTCGCCGGGCGCCTTGCGCTGCGCGATCTCGTGCCGTATCTGATCGCGCAGCTGGCCGGCGCCTTGCTCGGCGCGGGCGCGGTCTATCTGATCGCCGCTGGCAAGCCCGGCGTTGACGTGCTCGCCGGCGGGCTGGCGGCCAACGGTTACGACGCGCGCTCGCCGGGACAGTATTCGATGGCCGCCGCGTTTTTTACCGAGACGGTGTGCACGGCCGGCTTCGTGCTGGTCGTGCTGCGCGCGAGCGCACGCAGCGCGCCGGTGGCGGCGGGCTTGGCGTTGACGCTCGCGTATCTGATCGCGATGCCTGTCACGAACGCGTCGATCAATCCGGCGCGCTCGAGCGGGCCCGCGCTGATCGTCGGCGGCGACGCGCTCAAACAGTTATGGCTGTTCTGGTGCGCGCCGGGCGCGGGCGCGGTGCTCGCGGCCGCGCTCGATGCGCTCGTGAGCGGCGGCCGGCGCACGGCGGCTGGCCGGCGCGTGCGGATCGGGGCTTGAGACCATGCGTATCGGACTTTCCGTGCTCACGCACGCCGGCCAGAATCTCTGGGAGAACGGCATTGGCCAGAACATCCTGTTTCTGGCCGATCTGCTCCAGCAGATCCCGTTCGTCGAGGCCGTGCTGCTGCTCAATTGTGGCGACCAGCCCACGCTCGCCGCGCAAGCCGATGCGCGCGCGCGTGCACTGCCGCTCGTCGCGCCCCGCGAGGCGGGCGACGCGCTCGACGTGATCATCGAGATGGGCGGCGGCTTGGACGTCGCGTGGCTCGATCTGATGCGCGCGCGCGGCAAGCGGGTCGTGTTCCACTGCTGCGGCCAGCCTTATGTGAACCTGGTCGAGCCGATCGTATTCGAGCGGCCGAACTATGCGGCGCGCTACGACCGTTGCGATGCGGTGTGGTATCTGCCGAAGGATGCGCGGCATGCGCCGCTGTTGCGCACGCTGTATCGCTGCGATGCCGAGCAGGTGCCGTATCTGTGGGACGCGCGCTTCGTCGCGGCCCGCGCGGCCGAGATCGGCGCGCTCGGCCTGCGTTATGGCTACGAGCCCGTGCGGCGGGGGCTGCGGGTGGCGATCTTCGAGCCGAACGTGTCGGTGGTCAAGGCCGCGTGCGTGCCGATGCTGATCTGCGACGCCGCGTATCGCGCCGAGCCCGACGCCGTCGAAGCGATGCACGTGCTGAACACGCTGCACATGACGGAGCATCCGACGCTGCTGCACCTGGCGCACTCGCTGGATCTCGTCAAGCAGCAATGCGCGGTTTTTCATGGGCGTCACGACGTAGTCGGCTTCCTGGCGCAACATGCCGACGCAGTGGTCTCGCATCAGTGGACCAACGCGCAGAACTACAACCACCTGGATGTGCTGTACGGCGACTATCCGCTGATCCACAACGCGGCGTGGCTGCGCGATGCGGGCTATTACTACCCGGACTTCGAGATCGACGCGGGCGCGCAGGCGCTGTTGAGCGCGGTGCACACGCACGCGCGCGGGCTTCAGACGTACCGGGCGCGCGCGCGCGACGTGTTCCGGCAGGTGGACCCGCTCGCGCGCGCCAATCAGGATGCCTATGCGCGGGCATTGTGGCGGCTCGCGCCGCAGCGGGCGGGAGGAGCGCGTGCGGCGGGCGCGGCGGACGAGCCGCCGCACGCCGGCGCGGCGAGCACGGCGAGCACGGCGAGCACGGCGAACACGGCGAACACGGCGAACACGGCGAACACGGCGAACACGGCGAACACGG
>NZ_FXAN01000098.1 GCF_900176645.1 Burkholderia singularis
GGCAGCCGGCGCGCCGTGACGCCGCGGCGGGCGCGGCGCCCGCGCAGAGCGACGCCGCGCGCGTCGAGCCGACGTTCGGCGGCGCGGCGGCCGTGGCGCCGGCCGATACGCCCGCCGATCTGCAAGCCGAGGCGACTGGCGCGAATGGCGCGAATGGCGCGGCCGAACCCACCGCCGAACGCCCCGCCGAGCCGGCGCAAACGCCGGGCGCGCAACGACAAGACGCGGACACGTCAGGCGCGCAGCCTGCCGCCGCCACGGTCAACGCGGCGCCTGAACCCGTCGAGCCGGTATTGCCCGCCGCGACCACCATTTCGGCCGCGCCGCCCGCGATCGTCGACAAGCGCATCGACTGCATCGTGCCGATTCGTCTCGCGGGCCCGCTTGCCGGCGACAAGATTCTCCCCGCCGCGCAGCGGCTGCGCCGCGCGGGCAGCAAGCCGGTGCATATCGAAGGCAAGCCGGAAGGCGGCGCGTGGGAGTTGCTGCAAAACGGCGTGCGTTACGAGGAACTGCGCGCGGCCGCGCAACTCGCGAACCGCAGCGGCCCGCTCAACGAACTCGAATTCTCCGAGTTCGTCACCGGCGTGCAGCAGTTCGCGGATGCGATCGACGGCGCACCGGAGTTTCCGGACATGATGGAAACCGTATCGATGGCGCGCGAACTCGACGGCTTCGCCGCGCAGTGCGACGCGCAGTTGTCGATCAATGTGATGTCGGACGGTGCGCCGTGGTCGGCGAACTACGTGCAGGCGGTCGCGTCGCAGGACGGCCTGCTGCTGTCGCGCGACGGCACCCGCTTCGTGAAGCTCGATGCGAAACAGAATCCGGTGTTCATGCTGCAATTCGGCGACACGAATTTTCTGCGCGACGATCTCACCTACAAGGGCGGCAACCTGATCACGCTGGTGCTCGACGTGCCGGTCGCCGACGAGGACATTCTGCCGTTCCGGCTGATGTGCGATTACGCGAAGTCGCTGTCGGAGCGCATCGGCGCGCGCGTGGTCGACGACCAGCGCCGGCCGTTGCCGGAATCGACGCTGCTTGCCATCGAGCAGCAATTGCTGAAGCTGTACGCGCGGCTCGAGGAGGCGGGAATTCCGGCCGGCTCACCGGTCACGCGACGGTTGTTCAGCCAGTAACGGGCGGGCGCCGGCGCGCGCTGGCCACTGGCGCCGGCGCACGCTGGGCCGTCGGGCCCGCTCCCCGGCATGCGTGTGAGCACAAGCTAAAAAGAATGGATCATCGACTCGTCTATCTGTTGAACGTGGGCCAGCGACGCTTGCATCGATGGACGCAGGCGCGTACCGCGGCGGGGGGCGTGACCGCGGCCCAGGCCGGACTGCTGTTTTTTCTCGGCAAGCATGACGGCTCGCTGATGAGCGAAGCGGCCGCCGCGCTGGACCTCGGCGCGCCGGGCATGAGCGGCCTCGCCGACCGGATGGAGCGGGCTGGGCTCGTCGAGCGCCGCCTCGACGAACTCGACCGGCGCGCGGCGCGGCTTTGGCTGACCGCCGGCGGGCGCGCGGCGCTCAAGCGGGCGAAGGCCGGGCTGGCCGAATTGAATGCCCGCCTGACGGACGGGTTCACGCCGTCCGAGATCGATGTGGTCGCGCGCTGGCTGGCCAGCCTGCAAGACAAGTTTCCGGCAACCGACGACGGCTTGGCGTAATGGGCCGCGCCGGTTTTCGTCCGCCCGGCGCGCGTGCGGACGCCGTCGCGGCATCCGATGGCCGCCCGCGCGGTGCGCCCATTGCTGCCGGTCCTATCACTGCGCGATTTTCGTGAAATCCGGCGGGCGTTTCTGCGCGAACGCGACGAACGCTTCCTTTGCCTCCGGGCTTGCCAAGCGTTCGACGAACACCTCGCCTTCCCGATCGATCTGCGCGACCAGTCTCTCGGCTTCGCGCATCAGCCGCTTCATCGCCGCCAACGAGCCGCGCGGCTTGGCGGACAAGGTCCTGGCAATTTGCTGCGCCGCGTCGCGCAACTGCGCGAGCGGCACCACCTGATTGGCGATGCCCCATGCAAGCGCGGTCGCGGCGGGCAGCGGCGCGCCGAGCGAGAACATCTCGAAGGCCCGGACATGGCCGATGCGCAGCGGCAGCAGATAGCTCGACGCGGCTTCCGGAATCAGCGCGAGATTCACGAAAGGGGTGATCAACTGCGCATCGTCAGTCAGGATGACGTAATCGCAATGCAGCAGCAGGGTTGTCCCGATTCCGACGGCCTTACCCTGCACGGCGGCGACGACCGGAATCGACGCATTCGCGAGATGGTGCAGGAAACGCACGACATGCTGCTCGCTTGGGCCGTTTCCCAACGCTTGCGCGGCGAATTCGGCGACATCGTTGCCGGCCGTGAAGGTATCCGCGTCGGCTTGAATCAGCAGCACCCGGACATCGTTGTCGGCGTGCGCGCGTTCGATGGCGTCCGCCAGCGCGCCATACATCGCGTTGGTGAGCGCGTTCTTTTTGTCGGGGCGCGACAGCGTAACGGTCATGATGCCGTCGGCTAGTTCGGTTTTGATTTCCGTCGTAGGCACGGTTTGTCTCCGGAGTTGAGGGGCGGGGCGCTGCTGCCTGATCTGGCGCGTGCGCACAACGGCCTTTCAATCGGCCGCTTGCGACAGACGACATTCGCATGCGAAGTATATATGATTCGCATGCGAAATAAATGAGCTGCCGCGGTTCATGGAAATGGAAAGAAGACGGCCGGCAAGCGGATACGCGCGGCATGCGCGGCGAGGCCGTGCGATCGGGCGCGACGAAGCCGGCAGCCCGGCGATTCGAGCACCCGGCGGGCGCGAACCCGGCCATTCGGCAGACCATTCAGACGATGCCGAAAAGGGCGCGAACTGAGATAATCGTCGCCTGATCAATTCCGCAATACATGCCGCCAGCATCATGGCCCGATCCTCCAAAGAACCGCCAGCCAGCCAGCCGGCCGAGCGCGCCGCATGGCTGCGCGCCGAGCTTGAGCGCGCGAATTACGCGTATTACGTGCTCGACCAGCCGGATCTGCCCGACGCCGAATACGATCGCCTTTTCATCGAGCTGCAGCAGATCGAGGCCGCGCATCCCGAGCTCGCGACGCCTGATTCGCCGACGCAGCGCGTGAGTGGCGAGGTCGCGGGCGGTTTCATGCCGGTCGTCCACGACAAGCCGATGCTGTCGCTGAATAACGGCTTTACCGACGACGATGTCGCCGCATTCGACAAGCGGGTCGCCGACGGGCTCGACAAGCCAGCCGATCTGGCCGACACCGTGACGGAACCTGTCGAATACGCGTGCGAGCTGAAGTTCGATGGTCTCGCGGTGTCGCTGCGCTACGAGGACGGGCGCTTCACGCAAGCGTCGACGCGCGGCGACGGCACGACCGGCGAGGACGTGACCGAAAACATTCGCACGATCCGCACTATCCCGCTGCGCTTGAAGGGAGAGCGGCTGCCGCGCGTGCTCGACGTGCGTGGCGAAGTGCTGATGTTCAAGCGCGATTTCGCGCGTCTGAACGAACGTCAGCGCGCGGCCGAGCAGCGCGAATTCGCGAATCCGCGCAACGCGGCGGCGGGCAGCTTGCGGCAGCTCGATCCAAAGATCACCGCGCAACGGCCGCTGTCGTTCTTTGCCTATGGAATCGGCGTGCTCGAAGGCGCTGATATGCCCGATACGCACGGCGGCCTGCTCGACTGGTACGAGACGCTCGGCCTGCCGGTGAACCGCGAGCGCGCCGTCGTGCGCGGCGTAGCGGGATTGCTTGCATTTTTTCGGGCGATCGGCGAGAAGCGCGAATCGCTGCCGTATGATATCGACGGTGTCGTCTACAAGGTGAACCGGCGCGACGAGCAGGACAAGCTCGGCTTCGTTTCCCGCGCGCCGCGTTTCGCGCTTGCGCACAAATTTCCCGCGCAGGAGGCGTTGACCAAGCTCGTGTCGATCGACGTGCAGGTGGGCCGCACCGGTGCCATCACGCCGGTTGCGCGGCTCGAGCCGGTGTTCGTCGGCGGCGCGACCGTCACGAACGCGACGTTGCACAACGCGGACGAGGTGCGCCGCAAGGACATCCGGATCGGCGACACGGTGATCGTGCGTCGCGCGGGCGACGTGATTCCGGAAGTGGTGTCGGCCGTGCTCGACCGCCGCCCGGCCGATGCGCGCGAGTTCGTGATGCCGGATGTTTGTCCCGAGTGCGGCTCGAGGATCGAGCGGCTGCCGGACGAGGCGATCGCGCGCTGCACGGGCGGCTTGTTCTGCCCTGCGCAACGCAAGCAGGCGCTCTGGCACTTCGCGCAACGCCGCGCGCTCGATATCGACGGACTGGGTGAAAAGATCATCGATCAGCTCGTCGAGCAGAATCTCGTTCGCACGCCTGCGGATTTGTTCAATCTGGGGTTTTCGACACTCGTCGAGCTGGACCGCTTCGCGGAGAAATCCGCGCAGAATCTGATCGATTCGCTCGAAAAGGCGAAGCACACGACGCTGTCGCGTTTTATCTATGCGCTCGGCATCCGCCATGTCGGCGAGTCGACCGCGAAGGATCTCGCGAAGCATTTCGGCTCGCTCGACCGGATCATGGACGCGCCGCTCGAGGAATTGCTCGAGGTCAACGACGTCGGGCCGATCGTGGCCGAATCGCTGCGTCAGTTTTTCGCCGAGGAGCACAACCGCACCGTCATCGAGCAGTTGCGCGCGCCGGGCAAGGTCAGTTGGGCCGAAGGGCCGCCTGCGCCGCGTGAGCCGCGAGGCGTGCTCGCCGGCAAGACCGTGGTGCTGACGGGCACGCTGCCGACGCTGACCCGCGACGACGCGAAGGCGCTGCTCGAGGCGGCGGGCGCCAAGGTCACGGGTTCGGTATCGAAGAAGACCGACTATGTTGTCGCGGGCGCGGACGCGGGCAGCAAGCTCGCGAAGGCGGAGGAACTCGGCGTGCCGGTGCTGGACGAAGCCGGTATGCAGAAACTGTTGGAGGGGCAGGCGGAATGATTCGTGAGATTTTGAAAATGGGCGACCCTCGGCTGCTGGAGGTCGCCAAGCCGGTCGATGCATTCGATACGCCCGAGTTGCACGCGCTCATCGACGATATGTTCGAGACGATGGCGCATGCGAACGGCGCAGGGCTCGCCGCGCCGCAAATCGGTGTCGGGTTGCAGGTGATCATCTTCGGCTTCGGCAGCAGCGAGCGTTACCCCGATGCGCCGCCCGTGCCGAAGACGGTACTGATCAATCCGACGCTTGAGTATCTGCCGCCCGACATGGAGGATGGCTGGGAGGGATGTTTGTCGGTGCCGGGGATGCGCGGCGTCGTGAGCCGCTACCGGCGGGTGCGCTACAGCGGCTTCGACCAGTTCGGCGCCAAGTTCGAGCGAGTCGCGGAGGATTTTCACGCGCGCGTGGTCCAGCACGAATACGACCATCTGATCGGCAAGCTCTATCCGATGCGGATCACCGATTTCTCGAAGTTCGGTTTTACCGAAGTGCTGTTTCCGGGGCTCGATCCCAACGCCGACGATTGAGCCACGGTGCAGTCGAATCGAGTGGCCGTATCGATCGCGGATCGGTAACTCCCGGGCTTGCGTCGCGAAGCCGCCGGTCGAACATGATGACGGGGCCGTTCGCCGGCGCATGAAAAACGCCCGCAGTGATGGCGGGCGTTTCGGTGAGCGATGGAGCGGACACTTGAACGCGACGCGGCCCGCGCCATGCGCGGCACCGGAAAAGATCCGCCATCAAAACGACTGGGGCGACTAGAACGACTCGTCGGGCGACAAATAACGCCACTGTCCCTGCGGCAGCGCGCCAAGCATCACGCGGCCCATGCGCACCCGCTTCAGACCGATCACGTCGAGACCGACAAGTTCGCACATGCGCCGAATCTGACGCTTTTTGCCTTCGCGCAGCACGAAGCGAAGCTGCTCGCCGTTCTGCCAGCTCACCGTCGCAGGCTTGAGCGGCACGCCGTCGAGTTCGAGGCCGTGGCGCAGCTTCGCGAGCGATTCGGCGGGGAAGTGCTGGTCGATATCGGTCAAGCGTTCGCCAAAGCGCACGCGCACCAGATATTCCTTGTCGATGTCGGATTGCTCGCCGATCAACTGCTTGGCGATGCGGCCGTTTTGCGTCAGCACGAGCAGGCCTGTCGAATCGATGTCGAGCCGGCCCGCCGGCGCGAGCGCGCGCAGATGCTGCGGCGAGAAGCGTAGCGCCGAGCGGTCGCCGCTCCAATGGTTGTCGCGTGTGATGAGCGTCGCGGCGGGCGCGTAGCCGTCCTCGGCCTGACCGGAAACGTAGCCGACTGGCTTGTGCAGCAGAATCGTCACTTGCGCCGCTTGCGCGGCGCGCGCGTTCGAATCGATTTCGATACGCTGATCGGCGCGTACCTTGGTGCCGAGCGTGTCGATGCGCACGCCATCCACGAGCACCCAGCCTTTCTCGATCCATTCGTCCGCTTCGCGGCGCGAGCAGAGGCCGAGTTCCGACATCCGCTTCGACAGCCGCACAAGGCCCGTTTCGTCGCCGCGAACGGCTGGGGCCGACTCGCGTTCCGTGGCGCGGCGCTTGACCGGCTGGGTGCCCTTGAGGCTGGTACGTGGCGCGGGACGGCGCGCATCGGTGGTGCTCGTGTGCGATGCGGGGCGGCGGGCCGTGCCGGGCTGCGCACCGGGGGGTGTAGGCTTGGCCGAGCCGTCGTATCGGCCGCTCGCGTTGCGTGTTGCGCGTTGGCCGGCGGCGGGGCGCTTGTCCACGAATGCGCGGGCGCTGTCGCGCGGAGCCCGGTCGCCCGAGCGCACGTCACGCTCGCCCGTCCGGCGCGATTCGCCGGTTCGAGCCGAGCCGCCGAATTTCGTGCCGGCCGCGTTGCCGCGCTTGCCGATCGCGGTTTTTGCCGCCCCGGCCGTTTTCGGCTTTGCCGACGCGGCGGCGCGCGGGGCGGCCGACTTCGACGCCGACGATGCCGGCGCCGCCGATTTTTTCGCGACCGGCTTGGCCGCCGGTTTCGTGGCTGATTTCACAGCCGATCCGCCCGTGCGCGCTGCCGCGCCGGCTGTTTTTGTTGCCGGCTGCGGCTTCGCGTCGGCGATTTTGTCGAGCGGGCGAGCGGTCTTACGCGCGTGGGCGCTCGACGCCCGCACGGGGGCGCGGCTCGGCGAGGCCGGCCGTGGATTCTTGACGGTCAATTTTGTGCGCATAAACGCTGATACCTGCTCACACTGCAATGGCGCGCAACAATTCGGTTTCGACTTGGATCTGCAGGCGGTTATCGGATAAGCCGCCGCCGTCAAGCATGAAAACGTCCTCGACGCGCTCGCCAAGCGTATTGATCCGCGCCGCATGGACGCCGACCCGGTGCTCGGCGAGCACGCGCGCGATCGAATAAAGAAGGCCCGGCCGGTCGTTCGCCGACACGGACAGGATGTAGTACTGGCCGCGCTCGTCGGCACGCAGGTCGACGCGAGGCGTAATCGGAAAGGTTCGCGACAGCCGCGACAGCCGCCCCTTGGCCGGCTCGGGCAACGGCGACGAAGCGGCCAGGCGCGCCGCGAGCTGCTGTTCGACGAGGTTCGCGATGTCGCGGTATTGCACGTTGCGCTCGGTCTGCGTGACGATGAAGTTGTCGAGCGCGTAACCGTGGCGCGTGGTGCTGACCCGCGCATCGAGCACCGAGAGCCCGTTGCGGTCGAAATACGCGCAAATGCCCGCGAACAGGTCGGAGCGGTCCTTCACGTAGACGAGCACCTGCAGTGCGTCGCCGACGGGCGACGGGCGCGCGCGCACGATGGCGGTGTCGGCCTCGACGTGCCGGTACAGCACGCGGGTCTGCCATGCGATGTCGGCCGCGTCGTGGCGCAGGAAGTAGCCGACATCGAGCTTGTCCCACAGCGCGCGGTGCGCGTCGGACGGCACGGTTTCGAGGCGCAGCAGCGCGAGCGCTTCCTCCTGGCGCGTCTTGAGTTCCGAATGCGGATCGGGTTGCGCGCCGCCGAGCACGGCGAGCGTCGTGCGGTACAGATCCTCGAGCAGCTTGCCTTTCCACGTGTTCCAGACCTTCGGGCTCGTGCCGCGAATGTCGGCGACCGTCAGCAGATACAGCGCGGTCAGCCGCCGCTCGCAGCCGACGAGATCGGCGAAGCGCCTGATGACGTCGGGGTCGCTCGTATCCTGCTTTTGCGCGACCTGGCTCATCGTCAAATGATGCTGGACGAGCCAGACGATGAGCGCCGCGTCGCTGCCGGCAATGCCGTGGTCTCGGCAGAAGCGCCGCGCGTCGGCCATCCCCAGCACCGAATGGTCGCCGCCGCGGCCTTTCGCGATATCGTGGAAGAGGGCGGCGACATACAGCACCCACGGCCGCTCGAAATTCACGATGAGCTGGCTGCAAAACGGGTATTCATGCGCGTGCTCGGCCACCGCGAAGCGTCGAATGTTGCGCAGCACCATCAGAATGTGCTGATCGACCGTGTATACGTGATAGAGGTCGTGCTGCATCTGTCCGACGATGCGCCGGAAGTTCAGCAGATAGCGGCCGAGCACGCTTGTCTGATTCATCAGCCTGAATGCGTGCGTGATGCCTTCCGGCTGCTGGAGGATTTCCATGAACGTGCGGCGGTTGCGCGGATCGCGCCGCCATGCGTTGTTCATCACGTCGCGCGAATTGTAGAGCGCGCGCAGCGTGCGTGCGGACAGCCCCTTCACGCCGCGCACCGTTTCGTAAAGCACGAACGCTTCGAGGATCGCGTCGGGGTGGCGTTCGAACAGATCGTCCGCGGCGATTTCCAGCATGCCCTGCTTCTCGACGAAGCGCCCAGGCGACAGCACGCGCGTAATGCCGCTCGTTGCCGGGAACAGTTGCGCCTCGATGTTCTGGATCAGAATCGTCGCCAGTTGCGTGACGGCCTTCGCGGCCCAGTAATAGCGGCGCATCAGTTGCTCGCTTGCGCGCTTGGCGGGCGTCGGCTGATACCCGAAGCTCTCGGCCGCCTGCGTCTGCAAATCGAACACGAGGAGATCCTGTCTGCGCCCGGCGATCACGTGCAGCCGCGCGCGCAGCGTTTTCAAAAACCCCTCGTTGCGGCGCAGCTCGCGCGCCTCGCGATCGGTGATGAGGCCGCGCGTGTCGAGTTCACGCCAACTGCTGCCCAAGCCCGCCGCGCGGGCGATCCATAGAATCGTTTGCAGATCGCGCAGCCCGCCGGGGCTTTCCTTGATGTTCGGCTCGAGGCTATACGGTGTGTCCTGGAACTTCGCGTGGCGCTGGCGCAGTTCGAGCACCTTGGCCTGGAAGAACGCGCGTGCGTCGAGCGCATCCCGGTAGCGCAGCATGAAGCGCTCGAAGAGCGCGGTGCTGCCGACGATGCGGCGCGCTTCGAGCAACGACGTTTGCACGGTGATGTCCTGCGCCGCCTCGTCGAGACACTGGCCGACGGTGCGCACGCTGCTGCCGATCTCGAGCCCCAGATCCCATGCCATGCCGATGAAGCGCTCGATCCGCTCGTCGAGTTCGTTGGCGTGCGAGTCGGGCAGCAGCACCAGGATGTCGACGTCCGAATGCGGTGCCAGTTCGCCCCGGCCGTAGCCGCCGACCGCCACGAGCGTAAGCGCCGTGGTCAGCGCGCAGTCGCTCCATAGGCGGCGCAGCGCGTCGTCGGTCGCGCGCGACAGCGCGTGCATCAGCGGCGTGACGTTGGCCGCGGATTTGAAGCGCATGAGCAACTCGGCCTTGGCCGCCTTGAATTCGGCCTTGCGCGGCGGTGCGGACGGCGGCGGCGCGACGGAAACGCTCATGGGCAGCGATCGACCAGGCGAGGGTTGGGTATTTGAAAGAAATGCGCCGCCCGAGCGATTGTCGGGCGGCGCCGGCAATAGGCTGCGACGCGCTCGGCGCGGCGCAGGCGCGCTTCGCTCAGACGGCGGCGGCGTGCACGGCAAGCGCCGGGCGCGCGGGCGTGCCGGCCGACACGGTCAGCACGTCATAGCCGGTGTCGGTGACGAGCACCGTATGCTCCCATTGCGCGGACAGGCTGCGGTCGCGGGTTTTGACCGTCCACTGATCGGGCATCGTGCGGATATCGCGCTTGCCGGCGTTGATCATCGGCTCGATCGTGAAGATCATGCCGGGCTTGAGCTCCACGCCCGTGCCCGGCCGTCCGTAGTGGACCACCTGCGGGTCCTCGTGGAACACCGTGCCGATCCCGTGGCCGCAATATTCGCGCACGACGCTGTAGCCTTGGCCTTCCGCGTGCTTCTGGATCGCATAGCCGATATCGCCGAGATGCGCGCCCGGCTTCACCTGCTCGATGCCGAGCCACATGCATTCGTAGGTGGTTTGCACGAGGCGCTTCGCGAGGATCGAGCCGTCGCCGACGATGAACATCCGGCTCGTGTCGCCGAAATAGCCGTTTTTGATGACGGTGATGTCGAGGTTGACGATGTCGCCGTTCTTCAGTGTCTTGTCGCCGGGGATGCCGTGGCAGATCACGTCGTTGACCGACGTGCAGATCGCCTTCGGATACGGCGGATAGCCGGGCGGCTGGTAGTTGAGCGGCGCGGGAACCGTGTTCTGCACGTTGGTCATGTATTCGTGGCAGAGGCGGTCGAGTTCGCCCGTCGTCACGCCCGCGACGACGAATGGCGTGATGTAATCGAGCACTTCGCTCGCGAGCCGGCAGGCGACGCGCATCTGGGCGATGTCGTGTTCGTTTTTGAGCGTAATGGCCATGGTCGATGCCTGGAGTGCGGTGAATTAGGCAATTATCGCACCTTATTCCGGGTGCCGCAGCGTCTTTGCCGATGGGCGCCCGGATCGGCATCGCGCGGGCGGTGTAAGCCGGGCGCCTGCGCGGCCCGGCGATGCGACTTGAGGGGCGTCATCGCCATGTGCTATAATTTCTGGCTAAGTCGACGCTGAAATTGCGATTTTCCGCTTGCCCGAACGGCGGGCAGCGAAAGCGCGGTGGCGGCGGAGGCTTCAGGCGTTACGTTCTAGGCGGTTGCATTGTCGGGGGGCGTGCGCTGAATCGCAAGCCGGGGCAACCAGGGTGTCGCGCGACGATCGGATGTCCGGATCGTCGCCGATGCGGCCGCCGGCTTAAGACCCCAACCCTCGTGGAGAAATTCTGATGGCAGTCACGATGCGCCAAATGCTGGAAGCCGGTGTCCACTTCGGTCACCAAACGCGCTTCTGGAACCCGAAGATGGCACCGTTCATCTTCGGTCACCGTAACAAGATTCACATCATCAACCTCGAAAAGACGCTGCCGATGTACAACGACGCGCTGAAGTACGTGCGTCAGCTCGCGGCGAATCGGGGCACGATCCTCTTCGTCGGCACGAAGCGTCAGTCGCGCGATACGATCGCGCAGGAAGCGCAGCGCGCCGGCATGCCGTTCGTCAACGCGCGTTGGCTCGGCGGCATGCTGACCAACTTCAAGACGCTGAAGGTGTCGATCAAGCGCCTGAAGGACATGGAAGCGGCGGTCGAGGCGGGCGAACTCGAGAAGATGAGCAAGAAAGAAGCGCTGCTGTTCGAGCGCGAGATCGCGAAGCTGCAAAAGTCGATCGGCGGCGTGAAGGACATGGGCGGCATTCCGGACGCGATTTTCGTCGTCGACGTCGGCTACCACAAGATCGCCGTCACTGAGGCGAACAAGCTGGGTGTGCCGGTGATCGCGGTGGTCGATACGAACCACTCGCCGGAAGGCGTCGATTACGTGATCCCGGGCAACGACGATTCGAGCAAGGCCGTCGCGCTGTACGCGCAAGGCGTCGCCGATGCGATCCTCGAGGGCCGCGCGAACGCGGTCAACGAAGTGGTCCAGGCGGTGCGCGGCGACGACGAATACGTCGAGGAAAACGCGTAACCGGCCCCGAGCCGGCGCAAAAAGGGGGCTCTAGACAAGCCCCCTTTTTTTAAGCCGATTTTTTGGGCGGCCTGACGGCTGATTGCGGCGCGGAACGATTTCGCGCGGCTGCCCGGAAACGAATGCCGGCCGTTCGCGTCGAAGTGCGGGCGGCGTTGTGAATACAGACTCAAGGAGCGAATGATGGCGGCAATTACCGCAAGCATGGTGGCAGAACTGCGCGCGAAGACCGACGCACCGATGATGGAGTGCAAGAAGGCGCTGACGGAAGCTGACGGCGACATGGCCAAGGCCGAAGAGTTGCTGCGCGTGAAACTCGGCAACAAGGCGAGCAAGGCGGCATCGCGCGTGACGGCCGAAGGCGTCGTCGCATCGTTCGTTGGCGGCAACGCCGGCGCGCTCGTCGAGCTGAACTGCGAAACCGACTTTGTCGCGAAGAACGACGATTTCCTCGCCTTCTCGAAGCAGGTCGCGGAACTCGTGGCGAGCCGGAATCCGGCCGACGTCGCCGCGCTTTCGGCGCTGCCGCTCGACGGCAAGACGGTCGACGAAGTGCGCCTCGCGCTCGTCGGCAAGATCGGCGAGAACATCTCGATCCGCCGCTTTGTCCGTTTCGAAACCGCCAACAAGCTCGCGACGTACCTGCACGGCAGCCGCATCGGCGTGATCGTCGAGTACACCGGCGAGCAAGAGCAGGTCGGCAAGGATGTCGCGATGCATATCGCGGCGATGAAGCCGGTTTCGCTGTCGGCCGAAGAGGTTCCGGCTGACCTGATCGAGAAGGAACGCCGCGTGGCCGAGCAGAAGGCGGCCGAGTCGGGCAAGCCGGCCGAGATCGTCGCGAAGATGGTCGACGGCAGCGTCCAGAAGTTCCTGAAGGAAGTGTCGCTGCTGAACCAGCCGTTCGTGAAAAACGACAAGCAGACGATCGAGCAGATGCTGAAGGCCGCGAATTCGGCGGTGCAGAAGTTCGCGCTGTTCGTCGTCGGTGAAGGCATCGAGAAGCGCCAAGACGATTTCGCGGCGGAAGTGGCTGCGCAAGTCGCTGCTGCGAAGCAACAGTAACGCGCGTGGTAACCCAGTCGTAACAGCGGTAACCAGCAGTAGCAGTACGTATGACCCGCGGCGAGCGTCTTTCGCCGCGCTCGGCGCCGCCGCCGGGCCGGGCCCTTGCGGTCCGCTTGGCCCGGCGGCGCTTGCCCGAATCAGCATTTCGCCCCTACAGTTCGTGCTTGTCATCCTCTCGTCGCTCGGAAGATCCTATGCCCAATGCCTATAAACGCGTCCTCCTCAAACTCTCCGGCGAAGCTCTGATGGGCGATGACGCCTTCGGCATCAATCGCGCGACGATTGAGCGAATGGTCGCCGATATCTCGGAAGTCGTCCGTCTCGGCACGCAGCTCGCGGTCGTGATCGGCGGCGGCAATATTTTCCGCGGCGTGGCGGGTGGTGCGGCTGGCATGGACCGCGCGACGGCCGACTACATGGGGATGCTCGCAACGATGATGAACGCGCTCGCGCTGCAAGACGCGATGCGTCACGCGGGTATCGAGGCGCGTGTGCAATCGGCGCTTCGGATGGACCAGGTCGTCGAGCCTTACATCCGTCCGCGCGCGATCCGTCAGTTGGAGGAAGGCAAAGTGGTGATCTTCGCGGCGGGCACGGGCAACCCGTTCTTCACCACCGATACGGCGGCCGCGTTGCGCGGCTCGGAAGTCGGCGCCGAGGTCGTGCTGAAGGCAACGAAGGTCGATGGCGTCTATTCGGCCGACCCGAAGAAGGACCCGTCCGCGACGCGCTATTCGTCGATCAGCTTCGACGAGGCGATCGGCCGCAACCTGCAGGTGATGGACGCGACCGCGTTCGCGCTCTGCCGTGACCAGAAGCTGCCGATCCGCGTGTTTTCGATCAATAAGCCGGGCGCGCTCAAGCGCGTCGTGCAAGGTGAGGATGAGGGCACGCTCGTCCACGTGTAAACTCCCGCCGGTGCGGGCAACCTGGGCGGTGCCGGATGCACCGCCCGTTGTGCCGTTGTCCGCGTCGTTTTGAAGTCTGGAAGGTTCGGAGGTAGAAATGAGTGTCGCTGATATCAAAAAGGGCGTCGAGCAGAAGATGCAGCGTTCGATCGAGGCGTTCAAGAACGATCTGGCGAAGGTCCGCACGGGCCGCGCGCATACGGGTTTGCTCGACCACGTGCAGGTCGACTACTACGGCTCGATGGTGCCGATTTCGCAGGTCGCGAATTTGACGCTCGTCGACGCGCGCACGATCGGCGTGCAGCCGTGGGAGAAAAACATGGTCGCGAAGGTCGAGAAGGCGATCCGCGAGGCCGATCTGGGTCTGAACCCGGCGACCGCGGGCGACCTGATCCGCGTGCCGATGCCGCCGCTCACCGAAGAGCGTCGCCGCGAATTGACGAAGGTCGTCAAGAGCGAGGGCGAGACGGCGAAGGTCGCGATTCGCAATTTGCGCCGCGATGCGAACGAGCAATTGAAGAAGCTCGTGAAGGACAAGGAAATTTCCGAGGATGACGAGCGCCGTGCAGGTGACGACGTGCAGAAGTTGACCGACAAGCACGTGGCGGAAATCGACAAGCTCGTTCAGACGAAGGAAGCGGAGATCATGACGGTTTGACGCCGTCGTCTCTTCGGGTGCATCGCACTTTTTTTCCGCAGCTACAGTCTTTCAGCGGCCATGACTTATACCAGTTCCACCGTTCACGTACCTGACGTCACGAACGTGCCGCGTCACGTGGCGATCATCATGGACGGCAACGGCCGTTGGGCGACTGAGCGCCGCTTGCCGCGCGTCGCAGGGCACACGCGCGGCGTCGATGCGGTGCGTGCCGTCGTCGAGGGGTGCGCGCGGGCAGGCGTCGAATACCTGACGCTGTTCGCGTTCAGTTCCGAGAACTGGCGCCGGCCGACCGACGAAGTGTCGTTTCTGATGCGCCTGTTCATTACCGCGCTCGAGCGCGAGGTCGGCAAACTGCACGCGAACGGCATCCGGCTGCGCGTCGTCGGCGATCTGTCGAAGTTCGAGCCGCGCATTCAGGCGCTGATCCGCCGGGCGGAAACGAAGACGGCGCGCAACACGCGCCTGACGTTGACGATCGCCGCGAACTACGGCGGCCGCTGGGACATCCTGCAGGCGACGCAACGGCTCGTTGAACAGGCGGCGCGCGAGGGGCGCGCGGTCGAGATCGACGAGGATGCGTTTGCCAGCCATCTGGCCATGGCCTATGCGCCGGAGCCGGATCTTTTCATCCGTACCGGCGGCGAGCAGCGCGTCAGCAATTTCCTGCTGTGGCAGCTCGCTTACGCCGAATTTTATTTTACCGACAAATTCTGGCCGGATTTCGACGGCAACGCGCTCGCCGAGGCGCTTGCGTCGTATACGCACCGCGAACGGCGGTTCGGCCGCACGAGCGCGCAGCTCGAGCCCCAAGCCCAGGACGCCGATTCCCTTTCATGCTGAAGACCCGTGTCATCACGGCGGTCGTGCTGCTGGCGGTATTGCTGCCTGTGACGCTGTTCGCGCCGCTTGCCGCATTCGGCGCGCTGATTGCGCTCGCGCTCGTGTTTGCCGCGTGGGAATGGGGGCGGCTGCTCGCGCTCGGCGGTGCCGGCTCGATCGGCTACGCGGCGCTCGCGGCGCTCGCGCTGGCGGCGAGTACGCGGCTTGGCATTGGCGCGCAGGCGGCGCGGCCGCTGTTCGCGGCGGCCGGCATTTTCTGGCTGTTGATCGGTCCATACGCGCTTGCGCGCAAGCCGGTGCTCGCGGCGCGCGCGTGGCGGCTGTTTCTGCTCGCGGCCGGCCTCGTCGTGTTCGCCGCGTGCTGGCACGCGCTGGTTGCCGCGCGTGCGATAGGCGTACCCTTCGTGTTGTCGCTATTGCTGGTGGTGTGGCTTGCCGATATCGGCGCATACTTTGCCGGCAAGCGGTTCGGCAAGCATAAGCTCGCGCCGTCGGTCAGTCCGGGCAAAACCTGGGAAGGCGTGGCGGGGGGCTGGCTCGCGGTAATGGCCGTGGCCGGCGCGGCCTGGGCCTCGCATGTTTTCGACCCGACCCTGTATTCGGCGCTCGGCATACGCTATGGCGTGGCGGGAGCGTTTGCCGCGCTGTCCGTGCTCGTCGCGTTCAGCGTGGTCGGCGATTTGTTCGAATCGTTGCTCAAGCGCCAAGCGGGCGTGAAAGATTCGAGCGGTTTGTTGCCCGGGCACGGCGGCGTGCTCGACCGCGTCGACGCACTGTTGCCCGTGTTGCCGCTCGCGCTGCTGCTGCTCGGTTAAAACTCGACTTACATCATGCAAAAACGTCTGACATTGCTCGGCTCGACAGGCTCGATCGGAGACAGCACGCTCGACGTCGTCGCGCGCCATCCCGAGCGCTTCGCGATTCATGCGCTGACCGCGCACCGCAACGGCGACAAGCTCGTCGCCCAATGCCTGCGCTTTGAGCCCGATATCGCGGTGGTCGGCGATGCCGACACCGCCGCGCGCGTCGATGCGCAACTTCGCGCGGCGGGCAGCAAAACCCAGGTCGCGTATGGCCCGCAGGCGCTCGTCGACGTGTCGACGAGCGACGGCTGCGATACCGTGGTCGCGGCGATCGTCGGTGCGGCGGGGTTGGCGCCTAGCTTGGCCGCCGCGCGCGCGGGCAAGCGCATCCTGCTGGCGAACAAGGAGGCGCTCGTGATGTCGGGCGCGATTTTCATGGATGCGGTGCGCGATCATCACGCGATCCTGCTGCCCGTCGACAGCGAGCACAACGCGATTTTCCAGTGCATGCCGCGCGATGCGGCCGAGCACGGCGGCATCGCCAAGATCATCGTGACCGCGTCGGGCGGCCCGTTCCGCACCCGCGAACCGGCGACGCTCGCCAACGTGACGCCCGACGAGGCGTGCAAACATCCCAACTGGGTGATGGGCCGCAAGATTTCGGTCGATTCGGCGACGATGATGAACAAGGGCCTCGAAGTGATCGAGGCGCATTGGCTGTTCGGCCTGCCGGGCGAGCGAATCGACGTGCTGATTCACCCGCAGAGCGTGATTCATTCGCTCGTGTCGTACAAGGACGGTTCGGTACTCGCACAGCTCGGCAACCCGGATATGCGCACGCCGATCGCGCATGCGCTGGCGTTTCCGGAGCGCGTCGATGCAGGAGTCGCGCCGCTCGATCTCGCGCAGATCGCCGCGCTGTCGTTCGAAAAGCCCGATTTCACGCGCTTTCCTTGCCTCGCGCTCGCGCTGCAGGCGCTCGACGCGGGCGGCGTCGCCAGCGCGGCGCTCAACGCGGCGAACGAAATCGCGGTCGAGGCATTCCTGTCGCAGCGGATTCGCTTTACCGCTATCGCGCAGACGGTCGAGGCGGTGCTCGACGGGCTCGACAACCGCACGCCGAGCGGTCTCGACGACGTGATCGACGCCGATGCCGCCGCGCGCCGCGCTGCCGCCACGTTCATCGACAAACAGCCCGCGCCCGACGTGACGCGGGCTGCGTGAATGGAGCGGCTGCGCTCATGAACGTGCTGGTCGAACTGCTCGCGTTTGCGGTGGCGATCGGCGTGCTGGTCGTCGTGCACGAATATGGGCACTACCGCGTCGCGCGCTGGTGCGGCGTGAAGGTGCTGCGCTTCTCGATCGGGTTTGGCGCGCCCGTCGCGCGCTGGGTCAGCAAGAAGACCGGCACCGAATGGACACTGTCCGCGCTGCCGCTCGGCGGCTACGTGAAGATGCTCGACGAGCGCGATCCCGGCGACGGCATTCGCGCGCACGAGCTGCCGCATGCGTTCAACCGGCAATCGGTCGGCAAGCGGATCGCGATCGTCGCGGCCGGTCCGGTCGCGAACTTCTTGTTGGCGATCGTGTTGTTCGCGCTCGTTTTCGCGACCGGCGTGACGGAGCCGGCGGCCGTCATCGCGCCGCCGGCCGCGGGCACGAGCGCCGCGCTCGCCGGATTCGACGGCGGCGAAACCGTCGTGTCGATCCGCGATGCGCATGGCGGCGACGCAACGCCGGTGCGCTCGTGGTCCGATCTGCGCTGGAAGCTGCTGTCCGCCGCGTTGGACCATCGCGACGTCGTGCTCGGCGCGCGAAACGGCGGGGCGCACGCATCCGGCGACACGTTCGATTTTCGCGTCGATCTGCATCGGCTCGACGATCGCGACCTCGACGGCGATTTCATGGCGCGTCTCGGTTTCGATCCGGGCGGCGGCGCGCTCGCGGTGACGTCGGTGCAGCCGGGCAGCGCCGCGCAGCAAGCGGGATTGCAGCCGGGCGACACGCTCGTCGCGCTCGACGGCGCGCGTATCGGCAGCTCGTCGCGTTTCATCGACGACGTGAAGGCGCACGCGGGGCGGCCGCTGGCTCTGCGCATCGAACGCGCGGGCGCCGAGCGCACGCTGACGATCGTCCCGCAGGCGCAGCGCGACGACGAGACGGGCCGGCAAGTCGGCCGCATCGGCGCGGCGCTCGCGCTGAAGACGCCGATGGTCGACGTGCGCTACGGCGTGCTCGAGAGCGTCGAACTCGGCGCGCGGCGCACCTGGGATATCGCGCTATATTCGCTGAAGATGTTCGGCCGGATGGTGACGGGCGAAGCGTCGCTGAAAAATTTGTCCGGGCCGGTGACGATCGCCGATTACGCGGGTAAGAGCGCGCGCCTCGGATGGTCGGCATTTCTATCGTTTCTCGGCCTTGTCAGCATTAGCCTCGGCGTATTGAACCTGCTGCCGATTCCGGTTTTGGACGGGGGGCATCTGTTATATTATCTGGTTGAAGCCGCGACCGGTAAGGCCGTATCGGAGCGCTGGCAACTGATTCTGCAAAGAGCGGGATTGATCTGCATCGTCGCGTTGTCGGCGATCGCGCTGTTCAACGATCTGGCTCGGTTAATCCATTTTTGACGCATCGGGCGGTGCCGCTAAGGTTTGCCGCCTGACCTGATGCAAGCTTAAACACTGGGGATGCATGTTGTTGAAACCTCAAGGCTTCGTAGCGAAGGCGGTAGCGGCGGCGGCGCTGTCGGCGCCGGGAATGTCGGCTCACGCGACGGCACCGTTCGTGGTGCAGGACATCAAGATAGAGGGATTGCAGCGCGTGGAGGCGGGGTCGGTGTTTGCGTACCTGCCGATCAAGCAAGGCGAGACGTTCACGGACGAGAAGGCGTCGGAGGCGATCCGAGCGCTGTACGCGACGGGATTTTTCACGGATGTCCGGGTGGCCACGCAAGGCGGGGTGGTGATTGTCCAGGTTCAGGAGAGGCCGGCGATCGCGTCGATCGATTTCACGGGGATCAAGGAGTTCGACAAGGACAACTTGAACAAGGCGCTGAAGGCGGTGGGGCTGGCGCAGGGGCGGTACTACGACAAGGCGCTGGTGGACAAGGCGGAGCAGGAGCTCAAGCGGCAGTATTTGACGCGAGGGTTTTACGCGGCGGAGGTGACGACGACGGTGACGCCGGTGGACGCGAACCGGGTGTCGATTTTGTTTTCGGTGGCGGAAGGTCCGAGCGCGAAGATTCGTCAGATCAACTTCATCGGGAACAAGACGTTCAGCACGAACACGCTGCGTGACGAGATGCAGTTGTCGACGCCGAACTGGTTCTCGTGGTACACGAAGAACGATCTGTATTCGAAGGAGAAGCTCACGGGCGATCTGGAGAACGTGCGCTCGTACTACCTGAACCGAGGGTATCTGGAGTTCAACATTGAGTCGACGCAGGTGTCGATTTCGCCGGACAAGAAGGACATGTACCTGACGGTGACGCTGCACGAGGGCGAGCCGTACACGGTGTCGGGGGTGAAGCTGGCGGGCAATCTGCTGGATCGGGAAGCGGAGCTGAAGAAGCTGGTGAAGGTGAAGGCGGGGGATCGATTCTCGGCGGAGAAGCTGCAGCAGACGACGAAGGCGATCGTGGACAAGCTGGGGGAGTACGGTTATGCGTTCGCGACGGTGAATGCGCAGCCGGAGATCGACCAGAGCAATCACAAGGTGAATCTGACGCTGGTGGTGGAGCCGAGCCGGCGGGTGTACGTTCGGCGGATCAACATTGTGGGCAACACGCGCACGCGGGATGAGGTGGTGCGCCGGGAGATGCGTCAGCTGGAGAGTTCGTGGTTCGATTCGAGCCGGCTGGCGCTGTCGAAGGACCGGGTGAACCGGCTGGGGTACTTCACGGATGTGGACGTGACGACGGTGCCGGTGGAGGGCACGAACGACCAGGTTGACGTGAACGTGAAGGTGGCGGAGAAGCCGACGGGGGCGATCACGCTGGGGGCGGGTTTTTCGTCGACGGACAAGGTGGTGCTGTCGGCGGGGGTGTCGCAGGACAACGTGTTCGGCTCGGGGACGAGCCTGGCGGTGAACGTGAACACGGCCCGGAGCTACCGGACGCTGACGGTGACGCAGGTGGATCCGTACTTCACGGTGGACGGGATCAAGCGGATCACGGACGTGTTCTACCGGACGTACCAGCCGCTGTACTACTCGACGAATTCGAGTTTCCGGATCATCACGGCGGGGGGCAATCTGAAGTTCGGGATTCCGTTTTCGGAGACGGATACGGTGTATTTCGGCGCGGGCTTTGAGCAGAACCGGCTGGATGTGAACATGGACGACACGAGCACGCCGGAGTCGTACAAGGACTATGTGCGGCAGTTCGGGCGGGTGTCAAACACGGTGCCGTTGACGATCGGATGGTCGCGCGACGCGCGCGACAGCGCGCTGATTCCGAGCCGTGGGTACTTCACGCAAGCGAACGTGGAATACGGCGTGCCGGTGGGCAAGATCCAGTATTACAAGGCGGACATTCAAGCGCAGTACTACTATTCGTTCGCACGGGGCTTCATTCTGGGGCTGAACTTCCAGGGGGGCTACGGTAACGGTATCGGCAACGCGTATCCGATCTTCAAGAATTACTACGCGGGGGGGATCGGTTCGGTGCGCGGCTATGAGCCGAGTTCGCTGGGTCCGCGCGACAAGCAGACGAACGACCCGATCGGCGGCTCGAAGATGATCGTGGGCAATATCGAGCTGACATTCCCGCTGCCGGGTACGGGCTATGACCGCACGCTGCGGGTGTTCACGTTCCTGGACGGCGGTAACGTGTGGGGCAATGCGCCGGGGGGCACGAGCACGGGGGCGAACGGGTTGCGCTACGGCTACGGCGTGGGCCTGGCATGGATTTCGCCGATCGGCCCGCTCAAGCTGAGTTTGGGCTTCCCGCTGCAGAAGCATACCGGCGACCAGTATCAGAAATTCCAGTTCCAGATCGGAACAGCGTTCTGATCGGAT
>NZ_FXAN01000117.1 GCF_900176645.1 Burkholderia singularis
CCCCCCCCGCAAGACGAAAGGAGCCGGCAAGTGTCAAACATCTCTGAAGTGATCAAGTCGCGTATCTCGGCGAACCGGTACGACACCGGTCGAAAATTGTCGGACCCGCAGATCAGCGAGCTGATCGAACTCGCCACCCGTGCGCCGTCCGCGTTCAACCTGCAAAACTGGAAGTTCGTCGCCGTGCGCAGCGATGATGCGAAAGCGCGCCTGCTTCCGCTCGCGTTCGGGCAGCAGAAGGTGGCGGATGCAGCGGTCACCTTCATCGTGTGCGGCACGCTCGATCCGCACCTGACGCTTGCCGACGCGCTGAAGCCGACGCTGAATGCCGGAATCATCGACGAAGGCCTGTACAACGGATGGGTTGGCGCGGCGCGCAACATGTATCAGGACAATCTGACGTTCCAGCGCGACGAAGCAATTCGCTCTGGGTCGCTGGCGGCGATGACGCTGATGCTGGCTGCTCAGGGCATGGGTCTTGCGTCCGGTCCGATGATCGGGTTCAACCCGCAGGGCGTCGCCGATGCTTTCGGTCTCGCACCGACGGACGTTCCGGTCATGCTTGTCACGGTCGGCTATCCGTCCTCCGGAAACTGGCCGCAGAAGCCGCGCAAGCCGGTATCCGACGTGCTGTCGTTCGCCTGAACGACGGATCAGCGCGATGCATCGTTGATGCGAAGTCGGGAAAGACTGTCAGTTACGGTGCTCGCGGGCCATCGAATCCGCACTACCAGGAGTGAATGCATGTTCCCGTGGAATCTGTTCAAAAAATCGCGCCTCGCTTCGTTCGCTGCTCATCACGTCATCGAGCCGAGCGCGGGCGCGTCGGTGCGCGTCGCCGATGACCTTGCCGCGTTCGCGAACGAGATGCGCACGTCGTATCGCGCGATGATTCCGTCGGCCGGTAAGCCCGACGAGGTCGATCGTGTGCTCGCGGTCGACGTGCCCGCCCCGGATTCCGCACGGAAGATTCCCGTGCGCATCTACCATCCAGGCGGCCCGCAAGCCGAGCCGATGCTTCCGACCGTCCTGTTCGTACACGGCGGCGGATTCGTGTCCGGCGACCTCGACACGCACGACGTGCTTGTGCGGGCGATCGCCGTCCGCACGCCTGCGCTGGTCATTTCCGTCGACTATCGGCTGGCCCCCGAATACCCGTTTCCGGCTGGCCTCGAGGACGTATACGCCGTGCCGCAATGGGCGGCACGCAACGTGACCGAGTTCGGCGGCGATTCGCGGCGGATCGTCATTTGCGGCGACAGTGCCGGCGCGACCCTGTCCACGGCGGCCGCGATACTTGCGCGCGATCGCGACGGACCGATACTGGTCGGGCAGTGGTTGATGTATCCGTCGGTGAGCCTGAGGACGGATACACAGTCGTGGGCCGAGCTGGGTGCTTCGAATTTTCCGACCCGGGAAGTGATGCGCAACGTGCTTGCGTGCTATGTGCCGACAGGAACCAGCCCGTATGTGCCGCTGCTTTCGCCGCTCGAGGGAAATCACGCGGGTTTGCCGCACGCGCTGGTCCAGGTCGGCGAACTCGATCCGCTGCGCGACGAAAACGTTGCGTATTCCGATCGCCTGAATAGCGCGGGCACACCTGCATCCGTCACGGTCTACGAAGGGCAGGCGCACGGCTTCATCCAGTTCTTCAAGGACAAGGCGAACCATTCGCTGGGTGAGCGCGCGTTGGACGAAGGCATCCGGTTTCTGCGCGAGCGCTTTGCCTGACGTCGGAGACCACCCTGTTCGAGCAATGGCCGACATGAGTTCGTCTATGCTCGGTGCGCGATTGGCCGCGCGGAACGTGCACCGGCCGATCGCATGCTTTCGGTCTGGAACATGAACAAATTCTCCGACATGAGCACGTTCGTGGCCGTGGTCGAATCGGGCAGCTTCTCCGAAGCCGCGCGCCGCATCGGCACGACCAAGTCGATCATCAGCCAGCGCATCCAGCAGCTCGAGAAACGGCTCGGCTGTACGTTGCTCAGACGCGGCCGCCAGCTGCAGCTGACCGAACCCGGACGCGGATTCTTCGAGCAATCGAAGCAGCTCCTTCAGGAACTCGAACGAATCGAAGAAGCCGTGCGCGACGCCGACGCGAGCCTGCGCGGCACGTTGAAGCTCGCGGTGCCGTCCACGTTCGTTACGCATCGTCTTGCGCCGCTGATGGCGCGGTTTTCGGCAAATTATCCCGCGCTTTGCGTAGATATCGAGGCGGAAGACCGTCTGTCCAATTTGCAGAACGGCCATTTCGACGTTGCGATACGCATCGGCAAGCTTGCCGATTCCAATCTTGTCGCACGTACGCTTACCACCAATCACCATGTGATCTGCGCCAGCCCGGCGTATCTCGCGCGGCGCGGCGTGCCCGTGCATCCCAGCGACCTGTTGCAGCACGACGGGCTGATCTATCTGAACCGCGAGCCCAACGGGATGTGGAGCCTGCCGCTCGACGGCGTGCAGCAGTCGTTCAGGATCCGAATCCGCATGCGAACCGATTCAGGATATCAATTGCTCTCGAGCACGCTGGCCGGCCTCGGCCTCGCGATCCTCCCTACCTTCCTCGCAGCCGATGCGTTACTCGCGGGCGAACTCGTGCCGGTGCTGTCCGGGTACATGCCGTCGGGCGGGCAGATCTCCGCGCTCTACAGGAAAGCGATTCGAACGCCGCCCAGGATTCAAGCGCTGATCGAGTTTCTGACCGACGAGATCGGGCAGCCAGCAAGCTGGGACGCAGCGCTCATCGAATGCGGCATCCTGCCGCGCAACGGCCACGTGTAGCGGCGATTCGCGTGTGCCGCACGCACGGCACGGGGGCGCGGCCGCACGCGGCGTTCTGAAAAACCGAACGCCGGGTTCGTCGGCCGCCACCTATGCGCGCGTGGCCGCGATTCGTAATCTACTCCAATCCTCACCACGCAACCTACGATCATGAAAGACAATAACAATACCCTACAACACCCGGCGCGCCGCACGATGCTCGCGCAGACCGCCGCGCATTCGGTGGTGCTCGCCGTCGGCTCTCTGGTCGGCGGAGAAGCGAGCGCGGCGTCAGCTCCTGCCGCCGAGTCGCCCCGACGGCAAGCCCCCAACAGCAGGCGCACGATCGACGTACTGATCGTCGGCGGCGGCTCGGCGGGTGCCGTGATGGCCGCGCGCCTGAGCGAAAAGGCCGGCCGCAACGTATTGCTGCTCGAGGCCGGCCACAATTACGCCGCATGGGATTACCCGCACGTGATCGCGAGCAGCGACATCGTCGGCGGCGACGCCAGCCATGATTGGGGCTACCGGACGCAGACAGGCTACATCGATCACCCGATCCGGGCGTTGCGCGGCAAGGTGCTCGGCGGCAGTTCCGCGATCAACGGCGCTGTGGCAATCCGAGCGCGCGATCAGGATCTGAAGAACTGGAACCTGCCCGGCTGGTCGTATGCGGACATGCTGCCGTCGTTCAAGCGACTGGAGAGCCGCGACAGCGGCAGTTCGGCATTGCACGGCCACGCCGGCCCGCTGCCAGTGCGACAGCTGACTCGCGAGGACATCACGCCGATGCAGCGCGCGTTCGTCGACGCGACGGTTGCAAACGGCTACCGCGTGATCGACGACTTCGACGGGCCCGACGCGAACGGTGTCGGCCCGTATTCGATGAACATCGTCAACGGCGTGCGGGTCAACACGGGAATTGCCTATCTGACCAACGACGTGCGGGCCCGAAAGAACCTGCAGATCCGCGGCGGCGCGCTGGTCGATCGCGTGTTGTTCGATCGGGACCGCGCCATTGGCGTGCGGCTTGCGAGCGGCGAGGAAATCCACGCGAACGAAGTGATCCTGAGCGCAGGCAGCTACGGCAGCGCCGCGATCCTGTTGCGCTCGGGCATCGGGCCGGGCGCGGACCTGCATGCGCTGTCGATCCCGGAGGTGGCGAATCTGCCGGTCGGGCAACGCCTGAAGGACCACCCGTTCTACTACAACGCGTATGCCGCGCGTCCCGACAAGATCGGCGATCAGTCGCCCGTGATCGGTGCGTTCCTGTGGACGCACAGCTCGTCCGCGCAACTCGGCGACCTCGATTTGCATATCACGGCGACCCACCTGTTTCCACACGATCAAAGCCCGACCAAAGTGGGGTTTGTGCTCGCGGTCGCGCTGACCCGCCCGTTGTCGGTCGGCAGCGTGAAGCTCGCGAGCCGCAAGCCCGACGAGGCACCCATCATCGATCTGAATTTCCTCGCCGACGAGCAGGATCGCGCGCGGCTCCTCGAGGGTATCAAGCTGGCGCGGCGCATCGGCAGTACCGCACCGCTGTCGGGTCTCGTGCACACGGAACTGAATCCCGGCCCTGGCGCAGCGACGGACGAGCAGATTCTCGCCTCGGTCAAGTCGACTGTCGATACGTACCATCACCCGACTTCGACCGCACCGATGGGCGTCGCGGGCGATCCGCACGCCGTGGTCGATCTCGACGCTCGCGTGCATGGTGTGCGCAACCTGCGCGTCGTCGATGCGTCGATCTTTCCGGACGCAATTTCGGTGGCCACCAACATCACGACGATCGCGACGGCCGAGCATATCGCACGTCGATACGTTTGATCCCCCGGAGAACATATGATTTCCACCACTCGTGCATTGCACTGGATCGACGGAGAATGGGTCGACTCGCCCGCTCATCGCGATTCGTTCGACCCGGCTACGGGTGCCGTAATCGGCCGCTACGCCGACGGCGGCGAAGCTGAAGCGCGTGCTGCCGTCACTGCGGCGTTGCGCGAGTTCGATCGCACGTCCTGGAAGCGCGATGCGGAATTGCGCGCGAAAGTGCTGGGGGAACTTGCCCTTGCATTCGAACGGCACACCGATGCGTTGGTCGACCTGCTTTCGCTCGAAAACGGCAAGATCAAACCGGAAGCACGATTCGAAGTCGAGATGGTGCCGTCGAAGCTGCGCTACTACGCGGCACTCGCACGCGCGGAACGCGCGCATGGCGGCACGCCGCGTCCGGATGTCGTATCGCTCGTGCTGCGCGAGCCGATGGGCGTCGCCGGCATCATCGTGCCGTGGAACTCGCCCGTCGTGCTGATGGTGCGTTCGCTCGCGCCCGCACTTGCGGCCGGTGCAACCGCTGTCGTGAAGATGCCGGGACAGACGGCACAAATCAACGCGCTCGTCGCGAAGGTGATATCGGAGGCGCCGTCGCTGCCCCGCGGCGTCATCAACATGTTCAGCGAATCGGGGGCGGACGGCGCGAAATACCTCGTCGCGTCTCCCGACGTGCCCGTCATCAGTTTCACGGGATCGACCGCAACGGGCCGCGCGATCTCGGCCGCAGGCGCGCAGCGCCTGAAGCGCTTCGGCCTGGAGCTCGGCGGCAAGACGCCGCACGTCGTGTTCGACGACGTCGACCTGGACGGTGCGTTGCCTGTTTTCGAAAAGTCGCTCACGGTGTTCGCAGGGCAATTCTGCATGACGGGGTCGCGCCTGCTCGTGCAGCGTAACGTGGCGGACGCGGTACGCACGCGTTTCGCCGCGCGCCTTGCTGCGGTGCGTGTCGGGCCTGCGGCGGATCCGCGCAGCGATATGGGGCCGTTGATCGATCGAGCTAATGTCGCGCGCGTCGACCAGACTGTCGAACGGGCGATCGCGGCGGGCGCGAAAGTGCTGCTTCGCGGCGGCCCTGTGGACGAAGAAGAGCTTGCAGGTGGTGCGTTCTATCGTCCGACGCTGCTCGAAGTCACCGATTCGAAGCTCGACATCGTACAGAAGGAGACGTTCGGCCCGGTGATGACGCTGCAGGTGTTCGATACGGAAGAAGAGGCGATCGCGCTGGCCAACGACAGCGAATACGGCCTTGCCGCCGCGGTATGGACGCGCGACGTGCAGCGTTCGATGCGCGTCGCGCGCGCATTGCAGGCCGGCACGGTCTGGATCAACGATTGGGCGAAGGTCTACGACGAATTCGAGGAAGGCGGTTATCGGCAGTCGGGTCTCGGCCGGCTCAACGGTGCTGCGGCCATCGACGATTTCATGGAATTCAAGCACATCACACTGAGCACGGGAGCGCAGCAATGAAAGGCAAGATCGTTCTTGAGGAACACCTGACGACAAAACGCAACAATACGCTGTGGGACGCCTCGGGCGAGGCCGCTCGCAATGGCAAAGCGTATATGCAAGACGTCGATGCCCGGCTGCTGGATGCCGATAGGCGCATCGCCGAGATGGACCGTTGCGGTATCGATGCGGCCGTCCTGTCTCTCACGTCGCCGGGGGCACAGTCCATTCTCGACCGCGCGCAGGCCATCGATTTCGCCAGGCGCACGAACGACGAGATCGCCGAGCATTTCACGTCGCGCCATGCCGGTCGTCTGCACGCGTTCGCGACGGTCGCGCTGCAATCGCCGCGCGACGCGGCGGACGAACTCGAGCGCGCAGTGAAGACGCTCGGGATGAAAGGCGCACTGGTGAACGGCTATACGAATATCGGAAACGCCGACACTGCGCAGTATCTGGACGAAGCGCCAATCTGGGAGTTCTGGGAGTGCGTCGCCCAACTCGACGTGCCGGTCTATCTGCATCCGCGCGAACCGCTGCCACACCAGCGGCGCATCTATGAGGGGTACGCGTCGCTCGTTGGCTCGGCGTGGGGGTTCGCGCACGAAACGGCGACGCATGCGATTCGGCTGATGTTGAGCGGGCTGTTCGACCGCTACCCGAACCTGACCGTGATCCTGGGCCACCTTGGCGAAGGCCTGCCGCTGATGCTGCCGCGTCTCGAGCATCGTCTATACATGCAGCGTGACGGGACGGGTCTCGGCCGCGCACAGCGTCCAGTGAGCGAGTACTTCGGCAAGAACTTCTACGTGACGACGAGCGGCCACTTTCATACGAAAGGCTTGCTGAACACAATCAGCGAGATCGGCGTCGATCGCTTGCTGTTCTCGGCGGATTATCCCTATGAGAGCATGGTGACCGCAAGCGAATGGTTCGATCGCGCGCTGATTAGCGAGAACGATCGAATCAAGATCGGCCGCACCAATGCGGAGCGACTGCTCATGTTGTAGTACGCTGGTTTCACTGCCATTCGGCAGACACTGACTTGTCTTACCTCAGTTTAATGGACACTTTAGCCACTTGAATCGAGGTGAGACCAATTCGACCAATCCGCGGCGGTTCCACCAGCCGTTGGGCGAGGCGGGCGTCGAGGAACTGCTCGGGACGACCATCGCGGCCGCGATAGACAAGAAGGCGGTCGCGCCGAACGAGTTCACAGGCATGATCGTCGATACCACGGTGCAAGAGAGGGCGGTCGCGTTACCGACCGACAGCCGGCTGTTGGAAGTGGCACGGGCGAAGCTGGAGATGCTTGCGCAACGCGCCGGACTCGTGCTCAAGCAGACCTACGAGCGTGAAGGCAAGCAACTGCGCCGCCGCGCTGGCGGCTACGCCCATGGGAAGCAATACCAACCGGAGCAGAGCGGCCTGATCGTCGGTGCACGAATCGTCCCCGGGAACCCCTATGACGGCCTCACACTGGCCGGGCAAGTCGAGCAGACGCGTCTCTTGCTGGAGACCGTATCCGGTCATCCAAAGCCGGTCGCCGTGCTCAACGATTTGGGCTATCGGGGCGTCGATGCCGAGATCGCGTCGACCAAGCTGATTGATCGCGGCAAGTACAAGACGCTGAGCGCGCGGCAGCGTAAATGGCTCAGGCGCCGGCAGGTCGTCGAGCTCGTGATCGGGCACGTCAAGGCCGATCATGGATTGCGCCGTTGCTGGCTGAAAGGCGCGAGCGGCGACGCGCGGCACGTCGTGTTGTGTGCGACAGACTTCAACCTGCGCTGGTTGCAGCGCGCGATTGTTCAGATGGGCATCAAACCCATCGAGTTGTACTGCTTGTTTGCCGCCCGCGACGCGCTTCATGCGAGTTGTCAGTTCACGAGCAACGTTGAATCAACAGGTCGAATCGCAGTGGGTCGCATCCCGATCAAAATTCGATTTGTTCCAGCTCACGGACGCATGACTTATTTTGCAGGTCCAGCTCCTTAGGGAAGGCAGAGCATTGGGAAATCTGATCTTCTACACCGATTTAGAAAGTACCGTTTAATCCACAAATTCGCCTTAATATATTAGGAGGGGGTAAAGAATCCATGGTTAATAATTCTAAAAGATTTTTTATGGCATCAGTTTTTAGTTAAATTTAAATGGGTGTGCATAACGCCATCTCAAATTTATTGCAATAAGGCAAGCGTCAATCTGGCATGAATCTGCACTAATAAGAATTATCTTCGTAACGGTTTTTATTTGATTCATTCCTCGAATATCGTCCTTTCATAGCCCGGGGGATTACATGAAGAAGCTGTCTGGTTTGTTTCCCGTCATCGGGATTACCGTCGCGAGTCTCGGTGCTTTTGCCCAAGCCGGCAACCAGCCGGCCGCCGTCGATAAGGCGCTACAACTGATCCAGCAAAACCCGTCTGCTTTTCGTCTCACAGTTGGCGGCACCGCCCGCGCGTTGAATTTCGCGGGGCCGCAAGCAGCCGCACCGACCGACGGCGATCAGTTCCAGGTGCGTGACGTGATCGTCGATCCCGACGACACCGAGCACGTGCGCTTCGATCGCTTCCATGCGGGCCTCCCGGTGATAGGCGGCGACGTGGTCGTCCATTCGAGCAACGGGCAGTTGAAGCAGGCCAGCGTGACGCAACTCGCGCCGATCAATCTCGCCGGCACGATCGGCAAGGTCGGGAGCCGCGCCGTGGTACGCAACGCCCCCGACATAGGCCCGACGCGCGCCAGGCAGATCGCGGCCGCGCGTTTCGATTCGGACGTGCGGCGCGTCGACGGCGCGGAACTCGTCGTGTTCGCACGCGACGTCACGCCGACGCTCGCCTACGCGGTGCGCGTCCACGGCAAGGCGACCGGGACGCACGGCGATGCGGTGCTGTACTACGTCGATGCGCGCACCGGCACCGTGCCCGACGCCCAGGACCTGGTCAAGACCGCCGCCGCGACCGGCACTGGCCGCTCGCTGTACTACGGCAACCTGAAGTTTACGACGGACCAGACCGGCACGAACGCGTACCGGATGCTCGATCCGAGCCGCGGCGGCGGCTCGGTCTACGATGGCCGCGGTCTCACCTCAGACGAAGTCGAGCAAGCGTCCGACCTGCCGATCTTCACGAGCAGCACGAACGTGTGGGGCAACAACACGACCACCGACCGGCAGACCGTCGCGGCGGACATCGACTACGGGCTCGCGTTGACTTGGGACTACTACAAGACCACGCACAACCGCAACGGCATCTTCAACGACGGCCGCGGCGTGAAGAACTACGCGCACGTCTTGTTCCGCACCCCAAGTGGGGGAGCAACCGGCGCGAACGCGGCGTGGTTGCCGTCGCGCGCAATGGCATACGGCGACGGCGAACCGGGCTCCAATGTGTTGAAACCTGTCGTGTCGGTTGACGTCGCCGGACACGAGATGAGCCACGGCGTGACCGAGGCCACCGCCAACCTGAACTATTCGGGCGACGCGGGCGGTCTGAACGAATCTACGTCCGACATTTTCGGCACGCTCGTGAAGTTCTACGCGAACAACCAGACCGATCCCGGCAACTACGTGGTCGGTGCGCGTGTGGTAAGCGGTGGCCTGCGCAAGATGTACAAGCAGGATATCGACAATCTGTCGTTCAGCTATTACCCGTCCGGCGGCTTCTCGTGGTCGAATCCGCGCCACAATCCGCATTACCCGTCAGGGGTGGGCAACCGTTTCTTCTACCTGCTGGCCGAAGGTCCGACGGTGCCGTCAACCGACACTGGCCTGTCGAGGGCACAACTGGTATGCAACGGCGACACGACTTTCAGCGGGTTGGGCCGCGAAAAGGCCGGCAAGATCTGGTACCGGACGCCGACCGTATACCTGAATGCCAACTCGAGCTACCCGAACGCGCGGCGTGCGTCGATCCAGGCGGCGAACGACCTGTATGGCGCGAACTCGGCCGAAAGCGCGACGGTCGCGCGTGCGTGGAGCGCGGTCGGGGTGAACTGATATCGCGCTCGTGTCGGGTGCGTTGAACGCCAGTAATCGCATGGAGGTACTTCGCTTCGGAGAAAAGCGACCGGATGCGAAGGAGTGTTGACTAATGGAGGAAAATTAGGTCGAGGTCACTACGGCTCGTAGCAGTTCGTTTACGTCTTATTTCCTTACAAATCAGGAGGGGGCGATATCATGAGCGGAGAACCCGAGAATCAACAATTCTCGTTGTTTTCGTCTTATCTGTATGAGTTTGCCATGCCGTTGTGAATTTAGTTAGTAACACCAGAAATCCGGCAGTTAGCATTGGCGACAACTGATTAAAATTGCCGCGCCGCAGGAGTTGGGCGATTCAGCTTTTCCGCAAATTGCCCGATGGGTCAAGAGGAGCAAGATTTTCTTCCGTCGCAGAAGGTTGAATTATTTTTTCGAAAACTGATTATCAAGGTGAAATATATGACAATCTCAAGAAGAAAGTTTGTTGGTACTACTTTGGCGTCAAGTCTGGCGATGATGAGCCTAAAATATAGCGGCTCGGCTTTTTCGCAATCGGCTTCGCGCACAATTAATGTATATCTTCAGTCTCATCCGCTTCAGAAAAATATAAAATTCCTCAATGGAGGGAATGGAAGTGTAAAGCCCATCTTCCCTGGCTATCCGGACCTAAATAATGAATTTAATAATCTCGGAGTGTCGGATGTGAGGGTTCATGATTGGTTTGGGCCAGGGGATCTAGATGGGAAAACAAATGCTAGTAACGTTAATCAGCCAGTATATTCGACGCCATCGCAAAATGCATCGTTTGCGCAAAAACTGATTTCGGATATGTCAAATAAGAGGGTGATTGCTTTAGATATTGCCAATGTAGATAAATTAAACTGGCTTCCGACTGATAATTATATAAAAACAAATATGCAAAATATAAATAATGGTGAGCTTCTTTTTCGAATCGGAAGGTCGCTTGGGGCAAGCAATAAATATCCAACTAGCGGGAAGGATCTCAGTAATTTCGTTTCGGTCGTGAAAGCGCTGGTCGCTCGATATGGCGTTAACTATAAGTCCGTCGGCTTGCCTAAGCCAATTAAGCGATGGGAGTTATTTAATGAACCGGATCTTGGTGCTTCCTTTTTTTCAGGAACGCCTGCAGAATTTTATTCTCTTTACTCCGCTGTCTTTAAAGCCGTCAAGCAGACCGATAGTACTGCCAAGATCGGGAGCCCCGGGTTTGCCAATGCTATTGAGACAGATGCAACTCGAATTACTGTCGATGAATTCTTAAAATATGCAAAAAATAACAAATTAAAAATTGATTTTTTGGCGTGGCATCGATATGGTGATACTACTTCGGACCCGTACGATTACTATGTTATTGGTAAAATGCTTCGGGATAAATTAAATTCCTACGGATTTAATTCTACTGAATCGTATCTGACAGAATGGAATATTACGCCACTTGTCACAATGGAAAGTGTGGCCGCTGCGCAGACTGCATTTAATGCAGCGTACATTTCTTCGGCGTTGACTTATATGCAGGATGCGCAGATAGACAAATCATATTTTTATCGATTTGATGGAATGCATCTTGGTCTGTTTAATGCGGAAAAGACATATACTTTTGCCGGAAAGGCATTTGTGGCTTTCAACCAATTAAGGAAGACACCATTCCGTTTGGCAGCCGTCACGTCGAAGTTTTCGGTCTCGGATATTTCTGCATCAAACACGGGGCAGGATACACTTGGTTACACGGTACTGGCTGGAACTGATATCGATGTAACTAGCGGTAAAAAAAGAACAATTAAAATTTTAATTTCAAATTATCAAATCAATAAAAATTACGTAAAAAATTGGAAAACAACTTACAAGCAATACATTCCAGACACAAAATCCGATGCAAATAATGTAGATTCGAACATTTACTATGGATCTGAAAATCCGAGTACATTAAATAATATTAATGATGATAATATCGGAAACGGCACCCAATTTTCGGCTGCGGACACTCCCCCGCAGCAGCAAAATTATCAAGATAATAATGGGCTTATATTGAATTTGACAGTTCCACCGTCTTTGAGATATAAAAATTATCAGGCAAATTTCGATTGGATATTGGGGAAGGATAATTCCACTCTTAGCGGATTATCTTTTGAGGCATTAACCAGCTCTCCCGCGATTAATGGTTCAATCCCGGCAAATGGGGTGATTGTCATAAATCGACCGGAATTGGTGCCGGGATCGGTTTTGTTAATAACGGTGGATTTAAGCTGACTGCGCGTTGTCCTGTCATATTTTTCAGCCATCATCGCTCGTGGAGGCCGGTTGGTTTAAGTTAATGCAGGCACGTCAGCAGCATTTCTGGGTTGCCTGTAATAGTTTGCCTCTGCCTCTGCGGGCGGGACGTGCTACTCCAGTGAGTTCGCGTGCGCGTTGCAGTGATATATCAGGATATGTGCCAAACGAAATGCGTCGCTGCTTCTTGGCGAAGCTGTAGCGGAAGTGCCAACTCTTGATGCCAGTTTGGGCTACGAAGAGAAAAAGGCCGTCTCGATCCTTGAGTGCGTACTCTCTGGTCGGCGGCTTTGCAGCGTCAACTTCCTTGACGGTTAGCGGCATGCCAACGCTCTTAGTACATTGGTAACGAACTCGAACTTTCAATGTACTGGCTAATGTACTACTTGGAGGCTGGCTAGGGGTGGTTCTCAGTGGATGCCAGAAAACAGAAAACCCCGGAAACTCGGGGGTTTTCGGGGCTTCTTTGGACTTCAGTGGATCGCGTTGGACCCTATGTTGGTGCCCAGGAGAGGACTCGAACCTCCACGGTGTTGCCACCGCTAGGACCTGAACCTAGTGCGTCTACCAATTCCGCCACCTGGGCACGTTTCGCTTGCTGCATCGCGAAAGACAGTCATTATAGCGTGATTGAAGGTTCTGTCAACTATTTTTGCGCGATTTGTCCGACGGTGAAAAAAGGCGACGCAGTGCGTGCCGGATTCGTCGTGCGCGAGACGGTTGGCTGATCTCGATTGAAGCATTGCCTCCGGGAAAGAACAAGCGAATTTCCTACGAGCCAGTTCAAGTTCGCCGTCAGCAGAATTATTGTCGACGTGTGCGAAGTGCCGCGCTACGTTGACACGCGAACGCAGACAAGCGGACGTCACGGACCGATGCACATTGCCGCTGTTGTATTGGCGGTTGACGGCTCGCTCGGCGAGCGTGGGCGCTTCGTGTCGCAGGCCGCAGCCGCGGCGGGCGTAATGCATGTGACGTGTTCAAACGATGTTATTGGACGGACGATTTTCTGTTACCATCAAAGTAACTTTTAGCAGTCCATCGCAACTGGAGAGGAGTTTTCATGTCTGAAATCGCAGTGGTGTTCCATAGTGGCTATGGCCACGCTGCCGTCATCGCGGAAGCGGTCGCTCGTGGAGTCGAAAAAGTCGACGGTGCATCGGCCAAGCTGATTTCTGTCGAGGCGATTGATGAACACTGGGAGTACCTGGAGCGCGATGCCAAAGCGATCATCTTCGGCTCGCCGACCTACATGGGCAGCGCTTCCGCGCAGTTCAAGGGTTTCATGGACGCGTCGTCCAAGTATTGGGGCAAATGGCGCGACAAGCTGGCGGCCGGCTTCACGGTGTCCGCGTCGCAAAGCGGCGATAAGCTCGCGACGCTGCAGCAGCTTGCCGTCTTCGCGGCTCAGCACCAAATGCTGTGGGTCAGCCTCGGTTTGATGCCCGGCAACAACAGCAGCACGGGTTCGGTCAACGATCTGAACCGGCTCGGTTCATTCCTGGGCGCCATGGCGCAGGCGAATGCCGACCAAGGCGGCGAAGCGATTCTCGAAAGCGATCGAAAGACGGCCGAATTGCTGGGCGAGCGTGTCGCGAGCGCGGCGAAGCGCTGGAACGGCGTCTGAAGCCGGGGCCGGGCAGCGGGCCGTCCCGACGATGTGCCGGCTGCCCGGCTTCGAGGTGCGATCGAGGCACGCGTATGCGGGCGCGTTCGCCGGATGTCGCGAATCCGTCAATCAGCTCGCTTTGGTTTTCGCAACGGAAAGCGAAAATGAAAAAGCCGGCTGAAAGCCGGCTTTTTCAAAACAACTGGTGCCAGGAGAGGACTCGAATGAAATTAATAAACTATTGAATTTAAATGATAAGTTATATTAACTTCCCTTATGTATACGCTTGTGTATACGCAAAAAGCCACGGATCAAATCGGCCGTGCGCGGTAGAAGTTGGCCTTTCGGCGATGGCGAGAGTGGGTGCTCGTACTCTATGTCTGCTTCGGCACCGCTGCTTCGCCTGGAAGTATCGGGCGGGCGTCTATGGGGCAGCACATTGTTGTCCGGATGAGCGCGTGTCGGGATCATTCGCGCTTCAGGGCATTACTTCACTACTCCGGTCTCCCCGGGGTTCAGTGCTATCCGCTGGAAACCCCTGAGTTCACGAACCGGCTGGCCCTGCGTCACATGCCTGCCGCGCACGTATAACTGAACCACCTCCGCCCTGGCGGTTTTCCGATGTTGCGTACCGCTATGCTTACGAGAAAAGTCGCATCGTCATCCTGGTCGCGGATCGTTTCCTCGGATCTAGGACATCTGACGTGGAAGCACTTCATGGAAATCGGTCGTTAATGACGAGGCAATCTCGTCGTCAAAGGCATTCTTGCTCCATCTGATGCACGTATCGCATGCGATTACGGTGCGGATGGCATCATCGTATCGAATCATGGCGGCAGTCTGTCAACGTCGGACGTAATTTCCCCAGAAGTGTCGAAGTAAAATTCCCCCACCCTGTTCGGACGGTGATCAGCCGGCGATGTGATCGGA
>NZ_FXAN01000045.1 GCF_900176645.1 Burkholderia singularis
GGGATCCAGGCGGGTGGGGTCGGGGGGGATTCGGTTGTCTTCCCTTTTGATGCGCTGGGGTGACGATTCCCGCGTCTGTTTTAGATGTTGGACGACGCCCTTCTTCAGTGCCTGAGGTGCTTGGGCTGGCGCAGGCCAATCTGCGCCGGATGGCCGACTCTTTCGATGATCAAACTGAATCGATGCTTGCTCGATCTGCCTTGAACCTACTGCTATCGACATTCAAAAACTCCTAAGGAAACTCCAAATTTTCCCTCTACCTATGCGCGAATAATGGGTGAAGGGAAGAGGCGCAGCTCAGGAGGCTAATGGATATAACGACGAAACCCGCGTCACTGCCCGAAAGCATCGCTCGTCGAGCGAAAGCGGGCGGTTTATCGCCATATTTAATTCCGCCATTTTTGATGGCCGTCTCATCGCGGTTTTTCGTCGCGATGGTCAGTTTGACTAAATGTGCTGCGAATTTTTCGAGTGCCGGGATGTCGGGAAAAGCAGGGTGTTGGGTGATTTTGACGAGTCGGAAAATCCGTGAAGCGTGACGGCGCGCGGATACTTGCTGAAAACGCGCGAGCGCACGCCGCCGGTGCAGCCGACCCGCCGTCGTCGCTCGCCGCGCTAATCAGCCGCCTGCTCCGCTGGATCGGTCCGGCCCGCTTGCTTCCACTTCGCCGAGTACCGGAAATGGCTGCCCACCTCGATCGCGACGCCCAATGCGATACCGCAAGCCGCGACCAGCAGTCCGACATGCCGGAACGCAATCTGATCGGCAAGCCAACCGGTCAGCAATGCGAAGAAGACGAGCAAGCCGGTTCCGATCGCATTGCTGCCGGCCGTCAGCGTGACGATATCTTCCGGTTCGCTGGTTTGGATCAGCGCCGATTGCGCTGCTGTAAACGCAACTTCGAACAAGAAGATGAACGCGAAGTAAAGCGCGAGCAATTGCGTGCGCGATTGCGCGAAGGTCGTTGCATAAAGGCTCGCCGATGCCAGAAGGTTGACGGCGAAGCCGAAATGGCCGAGCTTCACGAGCTTCGGCATGATCGACACGGCGAGTGCGCCGAGCACGATCGCAATGCCGCTTGCGACCTGCAATTGCATGACCGCGGTATCGGACAACGCCATCGTCCGGATCGGCAGGATGGTGCGCGCGGCGTTGTGAAAACCTTGGAATACGCCGGTTGCGACACACAGATAGCAGAACGCGCTGAACAGCGCGCGGTGCTTCATGGCTGCGGCGGCGGCCGACGCGATCGCGCCGCGCGCAACAGGTGCAGCGCGCCGCTGCGGTGTCACGTTCGGTAGTAATGCGTAGCAACTCGCCGAGAACACGAATGCAGCCGCGCTGATCTGTGCGACGCCGAGCAACGACACGCGGCTCACGAGCACGCTGCCAAGCACGCCGCCAAGCACGCCGCCCAGGTAATACGACAGATTGAATGTCGATGATGCCAGTTCAAGCTGACGGCCTTCGAACAAGTATTTGACCATCACCACGCGGCTCGTTTTCGTGATCGCTTCGACAAAACCGCGCAGCAGGAAGCAACCAAGCACAGGTATCACCCAGCCGTGCGCGAGCAACAGCCCGATCGTCAATGACAGCACGGCGCCGCTCAGATCGCTGGTTACGATGGTGCGACGCAAGCCGGCGGTCTCGCAGATGCGCCGGATCGTCGAGACGAGCAGCACCGGCAGGATCCATTGGAACGCAAACACCGACGCCGCGCCGATGCCTGAACCATGCACGCGGACCAGATTGGACGACACCGCGAGCAACAGAAAGAACGTGCCGGTGGCGCTGACCAGCATCGCCAGCCATAGCAGCAGGAACCGTCGGTCGCGCGCGAGGAGTAGCCAATCCCGCATAGTTGTCCTTTCTCAATCGTTGATTTCGACCAGCTTGATGCCCAGCACCCGCTCCACGTCCGCGTGCACTTGCGCGACCTGGCGTACCACGTCCGTGTAATTGTCCGCGGTCATGCGCACCACGCCGTGAACGCCATAGTTGTTGTCCATTTTACGCAGCGCCATTCCGGCGCGGATATCCGAGCTGCCGGAATGCAGCCGCGGGAGAAACGCATCGAACCAGTCGGCCGGCAGATCGTCGCGCACCACGCAGTCGCGCTCGGCCGCGATGAACGAATGGCTCGCGGCCGTCAGCGTTGGCAGGCGCTCGATGTTCAGGCGCTCGCCCAGGTAGACGCGCACCAGCAGCTCAAACAGGTTGACGCCGCTCGATGCGCGAATCAGATCCGGAATCGAGCCGCCGGCGATGCGCGGATTGACTTCGACGAGCTGCGGGCCGTCATGAGTGTAGATGAATTCGACGTGGAAGATCCCGAGATCCAGCCCGAGCGTGCGCACTACGCGGATCGCATAATCGGCCGCCGCCGCGTATTGCTCGTCGCTCAGACCGGACGGAATCGTCGAGCCCATTTCGAGGATCGGATTGTGGCGGCCGGTCTTGCGCCGCACGATCGCAAGCGGTGCCCATTCGCCGTGGGCGCTCGCCGCGACTTCGATCGAGAACAGCGGCCCGAGCGCGATCTCTTCGATGATGAACGCGAGCGAGACTTCGTCCTTCAGGCCATCCTCCAGTGCGTCGAATTCCCTGACCGCTTGCTCGAAGTGCGCGGCGAGCCCGGCGTCGTCGTGAACCACCGAGGTCAGGATCTTGCCCATGCCGGTGGCCGGCTTGACGATCGCCGGATAGCCGATCCTAGTGAGTGCGTGCCGTGCTGCGTCGAGCGACGTGACGAACGCGTATTTGACGCACGGCACGCCCGCTGCCGAGAGTAGATCGCGGCACGTTGCCTTGTTGCGGGCATTTTGAATGCCGGCGACGCTGGTGCCGCGCAGTTTTGCGCGCTCGGCCGCGATCGCGGCGGGCAGCGCACACATGTGCAGCGCGCTGAGCACCGTATCGACGCGGTGCTCGGCGGCGCATGCCGTGAGCGCCGCGTGAACGGCGTCGGCGTTTTGCGTGTCGGCGGCTTGCCAGGTGAAATCGACAAGGCGCTTGCGCTCGCCCTTGGCGGTGTCGTCAAGCAGCCAGTCGAACTTGCCGGACGTGATCAGCGACACGGTATGGCCGAACCGCTTCGCGGCTTCCAGCGCTTGAAGGCCGGGGCGGGTCGTTTCGACGAAAACTAGGTGAGCCATGAGGGGGTAGTTTATTCGTATTCGTGGGTGGAAACAGAAATATCGGACGACGGCTCGTTCGGCGCAAGCCCCGGACCTTGCGGCTCGCGGCCGCCTGCGCGCAAAGCTTGCAGGATCTGGCCGCCGCGCAGCGCGTATTGTCCGGTGGGCGTCAGGCTGTTGTCGTCGTATGGGTATGGATTCATCCCCATCACGAAGAGCGGCAGCGTTCCGGCGCCGGGCACGCGCAGCCGGCCGGCGCGATCCGTCTCTACGATGCCGCCTGCCGCGCACATTGGCACGTCGACGCCGTCGACGGTAAGCGGCAGCACGTTGCTTTCGTAGCCGAGCGCCTGAACGATGTAGTCGGCTGCGTCCAGTTTCGGTGCGGCCGCCGCGATCGACGGCGCGCGCAGCAATGTGAAGCCGGACACGCGGCCCGCCGCGATGTCGACGAACGTGGCGCGCGCCGCATGGCGCAGGCCGGAGTAGCGGAACACGTTGCCGGTTTCGGGGCACTGATTGAGCGCCGGATCGGGCACGGCTTCCAGTGGATGATGAGGCTCGGCCGCGTATTCGTCGAAATTGCGGTAGAACAGCTTGACCGGGCCACGGTGCTGCAGCGTCACGGTGCTGCCGGCCGCCAGCGCACCCGGCGCGCGCAACAGATTCGCGATCGCATACGCGCTATGTGAGCCGCCGACGATATGCACGTTGACCGGTGCCTCGCGCCAGCGGGCGGGCACGCCGTGTTCGACGATGTGCCGGGACAAGAGCAGCTTGTCGCGCCAGCGTGCCAATTCGGCGTGCGGCCGTTCGCGGATGCCGGTGGCCAGCACCGCCATATGCGTATGAATGCGCGTGCCGTCGTCGAGATGCACGGTCGCTGCGTCGTGCTCCACGTCGATGCGCATCGCCCGGCGGCGTTGCCATACACGCGTCGCGCCCAATTGATCGCGGATCGCGTCGCCAAACGGACGCAGCGCGTTCGCGAGCCGCGCGAGCGGGAAGCTGCCGGCTGACTGGCGCAGCAAGGTCACGTCGGCGTGGCGCAGCGCACCGCCGAATGCGCGCTCGGGGTGGACCCAGCCGAAGAAATCCGAGCCGTAGGAGTTCGAATCGATCCGATACGACGCGAAGCTGCCCGGACCGAGACGGTCTCCGGCATCGACGACGCCGATCCGGCATTCGAGCAAATCGGGATTGGCGCTCAGCAGGCCGGTGCCGCGCAGTCCGCATCCCACCAGTAGCAAGTCGAGGGCTTGATCGGGTTTCATGGTTGCTGGCATTGGTACGCGACGGCGCATGACCGTCGCGTGCCTGCTTTGCCGTTCAGGCTGCGAGCGAAGCGGGCTGAACCGTCGGCAGCATGACCATCATCCTGTCGCAGACTTCGGCCGCATGTTCGAGCCGGCGCGCCATGCCGAGCGCGATCGGCGCGAGCAGTTCGGGCTGCTTGTCGAGCAACGGCAGTACCACTTCGTTCATCCATCCGTGTGCGTGCTCCACGTCGACCACGGTGTGTTCGAGCAGATAGCGCATCCGGTCATCCGCCCAGCCGACCCGGCGCCAACCCATGATCTGCTGGTCCAGGCGGCCTGGCACCATCAATTCGGTCGCGAGCATCATGCCGATTGCCTGCGGCAGCAACGCGCGATTGAACACGGCGTGGAAGTACATGTTGGCAAGTCGCAGCTCTTCGACGCAGAAGCGTTCGATCTGCGACAGATAAACGTCGTCGACTTCGTCGAGCGCGCTCGTCATGTCCAGGCGCAGTTGCCGGTGCATAGCGGCCGTTTCGCCGCGGCCCATTTCATCCCAGAAGTTCTTCGAAAATTCCGATTTGGCCGCGCCGTAGACGCCCGGCAGCATTTTGGCGAGGATGTCGCCGAAATGGATGTCGAACGGCGTTTCTTGAATCAGGAATTCGCGCAGTTGCGCGTAGCTTGCGGTGTCGCGCAAAAAGGCGAAGAGCGGGTGGCCGACGTTCGAGCGATGCGCTTGACAATGCCGTGTCGCCCACGCTTCGAAATCGGCCGGCGCGGGCAATGGGCCGAAGAAATCGCAATAACACGCGGTTTCGCGTTCGGACCACGCATCCTCGAACATTTGCCGTAGCCGGTCGAAGCGGTGATGATCGAGATTGCGCCAGCCGGGTGTCCACGGCGCGGCGATCCGGCCGGCATACAACGCGTAGAGGACGCGGTGCAACGCCATCTCGGCGCTGGCCTGTCTTTCGTCCGGCGTGCCGAACGCCGCCCTGCAGGCATCCTCGGCTGCCTGGAACAGGCGCTGCCACTCCTGCTCGGTCGAGACGGCCTCGATGCCGAGAAACAGCGGCCAGACGGGATGGCTCGTCGTTGCTTGGGAATGCGCGATCATGGGAGTCATGGTTGTCTCTCGATTTCGTTAGTTGTGTTGAAGCAATTGCGTATTCAGCCACTCGGCGACTTCATCCTCGGTGAAGAGCGACTGATTGAGGGCGCGGTGATAATCGGCGATGCAGCGGCGCAGATCGTCGTGTGCCGATGCGCTGCGCCGTTTCCACTCGGCTTCGAGCAGCGGATACAGCCGATCCGCAAGCTCGGCGGTCGGTTCGAGTCCGTGAGGCTCGAGCAAGCGGGTTTCCCGCAAAAAGCGCAGCAAACCATCCCGTCCACTGCGCACGCCGAACATCTTGACGAGACTTGAGCCGATCTCGTGCGGATCGAGGATGTCGAAAATCGTCGGTGCTTTGGCGAGCAGCTCGGTGCGTATGCCGCTCTGGATGCTGTGCGTGATCACGCCGGTGATCGCTTGCGCGGGATTCTCAAGCAATCCGTACAATCGTTCGCTGAGCCGGCTCAAAGCGAACAGGCCACGGTAGTCGAAGCCCGCGAGTTTGATGCCGTACAGCTTGCGCAATGCCATTGCCACTTCGGCAAGCGCCGGATGGCCGGCGCGATTCGCGAAGCCGCCAACCGACACGTCGACGCCCTGCAAGCCGAGCGACAGGCCCACGATCGCATTGCTCGTTGCCATGCCGAAATCGTCATGGAAATGGCCGTAGAAGCGCAGTGCCGGATGGCGCGTGACGAGCGTGCCGACGGTCTGCTCGAGTTGATGCGGCAGGCAGGTACCGGCGGTATCGACGAGCCGCACCTGTTCGAAGCCATGCCGGGCGACGAGATCGACCGCATTGACGAGATGGCCGTGGTCTGCGCGAAATGCATCGAGCAGACCGATCATCACGCCACCGCCTCGAAAGCGTTTGAGCGTCGGCAGAAACGCGTCGAGCCACTGTAGATTGAAATCGCGCCGCTCGGCCGTGGTGTGGGCGTCCCAATCGGCCTGATCGAAATCGATCGCGCAATCCTTGCGCAGAATCACCGGGAACAGATGTTGGACTTGTTGATCGGAGACCGAATGAATCGCGATCAGCCACACCGAATCCAGCGGCAGGCCATGTTCGTGCGCGATCCCGTCGAGTGCCGCGAACGATTGCTCCATCGTGATGCCGACATGCGAGATCACCATGAAGCGCACATGCGCGGCAATCCGGCCTGCCTGCTGCCGGCGCAGCAATTCGGCGAGGAACGCGATGTTGTGCGGGACGTCCGGAAACATGCCCACCACGATCGTGCGCACGCCGCACGCGGCAATGGCTTCCGCAAGATCGCATTTCGCTTCGATCGTCGGTGGCACGGTTGCGCGCTCGGCGCCTTCGCGCAGCGATTCGTCCATCAAATCGATATCGGACTTGAAGTAATACGTGCGTTCCGGCAGCACCATGCGTGTAATGCTCGAAGCGGTGCTCATGCGGCCACCTCGTCTGTCGCACGCGTGCGATGGTCGGTATCGACGGCGTAGCCGTTGGCGCGCATCCAGTCGTCGTCGAGGAATTTACTCAGATACATATTGCCCGAGTCGGGCAGGATCACCACGATGTTCTTGCCCGGATAGCGGGCGCTGATGCGCGTGGCGACCGACATCGCGCTGCCGCTCGATCCTCCGCACAGAATCCCTTCTTCGCGCACGAGGCGGCGCGCCATCACGAACGATTCGCGATCGTCGACCTGGACGATGTCGTCGATCACGCTGAAATCGACGGCCTTGACCAGATAATCCTCGCCGATGCCCTCGACCTGGTAGGTATGCGGCGTGCTCAGACGCCGGTGATGGAAGTATTCGTAGAACACGCTGCCGATCGGATCGACGCCAATGATCTGCACATTGGGATTGCGCTCTTTCAGATAGCGCCCAATGCCGCTGATCGTGCCGCCGGTTCCAATGCCGGAAACCAGAACGTCGATTTCCCCTTCGGTTTGCTCCCATATTTCGGGGCCGGTGCTCATATAGTGCGCTTCGGCATTCAGCGGGTTGTTGTATTGATCGGGGTAGATCGCGTGCGGCGTCGTCGAGGCGATTTGCCGGGCGACGCTGTAGTAGCTGCGAGGATCGGCGGCGTCGACTGCGGTGGGCGCCACGACGACTTGCGTGCCATAGGCCCGCATTCGAGAGATTTTTTCGCGGCTCATCTTGTCAGGAATGGTGACGATGCAACGCAGGCCATGTGCTGCCGCCACCATGCTGAGTGCCGCGCCGGTATTGCCGGACGAATTCTCCACCAACACCGAATCCTGCGTGAGTTCGCCGCTTTCCTGCATGCGCTTAACCAGATGCTTGACCAGGCGATCCTTGATGCTGCCCCCGGGGTTCATGAACTCGAGTTTGGCGTAGATGTTTGCAACATGCCCCTCGCCGAGTAACCGATTGATCTTGACGAGTGGGGTATGGCCGATCGCATCGAGAATCGATTCTGAAGCCTTCATGTCATTACTCCGCTTATTAATTGGCATAACTAACAGATTGATGTTGGGAACGACGCGTCCAGGCGTGTTCCGACATATCTGTCGGGCCGCCCTATGCCTGAGCATCCGACAAGAAAATGGATATGCGGAGATACCCTCGGTGCAGCGAGTGGTTTGCCCTGATCGCTGCGCTTATCACATTTAGTTCTATGGTTATTCCATAGAAAAAATAAAGCAGTGTCAATCCGTGATTTGGAAGGCCAAATCGAAGGGGCTAAGTAATGTATAGAAAATTAGGAGAACGGTCGTTCGAAAAAGACGGCTTTGAGAGGGCGATGGCAGATATTGAAGTGGGTGCCGGGAATCAGATATTGATTTTGTTATTTTCCGGAAAGAGTTGCTGTCAAAATTAACAGGTTGCGAAATGGGAAGTTCTATTGATTTATTTTTGGACAAATCTATGAAGATTCAGACGTAGGATAAGTTCGATAGGGGATTACCCGCGTTTGGCGCTGGTTGAACTACTTGCATTTCTCGATGATGACTGGTGCGCTTGCTTTTCGACACATTGTGAGGTGCGCTGCCGTGATCGCGCACTTCCTTGGGATTTAATTCGACGGCATGTGACGGTGCAATTCGCTGAATGATCGTAAGATTGATGGATGTGACGAGTGGCTCATGCCGCCTTGTGAAGTGGCTGCTTGTTCGGTGAAAATTAGTCCCTCGAGATCATCCGCGCTCGATATTTTCAGTATTCTTGAAATTGCGCTTTAAAGAAACTGCGCTATGTGACCTGGTCGAGCGAAAGACCTGCAGGAAACGCACGACACCAAAGTTCTTGACGACGATGTCCGATCCCGCCTTCTTTGGGACGAACGGAACTTGGTCATCGGTGAGCCACTACGGCTGGCTGTTTTGCGGCAGGCTCGAAATCACTGCTCGGCAAAATCGGTACACGTCACATTACTTCGAAACGCTTCGCGCGCAGCAAACTTGAACACATTGAGTGCCTTGCGTCATTGAAGCCTTGTCGCGCGACTGTCGGCAATTGGAGCGGAAATCCCGCGGTTTCTATAAGGTCAGGCACAGTCGAGCTTGCTAATGTCAGCGGGTGACAAACGGCGGCGTAACGCCCGCCGCGCTCTCGCTGCGGGCGAATTTTCGTTCGCGTAACAGCGCGACCCGGCAATTTTCGCGGGCCGTTTCGTTGCCGGCGTCGTCGAGCAGCACGAGATTCCCACGCATCACATTGAACGTGACGACCGCGCCGGTATCGGACGCAAGTGCTTCAGGCGTGTGGTGCGAACCGGTTGGCTCGAGCACGGTGCTGCCTGGCCGGGCGACCCAGTCGTATTCGCGATAACGCCATTCGCCTTGCAGCGTATAGACGAATACCGGACCATCGTGCCGATGGCGCGGCAACGCGAGACCTACCGGCATCTTTAGGAGTACAGTCAGTTCGTCGCTTGCGACATTGATGTGCAGATACTTGATTTCGAGACCAGGCAGCTTTGCATCCATTGGCAGCCACGGGCGATCGTCGTCCTGTACGCATGGAATCGGCGGCAAAAGGGCAGAGGGAATGAGCGGAGGCGGTTGATGCATGGCGTCGATATGGCGCTTCGTGCGCGGCAAAATGTGTGAAGCGCGATTATCGCAGACCGGGCCGTGGAATGCCGCGCGGGCTCAATTCGCGGCGGCGCGGATTGGATCGCGAGCGCTGTCGTCGGTATGGTTTGCCGATGAAAGTATTTCCAGCGCGATGCCTTTTGTTTCGATGCCAAGCAAGCCGACTGCGAGCGCCGCCGCGGCGAACGACAGCGCACCAAGCGTGAATACGCCGCGTTGCCCGAACACGGGCAGCACGATGCCGACAACGTATGGCCCGATCAGCGAGCCGACGCGCCCGATTGCCGAGGCGAAGCCAGAGCCTGTTGCACGCACGCCGGTACCGTACAACTCCGGCGTATACGTATAGAGTACGGCCCACATGCCGAACAGGAAGAACTGCATCGCGAGACCGGTGCCGATCAGCAGAGCGATGCTGCTGCCGGCGATCGCACTTTGTCCGTATGCATAAGCCATTGCACCGCCGCCGACGAGTGATGCAATGCAGGTAGGCTTGCGGCCCCAGCGTTCGACGAGCCATGCGGCGCACAGAAAACCAGGGATGCCGCCGAGCGAAATGAGCACCGTATAGAACACCGACTGCGTGACGGCGAAGCCCGCTTGTTGTAACAACGCGCCCAACCACGACGTGAGACCATAAAAACCAAGCAGTGCGAAGAACCACAGCAGCCAGACCATTGCCGTGCGACGGCGATAGGCGGCGCTCCAGAGCTCGAGCAGCGCGCCGCCTCGGCGGGTGACGGGCGCGCCGGGATCGGCGTTCAATCGTGCGGGCGCGGGCAGGCTCGTGATGCGGGCGGATCGCCTTACCTTTGTTTCGATATCTGCGAGCACACGCTCGGCATCGGCGAGACGCCCCTGGTGCTCGAGCCAGCGAGGTGATTCCGGCACGAGCCGGCGGATGACGAGCACGAACACGGCGGGCAGCGCGAGCAACGCAAACACGGTGCGCCAGCCGAACGTCGGTAACACGTAATAGCTGACGATGCCGGCGGTGATGAAGCCGAGCGGCCAGAAACCGTCCATCAGCGCAATCAGCCGGCCGCGTTTTGCCGCCGGAACGAATTCGGACAACAGGGTTTGCGCAACCGGAAACTCCATTCCCATGCCGATGCCGAGCAATACCCGATAGACGATCAGCGTTTCAACGCTTTGCGCGGTCGAACACAGATAGGATGCCGCACCCCATAGCACCATGCTCCACTGAAACACCGGCCGCCGGCCGAAGCGATCGGCAAGCAGGCCCGCGGCGGCGGCGCCGGCCACCATTCCGAAGAAACTCGCGCTCGCCACGGCACCGGCCGTCGCGCTCGACAGGCCGAATTCCTTTTTGATCGAGCCGAGTACGAATGTCATCGTGCCGAGATCGATCGAGTCGAAGAAGAAGGCGATTGCGATGATCGAGAAAATCAGCCGGTGATAGCCGGAAAACGGCAGACGTTCGAGACGCTCGGCGGCACTCGCGCGCGGGGCGGACGAGCGGAAGGCGGCGGTCATGGCATCCTCCGGCAAGGCGGCCTCGAAGCGAGGCGCGGTCTGCTCAGTAGACTCGGCCATTATTCGCCGCCATAGAAGGAAAGCGGCATTGGGCTGGAACGCCCGCGCCATGCACAACGCGCGCCGTTCGTCGATTCAACTCTTCAAGCGGTAGCCGGTCCGGAAGATCCACGCGACGACGGCGAGCAGCACGACGAGGAAAAGCGCGGTCATGCCGAGGCTTGCGCCGATGTGCACGTCGGCGAGCCCGTAGAATGCCCAGCGAAAGCCGCTGATCAAATAGACGATCGGATTGAACAGTGTGACGACTCGCCAGAATGGCGGCAGCATGTCGACCGAATAAAAGCTGCCGCCGAGGAACGTGAGCGGGGTGATGATGAGTAGCGGCACGAGTTGCAGCTTCTCGAAGTTATCGGCCCAGATTCCGATCACGAAGCCGAACAGGCTGAAGGTGAAAGCCGTCAGAAGCAGAAAGACGAGCATCCAGACTGGGTGCAGGATATGGAGCGGTACGAAGAGCGCGGCTGTCGCGAGGATGATGAGTCCAAGTATGATCGATTTCGTCGCCGCCGCGCCAACGTAGGCGACGACGATTTCGAGCGGCGAGATTGGTGCCGACAGCAGTTCGTAAATTGTGCCGGTGAAGCGCGGGAAGTAGATGCCGAACGACGCGTTCGAGATGCTCTGCGACAGCAGTGACAGCATCACGAGGCCCGGCACGATGAACGAACCGTAGCCGATGCCGTTTACGTCGCTGATCCGCGAACCGATCGCGGAGCCGAACACGACGAAGTACAGCGATGTCGAGATCACGGGCGCGATGACGCTTTGCATCATCGTGCGCCGGGTGCGGGCCATTTCGGCGCGGTAAATCGCGCGGATCGCGTGGAAATTGATCATTCGTCGTTACGCTTATCGGGTATCGGCCGCGTGGCCGTTTGCATTTTCGTTGCCATTGCCTTCTCCGTTGCGCTGGTTGCCGACCAGGCGCACGAAGATTTCCTCGAGCGAGCTTTGTGTCGTGCGCAGATCTCTGAAGCGGATGCCTGCCGCGCCGAGCGCGTTCATCAACTCGACGATACTGGTGCGCTCGCTGCGCGTGTCGTAGGTATAGACGAGTTCGCCGCCGTCGCGCGACAGCTCCAGCCGGTACGCGGCAAGCTCGGGCGGCACGCCCGCGAGCGGCTGCTCGAGTTGTAGCGTGAGCTGTTTCTTGCCGAGCTTGCGCATCAGATCGGCTTTCTTATCGACGAGCATGATTTCGCCGCCGTTGATGATGCCGATGCGGTCGGCCATTTGTTCGGCCTCCTCGATATAGTGCGTAGTCAGTACGATCGTCACGCCGTCGGCGCGCAATTCTTCGACGAGCCGCCACATGTCGCGGCGCAGCTCGACATCGACGCCCGCAGTCGGCTCGTCGAGAAACAGCACGCGCGGCTCGTGCGCGAGCGCCTTGGCAATCAGCACACGCCGCTTCATGCCGCCGGACAGCGTGATCAGCTTGCTGTCACGCTTGTCCCAGAGCGACAAATCCTTCAGTACCTTCTCGATATAGTCTGCGGCCGGTGCTTTGCCGAACAGGCCGCGGCTGAAAGACACCGTGTTCCATACCGTTTCGAACGCGTCGATCGTCAACTCCTGCGGCACGAGCCCGATCAGCGCGCGGGCCGCGCGGAAATCGTCGCGGATGTCGTGCCCGCCGACTGTCACACGGCCTTCGGTCGGCGTGACGATGCCGCAAATCGTGCTGATCAGCGTGGTCTTGCCGGCGCCGTTCGGCCCGAGCAGCGCGAAGATTTCGCCGCTCAGGATATCGAGATTGATGTTTTTCAGCGAACGCACGCCGGATTTGTAAGTTTTCGACAGATTGGAAACGGACAGGATCGGCTGCATGCTTGGCGGACGTTGAGTCGAGCGGGCAAAGGCTCTTGTTGCGAAGCGCGCGGGCAGACAGGCCGGATGCGGGACGGCGCGACGCGGACATATCGGAACACTTGCCGCAACGACGGGATCGCTATCTTAGCAACCGCCCGGAAAATTTGCACAACGCACCGACGCAGGCTTTCGGCGATGGTTTTATAGCAGGCGGAAGCAGATGTCAGCAGGAGGGAGATCGGGGAGGCGGCGCGCTGGCTGGCGCGGTTCGGCGCGGCCAGGATGCGGCCGGCGATTTGACGGATCGGCGCAGACGGACTGTTTTCGGCTGCGCCGATGGCCGGCACTGAGCGGGCGCGGCCTGCGCCGTGCATGGGCGGCCGGCGCCTTTGTGCAGCACTGGCCGGACGCCCCCGTTTGCCGGGCCGATTACAGTCTGCCTGCTGTGCGATTGCGCCGGCCGGGCCGATTGCCCTAGTTGGCACGACGAGCCCGCCGTCGGTGTGCGGCCTGATTTGCTCCATTGTTGTCTGCGGGAATCACCCGCTGCCCGGCCGCTCGTCGGTGCGCTTCGCGCGGCGCGTTACGTGATGGCCGGTGTGGGCGCCGAGGTGCCGCACTGCCGCGCGGGCGCGCCGTTCGCGACGTAGTATGCAACGTTTGCCCGAGCGAGCGGCGGACGCTTGCGGATTCTGTCGGCGATTTTTTCGGCAATCATGATCGTCGGCGCGTTCAGATTGCCGGTCGTGATGATCGGCATGATCGACGCGTCGACGACTCGCAATCCGTCGATGCCATGCACCCGGCCTTCATCGTCGACGACTGCCATGTCGTCGAAACCCATCTTGCATGAGCATGACGGATGAAACGCGGTTTCCGCGCGAGCTCGCACGAATGCGTCGAGTTCGGCGTCGGTCTTCAGATCCGCGCCGGGGTTCAACTCACGGCCGCGATAGCGATCGAGTGCGGGTTGCCGCATGATCTCGCGCGTCGCGCGGATCGCGTCGCGGAACTCGCGCCAGTCGAGTGCTTCGGACATGTAGTTGAACAGAATGCTCGGATGGTCGTGCGGGTCGCGCGAGCGCAGCTTCACGCGGCCGCGGCTTGGTGAGCGCATCGAGCCGACGTGGGCCTGGAAGCCATGCATCTCGATTGCATTCGAGCCGTTGTAGTTGATTGCGACGGGTAGGAAGTGGTACTGAACATTCGGCCAGAGGTCGTCGTCGCGGGTGCGGATGAAGCCGCCCGCCTCGAAATGGTTGCTCGCGCCAAGGCCCGTGCCGGCCAGCATCCATTCGAGCCCGATCTTCGGCTGGTTATACCATTTGAGTGCGGGATACAGCGATACGGGTTCCTTGCACTCGTATTGGATGTACATCTCCAGGTGGTCCTGCAGATTGCGTCCGACGCCGGGCAGATCGAGTACGACCGGGATGTCCAGTTCGCGCAGCCATTCGCCGGGTCCGACGCCTGAGCGTTGCAGCAACTGCGGCGACGCGATCGCGCCGCTGCACACGAGCACTTCGCGGCGGGCGTGCGCGGTGACGCGCTCGCTGCCCCGCACGAACGTGACGCCCGTTGCGCGCTTGCCGGAAAACAGAATGCGATCGGCCATCGCATGCGTGACGATTTCTAGGTTCGGGCGCGCGCGGGCTTGATCGAGATAGCCGCGCGCGGTCGACGCGCGTCGGCCGCGGGGCGTGACCGTGCGGTCCATCGGCCCGAAACCTTCTTGCTGGTAGCCGTTGAGATCGTCGGTGCGAGGATAGCCGGCTTGCACGCCGGCCTCGACCATGGCCTCGAACAGCGGATTCACGCCGGGTTTGCTCGTCGTTACCGAAACAGGGCCGTCGCCGCCGTGATAGTCGTTCGGGCCCGCGTCGCGGCTTTCCGCTTTCTTGAAATACGGCAGGCAGTCGAGATATGTCCAGTTGGCGAGGCCCTTGTGCTGCTGTGCCCAGTTGTCATAGTCGAGTGCATTGCCGCGGATGTAGCACATCCCGTTGATCAGGGACGAGCCGCCGAGTCCCTTGCCGCGCCCGCACTCCATCCGGCGGTTGTTCATGTGCGGTTCGGGGTCCGTTTCGTATGCCCAGTTGTAACGGCGGCCCTGCAGCGGATAAGCGAGGGCCGCGGGCATCTGCGTGCGGAAATCGAAACGGTAGTCCGGGCCACCCGCTTCGAGCAGCAGCACACGGACTTCCGGATCTTCGGTCAGGCGCGTGGCGAGCACGTTGCCCGCCGAACCCGCGCCGCAAATGATGTAATCGAATTCGCGAGTCGTCATCGCAGCGGTTCTCCCAAATAGGATGCTTAGAACACCGGCTGATAGCGGCCGAGTTCGACCTGCACCGATTTGATCCGAGTGTAGTGCTCGAGCGTCGTGATGCCGTTTTCTCGCCCGACGCCGGATTGCTTGTAACCGCCAACCGGCATTTCGGCGGGCGATTCTCCCCACGTGTTGATCCAGCAGATGCCGGCTTCGAGGCGATGGATCGCACGATGCGCGCGCGACAGGTTCTCGGTGACGACGCCGGCGGCGAGCCCGTAGTCGGTCGCGTTCGCGCGTGCGATCGCTTCGTCCTCCGTATCGAATACGAGGATGCTCATTACCGGGCCGAAGATTTCCTCGCGGACGATCTTCATATCGTCGCGACAGCCGTCGAACACGGTTGGCGCGACGTACTGGCCGTTCGCGAAATGATCGTGCACGAGGCGCTCACCGCCCGCGAGCAGCTTCGCGCCTTCGGCCTTGCCGCTTTCGATGTAGCCGAGCACCTTGTCGAGTTGCGCGGCGCTGGCGAGCGGGCCGAAATTCGTATCGGGGTCCGAAGGTTTGCCGATGCGGATCCGCGCGACGCGCTCGAGCACGCGCGCGACGAAGGCATCCTTCACTGAGCGTTGGACGAAGACGCGCGTGCCGTTCGTGCATACCTGGCCTGCGCTGAAGAAGTTCGCGGTGACGGCGATGTCGGCTGCGCGGTCGAGGTCGGCGTCGTCGAATACGATGAGCGGTGACTTACCGCCGAGTTCCATCGTCACTTCCTTGAGCGACGACGCGCCTGCGATCGACATGACTTTCTTGCCGGTTTCGACACCGCCCGTAAACGACACCTTCGCGATTCCCGGATGCGCCGTGAGCAGCGCGCCAACCGTGCCGTCGCCTTGCACGACGTTGAACACGCCGGCGGGCACGCCTGCCTCGGTATAGATCTCGGCAAGCTGGAGCGCGGACAGCGGCGTGACTTCGCTCGGCTTGAAGATCATCGCGTTGCCGGCCGCGAGCGCGGGAGCGCTTTTCCAGCACGCGATCTGGATCGGATAATTCCATGCGCCGATGCCGCAGCACACGCCGAGCGGCTCGCGGCGCGTATAGACGAACGAGTCGGGGCGCAACGGCACTTGCAGCCCTTCGATCGCGGTCGCAAGGCCTGCGTAATACTCGATCACATCCGCGCCGGTGGCGATGTCGACGGCGCGCGTTTCCGCGATCGGCTTGCCGGTATCGCGCATTTCCAGCTCGGCAAGCACATCGTTGCGCTCGCGCAGCAACTCGACCGCGCGGCGCAGGATCCGTGAGCGCTGCATCGCGCTCATCGCCGCCCATTCGCGCTGGCCTTCGTGTGCGGAGGCGACCGCGCGGTCGATGTCGTCGGCGCTCGCTTGTTGAACCGTCGCGAGCAGTGCGCCCGTCGCGGGATCGAGCGTGTCGAACGTCTTGCCGCTAGTGGCATCGGCATAGGCGCCGGCGATGTAAAGGCGTTGCAGACCGAATACGGCCATGTGGATCTCCTTGTACGGGATAGGGCGAATGCGCGTCGCGTCAGGGGGCCGACGCGAGCAGCAGGTCGATGTAATCGTTGGCGAGCGCGAGCGCCGCCTGGGTGTCGAATGGTCCGCCCGCGAGCGCGCCGCGCAGCCACAGGCCATCGATCAACGCCGCCAGGCCGCTGGCCGCTTCGCGGGCGCGCAGGCGCGGCAGCGCCAGCGCGAACGCTGCGCACAGATTCGAATAGAGCCGCCTCGTGTTGACGCGTTGCAGGCGCTTCAGCGCCGGCTCGTGCATGCTTTGCGACCAGAATGCGAGCCAGGTCTTCATCGCCGGCGCGTTGATCTGCGTGTCGTCGAAATTCGCTGCGGCGATCGCGCGCAGGCGTTCGCGTGGCGTGCTTGGCGCGGCGGCGCGGTGGCAGGCGGCAGCCGCGCGCAGATCGCCCAGCACCCGGCGCATCGTTGCTTCGAGCAACCCGTCCTTGTCGCCGAAGTAGTGGCTGACGATGCCGGTCGAGATGTTCGCGCGCTGTGCGACGGACGCGAGCGTCGTGCCGGGCAGGCCGACCTCGTCGATCGAGCGCAGCGTCGCATCGATCAATTGCGCGCGACGAATCTCGCGCATTCCAAGTTTCGGCATCGTGTGTCTCAGTGCACCGGGTTGGAAGGAGATCGTGAGGATATCTTTTTTTTATTGAGCGATCAATCAATAAAAAAATAAAAAGGGGATGATCACGTCTCTGGCGTGCGGCTGAGGGTGGAGTGGGTGGCTGTTGTGCGGCGCGGGTGGGTGGCGGCGGCGCGGCGTGAGCGCGTGGTGGTGCGAACGAAAGGAAAAGGAAGGAATGCTGAGAATGTTTAAAACGTTTTAATCGAGTGCTCACCATTACTTATTATCTAAACGGTAATTTAGATACGACTTATTGATCGGCCGATGAGTGGTAATGGATTGGTGGTCGGATATTGAGGTGTCGGATTGGATGTAAGTTTGCACTTGGCCGGGTAGCGTCTGAAATAAAGTGAGTCCGGGGTGGCTGGCAAAAATATGTAAGGTGGAGTTGGGTATTTTTTAAGTCCTATGTGCTTGATTTTTATGGGGCCTCGTGGAGCGAGCCGCGGGCGTAGGGTGTGGCGGGTGCGTTCGGGAGCCAGGCTGCATGAGGGTTCGCTATAGCACAGCCAATATTTCGTGGTGATGAATGAGTTAAGTTTGAAGGGGAATTAGAGGGCGCTGTTCAATGTTGGCTGGAACACATTCGGTGAATTTTTGAAGAAAGTTAGCAAAAGTAGTTGAGGCAGCAATATTTGGCGTATTAATATCACACACATAAAAACGCCAGCGGCCGCGTAATTGCCGGCGAGTACGTTGGAATCGGGGTGCGATTGGCCGAAATCAGAAGGGGCGTCATGCGAGACAAAGGGACTGGAGACCGCGAGCCGATGATGAAGGCAGGACTGGGCTCGGCGGGAAGCATGGTCTGCGATGGTGGTAGGCAGGGGGGGTAAGCAGGCGTGTTCAGTTCCATCGGACGGGTAACCCATGCGGCATTGGGCGTGACCAAGGTCGCGTGCGGATGGCGTGGGGTTACATGAAAGCGCCCTGGAGAGGGGGCGCACTAACAGTTCAATTGTCGAGCAGATGCGGGAGAAACTCGATGGCTATCGAAAAACAGGTCGTAGCGCTGCCGAGCGGATTGAAGGTCCATGTCGAACGTCACGTGTTCGACCCATCTTTTGAAACGGTCATTCTCGTCAACGGAGCGCTGGCGACGACCGCGTCGTTTGGCCAGACGATCCGTTATCTGGGTGAGCGCCTGAATGCGGTGTGTTTCGATTTGCCTTACGCGGGCCAGTCGCGGCAGCACAATCCGAACGAATTCATCCTGACGAAGGACGACGAGGTCGATATTCTGCTGTATCTCGTCGACCGGTTCGCGCCGAGCTATCTGCTGTCGGTGTCATGGGGCGGCGTCGCGTCGCTGTTCGCGTTGGCGCGCGGCTGCGCGAGCGTGCGGCGGGCGGTGATCGCGTCGTTCTCGCCGTTCCTGAACGACGCGATGGTCGACTACGTGACCCGGGCGCGCGATCATATCGCTGCGGGCGAGAACCTGAAGGCCGCGCAATTGCTGAACGATACAGTCGGATGCAATTTGCCGCGGATCATGAAGCTCTATAACTACCGCTATCTGACGAAGCTGCCGAAGAGCGAGCAGAATCAGGTTGCGTTCCACGTGGACCAGATTCTGTCGATGCAGCCGGAGCAGTATTTGCCGTCATTTCGCAATATCAACTGTCACGTGCGATTCATCAACGGCGAGCTGGACGAATACACGACGGCGGCGGACGTGCGGCGGCTGGGCGAGTACATTCGCAGGGCGGATTTTCAGGCGATCCGGCAGGCAGGCCATTTCCTGGATCTCGAGGGGCGGCAGCAGCAGGAGCAGATGCGCAACGCGATGCTCGGTTTCTTCTGCGCGGAACGCGGGGCTGACGACGCGACCGAACCGTTCAGCCGGCAGGCGAATCTCGTCCATGGCGAACTGCCCGCGATGTCGTGATTCGTCGGGCAGACGTTTCCCTCTCCTTCGTCGATAAAGGCTGACAACCGTGAACATCGTTCAAACCCTCGCCATCATCGTGCCGTGGCTCCTATGGCTCGCCTACTGGATCGCAACGTCGAAGGCCGTCAAGAAGACGGCGCGCACGGAGACGTCGATCGCACGCAAGCTTCAGTCGTATCCACTGATCGTCGGGGGCGCGTTGATCGTGCTGCCTGATCTGTCCGCAAGCGCGCTCGTTCCTGACTGGTCGCATATCGGCCCGCTCCAGTATGCGGGCCTGGCGGTTTCAATCGCCGGTTTGCTGTTCTCGGTTTGGGCGCGCGTGCATCTGGGCACCAACTGGAGCGTGTCGGTTACGCTGAAGGAAGGACATGAACTCATCCGTAGCGGCCCTTACGCACTCGTTCGGCATCCGATCTATACCGGCTGCCTGCTGGCGCTCGTCGGCGACGTGATGATCGGCGGCGTGTGGCGCGGCGTGCTCGGCATCGTGCTGATCTTCGCGTCGCTCGCCTACAAGGTGCGCGTCGAGGAAAGCTGGCTGTCCGGGTACTTCGGCAACGCCTATGCACAGTATCGCCGTGAAGTGGCGGCGCTGATCCCCGGCCTTTACTGATCTCTCGCCGGACGTTCGTCATGGCGAAGATGGTGATTACCGCTATCGGCTCGGCCGGAGACATCCATCCGATGCTCGGGATCGGTCGCGCGCTCGGCGCGCGCGGCCATCACGTCGTGTTCTGCACGCATCCGCAGTTCGAAGCCGACGCGCGGCATTGCGGCTTCGAATTCGCGCCGGTCGGCACTGCCGACGAATACGCACGCGCGATGGCGGACCCGGCGCTTTGGAATCCGCGCACGTCGTTCAAGACGCTGTGGCGCGTGATCGCGCCGAGCATGCAGCCGCACTTCGATACGTTGCGTGCATTCACCGATCGCGACACGGTGCTGATCGGCACGCTTTGGGCGTTTTCCGCCCGGATGATGCAAGAGCGGTACGGTACGCCGTATGTGTCAGTGCAGATCTCGCCGTCGACGCTGTTGTCCGCGCACGCGCCGCCGACGCACAAGCGCCTGACGATCCCGCGCCGCATGCCGCTCGTCCTGAAAGCGGGGCTGATGACGCTGATCGAGCGGCAGGTGCTCGATAAGGTGTGCGGCCCGCAGCTCAATGCGTTGCGCGCGTCGCTCGGCCTTGCGCCGGCCAAGCGTATTCTCGGCCGCTGGCTGCATTCGACGGACGGCGTGCTGTGCTTGTTTCCGGACTGGTTCGCGGCGCCCCAGCCGGATTGGCCCGCCAATCACCTGCAAAGCGGTTTCCCGCTCTTCAACGATGCAGGCGAGCGCAACGCCGATCCGGAACTCGACGAATTCGTCGCGGCAGGCGAGCCACCCGTCGTGTTCACCGCGGGCTCGACGCTTGTCGATGCGCTCGAGTATGCGCGTGCGGTTGCCGAAGCAGTGCACGCGACGGGCGTGCGAGGGTTGCTGCTGACGCCCGATGTGGAGCGCGTTGCGCGCGACGCGGTATCGGCTGGCCTGCTCGTGCGCCGCTACGTGCCGCTGCGCACGTTGCTGCCGCGCTGTCGCGCGCTCGTTCATCACGGCGGTATCGGCACTGCATCGCTTGCATATGAAGCGGGTATTGCACAGGTCGTTACGCCGTTCGCGCACGATCAATTCGACAATGCGCAGCGCGTTGCCGACAGCGGCTGCGGGTTGCGCGTCGACGCGCCGGTGCGCGGCGTGGCACTTGCCGATGCATTGGCGCGGGTGCTTGGGAACGCGTCGATTGCGAAGCGCTGCGCGCAGGCCCGCGAGCGGATTCTGGCCGCGCCGGACGGTTGTGTCGAAGCGGCGCGGTTCATCGAGCGTTTCGTACCTGCCGCCGGCGGCGTGGGTGCGCGGCTCGCGCCCGCGCCCGCGGTTGTCGGCGCACCGATGGCGCGAGGCGTATGAGTACCGCTCCGGTGTTGCCGGCCGAGGCTGCGGCGCCTTCGGCGAACCGTGGTTTGCGGCTCGTGCTGCTGACGTTCGCGCTGTCGCTCGCGACCTTCATCGAAGTGCTCGATTCGACCGTCACGAACGTCGCGGTGCCTGCGATTTCGGGCAGTCTCGGTGTGTCGAACAGCCAGGGTACGTGGGTGATCAGCTCATATTCCGTCGCCGCGGCAATCGCAGTGCCGCTGACAGGCTGGTTCGCGCGGCGCGTCGGCGAGGCGCGCTTGTTCGTTGCGGCGGTGATCCTGTTCACGTTGACATCGCTGCTTTGCGCGTTCGCAACCGACATACGGATGCTGGTCGTCTGCCGCGCGCTGCAAGGATTGTTCTCCGGGCCGATGGTGCCGCTGTCGCAGACCATTCTGTTGCGCAGCTTCCCGCCCGAGCGGCGCACGCTCGCGCTTGCGCTATGGGCGATGACCGTGCTGCTCGCGCCGATCTTCGGGCCGGTGGTGGGCGGCTGGATCATCGATAACTTTTCGTGGCCCTGGATCTTCCTGATCAATCTGCCGATCGGCGTGTTCTCATTTGCCGTCTGCACGACGTTGCTGAACCAGGAGCCGGGCGACAAGGCGGCAGGTCGGGTCGATGTCGTCGGTATTGTGCTGCTAATGGTCGGCGTCGGTTCGCTGCAGGCCGTGCTCGATCTCGGTCATGACCGAGGCTGGTTCGATTCCACGCTGATCACGACGCTTGCGATCGTCGCGGTGCTGTCGCTTGGGTCGTTACTGATCTGGGAGGCGGGCGAGGCCCATCCCGTCGTCGATCTGAGCCTGTTTCGAGATCGCACGTTTTCGTTCTGCGTACTGATCATTTCGCTTGGGATGATGAGTTTTTCCGTCGTCGGCGTGGTATTTCCGCTGTGGCTTCAGGCCGTGATGGGCTATACGGCATTCCATGCGGGGCTGGCGACCGCGCCCCTCGGCATCCTTGCACTCGTGTTTTCGATTCTCGTCGGCATCTATGCGAACCGCTTTGACGCACGCGTGCTCGTGACGTTCGGCTTTCTCGTGTTCGCGGGCGTGCTGTGGTGGGATGCGCATTTCACGCTGACAATGACATTCACGCAGATCATCACGCCGGGCCTGATCCAGGGGATTGGCCTGCCGTGCTTCTTCATTCCGCTGACGGCGGCGACGTTGTCTCGAATTCCCGACGACAAACTTGCGGCGGCTTCAAGCCTGTCGAACTTCCTTCGGACGCTGTCGGCGGCATTCGGCACGGCGATGAGCGTGACGCTCTGGGACAACCGTGCGACCTATCATTACGATATCGTGTCGCAGGCGGTCAACCAGGCATCGGGCAACACGCAGCGTTTTGTCGGGACGCTCCATGCGATGGGATTCGACGGTGCGCGGGAGTTGAGCGTGCTGCATCAAGTCGTGATGCAGCAGGCCTATATGATGGCCACGGGCGACATGTTCTTCATCGCATGCGTCACGTGCTTGGTGCTTGCCGCGATGATGTGGCTGACGCGCCCGAAACGCGGCGCCGCTGCCGCGTTCGGGCATTGACGGGGAGCCGCGATGAAACTCGGGGCGCTGGTCATTCTTTATCATCCGACTGCCGATCATCTGGCGCGTATCGCGACGATTCGGAGCGAGTGCGACGCGCTCGTCGTCGTCGACAATACTCCGCAGCCCGATCGGGAGGCGCGCGCACTGGCTGAGCGAGACGGTATCACGCTATTGCATCACGGCAATCGTGGCGGCATCGCCGGCGGGTTCAACGTGGGGCTTGAGGCGTTGTTTCCGGACGTCGATGCGGTTGCGTTGTTCGATCAGGACTCGACGTTGCCGGATCGATATTTCCCGATGATGCGCGAGATCGGCTCGGGGCTCGCGCCGCGACCGTTCATCGTCGGTCCGCGTATTTTCGACGAGAACGGGCAATGCTTCCTGCCCGAACTGATGACGAACGGCGTGACGGTGCGCCGCGTGCGGTTGGAGCCGGGCGGCGAGATGCAGCGCTGTGCGTTTCTGATCTCGTCGGGAAGCGTGGTGTCTCGAGAAGCGTTCCAGTTGCTCGGGCGCTTCGACGAGTCGCTCGTCATCGATCACGTCGATACCGAATACTGCTTTCGCGCGCTCGCGAGCAATGTACCGCTTTACGTGGTGCCGTCGCTCGTGCTGTCGCACAGGATCGGCGTGCGGCAGCGGCACCGGATCGGGCCGTTCGAATTCACGTCGATGAACCATCCGTGGTATCGCCGCTATTACAGCGCGCGCAATGCGGTGCGGCTCGGCATTCAATATGGCATGCGTTTTCCCGTGGCGATCGTGCCGAATTTGCTGACCGTCTGGCAAATCGTGCAGATCATGTTGTACGAGCACGATAAGCGGACGAAGCTGAAGGGTATTCTGCTGGGCGTCGCTGACGGATTGCTGGGGCGGCTCGGCGCGCTTGAGGATGTGCGGCCGCAGTGGACGGCGCGTGTCGCGCGGCGCAGAGCAGCGCGTCACGGATGACAAGGTTGACGAGGAGGCGGTCGAATATGGTTTTGCGCGCTTGGGCCGGGGTGGTCGCGCTCTCGTTCGTACTCGCCGGCTGCGTGCCGTCGGGTTTTCACACGTCGCTCACGCCGCGCGCGAGCGCGAGCGACGCGCTCGCGCATACCGCGCCCGGCTCGCCCGACGGCGAGTGGCCTGCGCCCGACTGGGTCGCGCGGCTCGGCGATCCGCAGCTTGACGCGCTCGTGGCCGACGCGCTGCGCGACAACCCCGATCTACAGGCGGCGCGCGCGCGAATCGACATTGCGCAGGCACAGTTGCAGCAATTCTCGTCGTTGACGGGATTGACGGGCACCAGCGCGCTGTCCGTCAGCAAGGCGCGCATGCCGCAATCCGACGACGTCGCCAACGTATCGGTTCAAGGCTATCAAGTGCCGGTGCAGTTGTTCGGCGATCCGGTGGTGTCGCCGTCGTCGTTGTTCGTCGCGCTTCATTACCAGCTCGACTTATGGGGCAGCAACGCGGCCGCGACGCGCGGGCTGGTGTCGATGCGCGACGCGGTGCGCATCGATGCGCAGCAGGCGCGGCTCTCGCTGACGGTTGCTCTCGTCACGCTGTATTGCCAGCTCGACCAAGCGTATGCGACGCGCGATTTACTCAATGAGAAGCTTGCCGCGAGCGAGCAAGTCGACGCAGTGCTGCGCGAACGTGCGGCGCGCGGCATCGATAACGCATACGACGCGAACGACGCGACGCTCAAGCGCAACCGGCTGCGCGCGCAGGTACAGCTCAACGACGAGCGCTTGCAATTGACCGAACTGCAGCTCGGCGCGCTGTCGGGGCGCGGGCCCGAGGCCGGGCTGTCGCTGAAGCGGCCGCATCTCGCGCCGCTGGCCGATGCACCGCTGCCGCCGCGACTGTCGCTGGACCTGATGGGCCGCCGGCCCGACATCGTCGCGGCGCGGTTGCGCGTCGAAGCCGCTTATGCGAATCTTGATTCGACACGCGCGCAGTTCTACCCGGATGTGAATCTCGCCGCATTCGGCGGGCTGTTCGCGCTGACGCCGGCCGGGCTGTTTTCGAGGAAGGCGCTCGCGGGTTCGATCGGCCCGGCGATCTCGCTGCCGATCTTCGATCGCGCGAGGCTCAAGGCGAAGCTCGGCGAGGACGCCGGCCGCGCGGATGTCGCGATCGCGCTGTACAACAAGACGGTCGACGATGCGCTCGGTCAGGTCGCGCAGCAGATGACGTCGCTGCGCTCGGTCGATGCGCTTCTCGCGCATCAGGCGCAATCGGTCGACGCGGCTGCGAAGATCGCCTCGATTGCCGCGCAGCGGCACCGGCGCGGCCTGATGATGATGCGCGACGTGAATCTCGCGCGGCTTTCGCTGATCGACGAGCGCATGCAGCTCGTCGAGTTGCGCGCGCGTCGGCGCACGTTGCGCGTCGGGTTGATCGGCGCACTTGGCGGAGGCTTCGACGCGGGCCCGGACGCGGCCGCGCCGCCGACGCCCGGCCGGCGCCAGCCGCCTGCCGGGAAGAGCCGGCACGATGGCGCTGGCACGCCGTCCACCTTGTCTCAACAACACGCTCGTCCGAACGATACAAGACTCGACTGAATGCACGCCGATAACCACGTTCACCAAGATCCGATCGTCGCCCAGCGCGAAGCTGAAGCGCTCGAGAAAAAGCGCGCAACGCGCCGGCGCCGTTTCGCGATATTTTTTGGCCTCGTCGCGCTGATCGCGATCGGCGCGGGCGCGCACTGGTTTCTCAGCGCGCGCTTCAACGAAGAAACCGACGATGCATATGTCGCCGGCAACGTCGTGCAGATCGCCGCGCAGACGGCGGGCACGGTCACCGACATCCTCGTGGCCGATACGCAGCAGGTCAAGGCCGGTCAGACGCTCGTGAAGCTCGACGACACCGAGGCATCGGCTTCGTTCGAGCAGGCGCGCGCGCAACTCGCGCAAGCGGTGCGGCAGGTGACGAACACGCGTGTTTCGATGGGCATGTACGAGCAGACGGTCAAGGCGCGCGAAGCCGATCTGAAGCTGGCGCAGCAGGCATACGCGGCGCGTGCCGGCGCGTCGGTCGAAGTGGTCGCGCCGGAGGAGTTGGCACGGGCGAAATCGGCGCTTGCGGGCGCGCAGGCGGCGCTTGCCGGTGCGCAGGCGCAGCTCGATGCGGCGCGCACGTTCGGCCCCGAGCGTCCGGTCGACCAGGCGCCGAGCGTGCAGCAGGCGGCCGCGCAATTCAAGCTCGCGTTTCGCAACCTGAAGCGCACGACGATCATATCGCCCGTCGACGGAACGGTCGGGCAGCGTTCGGTGCAGATCGGCCAGCAGGTGGGGCCCGGTGTGCCACTGATGTCTGTCGTGCAGTTGCGGAAGGTCTGGGTCGACGCGAACTTCAAGGAAGGGCAGCTTCGGCATATGCGGGTGGGGCAGCCGGTGCGACTGGTCTCGGATCTGTACGGCTCGCAAATCGTGTATCGCGGGCGGGTGGAAGGTTTTTCCGCGGGAACGGGAAGTGCGTTCTCGATGCTGCCGTCGCAGAACGCGGCGGGAAATTGGATCAAGGTCGTGCAGCGGGTGCCGGTGGTGATCTCGCTCGATCCGGCCCAGCTCGCCGCGCATCCGTTGCGTGTCGGGCTGTCGATGCAGGTGACGGTCGATACGCGGGAACGCGGCGGCCACTTGCTGGACAGCGACGCACCGCTGCCGGCGCTTGGCACGCGCGTGCACGACAGTTACGCGAGCGAGGCGGACGCGGCGGCCGACGCGGTGATTCGGGAAAACAGCGGGCGGCGCTAAATCGGGTGGCGGGCCGCACGTGCTGTGTCGCAAGCGCGTTTGCGCTGCATGCGCAGCCGAGGATCGAGCCGGTGCGCACCGATGATGCGCCAAGCGCGTCGGATAACGAAACATTCGCGGCGATGCGGTGCACCGTTGGGTTTGATTGGAGGATTCGGCTATGGGCAGCCGTTTCTGTGGAGCGTTGATCGGAAAATTGCGCTACCGGCGTTTCCGGGCGATCGCGACGGGGTTGCCCGCAGACGATCGCACGCCACGGCTTCGATCGCCGTTTGAGCGCTCGGCCGCGGCCACCGATCTTTGCGCAGCCGGACCGTCTCTTCCGCCTGTTCGGCCGCAAGCGGCCTATTTAGGCCGCTGCGTATGCGGGGCGATTCGCGACGTTATTTCTATCGTTTGATCGTTGTCCGTTCTTTTGAAATGAAAAATAATTAGTTCGACTTTTTCGGCGTCTCTCTCATAGTGGGTGCCTGATGGCTATAGACGGCATCAGGTCGTCAAGCCTGCCCCATATTTAGCGCGCCACGCGCGATATTCCGAAGGAGACGCCATGACGGTCGAACTCGACGAACGCACCACTCATCCAATACTCGAAGCCGCACGCGAAGCCGCTCGCGAGGCGGGATTGCCTTATGCAGGCGGTGTATCGCCGCAGGACGCATGGGCGCTCGTCACGGCCGGCAGCGCATTGCTCGTCGACGTGCGCACGGCCGAAGAGCGCGCGTTTGTCGGCCACGTGCCGGACAGCCTGCACGTGCCCTGGGCCACCGGCACGAGCCTGACGCGCAATCCGCGCTTCGTGCGCGAACTCGAGGCGAAAGCAGGCGGTAAGGATACGGTCGTGTTGCTACTGTGCCGCAGCGGCAATCGCTCGGCGCAGGCCGCCGAGGCTGCCGCGAAGGCGGGCTTCTCGCAGGTTTTCAATGTGCTCGAAGGCTTCGAGGGCGACCTCGACGGCGCCGGCCATCGCGGTGCAATCAACGGTTGGCGCCTGCACGGTTTGCCGTGGCAACAAAGCTGATGCACGGGTGCGTGCGCAGGCACTGACGAGAATCAATCGCAATGCAGGTGAACTGCATATATAGACTGAGGGGCGGCAACCGTGGCGGTATTCGATATCGACGACATCGTTCAATCGCTTCAGACAGTGCGCCAACGCTGGCGCGAAGTGCAGCGGCGTTCACTGGAACCCGGCGGGCGCGAGTTTCCGGCGCGCGAGGCGCTCGCGGATATCGTCGACGCATTGAAAGGCGTGCTGTTTCCGATGCGGCTGGGCCCCCCCGAACTTCGTCAGGAAAGCGAAAACTTCTATATCAGCCATGCGCTCGACGATGCGCTGCACGCGCTTCTTGCGCAGGCGCGGCTTGAGCTGCGCTACAGGGCTCGGCACGATACTGCGCCGCCGGCCGACGCCGCGCTCGACGCGAATGCCGCAACCGCGGTGCGCGCATTCGCCGCCCGGCTGCCGGAGATTCGCGCGCTGCTCGATTCCGACGTGCTCGCCGCGTTTCATGGCGATCCGGCGGCAGGCAGCGTGGACGAGGTGTTGCTCTGCTATCCCGGCGTGCTCGCGATGATCCATCATCGGCTTGCCCATGCCCTGTACCGCCTCGGGCTGCCGTTGCTCGCGCGCATCGTCGCCGAGCATGCGCATGCGCAGACCGGCATCGACATTCATCCGGGGGCGCAGATCGGCGCCGGATTCTTCATCGATCACGGCACGGGTGTCGTGATCGGCGAAACCGCGATCATCGGCGAGCGCGTGCGTGTCTATCAAGCGGTGACGCTCGGCGCGAAGCGTTTTCCACGCGATGCGGCCGGCCATCTCGAGAAAGGGCTCGCGCGCCATCCGATCGTCGAGGACGATGTCGTCATTTATGCGGGCGCGACGATTCTCGGCCGCGTCACGATCGGCAAGGGCGCGGTGATCGGCGGCAACGTCTGGATCACGCAGGACGTCGCACCTGGCAGCCATGTCACGCAGGCCGTTACACGCAACGATCCAGCGCGGCCGGCCGATGCCTCGCTGCCGTCACCGCAGGCGCAAGGCGCGGGCGGCGCGGCGCTGTCGTCGGCCGGAGTGCTGTGATGACCGCGCTCGTTCAACGCTTTGGTGCGGCGATTCGCGCGTTGCGCGAATCGCGCGCGTGGTCGCAGGAGCAACTCGCCGAGCACGCGGGGCTGAATCGTTCGTATGTCGGCGAAATCGAGCGCGGCACCGCGATTGCGTCCATCGTTACCGTCGACAAGCTTGCGCGCGCGTTCGATGTGCCGATCGCGCACCTGTTGCCGCCCGCCGTCGAAATGTCCGATCAACCGCCGCCTGGCCTCGGTGCGTCGGGCACATCGAGCCGGCGTTGTGCCGATCCGAGCTGAATTTTCAGCGTCGAGTTCCGATTCCAATCGTTGAATGTTGACGGCTATAGCATGTTGAGCCGCCCAAATCACGTCTCGATAATGCAAATGCATTCTCGTGATAAGCATTTCTTTTTTTGTTCTAAGAAATCCGGAGTTACCTATGTCGACGACCGTGGGCGCCCAGACGGCGCTCGGCGACAACGCAGCACGGCAACTCGCCAATGCCACCAAGACTGTTCCGCAGCTTTCCACGATTACGCCGCGTTGGCTGACGCATTTGCTGCAATGGGTGCCGGTCGAGGCCGGTATTTACCGGCTCAATCAGGTGAAGAATCCCGAAGCCGTGCGCGCCGCCTGCACCGCGCGCGAGGACGAAGGCACGCTGCCGACCACATTCGTGCCTTACGAGGAAGAGCCGCGCGAATATTTTCTGAATGCCGTGAGCACGGTGCTCGACGTGCATACGCGGATTTCGGATCTCTACAGCAGTCCGCACGATCAGATCAAGGAACAGCTTCGTCTGACGATCGAAACGATCAAGGAGTTGCAGGAAAGCCAGCTCATCAACAATCCGGACTACGGACTCCTTGCGAACGTCGCTGAAGAGCAGCGCGTGTTTCCGCTGACGGGCGCGCCCACGCCCGACGATCTGGACGAACTGCTGACGAAGGTATGGAAGGAGCCCGCGTTCTTTCTCACGCATCCGCTCGCGATTGCCGCGTTCGGCCGTGAGTGCACGCGGCGCGGCGTGCCGCCGCCGACCGTCAGTCTGTTCGGCTCGCAATTCCTCACCTGGCGCGGCATTCCGCTGATTCCGTCGGATAAGGTGCCGGTGGCCGATGGCAAGACCAAGATTCTGCTGCTGCGCGTGGGCGACAAGCGTCAGGGCGTCGTCGGCCTCTACCAGCCGGGCGTCGCGGGTGAGCAGGGGCCGGGGCTGTCGGTCCGCTTCATGGGGATCAACAATCAGGCGATCGCGTCGTATCTGATTTCGCTTTATTGTTCGCTTGCCGTCCATTCGCCGGATGCGCTGGCTGTCCTCGATGACGTGGAGATCGGCAAGTACCATGACTATCCGGACACCTACCGTTAATCCGGCGGCGAGCGCCGCCACCGCCACGCCGGCCGCGCGTGGGTCCTTGCCTGCGGCTGGCGTGCCGAACGCGGCGGTGCCGCCGTCCGATGTGGCCGTGCCCACGGCGACTTTGCCCGCGGGATTGCCCGATCCGGCCGTGCTTGCCCGGCTCGCGTCGGAGTTCTTGTCGGCGTTGCCGGGACAAGCCGCCGCGCCGGACGTGAGCGCAGGCAGCGGCGCGGTGGGCGGCGTGCCGTCGGCGCTGCCGGCCGCCGCGCCGATCATCGCTTCAGTATCGAACCCCGCGCCGCCGGGTTCGCCATTCGCTGGCCCCGGCGGCAGTGGAACCGGCGTGCCGGGCGTTGGCGTGCCGCAGGGCAAGGTGCCGGGCGCGAATCTCGCGCCCGCTCCGACGCATGTGCTGTCGCTTGGCAACCGCGCGCCCGCGCTTGTGCCGCACGCGGCCGCGCAGAACGGCCTGCCGGACAACGTGGTGTCGGTTGCGCCGGCGTTGGAGCCGCGGGTCGGCGGCGTTGCGCTTGGCGTGCCGCCGGTGGACGGGGCTGCCGCGCAGCCGGCGCTCGCGCACGAAGCGCCGCCCGTCGCTGCGTCGCCATATTACTTCGTCGGTGATGCGTTGCACGGTTGGCATCGCGATGCGCAGCAAATCGGCGTGCCGCAGCAGGGTATTGCGTCGCCGCAGGCTTTCGGCTTGCCGGACGAGAGCGAGTTGCGCGAACTGCTGTGGATTCGTCGTCCTGATGCCGGGCTGCACGATGCCTCGCCGCGCTATTTCATTGACGACGCACGGGCGGGCAACCCACACGCGCCCGCCCCGGGCATTGCGCAGGACAACGTACTGCGCGGCGCTCATCCGCCGTTCGACGTCAACGCAATCCGCCGCGATTTCCCGATTCTGGCCGAGCGCGTGAATGGCAAGCCGCTGATCTGGTTCGACAACGCCGCGACGACGCATAAGCCGCAGTCGGTGATCGATCGCCTCGCCTATTTCTATGCGCATGAGAATTCGAATATCCATCGCGCCGCGCATACGCTCGCGGGCCGCGCGACCGATGCTTACGAACATGCGCGCGAAACGGTGCGGCGCTTCATCGGCGCCGCGTCGCCCGACGAAATCGTGTTCGTCCGCGGCACGACTGAAGCGATCAACCTGATCGCGAAGACGTGGGGTGTGCAGAACGTAGGAGAAGGCGACGAGATCGTCGTGTCGCATCTCGAACATCACGCGAACATCGTGCCGTGGCAGCAGCTCGCCGCGCTGAAAGGGGCGAAGCTGCGCGTGATCCCGGTCGACGATTCCGGCCAAGTGCTGCTCGACGAGTATCGCAAGCTGCTCAGCGACCGGACCAAGATCGTGTCGGTGACGCAGGTGTCGAATGCGCTCGGCACGGTCGTGCCTGTGCGGGAGATCATCGAGCTTGCGCATCGCGCGGGCGCAAAGGCGTTGGTCGACGGCGCGCAATCGATCTCGCACATGCGCGTGGACGTGCAGGCGCTCGACGCCGATTTTTTCGTGTTTTCCGGCCATAAGATTTACGGACCGACGGGTATCGGCGCGGTGTACGGCAAGCGCGCGCTGCTCGACGCGATGCCGCCGTGGCAAGGCGGCGGCAACATGATTGCCGACGTGACCTTCGAGCGTACCGTGTTCCAGCCGCCGCCGAACCGTTTCGAAGCCGGCACGGGCAATATTGCCGATGCGGTCGGGCTTGGTGCGGCGCTCGATTATGTGTCGCGGATCGGCATCGAGAACATCGCGCGTTATGAGCACGATCTGCTTGCCTATGCGACGAGCGTGCTCGCGCCGGTGCCGGGCGTGCGGCTCATCGGCACCGCGCGCGACAAGGCGAGCGTATTGTCACTCGTGCTGAAGGGTTACGAGACAGAGGAGGTCGGACAGGCGCTGAACGAAGAGGGCATTGCCGTGCGCTCCGGACATCACTGCGCGCAACCGATCCTGCGGCGTTTTGGGCTCGAGGCGACGGTGCGGCCCTCGCTCGCGTTCTACAACACGTGTGACGAAGTCGATGTGATGGTCGACGTGATACGGCGGCTCGCCGCCCGGCGCGCGTAGGCGGTGCAGCCGCAGAGCGGTTTGACTTGACGCGCTGCATGCGCGAGCGGCGGGCAACGGCGCCCGCCGCTCGCGTTTGGTTTATCCAGTCAGAACGCTGTTCCGCCTGGCGCGATATCGCCGATAAATTGCGCTGCATCGAAGTGCTGCAAGAGCCCATATCCTTGCGCCCAATCGTCTAACTGGCTGTCGGCGTTCAGATGCCCGCGTGCCCCGGCGTCGACGAAAGCGCTGCCCCATTTATTTGCGTGGTAACGCGCATAGTCGATGGTTGCGTAGACATCGTCATTGCTTGCGACCACGATGCTGCGAAAGGGCAGCCTCGTGAGCGGTACGGGCGAAAACCCCGTGCAGAAGGCGCGAGGAAAAGCGGGTGCAGACGGATCGGGAACTGCCACGAGCAATGCGCCGCGGATCGCAACCGCATGCTGCGCGGCCCAGTGCGCGAGTGCGAGGCAACCGAGACTATGGGCGACGATGATCGTATCGGGGCCAAGCGCCTCGATTTCGCGATGGATTGCCCTCACCCATTCGTCGCACACGGCGTGCTGCCAATCGTCGACCTTCATGCGGCGCCAGTGCCCTGGCTTCGTGACTTCCCAGATGCTCTGCCAGTGCGTCGCTCCCGAGTTGCCGTGACCGGGCACGTTCAATACGCGGCGGTTCATGCGCGATTCTCCTGAATGAGCATTGAGTGTAAAAGCGGTTCGTCTTCGCCGGAACAGTTAAGCTAATGAAATCGACGCTGGCGGGCATGGAAACCACGGAAATGACGGGTACGCACGAATGAAACCTAAGCAGGTCGAACTGGATCGGCTCGATTGGCGCATCATCGAGGCACTGCAAGCTCACGCGCGTATGACCAATACTGAACTGGGCAAGCGGATCGGACTGTCGCAACCGGCAGTCAGCGCCCGGATCAAACGACTGGAGGAACAGGGCGTAATCGAAGGCTATTCGGCGAGGATCAACGCGGCGCTGGTAGGGCGCGACATTTCAGCGTTGATCCGGATACGGACGAGCCATGCGCAGATTGCGAAGTGCCTGAAGGTATTCGCGACGATGCCGGAGGTTGTCGATGCGCATCGCATCACCGGCGAGGATTGCTTCGTTGTGCGTGTGGCAGTCCAGCGAATGAACCAACTGGAGGCGGTTATCGATGCACTGGCGAAATTCGGCCCGGTGACTACTTCGATGATTCTTGCAAGCTATCCACCTAAGGCGATCGGCGAGCCGAAATGAGACGATTCACGCCTCTTTCTCGGCCTGTTGGCGGTATTGGTTTAGACCGATTTGAGAGAGACATCGCGCGTCGAAGCGCCGCTTTTACCGATGCGAAGCATGTCTTGTTGTCAGACTTGTGCCAATGAGCAGCGCATTCGATATGCGTGAAAATCGGCTTGGAGGTGTCGAGCACACGAGCTTTGCCAATATCGGTCAGGTGATTGTGTTTCGTCTGATTATGAAGGGAGCGTCGATCTTCTTGTCGGTGCGATTGTTCGGTGGTGAAGAAGCGTATAAGGGCTGCAAATTGGCGTTTGAAATATTCGCACCCATGCTGGAAAGAATGCGCGGTTTTGAGCATTCTATGATTTAAGCTGCATCTTGCCGCGTCCCCGCCCCTGATGAATGATATTCTGCCTGCTGAGGCGCGTTACGTATTCCACGACGGAGCGATGGCGTATGCGCGACGTATCCGCAGAGAAACGGAATTGTGCCGCTGTAACATAGCAGTCGCGTCTGCTTGTTGCATTGGAGCGATCGTGCGTCTATTGTGTTTGCGCATGGTGTTGACGGAATGCGCAATCGTATTGACCTGATTCAGTCCTTAACGGTGGCGTAAGATCATCTGGATTATATGATTTATTTGTTTTTGTTTTATGGGTTTTGTGGGAAATAGATATTGATTGTTTGGCGGTGATTTGATTGTATTTAATTTATAAAATTAAAATATAAGTGAGGCGTGCATTTATTCGGTAAATATTTGTCGGGCATGAATCTCGCGGATTGGGGGCGATATTGGTAAAAACTTATATGACCGGCGCGGACGCATTGACGGTGCTGTCTCGACGGACGTTGCGCCGCGCGTTTGCGTTCACCGCTGGACTGGCGGCAGTGGCCGGACTGGCTGTCGGTCTGGCATTGGGTAGCCGGTTCTTGCCTTCCGTTCCTCCGGTTGCCGGATCTGCCGATGGCGCGATGCAGCGCTATATGGCATCGGAACTCGGCCAGCTCAGTGCATCGCTCAACCAGATCGAACCGCGCATGCAAAGGCTCATGGTCGAGGTTGATCGGTTGCGGGATTTCGACGAACACCTGCATCGCGCATTTTCAGCCCGTCCCGGCACCGGCGCCCGGAAGCAAGCAGGGCCTTTGGGCGGGGAAGGCGGTCCTGAACGGCCGCCTCAGGTCTGCACTGCGCGGTCTAACAGCGTTACGGCGCTCGCCAAGCAAACTCAGTGTGTGCTGCAAACGCTTGCCGCGCTCGAAGCGGAACTCGGTCACGACCAGGTCGCGTTGGCGACTTATCCAGGTCGCTTGCCCACGCTGGCGGCCAAGTTCGGTTCACCGTTCGGCAATCGGGTCGATCCGTTTACGCATCATTTGGCATTCCACCCCGGCCTTGATCTTGTCGCGTCCGCGGGCACGGCAATTCTCGCCACTGCCGCCGGACGCGTGAGTTTCTCCGGAGAGAAGCCCGGTTATGGCAAGGTTGTCGAGATCGATCACGGCCACGGTATTGTTACCCGTTATGCCCACGCATCGCGCTTGCTCGTACACGCAGGTCAACCCGTGTTGCCGGGCGACGTGATTGCCGAGGTGGGTTCGACCGGCCGCTCCACGGGGCCGCATCTTCATTTTGAGGTGTTGCGCGATGGTATGCCGACTGATCCCGAAATGTATTTGACGCTCTTCGATCATCATGCACCCGGTTGATTTGGTTTCCTTACGATCGCTGCAGCGCCGGCGCGCGCAGCAGAGGTATCGCGTGAGGCCGGTTCGCTCGCCAAGCGTGCTGCTCGCCATCATGTTCGGTTTTTGCGTGGTATGCGCGGCGGCGGGAGGCGCGGTTGCGCGGTTCGTTTGGCCGTTGCCTGCCGCATCTTGTCCGGCAATACCGCCTGGCGATGTGCTGCAAGCCGAACTCGTGCGTGCGCAGTTGGCCCTCACGCAGGAGCGTGCGTCAAAAGCAACCATCCAGCATCTGGCCGATGCGTCGGCCGCTGAACTGGCACATCTGAAGAACGATCTTCGTGTGCTGCGTAGTGTAGCCAGGCCGCGTGATGCATCGGCGCGACGATGATGGCGAGGGGCTTTGGCATTTCCAACGGAGATAATCATGTTTGGCAAAAATAAATCGATCAATTCGATCTCGACCAAGATCACGACGCTGATTTCCAGTGATGTGCAGATCGTCGGGGATGTGGAGTTTGGTGAAGGATTACGAATTGATGGCCGCATTACCGGCCATGTAGTCAGCAGACCGGGTAGCCAGACGCTGCTGGTGGTGAGCGACCAGGGGACGATCGACGGTAACGTACACGGCTACGACGTGGTGGTGAACGGTACGATCAACGGAGATGTGACGGCTGAGCACTTCGTGGAGTTGCAGCCGCAAGCCCGTATTACGGGCAATATTGCATACCAACAGTTGCGAATGGATTGCGGCGCCGCCGTGGACGGCAAGCTGACGCGGCGCGAGAACACGCCGGGGATGGATGCGGGGCAGCCGGCACGGCTGTTACAGGCCATTGCGGCGAGCGATAGCGAGGGTCCGAGCCACGAGGCGCGGCGGATGGCGGACGAACTCCGCGTTTGATCAGGTTGCAGCGACTTCGGATACTGCGGTAAATCGTGTTCAAGCTACAACGAAGGTAGCGTGGCTTTCCCGCGTTCTCTCCATCCGGAGCCTCCGATTACGCGGTCGTCTCTTTTGCCTGCAGAGCAGCGAATGACGAGCGCGACCCGCGTGTGCGAGCCAATGCTTTGATGAATCGCATAGGGCTGGGCGCCTGGCGCAACGCTGGAAATGCGGCAGCGCAGGGCGGCGTTCCAGCAAGCGATTCGGCGCGTGGACTATCTGCCCGCATACGCCGCCAGATGCTGGCGAATCAACGACAGGTAACGGTCGCCAACCGAATGATCTGTATCGTCGCGCTGAGCGGGATAGCGCAGCGAGATCGGCGGCCAGACGCCTAGATAGCGGCATACGGCCGACAGATAAGGCTTGCGGACGCGTCCCATGTGCCGCGCAGCGCGTTCGACGCGTTCGTCACCGACTTGGCTGCGCAGCCACGCGAGGATTTGGCGGTCTGTTTCGTTGACGATGCGGACCAGGTGCTCCATCTCACACCTCACTGGCTATAAATACAGTGCTGTTAATTTATACAGTATTTGGCGGATGTGCAACATCAATAAATGGGGTGTGAAGAATTGCAAGCGCTCCGAACCGCTTTTAAAGGGTGTCGATACGAGAGGGGCATCGAGATTGCGGTTGGCCGATTCTTGACGGTAATTTGGTTATCGCCGTCGTCCATGCTCGAGGAACGCTGCGGGGAGGCTTCGAGCGAGGCTCGGACGAGGCGCTGAGGAGTCCGGACAACTGATGAACGCGGCTTGGCCACCCGTTGGATGCGTTCGTTCGAAATGCAACTTTTCGGCGGCAATGGCGTATGGGACCGGCGAGCGGGGTTTTTGCCGTCAGCGGGCAGTGCATCCAGCGCGAGGTGCTTTCACTTGCATCGGGCTCGTCGGAAAAGACGCCACGGCGGATAGGCGGGGGTGAACGCTCGATGAATTGGACACGATATTTGAAACGATTTATCGGAGCGCGCTTATTCGACGATGCCCGCAGGCAGGGAGTTTCGGACGACGAACGACCGGAGTGTCCCGTGACGGCTGTATGATAAATAAGGCCGAACCCGCCCGCCCATCAGATATAGGCGAGCATACTACATATACTACCCGATCCGTGCGGGATGCATGGCAGCAGACTATTGCCGCTCAATTATCTTCGCCCGGCCACCAAGGCTTGGGGGCGCGGTCGATCAGATAGTCGTCCAGATCCTTGCCCTCGAGCCACTTTGGCCGCGGGCCGCGACCGGACCATGAGCGTCCCGACGATGGGTCGTAATACTTGGCTTCGGCACGACGTTTGCGCTCCGGTTTCAAGTAACCGAGTGCGCGCATTACTTCGTCCTGCGTAATATTGTACAGCTCGACTTGTTCCTTGAATGCCGCGAGCGCTGCGCGTTTTTCATCATTCTTGGCTTCTGCCAGACGGATATTGGTGTCGCGCAACTGCGCTTGGAGTTCCTGGAGGGTTGGGTTCACGATCAAATCGAAGTTGAATACGGTACTGAGCCGCAATGATACAAGACACTTGCGGAGTGGGGAAATCCGAAGTACCGGGCTAGCGGTTTTCGGACGGATTTTAATGCTTGCATTGGGATTACTGCCGTGAAGATTCACTCGCTTACCGCTTCGAGGAGACGGTAGCGAATGGCGGTAATTGTGAGTTATATGAACTCGTTCGTACAGCCTCTGCTGATAAGTGCCGGCCCGAGCCGCGCGGGCCTGGGCGCTGTTCGGCTGTTTCTCGCGCATCCAACTTGCATTCCTGTTGGAGAAGCGGTCGCGGGAGGGCGGGGCATCATTCGAACGCGACTGGGAGCAATACGCCGATCTCATGCGGGACGAAGGCGCACCGCTCAGCGTGCGCGTGGCGGCGGCGCAGCCGCTGTGCGAGCTTGTCGAGGCGATGAATTGTTGCGATGCATCTCACATATTTCGAAGGTGCTCCGAGGCGCCATGCGGCGCCTGGGGGCAATCACAGCTCTTCACGGACGCTTTGGGCTGGCATGGACGATGACGCAGGGATCGAAGTGGCCGGGCGCGCCGGTCCTGATCCGGCCTTCGATAGGATGAAATCGTAGCGGCGCCGAAAGCCGGCATCAGGCCCGAACCGACGCCACGACGAATTCCTCACCGCTTGCCGGCCGAAGGCCGTCGGTCCGCTTCGAGAAATAGCGTTCGACGAGATCGCGTCCGCTGACATGCCGAACGTCGTCGAAGCCGGCTTGCTCGGCGAGCGCGACGATCTCGGCCGGGCTGAAGAAACTGACGAAGGGCGTTCCGGCGGCGCGCGCCCGTTCATACACGGCCTGATGCTGTGCCCGCTCGGCCGGATCGATTAGATCCAGCGGCAGCAGGAACGTCATCGCAAGTGTCGTGCCCGGTCCGAACGCTGCGATCTGGCGTAGCGTCGCCGCGATTGCGTCGCGGGTCAAATACATCGATACGCCTGTCGATGCGACGATCGCTGGCCGGGTGACATCGAAGCCGGCGGCGCTCAGTTGATCGCGCCAAAGTTCGCCTGCCTCGAAATCGACAGGCACGAACGTCAGCCAGGCAGGCGCGCCGAAGCCGAGTTCCGTCAGGCGTTGCTGTTTCCATGCTTGCGTGCCGGGTCGGTCCACTTCGAATACGCGCAGACGGGAGGCGATTTCCGGCCTGCGCTGGGCGAAAGTATCGAGACCCGCGCCGAGTATCACATACTGATCGACACCCTGGTCCGCCCGTTCGGCGACTAGATCCTCGACGAAGCGGGCGCGTGCGACGATCGCCGCGCGATAGCCGGCCGTGCCTTGCGGGTGCATGTCGGGGCGCTCGCGCCAGCCTTCGGGCGGCGCGGCGAGCCGCAGGCCGATCTCGTCTTCGAGCACATGCGGCGGCGGATCGATCTGCACGTGCAGCGCACGCCACAGCGCGACGCGCACCGCTGTGCTGTCAGGTATCGCAGTTTGCTCGTCTTGCATGCGGTTCTCCGTTCACGGCCGAGCGCCGTTTGCCGATGAGCGCAAGTGTAGCGGGTAACGAGCCGCATCTCATCCTGCCCGTGCCATATTTCCAGTATCGATCGGGCGTCGCGCCGCTTGCCGCAGCGGGTGCGTTCGGCTTGTTGTCGAGCGGATGCGGATTGATAGACGGCTGCGGATGCCGGTGTGCATGCGGTTCGCTTCCGGCGATGGTCCGGCTCGTGAAAAACCGGCGGGCTGGCTCGCTTGATGTCCGTCTCCTCGCTGATCCGCGAATCCAGTTGCGATTCCAGCGATTCGGCAAACACATGTGGAGCAGCGCCACCGCCGTGGCGGCAGGTGGGCGCGCGCTGCGCACGGGTTTCCATCGCGGCGGCGGTTTGCGGCTGGCGTGTGCGGCGAGGTTCGCTCAACGTCTCCATCTAGGTGTGCGCGCGGCGTCGACGCAGTAAACTTTGGCTTCCTTCCGAGGGAGACGAACGATGAGGATCGACTCCGCGCCTGAGCCGGGCTATCCGGGCATCTCGTTGCGGCAACTGGAACGCGTCGATCTGCATGACTGGTATGCATACTTGCGGGTTCCGGCTGTCACGCGGCATACGAGTTGGGATTTGCGATCCGCGCAAGATCTCACGCCGATATTCGATGCGATCGAATCCACCGATCCGCAGTCGGTTCGGCGCCTGGCGATCGTCGACGCGCGGTCGGGAAAGCTTGCCGGCACGATAGGATTCCATACGATTTCCTTGCGCAACCAATCGGCGGAAATCGCTTACGATGTCGCGCCCGAATACTGGGGAAAAGGTATCGCGACGGCTGTTTGCAACGCCGTGACCGAGTGGGCGTTTGCCGAATACGGCTGGGTGCGCGTGCAGGGCACGGTGTTGACGACTCACCCGAACTCAGCGCGCGTGCTGCGCAAATGCGGCTTTTGCCATGAAGGTGTGCTGCGATCGTATCGGATCGTGCGCGGACGGCCGAGGGATTTCGATAGCTATGCGCGCTTGGCGGACGAACGCGGTGCTGCCGCCGCGCCGTGAATGCCATGCATCGCGCCTGCGCGCGGCGGACGGTATCGTGCATGGTTTGCCGCAAGGTCAAGGCCGTGCGGCCTTGCCGCCGAGAGTCGCGGGCATCAGGCCGGCATAGCGCTCGTCGGTCAGCGTTCGCAGGAACGCGACGAGATCGTCGATATCGGCTTCTGTCATTGCGGGCGGCATGCCGGGGCGGCGGTTCATCGGTGTCGAATTCACGTTGATGTTGCCGCGATACGCGGTGGGCACGTCATCGAACGTGTCCCGGCCGTGGTACCAGTGTTTGGGATCGGTCGACCGCGTGTTATAGAACGCGACTGCGTCTCGCAGCGTGTCGAACACGCCGTTATGCATGAACGTCTCCTTGATCGCTACGTTGCGCAACCCAGGGGTGCGCAGATAGCCGCACCATTGCGTGGGATCGGGCCAGCGCAGTTGCTTGGCCGTCTCGCACAGGCCATTGTCGAAATGGCGCGGGTCGCGGTTGGCGGGCAGCGCGTAATTGCGCGGCACGGCGATCGCGTCGTAACCGAAATCGGTGAACAGCGAGCGTTCGGGGCGGCTGGCCGTATCCGACAGCGCGTGGCAGCTCATGCAGTTGCCCTTGTCGGGATTCTTGAAGAGCGCCAGTCCGTGCTGTTCCTGCGGCGTGAGCGGCACATGCTTCGTCACGTATCGATCGAAGCGCGACGTGAAGGGTGCCATTTCGTCGCTTTGCAGATACGCCTGCATCGCGTCGCCGAGCGCGCGCGTCATGCGTGCGGCATCCCGGTGGACGTCCGGGCCGAAGCGTTCGACAAGCGCCTGGCCGAGCTCCGTGCTTTCGATCTTGCGCAACAGTGCGGCGGGTGATGCATTGTTCATCTCGTTCGGATCGAACAGCGGGCCGCGTAGCTGCTCGGCGAGCGTGTCGGCGCGGCCATCGGAGAAGAGGCCGCCGAACGGTGCGGGTGCGAGGGCGTCGTCGTCCTGATAGAAGTAGCGGCGTGGTATGTAGCGCACGTACAGTAGCGACGGCGCGTTGCGGCGGCTGAAGTGCGTGGGGCGGCTGCCCTGCGGCACGCGTGGGCCGGCGAGTGACGCGGGCGACAGCGTCGGTGCGAACGCGCGGCCGGGGTCGTGGCAACTCGCGCAGGACGTGCCGCGCGGCTCGGACAGGCGCGGGTCGAAAAAGATGCGCCGCCCGAGCGCGGCAAGCGCCGGGTCGGGGCGGAATACCGCGGCTGCCGGATCGATTTTTGCCGCGACTTGCGGTGTGCCGCGGCCGATCATGGCGACGATGCGCGATGCCGGCGCGCCGGGTAGCAGCTGTGTGGACGGCTGAGGCTCGGATTGCGCCGACACCGCAACGGGGCGGGACAGGTCGGCGGCCGTGGCGGCTACGGTCGTTGCCGTCGTCGCGGCCGCGGCCGCGAGCATCGCGACGACGAGCGCCGCGCGCGCCCATCCCGCGCTGGCACGACGCTGTAATGTGCGAGGCGGGGAATGGGGTGCAGCCGGGGCCGCTGCAAACGCGCCGGTGCGCGGCACCCGATACCGAGCGGGAGCATTCGCGTTGGCCGGATCGGATCGATGCAGGGCATTGTCATGCATATGTCGCGATCCGATGTGCGTCTGCGATTCGTTGATTGGCCGCTCGCGATGCCTGCACGACGTCATGGCGCGATGAAACCGGTCTTGTCGCACGTAAGCGTCGTGCCGGACTGGTTGCAGGTTGCCAGCAGCTTGCCCGCCGCCGTGTAGGCATTGAACGTCCAACCGCGCGCCGGCGCCGCGCGGCGCTCCATGATCAGGAAACCGAAGCTGTTGTTGTGCGACAGCTTGTCGATCACGACGCCGGGTGCGGGCGTCAAATTCGCCGGGAACGGATCGGGCAGCGCGACATCGAGGTTATCGCCGCCGTTGCCCGACACGATCGTCGCCGGATGGCCGGATGCGAAATTGATCGCCTGGAAGTCGTGCACGTGCCCGTGCAGCGCGACCTGCACGCCGGGCGGATAGTACGCCTGCGCATAAAGGCTCGACATCACCGATTGCAGTGCGAGATTGCCCGGCGCGGGCGAGTTGCCAGGGATCGGTGCGAACGCGAGGATCGGATGATGGTTCGTGAAGATCGTCGTCGTCATGCCTGCCTTGTTCGCGAGCGCAGCAACCGTCTGGAACTGCTTCTGATAGATCTGGAACTGCACGTCCGTCGTTTTCAGCGGGTTGCGGCCGACCTTCGCGGTATCGAACACGATCACCTGCGAGCCGGTGCCGAGCGGCACTGCATAGGGCTCCGAATAGTTTGCGTTGCCGTCGTTGGCCGGATCGTCACACGAGCGCGCCGCAGTGTATGGCCGCGGATCGAGGAAGCGGAACCAGCCCTGGCCGCCGCGCGCGCATTCTTCATGATTGCCGCGCACGACTACCCATGGCGCCTTCGCGAACAGCGGCGCGGCGGGCTCGAACAGATCCGCGCGCCAGGTGTCCCAGCCGTAGCCCCACGGGCTGTTTCTGCAGCCGGCGATGTCCGGCGGGCAGGCGTTTTCGCGGTAGTGATAGTCGCCTACATGCAGCACGAGATCCGGGTTCAACCGCGCGACGCTTGCCGCGATCGTCGCGAACGGCCACGCGGCCGCGTCGCTGCATGCCTGGAATGCGTTATCCGCCTTCTTCATCCGGCAGCCGGTGTCGGCGATGATCGCCACACGCTGCGGCTCGGCTTTCGGCAGCGGCAACGCGCGCCCGGCGACCGTTACGTCCTTGGTGCCGGTGGGTAGCGTCGTTTCGCACACCGATACCGGAAAGCTCGACGGCTTCGAATCTGCCGGATCGCTTGCGGTCGGGCGTTGCGCGACAGTGCCCGCGGCGACGCGCAGCGTCATTCGCGCGATCTTGCCGTCGGCATTCAATTGCGGACAGACCGGGCTTGCCGGATCGCTCGCGGCGGCAGGCAGTGCGTAGCTGGTGATGACCCGAGCGATCGCCTGATTCGCGTCGCCGATCTCTACCCAAGCGGCCTGGATGTTTGCGGCGGCGCTGGCCGGGTCCTGCTGCGCGTCGATATCGCTCTTGCAGGCGTGGAGAAAAAAAGTGGCGCTCGCAAGCGTCAGCAGGAACGCGGCGGTATGGCGAAGGAGCGGTCGTCGCATGGTCGTCCTCGTTTGGGAGCCGTAATGGTAAGCATGCTATATGCAATATATGTGAAAGCCGTTAGCTTGGTTGCGGCGAGCGGCATGCCTACGCAGGCGCCGGGGCGGCGTGCACGGCGGCGCGAACGGCAAAGCCGCCGTGCGTTGCCGGCCGCGATGGCGAAGGAGCGATCGCTGCACGTACGTTCGTGCGTCAGCGGATTTCGGCCTGATAGACGAATTCGCGCGCCGGGCCACGCGAGCGTCGCCATTCGAGCGGCCGGCGATCGTAGCCATATGCGAGCCGCTCGATCACGACGGCGGGCGTGCCCGGTTCGATCCGCAGCAGCCGCGCATGCACGGGGCCGATCGCCTCCACCGTCAGCGTTTCGGTTGCGGACGCGACGATTTGGCCGCAATGCGATTCGTAGGCCGGATAGAGCAGATCGCCGATCGCGTCGAGTTCCAGCCGCGCGAACGCGGCGAACGGCTCGTATGGCAGCCAGATTTCTTCGGCGAGCATCGGTATGGCGTCGATCACGCGCAGCCGCGTCATTTCGATGACCTGCGCGCGGTTCGGCAGTTGCAGCGCGGCGGCGACGGCCGACGTCGCTTCGACGATTTCGCGGCGTAGGATCCGGCTCTGCGGTATCCGCCGCTCGCCGTCCTTGCTCTGGAAGCGGAAGAATCGGAACAGCGAACTGTCGAAGCTCGCGCGCCTGACGAACGTGCCGCGCCCCTGAAAGCGTTCGAGCATTCCTTCGCTGACGAGCAGTTCGACCGCCTTGCGTACCGTGCCGATCGCTAGGTCATAACGTTTCGCGAGCGCTTGTTCGGTCGGAATCGCTTCGCCCGGCTGCCAATGGCGAGCCGCGATCAACGAGGCCAGTTCGTCGTGCAGGCGTTGGTAACGGGGCAGGCGGTCGTCGGCAATCATGGGAGGTCGCTGTATTCATCTGTATGTTTGCATGACTGGATCGGGCCGGAATCGGGAAAAACCCGTTTAGACAGCCGGATATTTCATCTTCTGCACGGGTTACCACGCATTGTCGAAGCAGGTGGGTCAATCAATCATCTATATGAATTTGACGGCAAGGAGACGGCCGATGGACGAGCCCGCAGTCAGCGAGCAGGCATTGATGACAAAAATCGCGCGGCGGCTGATGCCGCTGCTCGTCATCATGTTTCTGATCGCATTCATCGATCGGCAGAACGTCGGCTTCGCGAAACTGCAGATGGTGCATGCGCTCGGGATGAGCGAGTCGTCTTACGGGCTTGGCGCGTCGCTGTTCTTCATCGGCTATCTGCTGTTCGAAGTGCCGAGCACGCTTGCGTTGCATCGGTTTGGCGCAAGGCTTTGGCTCGCACGGATCATGATGACGTGGGGCGTGGTTACGATGCTGCTCGGCTTTACGCATTCGACCGGGCTTTTTTACGTGTTGCGTTTCGCGCTTGGCGTCGCGGAAGCGGGGTTTTACCCAGGCGTTATCTATTACCTGACGCTGTGGTTCCCGCAAAGCCAGCGTACTCGCGTGCTTGGTTTTTTCACGCTTGGCAGCGCGCTTGCGAACATGCTGGGCTCGCTCGCCGGCGGGTTGCTGCTGTCGCTCGACGGATGGTTTGGGCTTGCCGGCTGGCAATGGGTGTTCGTTGCGACGGGTGCGCCCGCCGTCGCCGTTGCGCTCGTCGCGCTGCGCTGGTTGCCGGAATCGGTCGAGCGCGCGACGTTCCTGTCCGACGACGAGAAGCGGCGCGTGCGCGCCGCGCTCGAACGGGAGGCGTCGCCCGAGGCGGTATCCGAATCGCCGTGGCGCGCGCTCGTCGATCCGCGCGTGCTGATGTTCGCGCTCGCGTACATGCTGATGTCGACATCGCTGTACGGCGTGACATATTGGCTGCCGACGCTGCTCAAGAGCAGCGGCGTGGCGGCATCGGCGAACGGGATGCTAAACATGATCCCGTGGGCGATTGCCGCGCTGCTGCTGCTGTGGCTGCCCGCGCGGCTCAAGCGCGAGCGTATCGTGTTGAAGGCGATGGCGGCCGTGGCGGGCATCGGTGTTGTCGGCTTCGCGCTCAGCCTCGCGCTGCCGGGCCTGCCGCTGCGCTTTGCGGCGCTCGTGCTCGGCGGCGCATGCATCCCGCTGCTTTACCCGTGCTTCTGGTCGCTGCCGCCGCGTTTCTTCTCCGGCGCGCGCGCCGCCGCGAGCATTGCCGCGATCAATTCGATCGGCAACCTCGGCGGCTTTTTCGCGCAAAACCTGATGCCGTATGTCGGCAAGGTCGCGGGCAATGCGGGCGCGCCGATGCTCGTGCCCGTCGTTTGTCTTGCGGCACTTGGCATCGGCATGCTGGTGGCGTCGATGTCCGGGCGCAGGCCGGCGGCTGGGGTGGCGGCGTGATGGGGGCGGCCGCGTGCGGGCTGGCGGATCGCTCCGCCTGCGAGGATGCTTCGCCGCAGCCGGGTTCAGCAGCCCCGACGCCGGTAACGCAGGACTGCGCCGGCGGCGCACGCCTCCGTATCGCGCCGTGTTTAGGCTTCGTCTGCCGATGCGCTCTTGCGCGGCCGCCGCGGGCGCGCCACCGATTGACGCGCCGGTTTTTTCACCGTCGTCTGCGCGAGCTCGGCCCCTGCACGGGCCCGGGCCGGGATTCCTTCGTCAGGTATGACGTCGTCGGTCGCCGCTTGAGGTTCGGCTGCGTGGTTCGCGCGGCCCTGGGTTTTTTTCGGCGTGGTTTTGCGCGCACGCGAACGGGCGGGCTTCGGCGTATCGGCCGCGCCGAGGTCTGCGGCTTCGTCCGTGTTTGCTGATTCGTGGGCGGCGCGCGATGCGCGTGCCTCTTGCGCCATGCGCGCACTATGCGCGGTGTGATGCGCGACGGTTTCGGCGTCGGTTTCGACAGCGAAGTCGATTTCGTCGCCGATGCTCGCTGTCGCCTCGACGATCAGCGGCATTTGCTCAGGCAGCCGCTTTTTCGCGCCGCGTGCCTTGCCGTGCCCTTTCTTGCCGGATGGCTTCGTATCGGGCGTACCGGCTACGTTGGTTACGGCAGCCGGTTCGGCCGGCACGATTGACAAGCCGGGCGTTTCGAGCGCGGCGGCGCGTGGCGAAATCTGAAGCGGCCGGAATACGAACGTGCCGGATTTGTCGTCGCGGCCGATCCCGAGCAGGCCGCGCGCCTGCGCTTCGTCGAGCAGATTGCCAAACGCGCGGAATCCATAATATGACTCGTTGAAATCGGGTTTGCGGCGCTTGATCGCGCTTTTCAGCACCGACGCCCAGATTTTGCCGCTCTCGCCGCGCTCGGACGCGAGTGCGTCGAACGTCTCGACTGCGAGCGAGATCGCCTCCGACTTGCGCGCGTCGCCGTCGTGCTTGCGGTGCTTGTCGTCGTCGGCCGGACGCTTGGCGTTCGGGCTTGCCGTGCGCGCGTCGCGTTTGGCGAGCGCGCGCTGCTGTTCGCGAGCGAGATCATCATAAAAGATGAATTCGTCGCAGTTCGCGACGAGCAGATCGGACGTCGAGTTCTTCACGCCGACGCCGATCACGCGTTTCGCGTTTTCGCGCAGTTTCGACACGAGTGGCGAGAAGTCCGAATCGCCGCTGATGATGACGAAGGTATCGACGTGCGCTTTCGTATAGCAGAGATCGAGCGCATCGACGACCAGGCGGATATCGGCCGAATTCTTGCCGGATTGGCGCACGTGCGGGATTTCGATCAATTCGAAGCTTGCTTCATGCATCGCCGCTTTGAACGTCTTGTAGCGTTCCCAATCGCAATACGCCTTTTTGACGACGATGCTGCCTTTCAGCAGCAGTTTTTCGAGGACGGGCTTGATGTCGAATTTTTCGAACTTCGTGTCTCGCACGCCGAGCGCGATGTTTTCGAAGTCGCAAAAGAGCGCCATGTTGACGCTGTCTTGAGGTAAGGCCATGAAATCTCCAGTGTTTGTCGACCGGAGTTGGCGCTTTAGCGCTTACTCCGGTCCCATGCCCTGTGGCGGTCGACCGGAGTTGGCGCTTTAGCGCTTACTCCGGTCCCATGCCCTGTGGCGGTCGACCGGAGTTGGCGCTTTAGCGCTGACTCCGGTCCCATGCCTTATGGCGCCCGACCGGAGTCAGCGCTTTCGCGCTCGCTCCGGTCCCACGCCGTGTTTGGCACAAGGGGGCGCTCAGTACCCGCTCCATCCCCGGTGGCGGCCGGCTGGTTGCGGCGCTGCAACGTCCACTTCAATCCCTGATGCTGCCGGCCGGAACCGGCATTTCGACGCCGGCGTCTATCCGGGCGGCCTGCCGGAGCCGCGTTTGCAGCCGTGCTGCCGTCCCGGCCCGGGTAGCCAGCCGATCACGCTACCGGATTCGGCGCACATGATACCGGTTGCGGCTCGCCGTTCATCCGAGCGCGCCGCCCGGCGGCATACCGGCGAGCGCGCGGCTGCGCATCACCTTCCGATACCAGAACGTCCAGAGCATCAGTGCGCCATAGACGCCGTAACCGACAATCGGCGTGACTACCAGCACGCGTTCGACTGGCCAATGCCAGACCATCCAAGCGCGCAACAGGTTTTCCGCGACGAGGCCGCAACCCCAGACAAGCGTGATGAGCCGCATCGCGAAGACGAACGCCGGCTGCTCGTTCCAGAGGCGGTCGAGCCGGGCGGCGCCGTCGCTCTGCTCACGTGCGACGGTTGCGCGCGCAAGATAGAACACGAGCGGCTTGCGCCGTGCGAGCGACAACAGGAACGTGACGCCGATCGCACCGGACGCGAGCGATTCGCGCATCAGCAGCATTCGCGGGCTGCCGCCTGCGAGCGCGGCGGCGATCGATAGCACGATGCCGAACAGCACGAGCGCGGAGAGCGCGTCAATCCGGCGAAAGCGAACGAGTTCGAGCACACTCCAGACGATCGGCGGCACGGCCGACGCGATCAGGCCGCCTGTTTCCCCCCAGTGAGGCGCCGCCGCGCGGTAGGCGGCCCAGGGAAGCAGCAGATTGACTGTCAGTTCGACGAGCAGGCCGGGACGTATTTTCATGTCGATGAAATCGTTGGCGGTGGGCAAGAAGGCGGTCGCGGCAGCGGGAGTGCCATATCGCGGCGCGCCTATCGCATCATGCCCGATTCTGGCCGATTTTGAAGAGGCTTAAACATGGCGGCCGGCCGCTGGCGCAGCGCGCGATGCACCGTTGCCGATTGCAACCCGGCACATCGATGGCAGGCATGCCTGCGCGCGTCAAACCGGCGGCGGATCGCCGAGCCAGCGCCGAGCGCCCGGCCCGGCGCGCCCCGCGCGGTCATCGGGATTCGTCAGCTTGCAGCGGCGCAAGGACAGGCAGCCGCAACCGATGCAGTGATCGAGGTCGATATTCAGGCGCTGCAATTCGTCGATCTTTTTCGCTACGCGCTGCTTCCATTGCCGCGATAAGCGCAGCCAGTCCTTGTTGGTCGGCAGTGTATCGATCGGCAGCGTCGCGAGCTGTTCGGCGATTTCGTCGAGCGAGTAACCGATGCGCTGCGCGAATACGATGAATGCGATCCGGCGCAGGCTCGAGCGCGGATAAAAGCGGTGGCTGCGTCCGTGCCGTGTCGACACGAGCAGGCCGCGCGATTCATAGAAACGCAGCGCGGACGCTGCCACGCCGCTGCGCGCGACGACCTCGCTGATCGGCAACAGCGGATCGTTGACGGGACGGGATGGAGTCATGGCTCGCCTCTCTGATTCTGTTTCAACTTCATGTTAACTTTAATTTAAACGGCTGGCGACGGGCGGCTAGTCTAACGCACATCGGCGGCGTGATGCGCGGCTGACGCCGAATCGTTGCCGCGCGCGATGCGTGCGGCGTGCCTGTGTTCAGTCAGTGAGTCAATCAGCGATCTTCGGCATCTGTGCCGGATGGCGAGCGGGGGTATTGTGGCGTCGACTATTGACGCGGTGGCTGCTGGGAAGCGGCGAAGCAAACACATGCGGTCGAATCGACGCGACCGGGCCGAGCATTGTGCGCCGCGCGCGCTCGGGCCTGCGGTTGTGATGACCAGAAGGAATGGAAAGCGAATCGGGTTATCGGCGAACCATGACAAAGGGCACCGCTCACGGCGCGGATGCCCTTTGTCACCGCGTAAATCGTGCGATACCCGGTTCGGGCGGCGATCGGCTTACGATTCTAGTCCGCGCGGCTCGTTGCGGGGCACTTGAATGAACGTCACGGCCGCATCGATTACTTCGTCGGCGTCCAGAATCCGGCGGTGGCCGAGGCCGTTGACCGCGACAAAACGCGCGCCCGGCCAAGCCGCGGCGATTTCGCGGCCTTGCGAAACCGGCACCACGCGATCGTCCTCCGAATGAACGATCAACGCACGCGTGCCGAACGCTTGCACGGCGCGGGGGGTATCGACAGAAGCGACGTCGACGCCAAGCGCGAGAAGATGGGCGACCATTTGCTTTGCATCGTCGGTCGACAGCCCCGCTTGCATTGCAAAGGCGCTGGCGTAATCGCGGTATCGGGCCGGTGGAGCGATCAGCACGGCCGCATTCGCCGATGCGCCGGCCTTCATCGCCTCGACGGCGATCGCGCAGCCGATCGAGTGCGCGACGAGCCCATGAACGGGGCCGAGATGCTCGATCAGCTGGCGCACGGCCCTCGCGCCATCGACGATCGACGTGCGCGAGCCGGCGGAGCGGCCGTGCGCGGGCAGATCGATCGCCACGACCCGGTAGCCCGCCGCGACGAGCGGTGGCACGAAGCGCTTGAATGCGCCGGCGCTCGCCTCCCAACCGTGAACCAGCAGCACGGTCGGCCCCGCACCCGCCTGCCATGACACGAGCGCGGCGCCTTCGAAGTCGGTGGTGTCGCCGGATGCGCCGTCGAAAGGCGGATGGTTGTCGGTGACGGCCTCGCGCCTCGGCGTGAGAAAAAGAATGGCGGCTTGTTCAGGAGTCATCGCTGATTTCTCGACAGAAGGGCGCCCGTGGCACGTCGCCCGCTACGGGCTATCGAATCTGAGCCACCGCGCTTTCGATTTGCGAGAACGTCGACGTGGCTTGCCTGGCGGCCTGCTGGATATCGGCCGGTTGCGCTCGGTTTTTGATCATCCGACGCGCAGCGAGGCAAGCTTGATCGACGCCGAAATGAACGATCGGATAGTCGTCGTCCCAATTCGATTGTACCTGCTCGCAAATATAAATATCTTCGTCGATCGTTTTCTTGATTTGCTGTGCCGTGAGTTCGCTCAGCTGCCGATTACCGATCTCGAAGTTGCGGTACAGTCCGGCGAACAAATGGCATGTCGATTCCGTCTCGGGCGTGAACAGGCCGAAGGTGCGCGTTTTCATCATGGGACTGTTCTCGACGCCGCAAAGCGTGATCGTCGTATCGATCCACGTATGGCTGATCGGGCGAAAGACGGCGTCCTGGATGCGATCGATGAAATCGACTTTCAGCATGCTCTTGAACATCGGTGAGCAGGCTTCGTTGGGCATCGTGCGGCGAACGCGCACCTCGTCGTCGGTGACGAACAGTTCGGTCTGCGCGGCGGTGACGGCTGCCGACGCGACGGTCCATGGGTGCACGAAGAGAACGTGCGAGGCATCGAGAAAATTGTCGATGCCGAGCCGGTAGTCCGTTTTGGCGTGCGCATAGAGCATTTCGCCCGCGTACTGCTCGGACGAGCACACGGAGAATTCGTCGGGCGCGCTGAACGATGCGGGTTCGCTGTCGCCGATCCAGATCCATGCGAAGCCGTGCGCATCAGCGACGCGATACGGCTTCAGATGTGCGCGCTCGGGCACGATCGACTGGCTGGGAATGCTTACGCACCGCCCGGCCGACGAGAATTTCATGCCGTGATAACCGCATTGGATATGATCATCGACGACGCAGCCTTCCGAGAGCGGCACTTGACGATGCGGACAACGATTTGGCAGTGCAATCAAATCGCCATTGGCCGTGCGATAAAAAACGATCTTTTCATTGGCGATGGTTCTTGGAAACGGCGTCGCGCCGATTTCGCTCGACAAACCGGCGACATACCACTGATTTCGAACAAACACTTGGACCCCCTCGTGGTTGAATGGAATAGCACGGCGCATGTCACAATCATATTCTTTATATTAGTTGCGTATGCATATATTGGTTAGAACGTTGACTCCAGATGCCAGGGCACAGGTATATATCATGCGCGCGAAGCGGCGACGGCGCATACCGCTTCATACTTTGAGCATGCCAATGCAATGGAATGAACAATACGCCGGAGGTAAATTTTTGACCGGTTGACAGAACGAAACTGTCATCCCAGATAGGTGGGCGGCGGCGAATATTGCACTGGTCGGGTTATTTTCATGATTCGAAGCGAAAGTGTTGAATGTTTTTTTGTCGCATTAAATAAGAATAAGGATTGGGTGAGAACGGCAGGCTTGGTATGAAAAATAATTTTCGACTGTTGCTCGATCGATCGCGCCGATTCGAAATGGCCGGTGAATCCGGTTATTCGCGTGCGGTGCGTGAAGACTCGGCCCGCTGGGCGCCGCGCTCGGCGATGCAACGATAGATCGACTGCCGATCTGCCGGCCCGGTGCGAGATTTTTCTGCTCGCCGCGAGCGATGGCGGCGGCGAATGACTGCACATCGCCGTTTGCCGGGCCGAGTGCCCTTGCACGGGTTCGGCTTCGCATGGTGACTGGCGCGGGCCGGTGTGCGCCGCCGCCTGCCAGAAAAGACACGGCTTAATGGAATTTGTGCCGCAATCGTGCGATTGTTTGCCACGCGCAGCCCGCGCTCACGCCGGCGATGCCAAGCAGCGCGACGTCCACGCCGAACCCGAAGCCTGCCGGCATTTCGTCCGAGCCGGCCGGCGACGATGTCGCAAAGTATGCGATTGCGCTGCCGGCGGCGATCAACGCGATGCACGCGAGCCAGTAACCGCGTCCGCGGGCACGTGTGATCGCGCAGTACGACGCCCAACCGATGCCGAACAGATACAACAACGCGAGCGCGCCTAATCCGATCCATTCGGCGGCTGGCATCGCGCCGGCGGACGCGAGCGTGACGGGGGAATTCATCAACGGTTCCTTTTCGACATTTCTCGACTCGATAACCGGATATCTTAGCGAATGACGCCGCGTGGCCCGGCCGCGCATGGCAGGCGCGTCGCGCGCCGTCGTGCGTGTTGTTCGATCGGTCGATCGCGCCGCATTTGTATCCGGCGGCGCGAGTATGTCCGCAGGCGCGACCGACGCGCTGCGTGGGCAAGAAGCGATTCATATGGAGCCGCACGCGCGGGTATGCGACGGCCTCGATGCCGCGCGCGGCGTGACCGTGTTGCGGCTGGCCTATAACGCTGACGCCGCAGTGGACGGGGCGTTGCCGGCTGTCATGAGAGACGCGGTTTATGTCACGCGAGATGACCGATCCGGCCCGGCCCGTGCGCGCAACGTGGTCCGTGAGCCCGACGGGTGGGCTGGTACGGCGCCGCTCGCCTCAGATATCAGATATCGAAAAACACCGTCTCCAACTCGCCCTGCATCCGCACGTCGAAGCGGTACACCACGGCGCGGCGAGCCGCCGTGTCCGGATCGCGCCGGGCGATCAGCGTCGCGCGCCGGTCGGCGGGCACGCGCGCGAGGGTCGCGTCGGCTGCGTTGGCGGCCGCTTCATCGTCGAAGTAGATCCGCGTGAATGCGTGTGTGAGTACACCGCGCATCATCACCGTCACGTCGATGTGCGGCGCGTCCGTCTCCGATGTCCGCCCCGGTTTGACGGTATGGACGACGAAGCGATGGTGCGGATCGGTGCCTGTGCCGATTCGCGCGAAACCCCGAAAGCCGCTTTGCCGGACGTCGTCGCGCGACGTCGGATAGTGGCCGTCGCCGTCGGCCTGCGTGAATTCGAGCAGTGCATCGTTGACCGGCTTGCCGTCGCCGTCGAGCACCTGGCCGATGACGACGATGTGCTCGCCCGCCGCATCGGGCGTGGCCAGCGCCGGCTCGAACAGGCTCTCCAGGTCGTAGCCATATTGCCGAGGGCAGAGACCGTATGCGAAATACGGGCCGACGGTTTGCGAAGGGGTTTGTTTCAGCTTGAGGGTCGTCATGTTCAGCGCTCCATCGGGGTGGCGTCGCGGCCGCGCAGCACGATGTCGAATTCGTAGCCGAGCGCGAAACCTTCCTGGGTCGTGTCGATCGAGAAGCGCGAGATCAGCCGCTCGCGCGCGCTTTCGGGCGTGCCCTGGAAAATCGGATCGAGCGCGAGCAGCGGATCGCCAGGGAAATACATTTGCGTGACCAGGCGCGAGCCGAAATATTCGCCGAACAGCGAGAAGTGGATGTGATTAGGCCGCCATGCATTCGGATGGTTGCCCCACGGATACGCGCCCGGCTTGATTGTGAGGAACCGGTAGCGGCCTTGCGCGTCGGTCAGGCAGCGGCCCGCGCCGAGAAAATTCGGATCGAGCGGCGCGTCGTGCTGATCGGCTTTGTGCACATAGCGGCCCGCTGCGTTCGCCTGCCAGATCTCGACGAGCGTGTTGGCGAGCGGCCTGCCGGACTCGTCGAGTACGCGGCCGGTTACGATGATCCGCTCGCCGAGCGGCTCGCCGTTTTTCACGGCGTTCTTCGTCAGATCGTGATCGAGCGGGCCAAGATCGTCTGCGCCGTAGACGGGCACATGCTGGTTGCGCAGCTTCTCTTGCAGCGGAATCAGCGGTTGCGTCGGCCCGCGTTTCACCGACGAGCGGTACGGCGGGTGCACGTAGGCGGGATGCGACGGCCAGTCGCGCGGGGTCAGGTGAGGGGAGTCCATCGCGGGTGTCTCCTGATGATTTTGTGGATGACAAAGCGGGTTTTCAGGACTTTAGCTAATCAGAAAAGTTATGCAAAATGATGTTTTATCGCCATTCGTATAACTAGACGTTATGCAAAATCGTGATCGCGGCGGCCGCCGCGCCGTCGGCCGAAGCCCAAGCGGGGACCGGCTCGCCGACGGCTGGGTCAAATTCCGGCATTTGCAGTGCTTTCTCGCCATCGCGCAGTTCGGCAGTGTGCAGAAGGCGGCGCAGAGCTTGTCGATCACGCAGCCGGCGGTATCGAAGACGATCGCCGAACTCGAGTCGATTCTCGGCGTGCCGCTGTTCGAAAGGGGGCGGCACGGCGCGACGCCGACGCGCGACGGGCAGCGCTTCCTGCCGCACGCGAACGCGTGCGTGCTTGCGCTGAGGCAGGGCGTCGGGTTGCTGGCGCGCGACAGCGGCGGCGCGGCGGCGACGCTCGCGCTCGGCATGCTGCCGAGCGTTGCGGCATCGCTTGCGCCTGCCGTGCTGAAGGCGCTGGCCGATGCATGGCCGCGCGCCGTGGTGCGGATCACGACCGCCGCGAATGCCGAGCTGCTCGAGCACTTGAAGTCCGGGGCGCTCGAATGTGCGATCGGGCGGCTGTCGGAGCCCGAGCGGATGGTCGGGCTGTCGTTCGAGCATTTGTACAACGAGCCGCTCATCGCGGTCGTTCGTGCGGGGCACCCGCTCGCGGCGAGCGCCGCGCCCGCCGAGCGGCTCGCGCAGTATCCGGTCGTATTGCCGCCTTACGGCACGCTGATCCGCCAGTCCGCCGAGCAGTTGTTGAGCGCGTGCGGCGCGCCTTTGCTCGAATCGTTCGTCGAGGTGCTGTCGGTATCGGTGGCGCGCGCGCTCGCGCTCGAGAACGATGCGATCTGGTTCGTGCCGCGCTATGCGGCCGAATATGACCTCGCGGCCGGCACGCTCGTGCGGCTGGCATTGCCGGTCGAAGGCGCCGACGAGCCGGTCGGTTTGATCCTGCGCACCGACGCGCAGCCGTCGCCCGTCGCGTATACGCTGATCGATGCGGTGCGCGCGCTCGCGCGTGCTCGCTTGGCCTCGGGGCGCCGGGCGCCGTGACGGGCGTGGGCGGCCAAGCCCGTCAAAGCGCGCGGCGGCGGCGCACTGCGTGCGCGAGCGTATCGAGCACCGGCTCGGTCTGCGCCCAGCTCAGGCACGCGTCGGTGATCGACACGCCGTATTGGAGCGGGACGCCCGGCTTCAGATCCTGGCGGCCGGCCTCCAGATGACTCTCGATCATCACGCCGACGATGCGCCGTTCGCCGTCCGAGATCTGTTGCGCGAGATCGCCGGCGACGTCGATTTGCCGCCGATGCGATTTGTTCGAATTCGCGTGCGAGCAATCGACCATCACCTGCTCGCGCAGACCGGCCGCGCGCAACGCCGCGCAGCTTGCTTCGATGCTGGCGCGCTCGTAGTTCGGGCCTTGCTTGCCGCCGCGCAGGATCACGTGCGTGTCGTCGTTGCCGCGCGTCTCGAAGATCGCGGCCTGGCCCATTTTCGTCATGCCCATGAACGCATGGTTCGAGCGCGCGGCGATAATCGCATCGGCGGCGATCTGCACGCCTCCGTCGGTGCCGTTCTTGAAGCCGATCGGGCACGACAGCCCCGATGCGAGCTGGCGGTGGCTTTGGCTCTCGGTCGTGCGCGCGCCGATCGCGCCCCACGCGATCAGGTCCGCGATGTATTGCGGACTCAGCAGGTCGAGAAATTCGGTTGCCGCGGGCAGGCCGAGCGCGTTGATGTCGAGCAGCAATTGCCGGGCGGCGCGCAGCCCTTCGTTGATGCGGAAGCTGCCGTCGAGCCGCGGATCGTTGATGTAGCCTTTCCAGCCGATTGTCGTTCGCGGTTTTTCGAAATACACGCGCATGACGATCAGCAGATCGTCCCGCAACGCGTCGGCGGCGGCCTTCAGCCGCTGCGCGTAGGCGAGCGCCTGATCGTGGTCGTGGATCGAGCACGGGCCGACCACGGTCACGAGCCGGTCGCCACGGCCGTGCAGAATGTCGCCGATCTCGGCGCGGGTGCGCTCGACGAGCGCCTGGGCGCCGGGCGGCACCGGCATCTCGTCCTGCAGCAGTGCGGGCGAAATCAGCGGCCGCACCGCGCTGATGCGCACGTCGTCGATGCGGGTGGTGTCCTGGGTGGCGTCGGCGGTGCCGGCTTCGTGGTCGTGGCGGGGATCGTCGATGTGGGTCATGTCGTTGTCCTGGCGGCGAGGCCGGCAAAGCGGAAATTATCGCATTGGTTGCACGGCGGCATAGGCGTGACGGCGGCGTATGCGGGATTGATCGAATGGCGATGGCCGGCGTTGTCGATTTCGGCTAGGTTGGCGCGTCGTGGTATCGGAGCCGCCGGATGCCGGGTCGGCGGCGGACATGTGGCCCGTTGGGCCGATTCTGTTCAAGTCAAGGAGAGACGAAATGCGTGTGATGGTGATCGTCAAGGCGACCAGCGAATCCGAGGCCGGCAAGATGCCGAGCACCGCGCTGCTCGACGCCATGGGCAAATTCAATGAGGAACTCGTCAACGCAGGCGTGATGCTGGCGGGCGAAGGCTTGCATCCAAGCTCGAAGGGCAAGCGGGTGCGTTTTTCCGGCAGCGGGCGCAGCGTGATCGATGGGCCGTTCGCGCCAACCGGCGAACTCGTTGCCGGGTTCTGGCTGTGGCAGGTCGAGTCGATGGAAGAAGCCGTCGAATGGGTCAAGCGGTGCCCGAATCCGATGGAAAGTGAATCCGAGATCGAGATCCGGCCGCTGTTCGAGGCGCAGGATTTCGGCCCGGAGTTGACGCCGGAATTGCGCGGCCAGGAGGAGCGTCTGCGCGCGCAAATCAGCGGCGGGCAATCGCGCGGTTGAGGTGAGGCGCGCCGATGCGCGCTGCGGGCGGCGCATTCGCGCGCCCGCGTTTTCCCGCGGCTCGGGCGGGGTGCCGGTACGCCGGTTTGCCGGTGGTTGCGCGCATGGCGGGGCGGCTGCGCGGCCGGGCGCCGCACGCGGCGTACCGCGCCGCGTCACTGGCTTTGCGCGGGCCGGCTGATTCGCGTATAAGCCAGCGCCGCCGCCGTCACCAGCAGCGGCCAGAGCAAATACCACCCGCTCGTTGCGAACAGCATGGCTGCCGTTACGAACGCGACGAGCGAGCATCGATGCGCGAACGCGCCGCGCGGCAGCAACTTTGCCGCGGCGGCCGCGCCGAGCAGATAAACCATCACGAAATTCCCGGAGGTCGCGAGCACGAGCGGCTTCGGCCCCATGCCGGTCGCAACCGTGGCGCCGAGCGCGCAGCCCGCGAGCACGGCGATCAACGCGAGGCTGCGTCGCGGCACGCCGCCGGTCTGGCTGCCGTGTGCGAGCCATGCCGGCAGTGCGCCGTCGCGTCCGAGCGCCGCGCCCAGCTTCGCCGCGCCGGCAAAGTAGGCGTTCATCGTGCCGAGTGTCAGCAGCAGCGCAGCGGCGGTGGCGAGCCATTGCGCGCGGGCGCCGATGCCGCGCGCGATCAGCTCGGCAAGCGGCGCGCCCGACGCGCCCGCTGTCGGGCCGAGCACGAGCACGCTGGCCGCCGCGACCGACAGATACAGCAATCCGACCACCGCGACGGCAATGCCGGTCGAGCGCGGCAGATCGCGCGCGGGGTGGCGGAATTCGGCGGCCAGATGCGTGATCGCTTCCCAGCCGGCGAAGCTCCAGACGAGCAGCGCGGCGGCTTGTCCCACGGCGAGCCAGCCGTGCGGCGCGAACGGATGCAAATTGGCGGTGCGCGCATGCGGCGCGGACGCCAGCACGGCCGCGAGCAGCAGCGCGACGAGCAGCGCGGACAGCACGAGCTGCATGCGCCCTGACACGGTGACGCCGAATGCATTGGCCGCCGCGACGATCGCGATCAGCACGGCCGCCGCGACGACGACCGTCGTGTGGCCGCCGCCCGTGACGGAGGCGACGTATGCGCCGCCGAACATCGCGGCGGCGGGCGCGCCGGCGGGCACGGCGAAGTAGAAACACCAGCCGACGACGGCTGCCGCACGCGGGCCGAATGCGTTGCGCACGTAAGTCGACACTCCACCGGCATCCGGATAGCGCGCGCCGAGCGCGGCGAAGGTCGCGGCGAGCGGGACCGACAGCAGCACGAGCGCGGCCCACGCGACGAGCGACGCGGGGCCGGCGATTTCGGCGGCGAGCGCGGGCAGTGCGATCACGCCGGTACCGAGCACGGCGCCCACATAGAGCGCCGTGCCTTGGACGATCGTCAGCGAACCGGCGTGGTGAGATTGGGCGGCGGCGGGCGCGCCGTGTTCGGCAGTGACGTTCATCCGGGTGTCTCCGTTGTCGTATTCGTATATCGGGCCTGCGTCGGTCGGCGCATGCATGCGGCACACGCGGTTCGCGACGCTCGCGGCTGCGGCGATGATAGTGGATCGCGTCTTTTTTTGGGGATGGCCGCGTTTAATTTTTCGGCGGGACGGTGCGGGCCGCACGGCGGCGATGAGCGGCAAAGCAGCCGTATGCACCGTGACAGGCAGCGGCGGTGTCTGCTGGCGGCAGTGTCATGATTATTCGTGTGAGCAATATTGTGTGCGATGGGGGCCGTCAACGGTCGCACGGTCTCAACGGCGCGCGAGCTTCGTTCGCGCAGCCTCTCGCTCCGAGGCGTCGAGATCGGGCGCATAGACGAACTGGCCGCCGACGAGCGACGCGACCGGCACGCCGTCGCGGAACAGGATGCGGTTGCCGGCGAGCGCAGGCACGCGCTCGCCCGGCAGCAGCGTGCCGGTCAGATTGAGCGGGTCGGCGCCGCTGACGCACAGCATCAGTCCCTCAGCCGGCCGGCGGCGGATCTCGCGCAGAATCGGAATCGCATCGGGCAGCGCGAATTGTTCGCCCGCCAAGCCGGCGACGAAACGTCCGCCGCGAATCTCGCCGCGCGCCTCGAGCCGCCGGTAGACGGGCAGCAGTTCGCGCCAGCTCGGCATCCATTCGGCTTCGCGCGCGAGGATGCGCCAGAACACGACGCCGTAGCGGCGCAGCAGCGTTCGGGCGACATGCTCGAGCGCGGCCGGCTCGATCGCCGTGCGGCCGGCAGACATCGGCGGCGGCGCGGCATTGCCGTGAGCTTCTACATCGGCGCGCCCATCGTCGTCGCGACGGCAGTGATCGTCGCCGGATTCGACCGCCGCAAGCGGCAGCCGCCGTACCAGCGCCCAGCGTCCTGCATCGTCCATGCCGCCGATCAGCGCGCCGCCACGCCGCGTGCGCGGCACGTAGAACGCATGCGCATGGCGTTTGACCGACGGTTTGAGCAGCGCGCGCAGGCCCGCGAAGCTGTCCGCATTGACGAGTCCCGCCGCGACCAGTTCGCCGAGCGCGCGCTCGAGTTCGACGGGCAGCAGCCGGGCGTGCGCGGCCAGCTCGTCGAAGAACATCGCGCCGTATGTGGCGAGTGTCGCGCGCACGCGTTCGGCGCGCGCGGACAGCGCAGGCTGCGCGGCCGGGTTGCGCAGCGCTTGCCAGCATGCCAGTTCGCGGCGCGGCAGCAGCACGATCGGCGTTGTCCTGACGGGCGCGCTGGCCGCTTTCGCGGGCGCGCCGAGCCGCGTCCATGTGAGCTTGCCCGCGCGGCATGGTTCGTCGAGGCCGCCCGTCACGTAATCGGCGAGCCGCGCGGGCAGCAATTCCTCCTCCCATGCGCTTGCTGCCGCTTCGAACCCTTCTAGCAGGTGGACGACCGAGGCGAGCGCTTCGACGCCGATGCCGCGCGTTTCGGGCGCGACGCGTTGCCAGTGACACAGAAAGCGCATGAAGTCGGCAAGTTCGACCGGCTCGATCTCGCGGCGCAGCCGTTTGACCGTGTAGCGGTGGATGCGCGCGAGCAGATGCCTTTCGCACCATTCGTCGTTGCGCGCGCCGGGCGTGAAGCGCCCGCGCATCACATAACCCTCGCGCTCGAGCGCGGCGAGCGCGCGCGTGAGCGCGGCATGCGGCAGCGCGAGCGGCGCGGCGATCGCCGGGACCGTCTGCGGTCCAAAGCCGGTGAGCCGTGCGCGGATTACGTCGACGAGCGCGGCGCCGGGTTCCCATCGCGCGTCGAAGCCGGGCGGTGGGCTGAGCGGCGGCGCGGCGGGGGCGTCGCCATACAGCGCGCGCATGCAGGCGATGCGCTCGACCGGAATCCATAGGCTGCGGTGACGGGCGGATGCGTGGCGCGGGTCGACGGGGATGCCGGCCGGTTCGGGGCTGTCGGTGAGCATGATCCGTGTGGCCCGGCCGCCGGCGGCGAGCCGTTCGAGGCAAGCGAGCCAACCGTCGTTCGCGTGCGCTTCGTCGTCCGAGATGCATGCGAGGCCGATGAGCGCGTCGTGCATCTCGTCGTCGTCGCGCACGAGCGGCCACGCTTGTTCCCGCACCGCGTCGATCGCGCCGGCATCGAGCGCGCCGAGATCGTCGGCCGATTCCGGGTCGCTCCAGCGGCGCGCAAGCACCGCCTGCGTGCGGCGTTCCTCGAGCGGCGCGTCGTCGAGAAACGCGTATGGCTTCGCGTTCAAAATCTCGGCGGCGAGCGGTGACGGCGCGGGCAGCTCGCGCGCGACGAGCGCGACATCGCCCGCCTCGATCCGGCGTAGCAGCGCGAGCCAGCCGTCGGTATCCATCGCGTCGTGCAGGCAATCATCGAGCGTTTGATCGACGAGCGGGTGCCGCGGGACGTCGCGCTCGCCGACCAGATTCTCCGCGCACGCGGCCTGATCGGGGAACACGGCGGCGAGCAGATCGTCGCTTTTCATGCGCTGCAATTGCGGTGCGACCTTGCGGCCGCCCGCGAAGCGCGGCAGCGCGAGCGACGTCGTCGCGTTCCAGCGCCAGCGCACGCCGAACAAAGGCGCGTCGAGCAGCGCCTGGATCAGCACGTGTTCGGCGTTTGCCGAGCGCAGATAGCGCCACACTTCGTCGAGCGGGAAACTGTGCGCGAGCGATAGCGACAGGATCAGCGTATCGTCGGTTGCCGCCGCCTGCAGTTCGAAGTTGAACGTGCGGCAGAAGCGCTTGCGTAGCGCGAGCCCCCATGCGCGGTTGATCCGGCTGCCGAAGGGCGCGTGAATCACGAGTTGCATGCCGCCGGATTCGTCGAAGAAGCGCTCCATCACGAGCGTATGCTGCGTGGGCAGCGCGCCGAGCGCCGCGCGCGCGCGTGCGAGATAGTCGGCGATTTGCCGCGCGGCTTCGGCATCCAGACCAAGCTCGTTCGTCAGCCACGCCAGCACGGGGGCGAGGCGGCCAGGCTCGGCCGGGGCGCCGGCTTCGGCGGTCTCAGCCCGGAGCGCGGGTGTTGCGGGCGTTGGGTTCGCACCGGCGGGCGCGCCGGGCCCGTTGGGTTGCGCGCCCGGTCCGGCAGCCTTGGTCGCAGTCCGAACCGTCGACGTGTTGGTCCGGGCGGATCGAGCGGACGTGCGGGCAGCGGCTGCCGCCGCGCGGGCCGCATTGCCGGCCCGATCCGGCTCTGGCAGACGCGGTGCGGCGAGCGCCTGTTGAGCAGGCGCGGCGGCTTGCGCGAGCAGCGCGTCGATCCGCTCGCGCAGCCGCGCGACGCCTCTGGACAGCTCGTCGCTGCGCGCGGGCGCCTCGCCTAACCAGAACGGAATGTTCGGCGCCTGCCCGTGCGCGTCCTCCACGCGCACGCGCCCGGTTTCGACACGAATGATCCGGTAGGACTGGTTGCCGAGCTGGAATACATCTCCCGCGAGGCTTTCGATCGCAAAATCCTCATTGACCGTGCCGATGTTGATGCCTTGCGGTTCGAGCAGCACCGTGTAATCGGCGTTGTCGGGGATCGTGCCGCCCGAGGTGACGGCCGCGAGCCGCGCGCCGCGCCGCGCTCGCACCGTGCGCGATACCACGTCCCGATGCAGATACGCAGCGCGCGGGCCACGCCGGCCCACGAAGCCTTCGGCCAGCATCTTCAGCACGCCGTCGAACGACTCGCGCGTCAGCGCTGCATAAGGCGCGGCTTGCGTCACGCAGCGATAAAGCGCGTCCTCGTCCCATTCGCGGCACGCGGTTTCGGCGACGATCTGCTGGGCGAGCACGTCGAGCGGCGCGCGCGGCATGCGCAGCAGATCCAGTTCGCCGCGCCTCACGCAATCGAGTAGCGCGGCGCATTCGACGAGTTCGTCGCGCGACAGCGGAAAAAGCCGCCCCTTCGGCACGCCGCCGACCTGGTGCCTCGAGCGGCCGACGCGCTGCAGCAACGGTGCGATTGCGCGTGGCGAGCCGAGCTGGCAGACGAGGTCGACATCGCCGATGTCGATGCCGAGTTCGAGCGACGCAGTCGCGACGAGCAGCTTCAGCCGGCCGTTCTTCAAGCGCTGTTCCGCGTCGACGCGATGTTCCTTCGCGAGGCTGCCGTGATGCGCGGCGATAGCGTCGGCGCCGACGCGCTGCGCGAGATGGCGTGCGGCGCGCTCGGCCATCCGCCGTGTGTTGACGAACACGAGCGTTGTGCGGTGCGCGGCCGCGAGTTCGGCGATCCGGTCGTAGACGCGCTCCCAGACGTCGGTGGCCATCACCGGCCCGAGCGGCACCGGCGGCAGCTCCAGCGCGAGGTCGCGCTCGCGCGCGTGGCCCGTGTCGACGATCGCGCAATCGGGCGGCGCGTCGCCGGTATCGGCGCGGGCGCCGACCAAAAAGCGCGCGACAGCGTCGATCGGCCGCTGCGTCGCCGACAGCCCGATGCGCGTCAGCCGCCGGCCGGCGAGCGCGTCGAGTCGTTCGAGCGACAGCGCGAGATGGCTGCCGCGCTTATTGTTTGCGAGCGCGTGGATTTCATCGACGATCACGGTGCGTGCGCTTTCGAGCATTCGCCGCCCCGATTCGGACGACAGCAGCACATACAGCGATTCCGGGGTCGTGACGACGATGTGCGGCGCGCGCTTGCGCAGCGCGGCGCGCTCAGCCGACGGCGTGTCGCCGGTGCGCACGGCGGTGCGGATATCGGGCACCGGCAGCCCGCGCCGCGCAAGCTCGGCGGCGATGCCGGCGAGCGGCGCGGCGAGATTCACGCGGATATCGTTCGACAGCGCTTTGAGCGGCGATACGTAGACCACGAGCGTCGCGTCCGGCAGCGCGCCGCCGTGCGCGAGCGCGTCGCGCACCAGATCGTCGAGCGCGCTCAGAAACGCGGTGAGGGTTTTGCCGGAGCCGGTCGGCGCGGCAACGAGCGTCGATCGGCCCGCCTTGATATGCGGCCACGCGAGCGTTTGCGCGTCGGTCGGCGTGGCGAAGGTGCCGGCGAACCACGCGGCGACGGCGGGGTGAAACGCGTCGAGCGCGCCGGTGGCGCAGCGGGTGGGGGCGAGATCCATGGTGGCGGGGCAAGGCATCGGGGCGGGCCGGGCATTGGCGGCCGGAACGATAAGTGTGCCAGACGCCGCGCGGATGTGCCGAGCGCGAGCCGTGCGGGGTTAAGCCGGATGTCGAAGGCATCGCCACGCGATGCCGGTTGTCGCGCGCAGCCTGCCGCAATGCGGGCGCGCGCGGCTGGGAGGCTGCCCAACCGGACGGCGTGCGCCCCGCAAGCGGCCGCAACGTTTGCTCGATCGGGATGATTGGTTGAGAAGAAAAGCGATTCGCCGCCGCGCCGGTGCGGGCGCGCTTGATCGGCGGGGCGCTCGTTCGCGGTCAAACCCGCCGCAACCATCCGAGCCAATGCGCGAGCGGCGTTGCATGTCCCCACGCCGCTTGCGTGAGCCATAGCGCTCCGGCCCAGGCCGCCGCGACGACGATCAGATCGCAGTGCCCGCTGTTCCACCAGTTCAGCGAATGACGCTTCCAGATCCACGGAATGCCGAGCGGGTTCGGCCAATCTGCGATCAGATGGACGAGGCCGCCACACGCAAAGCCGACGAGCGGCGCGGCCCACGGATGCCCGTGCCCGAGCGAGCGGTAAGCAAACACGAACGCCGCGAGCCACGCGATGCCCCAATGCGTGACGGTGCGATGCGTGATCCAGCGCCGTCGCGAGCGGCGCCACCATGCAAGTTCGAGCCAATCGGGCGCGGTGCCGCCCGCGACGCCGGCTGCGAATGCCGCGATGCAAAAGAGGTGCGACGGTCCCGCCGCGCCCGCCTGCGCGACCAGCGCCGCGGCGACTAGACCCGCGGCCCAGCCGCTTGCATGATGTGCTGCTTGTGATGCCATTGCGTATTGCGCTGCGCGTGCGGCCGGAAAGGAAAGGGGGCGCTATCTTCGCAGATTCGGCCACGGCCTGGCACGCGGTGGCGGATAAAAATTTTTCAGTGTGTGCCCGGATGGGTAGAACTGACCATTTTTGACTGAATTCGCAACCGTGCTATAAGGGCCTGCTCAGGGGCGTTCTGCCCCAATTTCAGCGAAACGAGGAGATTGAGATGGGAGACAATCAATGAACGCCGCCAACCGCTTCAAATCGTCGATGCTCGCGACGCTGCTGGGCGCAGCCGTCGCGAGCTTTCTGCCCGGCGCGCCTGCGGTGGCCAAAGCGCCGCAGCATGCCGTGCTGGACGGCTCGGCCGTCGCCGTCGCCGACAAATACAGCGCCGATGCGGCCCAGCAGATTTTCAAGCAGGGCGGCAATGCGGTCGATGCCGCGGTGGCGATCGCCTTCACGCTGGCAGTCACGTATCCGGAAGCCGGCAACATCGGAGGCGGCGGCTTCATGAACATTTATGTCGACGGCAAGCCGTATTTTCTCGACTTTCGGGAGCGCGCGCCGCTTGCCGCGACGAAGGACATGTATCTCGACAAGGACGGCAACGTCGTCAGCGGCATGAGCCTGTACGGCTACCGCGCGGTTGGCGTGCCGGGCACGGTGGCCGGGATGTGGGAGGCGCACAAGCGCTTCGGCAAGCTGAAATGGAAGCAGGTGCTCGCGCCGGCGATCCACTACGCGCGCGACGGCTTCATCATCGACGAGCAACTCGCGCAGCGCGGCGTCGACGCGTCGAAGGAGTTCGGCGGCAAGACCAATTACGATCAATACTTCGGTGCCCTGAAGACCGGCGCGAACTTCAAGCAGCCGGATCTCGCGGCGGTGCTCACGCGCATTTCGAACGACGGCGCGAAGGATTTCTACGACGGCAAGACGGCCGATCTGATCGCGGCCGCCATGAAGCAGGGCGGCGGCCTGATCACGAAGCAGGATCTCGCGCAGTACAAGGCGGTCTGGCGCCAGCCGATCGAGGCGAACTGGAACGGCTATCGCGTATACACCGCACCGCCGCCGAGTTCGGGCGGCATCGGGCTCGTGCAGCTTCTGAAGATGAAAGCCGATCGCCGGGCCGATTTCGATGGCGTGACGCTGAATTCGCCGCAATACGTGCACTTGATCGCGGAGATCGAGAAGCGCGTGTTTGCCGATCGCGCGCAGTATCTCGGAGACCCCGATTTCTACAAGGTGCCCGTCGCACAGCTTATCGACGATGCGTACATCGCCAAGCGCGCGGCCGACGTGAATCCGACGCAACCGTCCGACACGAAGAGCGTGCTGCCGGGGCTCGGCACGTCGATGCCGGAGAAAGCGGAAACGACGCACTTCTCGGTGGTCGACAAGTGGGGCAACGCGGTGTCGAACACGTACACGCTCAACGGCTACTTCGGCTCGGGCGTCGTCGCCGAAGGCACCGGCATCGTGCTGAACGACGAGATGGACGATTTTTCCGCGAAACCGGGGGTCGCGAACATGTTCGGCGTGGTCGGCAGCGATGCGAATGCGATCGAGCCGAAGAAGCGTCCGCTGTCGTCGATGTCGCCGACGATTCTGACGAAGGACGGCAAGGTCGCGCTCGTCATCGGCACGCCCGGCGGCTCGCGGATCTTCACGTCGATCTTCCAGGTCATCACCAACCTGTACGATTTCAAGATGCCGCTGCACGATGCGGTTGCCGCGATGCGCTTTCATCACCAGCTCTTGCCCCCGAACACCATCTTCTGGGAGCCGTACCGGCCGATCGACGGCGATCTCGCGAAGGGGATCGAGGCGAAGGGCTACACGCTGAAGGGGCAGGACTTTAGCGGCGATATCCAGGCCATCCGGATCGACGGCAAGACGCCCGAGGCGGTGTCCGATCCGCGCGGCCGGGGCGTGTCGCGCGTGATCCGCTAAATAAGCGCGCTCCCCGCTGGGCAGGCGGGGAGCGCGATCGTAGCGCAGGCCGGCCGGTTTTTCTTTTCCTTTTGCGCTTGCAAAGCCCGCTGCCCGGCCATCTCAAAAAACATGCTTCGGATAACGTATCGCATGGTTTGTTCGTGAAACGGGTCTGATCGGTTCACGCCGATCAGGCCCGTTTCATGACGGCTGCCGCCTTTAAAGCCGCCGCAAGCCGGCTTTCACGTCTGCAGCCGTCGCGTTCACTGATTCCTCGAATTCGGTGTTTCCGCGTTGCTGTCGAGGAAGTTGTCGACGGCGACGAGCGACTGCTCGTTCAACGTGCCGAGAACGCTCTTGAGCTTCAGTTGCAGCTTGAGCGCATCGAGATAGCTTTCGAAAAGCTTCTCGCGGATATTCGAGATATCCTTGCGCAGGTTCAGCGTCTCGTAGGTCGTGCTGTAGCCGACGCTGTGCGCCTTCATCGATGAATCATACGCAAGCTGCGCCGCCTGCAGCGACTGCTGAAGCGCCAGGATGCGCGCGCCGATCGATTGCAGCGACGCAAGCGCTTCGCGATGATCGGTGCTCAGCTGCTGCTCGACTTCGCGCAACCGGTTCTGATATTGCGCGGCGACGTATTGCGCTTCGACATGCCGGTAGTACACGCTCCCGCCGGAGAAAATCGGGATCGTGACCTGTACGCCCATTGCGCTCTGGTGGAAATTGGACTGATCGGTGACGCCGCGCAGGTTCGGGTTGAGGCCGCGCGAATACGAGGCGAACAAGTCGACGGTCGGCAAGTGCTCGGCGTTGATCCGCTTGGACGTAAGCTGCGCGGTGCGCAGATCGCGATACGCCTGTTGATACGACGGATTGTCTTGCGGCGCGTAATCACCCGACGGAATGCGGGGCGACGTGCCGTGCATCGCAAGACGCGGCCAGCGCGCGAAATCGATTTCGGAGCCGAGCAGCGTTTCGTAGCGTGCCTTGCGCGCCTCGACTTCGGTGCCGGCAATCAGCGCCTCGGATTTCGCGAGGCTGCGCCGCGCCTCGATTTCCGCCGTGTCGCCGATCGTTTTCATGCCGAGCTGCGCCATGCGGCGTGTGTCGCTCGCGAGCCGCGTGAGGGCGTCGACTTCGTCGTCGGCAAGCTGCTGCTTCTCGCGTGCGGACAAAAGATCGAAACAGGCGTTCGCCACGCGCATGATCAGATCCTGGCGCTCGACTTCGAGCTGCTGCCGCGCGGATTCCTCCATTTCGCGCGCACGGCTCATATCGTACAGATACGGCATGTTGAAGAGCGCCTGCGTGACCTGCGCGGCGCCATAGGCGGCATTGTTGGTGCTGCTGACGTTGAACCCGAACAGCTTCGCATTCGTACCGTACCGGCCCCATTCGAGCACGGCGCTCGCCTGCGGCAGCATCTGCGCGCGGGCCTGGGGAAATTTTTGCCGAGCGGCATCGTATGCGGCGCGCGCCTGCAGGAATTTGGGATCGTTGGTGACGGCGTGCTGATACGCTTCATCTAGACAAAACGCACTTGCATTGGTGGGGCCGGTGCACAGTGCGATGACTGTCGCAATTCCAGTCACTCCTGTAACATATTTACATAAATTAAAGAATTTTTCTTTTAAGTGAAAACCCGCATATCGAATTTCCGATGATCTATTCAAATCCGATGTTTCAAACATCTTCGTCTCCCTCTCCAGCCTTTCCTCACAAGCCATCGGCGACATAGATTAAACGTTTTAAAATTTAAATTGAAACGCATGCATCTTTTTGGGGAACGTCGCCGCGCCGGAAAGTCGTGATTTCAGGGGATCAGCTAGCTTGTTTCCGGCTTGCCTGCATGATAGCCTGATTCCGGCTAGTAATCGTATCGATAAAAAATTAAATGTCGTTCGGTTATATACGGCCGTTGGCTTTTTTTAGCAGTTCTTGTGGTCTTCTTTATTTTTTACGAGGAGATAGTAATGAAGGTCATGTCGATGGAACAGGCTCAGGAAATCCGTGGTGGCGGCCCGATCAGCTCGATTGGTCTGCTGCTGACCCAAACCGGCCCGGTGCTGAGCTCGCTCGCCACCTTCGCGCCGCAACTGGGGAATTACCTGCAGAACCCGAAGACGTATAACAACCAAGGCAAGTAAGTCGTACTTTGCGCGGGGAGGCGCCCCCCGCGTATTGTGTGGTTTGCAATCAAGCCATAATGGCGAAGCGGTATTTGCATTAAATGGCAATTCGTTGCCGATCCAGTCGCAAAAGCGCCATCCTTTTGTGCTGGTCGGTGATCGGGCGAAGTATGTCAGGAAGGAGACGGCGCGGTCGAAGCATGTGAGTTCCGGAGCGGGTGTTCGCGCAGGCGGATGCGGGGCCGGAATGTCGTCGAGACCGTTGCTATAAGACAAGGGCTACCCCAATGAAGTCCATATCCGAAGAGCAGGCACGAGACATCCGCGGCGGAGGTTCGATTTACGCCAACTCAGCCAATTACACGATTTCCCTTGTGAATCAAGCGATCGAGCCCACGATGCAGGCGCTCCTGGCTCAAGCCCAGTACCAGGCCGTCGAACAATTCAAGATGGCGCTGGGCTCCGGCTCGGGCTCGCATGGGTAAGCCGGCAACTCGCCCGTATTGCTCGTCGCGCGCAGCCGCGACGCTCACGCCGCACCGGCGCGACGGCCTTGAGCCCGAGCGCGCCGCGTGCGGTTCGGCATTATTGTCGTATCCAGCGATTCGCAAGCTATGTGGTTCAATACAAAGAAAGTCCGGCCCATTCTTCAGGATGAGGTAACCGAGTGTGGCCTGGCGTGCATCGCGATGATCGCGACTTGGCACGGCCGCGACACGACGTTACGCACGCTGCGCAATCGCTACCCGGTCAAGATCGATTCTGGCCTGTCGTTTTTCGAGCTGATGGAGATCGCGAACGATCTCGGCCTGCGCTCGCGCGGGCTCCAGTTCGAGGCGAACGAGATCGATGCACTGAAGCTGCCTTGCATTCTGCATTGGGGGATGAACCACTTCGTCGTGTTGACGAAGGTGGGCTACGGCAACGTTCATATCGTCGATCCGGCGCTCGGCGAGACCAAGATGCCGCTCGCGCAGGCGCTCTCGCAGATCACGGGCTATGCGCTCGAACTCAATCCCGATATCGGTTTCAAACATGCCGGCACGACCGACCGGATTCGTCTGCGCGATTATCTGAACGGGCTGACCGGTATTCGCAAGAGCTTGCTGATCGGCGTGGGGGCCGGCATTGCGACGCAATTGCTGCTGCTGCTCGGCCCTTCTTACGTCCAACTGACGATTGACGAGGCGCTGAAGAAAACCGACATCGACATCCTGTATCTGCTGACGATTCTGTTCAGCATCGTGTTTCTGTTCGATACGCTGTACTCGAATCTCGTCGGCAATATCAAGAGCTACCTGCGCAATATCATCTCGCAGCAGCTTTCGTCGAACATGGTCGGACACTTGGCGCGGCTGCCGATCGGCTACTACCTGTTCCACAATACCGGCGATTCGATTTCGCGCGTATCGTCCATGTCCGAGGTTGGGCGCTTTCTGGTCGACGGGTTGATCGGCGGGTTGCTCAATATCGTCACATGCGTGCTGACGCTCGTGCTGATGCTGTATTACAGTCCGGTGCTCGCCGGCATCAGCCTTGCGGGGATGGTGCTGTTCGCGCTGTCGCGGCTGGCGATCCAGCCTCAGTTGCAAGATGCGATGTCGCAGATCCTCACGCGCGGCGCCGAGGCCGACGCGCTGCTGATCGAGAACATCCGTTCCGCACATTCGATCAAGCTGCTGTCGTCGGAGACGTCGCGCAGCAATCTGTGGGTGAACGCCTTCACGCAGAAACTTCAGGCGATCCGCCAACAGGAACGCCTGCAGCTTCTGTTCGATGCTATCTCGAAGGGCATCGTGCATGTCGAGCAACTGGTGATCGTCACGTATGGCGCGTGGCTCGTGATGCACGGGCAAAGCACGATCGGCGTGATCTACGCGTTCATCCAGTATAAGAACCTGTTTGCGGACAAGTTCATCGATTCGATTCAGCTTTACGTGCGGCGCAAGGTATTGCAGGTCCACATGGATCGCGTCGCCGACGTGCTGCAGACCGAGACCGAGGAGCCGGCGCCCGATGCGGCCGTGCGTTCGGTCGAGCAGTTCGACGGTTCGCTATCGATTCGTTCGTTGAGCTACACGCCGAAGGGCGGCCGCCGCGCGATTCTCGAGAACGTCAACCTCGACGTGCCGGCCGGCTCGAAAATCGCGATCGTCGGGCGTACCGGCAGCGGCAAGACAACGTTGCTGAATCTGATTTGCGGCCTGTACAAGCCTGCGCCGAATATGCTGTTTGTCGGTGGCGTCGATCTATCGGAAGTGAATTTGCGGCTGTACCGCAAGCATATCGCGGCGGTCACCCAGTCCGATCAGCTCTTTCGCGGTACGATCCGGGACAACATCACGAACTTCGCGCCGGCGCCTCGCCTCGGTTCGATGTTCGAGGCGGCGCGCCTCGCATGTATCGATCGCGACATCGATATGCTCGACAACCGCTACGATACGCCGCTGGGCGACACGCAGAAGTTTCTGTCGGCTGGGCAGATGCAGCGCTTGTTGATTGCACGTGCGCTGTATTGCGAGCCGCGCCTGCTGATTCTCGACGAATTCTCGTCGAATCTGGACCAGGCGACGACGCATGAGATCTGCCGCAACGTGCTGACGCTGCCGTGCACGATCGTGCTCGTCACGCATGACGCGTCGATCCTATCGATGGTCGATCGAATCTACGAGATGCGCGACGGCAAGCTTGCCGAGATCGATCGCGCTCAGCAGCAGGAATTCGAGGTGCCAAGATGACGTTGGTTCGGCTCTTTCTATTCAACGCATTCTCGTATTCGTTCTTCATTCGGCGGATCGTCCGGCGTATCGCGCTTGGCCGATCGCCCGAGCAGGGGCTCGGGATGATGCGCTGGTGTTCGCGCACGTGCTTGCGGCTGTTTCCGTCGATCCGCTATTCGATCGAGCGCTCGATCGCGCATATGATGAGCGCGCATCTGAACGACGATCCGACCCGGATCCGGCAGGTTGCCGACCGGGTCGTCAACGAACTGTTCGAGGCCGAGCTTGCGGGCCTGATGCTGCGCACGCATAGCCTGAGTTCGATGAAGACGATGCTCGACGGGATGGAATGCGAAGGCGAGCCGTTGCTGCGCGAGGCGCTTGCGCGCGGCGGCCCGCTGATGCTCGCGGGGCTGCATTTCGGCAACCTGATGATGTTCGTCACGAAGCTGCGTTTCCTGATTCCTGAGGATCGCAAAATGATGATCGTGATGCACAAGGATGCGCCAGGCGCGTTTTTCGACGACGCGCAACGGCTCGTCAACGAATTCGGCGCGGGCAAGATCGATCTGATCGACATCGAGCAGCGTGTGCATCTGCGGCGGCTCATTACTGGCTTGCGCAAGGAGGAGCCGGTGTTCCTGCTGTTCTCCGATTTGCACGGCCGCTTCGGCAAGACCAACCCGTGCCGGCTTGGCGGCCGCTGGATCCGACTCGCCGGAGGCGGCGTGAAGCTGGCGGTCGAGCAGGGCATTCCGCTTCTCGTCGCGTATGCGACCGGCGTGCCGTTTCGCGATCGCTGCACCGTGCATTTCGTCGAGCTTGGTTCGACCACCGGATCGCGGATGCTGAACACGCCGGAGAACGCATCGCGCGTGCTGACGACCCACCAGCTGATCGTCGATCGGCTCGAGGACGCGCTCGTGAAGCAACCTGAGCAGTGGCACTTCTGGGAACACTTCGCCCCGTATTTGATGCCTTCCCCGTTGCTCGAGCACAGCACGCGCGCTTCCGAGCCCGCGCTCAAGAACGTTTGACGAGTATTCCCATGCCTGCCTGGACTGAATCACTGAGAGAGCAAAAGGCACCACGCAAGCTGGCGCGCGGCACGACGTTCGGCACCGTCATCAACGGCGTCGTTGGGGTGCCGGTGTCGATGCGGTTTTTCTGCTACCTGTCGATTGCGATGTTCGCGATGTTCATCATCGCACTCGTGCGCCTTTCATACGCGAATACCGAAAGCGTGGTGGGTACGCTCGCACCGCGCTCGGGGTTGATCGGTGTCGGCGCGCCGCCGGGATGGGCGGTACGCGAGGTATTCGTCACGAAGGATCAATATGTGAAGGCCGGGCAGAAACTGATGAGCGTCACGCGTGACACGAGCTTCGTCGCGCAGGCGAACAACGCGCAGGAAATGCGCGACTCGATCAAGCGTCAGCGCGTCGAGGTCAATCAGCAAATGGATGCCGCGAAGCTCGAGTACCAATCGTCGATACAGCAGACCAATCAGCAGATCGCCGCGCTGTCGGAAAGCCGCGGACTCATCGACAAGCAGATCCAGGATCAGCGCCGTATCGTGTCGGAAAACCAGGAGCGGCGCGATCGCGTGAAGCAGCTTCTGAACGAGCAGGTCGTCACGCTCGAGCAGTACAACCAAGTGAACACGCAGTTCCTGCAAGCAAGCCAAGGGCTTCAGGATCTGCTGCTGCGCAAGGCCGATCTCGTGAAGAACATCATGAAGCTGCGCGGCGATCTGGACACGATGCAAAGCAAGTACGACGGCTCCAATGCCGAACTGAAGATCAAGCAGGAAGAACTGAACTCGCGCGAATACAACATCGACGAGAACGTCAACCAGATACTGTATGCGCCGGCCGACGGACAGATCGTGCGCCTCGACGTGGTACAGGGCGGCGTGATCGACCAGTCGAATACCCGCGTCGTCGAAATCCTGCCGGCAAAGGCCGACGGGCTGGTCGCCGAGTTGTATATTCCGTCGTCGAAAGCGGGCTTCATCAAGCCGGGTCAGGAAGTGAAGCTCGCGTATGGCAGCTATCCGGTCGAGAAATTCGGCACGTACCGCGGCAAGCTGCTGTCGGTGTCTCCCGTGGCGTTTTCCGCGAAGGAATTGAATTTGCCCACCGATAGCAGCAACGCGACGCAAACTTATTTCAAGAGCTGGGTCGAGCTTGCCGATCGGCAGCCGGTGTTCGAAGGCAAGCCGCTGGCGTTGCGAGCAGGGATGTTGCTGAGGGCGGATATCGTGCTGGAAAAGCGCAGTCTGCTCGAATGGCTGTTTGAGCCGCTCTATCGAATCCGGCAGCGAATGTTCGGCACGCCTGCGTAATCGCTCATGCGCAAGAAGGACAAGCAACACCGTCAACGAGCGTGTCGCGGCTGGCGCGTGCCGGCATCGTGCTGGTTCGGCGCGACGCTCGTGATGTTGGCGGGCGCCGCGCAAGCACAGGACGCGGATTCCACCCGCTGGCGCGACGGCGCAGATGGCATCGGTTTCTATCCGGGCGGCGACGCGCCGGGCTTCGACGCAAGCTCATGGAGAACGCCGGGGCAAGCCGGCAGGACGCGTGGCGCAACGGTGGGCGCCGTTGCGCCGGCCGTCGATCCGAATGCGCCGCCGCGCAGGCTGACCGAAGAAACGATCACGCTCGGGCATGACGCATCGGCTTTGGCCGCGCCCGGCGCGGGCGCGCAAGGTGACGACGGCATCGGTTTTGCCGACGTTCCGAACCGAGCGCCTTCCGAGCGACGGCTATCCGCGAGCGCTCGATCCGAACGCGCCGCGTCGCCGTCGAATTCGACCGATATGTGCGGCGATCACGTGTGCGGCCCCGGCGACGGACCGGTACGCCCGCCCGCGGGCCCGGCGCCGCGCTTCATTGCCGGCGTGCGTTACGATCGGATGCCTTACGAGCTTCATCCGATCGATTCGCAGCAACTGCCGGATTTGCCCGAGGCGCAATGGCCGTCGATTGTCGAGCAACTGCAAGGCGACGACAGCAACATGATTGGGATCGGTTGGCACTATATCGTGACGACGGGCCGCTCGACACGCGTGACGACGGAGACGGGCGCGCTCGGCATCGGATCTTTCGACAATCCGGGCAGCAGCGTGCAGATCAACAACATGAACACGCTCGCGCTGGCATTCACGCATTTCTTTACCGAGCATGTGACCGCCAAGCTGCTTGCCGGGCTGCCGCCGAAGCTGACGATGTACGGCAAAGGCAGCATCGGTTTGCCGTTCGACAAGATTTTTCCCGGCACGTCGGGCAGTCTGCCGCTCATCAATCTCGCAAACCCGAACAGCAATCCGCTCGGCACGACGCGCGCGTGGCCGATTACGATCTTGATGGAATATTATTTGGGCAAGCGTGAGGATCGATTCCGGCCTTACTTCGGAGCGGGCTTGAGCTATACGCGCTTCACGCACACGAGCCTGAATTCCGTGTTCGCGCAAAAGCTCTCGTCGCTTGGCGGGCTGCTGTCGGCCGGCATGTCGATCGGCACGCTGCAATCGCTGCTTACCAGCCCCGATGCGCTCAACCGGCTGCTGCAAGCAGGCGCCGATTTGATTCTGCCGACCGGTGCGCATGCAACGGCGTCCGTGAGAAGCGCGTGGTCGCCCGTTTTCACGCTCGGCGCGAATTATCAGCTTACCCGTAATCTGTCGCTGTCGGGGTCGCTGACTTACATGGCGCTGCGCACGACGATCAACGTCAATATCAACGATCCGAAGCGGGTACTCGCGAAAAATTCGGTGAAGCTCTCCGCAAACCCGATACTCTGCACGGTTTTGCTCAATTATCGTTTCTGAATCCGAAGCTTTGGAATTTGCAGATCATGCAACGGCCGAAACGGCGGTCTCGGCATTTGTCGGAGGATTACCCGGCGGTCTGGGGCGCAGGGCGCGGCGCGGGCAGCGTCGGCGCGGCAGTGAAGCGTCGGCGAACGCTCAGACGTGGCCTCGCGCTCGCGCGGGCGATTCTTCCGGTCGAACCGGCCTGAGCGGAGAAGAAAATCGCGGCTGATATGCTTCGGCAAGTTGCGTCGCCCCGGTTTGCCGAAGCGTCGACATGGAGGTCGAGCCGTCTGCGAAAACCAATCGATACCGCCCGATGAGGGAATAACGCGTTGCTGCGGCCATCGCTGCCGAAGCCAGGCTCGCGGTGCCGGGCCGCGCACCGTCATGCCCGCGACACGCCTGGCCTGCGATAATTGCACCGCGGCGTCGCAGACGCGACCAGCATAGGAAAGGAGGCCGGGATGGGCGAGCAGGATACGCAGCGGCGCGACATGGCGGCGTTGGAAGAGCGACAGCGGCGTTTTGAAGAGGATCTCGTCGACGCGTATGACGAGGAACTTGAAATGGAGTTGGACGATCGCCGTTTCGACGACGAATCGATTTTCTCCGAGGAGCGCCGTGACGCGCGCAAGCGCTATTTTCGCGAACTGTTCCGTCTGCAAGGCGAGCTTGTGAAGCTGCAGGACTGGGTTGTGCACACCGGGCATCGGCTCGTCGTGATTTTCGAGGGGCGCGACGCGGCGGGCAAGGGCGGCGCGATCAAGCGCATCACGCAGCGCCTGAACCCGCGCGTGTGCCGGGTGGCCGCGCTGCCCGCGCCGAGCAACCGCGAGCGCACGCAATGGTATTTCCAGCGCTATGTCGCGCATCTGCCGGCCGGTGGAGAGATCGTGTTGTTCGATCGGAGTTGGTATAACCGCGCGGGCGTCGAACGCGTCATGAGCTTTTGCACCGACGACGAATACGAGGAATTTTTCCGCTCGGTGCCGGAATTCGAGAAGATGCTCGCGCGCAGCGGGATCCAGATCATTAAGTATTGGTTTTCGATCACCGATCAGGAACAGGAGACGCGCTTCCAGAACCGCATAGACGACCCTCTCAAGCAATGGAAGCTGAGTCCGATGGATCTCGAAAGCCGGCGCCGCTGGGAGGCGTATACGGCGGCGAAGGAGGAAATGCTGTTGCGCACGCATATTCCCGAGGCGCCTTGGTGGGTGGTGCAGGCCGTCGACAAGAAACGGGCGCGGCTCAACTGCATTCATCATTTGCTGAGCCTCGTGCCGTATCACGATATCGACCGCGAGCCGGTGCATCTGCCGCAGCGCGAGCACCATCCCGACTACATTCGGCGGCCGGTTCCGGACGACATGATCGTGCCGGAGATTTATTGAGCGGGACGGCTGCGGCCGGCGTCCGAGGCTTGACAAATCTTGCCTGCCGGCGCATGCTGCCCCGCATGAACTCGGCTCGTCTTTACTTCGCGCACATTATTATTCGCACCATTCATCGAATGGTGGGTTAGCGCGCGTCCGAGTCTCGATCACTGCAAACCCGCCCCGTGAGGCGGGTTTTTTGTTTCCGCCTGCCGGGACATCCACCATCGAGGAGCCTGTCCATGCAGTCAGCCGGTGCCGTTGAGCAAACGTCTCAAGCCCACACGCCAGTCGCGCCCGCGCCCGCGCTCAATGATTATCTGACGTCGATTCTCAACGCTCGCGTGTACGACGTCGCCCGCGAAACGGAGCTTGAACGCGCGCGCAACCTGTCGGTGCGGCTGGGCAACGACGTGTGGCTCAAGC
>NZ_FXAN01000099.1 GCF_900176645.1 Burkholderia singularis
CCGCGCCGCCGACGCCGCGTCCGATGGTCCCGGCGCGACGCACGCGCCGGTTGCTTATCGCGGCGGCTGGCGCGCGCGCGAAGCGGCGCGTCTCGCGGACCCGCAAGCCGCCGTCGTATCGATTTACGCGCGTGGCCGCGACTATCACAAGGTATTGCGCGCGCGCCTGCAGACGCTCGCCGAGCGCATCGAGGCCGAGATTGGCGCATTCGGCCACCGCGTGTTCACCGATTCCGCGCCGGTGCTCGAAGTCGAACTCGCGCAGAAGGCCGGCATCGGCTGGCGCGGCAAGCATACGCTGCTGCTGCAACGCGATGCGGGCTCGTTTTTCTTTCTCGGCGAGATTTATGTCGACCTGCCGCTGCCGACTGATGAGCAGACGTCGCCGTCCACCGCGCCCGAGACGCCCGGCGCGCATTGCGGCAGCTGCACGCGCTGTATCGACGCGTGTCCGACGGGGGCGATCGTCGAGCCGTACCGCGTCGATGCGCGGCGCTGCATCTCGTATCTGACGATCGAATTGCACGGCAGCATTCCCGAGCCGCTGCGGCCGCTGATCGGCAACCGCGTGTACGGCTGCGACGATTGCCAGCTCGTGTGCCCGTGGAACAAGTTCGCGCAGGCGTGCGCAGTGGCCGACTTCGATGTTCGGCATGGACTTGACCGCGCATCGCTCGTCGAACTGTTCAGCTGGAGCGCCGAGCAGTTCGACGAGCGGATGCAGGGTAGCGCGATTCGCCGGATCGGCCACGAGCGTTGGTTGCGCAACCTCGCGGTCGGCCTCGGCAACGCGCTGCGCGCGCCGCCGGCGCGCCTCGAGCCGGCGGCGCGGGCGGCGATTGTCGACGCGCTGCGCGCGCGCGCCGGCGATGCTTCTGCGCTCGTGCGCGAGCATGTCGAATGGGCGCTGCGCGCGGCGTGAAGGGGGCGTAAAGTGGCAAGGTGATTCTCGACGCGGGCGGCCGGCCGAGGTTTGGCTGGGGTTGCCACGCTTGGCGGAGGATCGGTGCGGGTGCTGAATGCCGATTTCGATCGGCCGGGCGGCCGGGCCGGAGAGGGAAGCTGGGGACCGGGGTGAGCGTCGAAGCGCCCGCGCCGGTCGATCGCCACGGGGAGTACGCGCTACAGCGCGGGCTGCAACCAACCGTGGCATGGGATCAAAGTAAGTGTCGCGCACTTGCTTGCGGCGACAAGGAGTCAACGATGTTCAACGCGGTAATCGATGCACCGTTCGGCAAGGTCGGTATCCGCACCGATGCGTCGGTTGTGCGCGAGATTGTCTATCTGCCCGAGTCGATGAAGAACGCCGCACCGGATACGGTGCCCGCAAAGCGGGCAGTGCGCCAGATCGAGCGCTATTTCGAGCGCGCGGCCGCGCGTTTCGACTTGCCGCTCGCTCAAGTCGGCACGCCGTTCCAACATCGCGTTTGGGATGCGATCAGCGCGATTCCGCCGGGCATCGTGCTCACCTACGGACAGCTTGCCAAGCAGATCGGCAGCGCGCCGCGGGCGGTCGGTCAGGCGTGCGGCTCGAATTACTTTCCGTTGGTGATTCCGTGTCATCGGGTCGTCGCATCAGGCGGAATCGGCGGCTTCGCGAATCACGACGACGGCTATTTCCTCCAGATCAAGCGCTGGCTGCTTGCTCACGAGGGAGTGCGGTACTGATGGCGCGCGCAGTTCGCGCTGCCGCGGATAATCCGGCGGGCGCCGCGGCCGATCGTGACGTCGCGCCGGGTGGCGACGTACTCGACTCCGCGCCGGGCGAGGCGAATGTGTCGCCCGCGTGGTTGGAAAGCCGCGCATCGATCGACCTTTTTTGTGATGCGATGTGGCTGGAGCACGGGCTGTCGCGCAACACGCTCGACGCATACCGGCGCGATCTGCAACTGCTGGCGCAGTGGCTTGCCGTGCGGCACGAGGTGAGCGTCGATCGCGCGGACGAGGCGATGGTGACCGGCTATATCGCCGCGCGCAGCGATGGCAAGGCGACGTCGTCGAACCGGCGGTTGTCGGTGTTTCGACGCTATTACGGCTGGGCGGTGCGTGAGCATCGGGCAGCCGCCGATCCGACGCTCAGGATCGCAGCGGCAAAGCAGCCGGCGCGGTTTCCGTCGACATTGTCGGAAGCTCAGGTGGAAGCGCTTCTCGGCGCGCCCGACGTCGAGACGCCGCTTGGGCTGCGCGATCGGACGATGCTCGAGCTGATGTATGCGAGTGGATTGCGGGTGAGCGAACTCGTCACGCTGAAGACCGTCGAGATCGGGATGAACGAGGGCGTCGTGCGGGTGACGGGCAAGGGCTCGAAAGAGCGGCTCGTGCCGTTCGGCGAGGTCGCGCATGGGTGGATCGAACGCTATTTGCGCGATGCCCGGCCGGCACTGCTCGGCGCGCGCGCCGCCGACGCGCTCTTCGTCACTGCGCGCGGCGATGGGATGACGCGCCAGCAGTTCTGGAACATCATCAAGCGCCATGCGCAGCAGGCCGACATTCGCGCGCACTTGTCGCCGCACACGCTGCGGCACGCGTTTGCGACGCACTTGTTGAATCACGGTGCGGATCTGCGGGTCGTGCAATTGCTGCTCGGCCATAGCGACATCTCGACGACGCAAATCTACACGCATGTCGCGCGCGAGCGCTTGAGGACGCTGCACGCGACGCACCATCCACGCGGCTGACGCCGCGCTGCGCGCGCTGCGCGGCTCCGGGGCGTTGCGATGCATTGCCATGCCGAGGCAAACGGCCCCGTCAAAGCAATTCCCGCAACTTATGTTTGAGCACCTTGCCGGTCGACGCGGCGGGCAGCGCGGCGAGCGTGCGTATCCGCGCGGGCCGTTTGTAGGGCGCGAGCCGCGCTGCGCACCAGTTTTTCAGATCGTCTTCGGTCGCCGCGGCATTGGGCGCGAGTTCGACGAATGCGATGACTTCCTCGTTGCCTTCGACTGCGTGCCCGACGACCGCCGATTGCACGACGTCCGGATGCGCGTTCAGCGCCTGCTCGACTTCGGGCGGGTAGACGTTGAAACCGGAGCGGATGATGAGTTCCTTGCTGCGGCCGACGATCGTCAGCGATCCGTCGGGCTCCGCGCGCGCGAGATCGCCGGTTTTCAGCCAGCCGTCGGCCGTCACGGTCGCGCGTGTGCGCTGCGGGTCGCGATAGTAGCCGAGCATCACGTTCGGCCCCCGCACCCAGAGTTCGCCGACTTCGCCCGGCGCGACATCGACGCCTTGCGCCGAGCAAAACCGCACGCCGATGCCTGGAATCGGCGCGCCGACCGAGCAATCGGCGCGTGGCGCGTCGATCGACGTCTGCGCGACAGTCGGGCTGCTTTCGGTCATCCCGTAGCCGTTGTGCAGCGGCAATCCATACACGCTCTCGACCCGTGCCTTCAGATCGGCGTCGAGCGGCGAGCCGCCCGAATAGACGAAGCGCAAATGCGGCGCATGCCATGCGTGGCCATGCGTATGCAGATGTTCGAGCAATTTTGCGTGCATAGCAGGGACGCCTTGGAAAATCGACACGCGTTCGTCGACGAGCGCGCGGCGCAATGCCTGCGGCGAGAAACGCGGCACGAGCCGCAGCGTCGCGCCTGCGTAGAGGCTGCCGAGGCAGACCGACGCGAGTCCATACGAGTGCGAGATCGGCAGCGCTGCGTAGACGACATCGGCGGGGGCGACGCGCCGCTGCGTGCTGGATACCGCCGCGACGAACAGCAGATTGCGGTGCGACAGCATCACGCCCTTGGGTGCGCCCGTCGTGCCCGTCGTATAGATGAGCGCCGCGCACTGGCGCGCGCTGTCTGCGTCGACCGGCTCCGCGTGCGCCGACGGATCGAGCGCATACGACCACGCGCCGATATCGGGCTCGAAAGGCTGGGCCGGCAGTGCGCCGCGTCGCTCGGCGTGCGCAAGCGCATCGGGCGACGTACTGGTCGCGAACGCGATGACGCGCGGCTTCGCATGCGTGGCGATCGCATCGAATTCGAGCGGCGAAAGCCGCGCGTTCGCGACCAGCGCCCACGCGTCGAGTTTGGTGGCGGCGAACAGCAGCACGACTTGCGCGATGCTGTTCTCGGCGGCAATCATCACCCGGTCGCCCGGCTGTACGCCGAGATCGCGCAACCGGGCGGCAGCGGTATCGACCGCGCGCGCGAGTTGCGCGTAGGTGAAGCGGCGCGCGTCCTCGATCAGCGCAACGTGATCCGGGGTGTGCGTTGCGATCCGTTCGGGAAGTGCCGCGATGCGCGACGGCAGCGACGCGATCAATGTGTCGATATCCCATTGCGCTCGATGAGGCGGGTTCGCTGTCATGATTTCTCTGGCGGGTTGGCGCGAGCGAAGCGGCAGGCGCGCCGTCAGGGCTCTTTGTGGGGCATCGTGCCATCGCCGCTTGCGGCGCGCAATCTGCCATTCGGACAATGGTCCGTCAACGCCGATGCAATTAAAATGCGCGGATGAGTAAATCCAGACATGTCTCCGAAACGCCCGCCACGCAGTTCCTGCGCCGTCACGGCATCGCATTCGGCGAGCATCCCTACGATTACGTCGAACATGGCGGCACGTCCGAATCGGCGCGGCAGCTCGGTTGTGACGAACATCAGGTCATCAAGACCCTGGTGATGGAAGACGAGCATGCCAAGCCGTTGATCGTGCTGATGCACGGCGATTGCAAGGTGTCGACGAAAAACCTGGCGCGGCAGATTGGCGCGAAACGTGTCGAGCCATGCAAGCCCGAGGTCGCGAATCGTCATTCCGGCTATCTCGTCGGCGGTACGTCGCCGTTCGGCACGAAGCGGGCGATGCCCGTCTACGTCGAATCGACGATCCTCGAACTGCCGTCGATCTATCTGAACGGCGGGCGGCGCGGCTATCTGGTGAGCATCGCGCCCGGCGTGCTGACCACGCTTCTCGACGCGCGGCCCGTGCAATGCGCGAGCGTCGACTAGCTTGTCGGCCGGCATATGCCGGCCTAGGGTTTCACCCGCATGGCACGGCGCTGCGCTTCGGTAGAATGAGCGCCGCCGCGGCCTTGTTGCTTGCGCCGCCTGTCCATCCATCGTTATTTGAAACAAGAGTCCTTCGCATGCAGATCCTGCTCGCTACCGTCGCCGCTTATCTGATTGGATCGGTGTCGTTTGCCGTTGTCGTCAGCGCCGCGATGGGGCTCGCCGATCCCCGCTCGTATGGCTCGAAGAATCCCGGCGCGACCAACGTGCTGCGCAGCGGCAACAAGACGGCGGCGATCCTTACGCTCGTGGGCGACGCGTTCAAGGGCTGGCTCGCGGTCTGGCTCGTCAAGCGCTTGGGCATGGGCGGTGAGATCGGTGTCGCGCTTGCCGCGATCGGCGTGTTCCTCGGTCACCTGTACCCGGTGTTCTTTCGCTTTCAGGGCGGCAAGGGCGTCGCGACGGCAGCGGGCGTGCTGCTTGCCGTGCATCCGGTGCTGGGGCTTGCGACCGCGCTGACCTGGCTCATCGTCGCGTTTTTCTTCCGCTACTCGTCGCTCGCGGCGCTCGTCGCAGCCGTATTCGCGCCGCTTTTCGACGCGTTTTTGTTCGGCACGCGCGGCAATCCGGTCATGTGGGCAGTGGTTGCGATGAGCGCACTGCTGATTTGGCGGCATCGCACCAACATTTCGAAGCTCCTCGCGGGCGAGGAAAGCCGAATCGGGCAAAAGAAGAAGGAGGCGTGATTCGCGCGGGTTCAGGCCGTTTTGTGTCGTCGAGCGGGGCCGGGCGGCTGGGGCGAAGCGGTGCGGGGCAAGATGCGGGGCCGTGGCGGCGTATCCTGCCGCGCGTTGCCGGGACTGATGCGTCGCCGTCGCCAACAACGCGTCTGAGGGATTGAGCGGTGCCGCGTCGGCGCGGAATGCGCATGATGCCGGCGATGAGTCGCCGCGCAGCCGGCTCGGCCACTGCCGCGGGTTTTGACGGCAGACGCATGCCGCCGCCGAGCCCGCCATTCGGCTATTCAGCGGCGCGGCGCGATGCGGCGTCAGTCGCGGAAGTTGTTGAAGTCGAGTGGCGTATCGGTGACTTCCTTGCGCAGCAGCGCGATCACGCTTTGCAGATCGTCGCGCTTCGCGCCGGCCACGCGCACCGCGTCGCCCTGAATGCTTGCCTGCACCTTGATTTTGCTGTCCTTGACGATACGCACGACCTTTTTCGCCAGATCGCCCGACACGCCTTTCTTGATCGTCACGACTTGTTTGACTTTGTCGCCGCCGATTTTCTCGATTTTGCCGTAGTCGAGAAAGCGCACGTCGACGTTGCGCTTTGCCATCTTGCCGATCAGCACGTCCTTGACTTGGCCGAGCTTGAAATCGTCGTCGGCGAACAGCGTGAGTTCGCGCTCTTTTTGCTCGACGCGTGCGTCGGAACCCTTGAAATCGAAGCGCGTGGAAATTTCCTTGTTCGATTGTTCGATGGCGTTTTTTACTTCGATCATGTTCGCTTCGGAAACGACGTCGAACGATGGCATGGCATTCTCCTGTGTCGACCGGCGTAGGCGCGTTAGCGCCCGCTCCGGTCTCGTGTAAGAGGTGGACTGTAGAGAACGGCGGCGCGCGATTGCGCGTGCGCTCACTCGCTATAATGGCTGACTAGCCGCCATTTTACCGGCGCCCCTACATTTGCCCAAGGCCGCGGGCTGGTTTTCCGCGCCGGCGCAACTCCGAATGCTGATGTCTCGCTCCGATTCCCCCGTTCAACTGATTCCCGACTATCCATTGCACGCGCACAACACGTTCGGCTTCGACGTGCGCGCGCGCGTCGCGGCGCGGATCGGCTCGCCCGAGCAGTTCGCATCGCTTGCGCACGATCCGCGCGTCGCGGGGCTGCCGACGCTGGTGCTCGGCGGCGGCAGCAACGTGGTGTTTTCGGGCGATTTCTTCGACGGGCTCGTGCTGCTTAACGAGATTCGCGGCCGCGCGCGCGTGCGGGACGACGAAGCGGCGTGGTATGTCGAGGCGGGCGGCGGCGAGAATTGGCATGCGTTCGTCGATTGGACGCTTGCCGAGGGCATGCCGGGTTTGGAGAATCTCGCGTTGATTCCGGGCACGGTCGGCGCTGCGCCGATCCAGAATATCGGCGCGTATGGAATCGAGATGAGCGCGCATTTCGAATCGCTGCGTGCGATCGAGCTTGCAACGGGCGAGACGGTCGAATTCGATGCACGGCGTTGCGCGTTCGGCTATCGCGACAGCTTTTTCAAACGGGAAGGGCGAGGCCGCTTCGCGATCGTGTCGGTTACGTTCCGGCTGCCGAAGGTGTGGACGCCGCGGCTCGGTTACGCGGACGTCGCGCGCGAGCTGGCGGCGCGCGGCGTCAACGAGGATCGCGTGACGCCGCGCGACGTATTCGACGCGGTCGTCGCCATCCGGCGCGCGAAGCTGCCCGATCCGCTTGTGCTCGGCAATGCGGGAAGTTTTTTCAAGAATCCGGTGATCGACGCGCAGCGGTTTGCCGAACTGCGCGCGCGGGAGCCTGAGATCGTGACGTATCCGCAGCCGGATGGCCGCGTGAAGCTCGCGGCCGGCTGGTTGATCGACCGTTGCGGTTGGAAAGGGCGCGCGCTCGGCGCGGCGGCCGTGCATGACAGGCAGGCGCTCGTGCTCGTCAATCGCGGTGGCGCATCGGGCGCCGACGTGCTCGCGCTGGCGCGCGCGATCCAGCGCGACGTGCGCGAGCGCTTCGGCGTCGAGCTTGAGGCGGAGCCGGTGTGCCTATAAACGGCGGGCAGCGGGGCGTGTCGCGGGCGGTCGGCCGATAGAAACCGCCGGCGCCGGATGTCGCGATGCGTTTTGCTGGAGTATTCCGGAATGTCCGGTGCGGCGGACGTATGTTTTGAGCTGCGTGAGCCGAAGCTGCCGCGTAGCGCATGCGCGGCGCGTTTCTATGGGCGCCGCTTCATCGCCCGTCTCATCGCATTGGCCGGCGGCTTCGCGCAAGCGCGCGGCTTGCCGCTGCGCGCGCCGTGCGTCAGTGCTTCAAGCGCCCCAGCAGCAGGAATTCCATCAACGCTTTCTGCACATGAAGCCGGTTTTCCGCTTCGTCCCAGACCACGCTCTGCGGGCCGTCGATTACCGACGCCGTTACTTCTTCGCCGCGATGCGCGGGCAGGCAGTGCATGAAAAGCGCGTCGGAATGCGCGTGCGACATCATTTCGTCGTCGACGCACCAATCGGCGAACGCCTGCTTGCGTGCGTCGTTCTCCGCTTCGAAACCCATGCTGGTCCACACGTCGGTCGTCACGAGATCGGCGCCCTTGCACGCTTCGTTCGGGTCGTCGAAGACTTCGTAGAACGGTGCGCTTTGCGCGTCGACGAGCTTGGGGTCGAGCGCATAGCCGGGCGGCGTCGACAGGCGCAGCTTGAAGCCGAGGATCTGCGCGGCTTGAATCCACGTGTACAGCATGTTGTTCGCGTCGCCCACCCACGCGACCGTCTTGCCGCGAATCGGGCCGCGATGCTCGTAATACGTGAAGATATCGGCGAGCACTTGGCACGGATGGTATTCGTTCGTCAGGCCATTGATCACCGGCACCCGCGAGTTTTTCGCGAAACGCTGAATGATGTCCTGCTCGAACGTGCGGATCATGATGATGTCGACCATTCGCGAGATCACCTGCGCGGAATCCTCGACGGGTTCGCCGCGGCCGAGCTGCGTGTCGCGCGTGCTCATGAACACGGCGTGGCCGCCCAACTGAAAGATGCCGGCTTCGAACGACAGGCGCGTGCGCGTCGAGCTTTTCTCGAAGATCATCGCGAGCGTGCGGTCGTGCAGCGGGTGATAGGTCTCGTAGTTCTTGAACTTGCGTTTCAGGATGCCGGTGCGCTCGAGCACGTACTCGTAGTCTTCCAGTGAGAAATCCTTGAACTGCAGGTAGTGACGAATGGTTTTGGCGGTCATGAAACGAAATACGGCGGACTCACCCGGCGGCAACGCACGCCGGACGGCGCCGCCGTCGTTGTGGTAACTCGATGCAGCATAAATGATTTTGCCTGCTTTGACGAGCCGCGGCGCACCGGCTTCGCGCATGCGTTCGAGACGACGCGCGATGACGCACTGCGCTATAATTTCAGGGTTTTCTCAAGCCCGGCGGGCAAGGTTCATGCTTGGTCTGCCGGACACAAGCAGCTTGTCTGCTGCGTGCGGTGCCGTATGCCGGAGCGCATGTTCCGGCGGCTCGTTCTGGGTTGCGGCGAAACCGTCTCCATTGTGTTCTGAGTGTCCAGGCGAGGGTTCGCCGGCGCACTGCTGGGCTGTCACTTGGGTATCCTCATGGCTGAAACTCTCCCGACCGAATACTTTATTCAGGGCATCACGAAAGATGGGAAGAAGTTTCGGCCGAGCGATTGGTCCGAGCGTCTTGCCGGCGTGATGTCGTGCTTCGGTCCGGGCGCGAGTGGGCCCAACGCGCGGCTCAAGTATTCGCTGTATGTCCGGCCGACGATGATCGGCGACGTCAAGTGCGTGATCGTCGATTCGCGGCTGCGCGATATCGAGCCGATGGCGTTCGATTTCGTGATGAACTTCGCGAAGGACAATCACCTCGTCGTGACCGAGGCATGTGAATTGCCCGATTACGGCAAGTCGGCAAAGTAGCGGGTGACTGCGCGGAGCGCGCCTGGCGGGAGTCGGGCTGCGTGGCTGGTATGCCGGTTGCGCTCACAGCAAAAAAAGCCCGCGCGTAGCGGGCTTTTTTGTCGATCGCAGCGGAAACAGGGCGCCCGCGAGGCGGGCGCGCCAGCATTACTGCGCGGCTTGCAGACCCTTGATGGCGGCTGCGAGGCGGCTCTTGTGGCGAGCGGCCTTGTTCTTGTGAACGATCTTCTTGTCGGCGATCGTGTCGATCGTCTTCGTTGCGAGCTTGAAGACTTCCGCGGCCTTTGCTTGATCGCCGGCGTCGATTGCCTTGCGAACAGCCTTGATCGCGGTGCGGAATTTCGAGCGCAGCGCCGAGTTGTGCGAGTTTGCCTTCGCTGCCTGGCGGGCGCGCTTGCGTGCTTGTGCGGAGTTAGCCATGACGGTTCCTTATCCTGTCCTGTTTCCAGAGCTTGGAGCCTGACGGCCAAGCGCTGCTTTTCGATCTCACTCCCGGAAGCGATTGCCCGGGGCGCAAAAAACGTCGGTTTCACCGAGGCCGGCCGACGCGCCCGGTTCGATGCGCGCTCGATATTGCCGCGCGCGGAACCCGAAACCCGCCTGACAGGCCCAGAAACCGGCGATTATAGCAACAAAATCAAGCGAGTGGCAAGCATGGGCAGGACCTTTCCGTGTGCGGCGCGGCATTTCCCTGGCCCGCTGCCGGTTGCCGACGCGCGAGGTCCGTATAATAAGCGCCCCATGAATCTATTCCGAGCCCTGCTGACGGTCAGCGGCTTCACGCTGCTGTCGCGCGTGACCGGACTGGCCCGCGAAACGCTGATCGCACGCGCGTTCGGCGCCAGTCAATTCACCGACGCGTTCTACGTCGCCTTTCGCATTCCCAACCTGCTGCGCCGGCTGTCCGCCGAAGGCGCGTTCTCGCAGGCGTTCGTGCCGATTCTCGCCGAATTCAAGAACCAAAAAGGGCACGATGCGACGAAGGCGCTCGTCGACGCGATGTCGACGCTGCTCGCTTGGGCGCTCGCGCTGCTGTCGGTGGCGGGCGTCGCGGGGGCGTCGTGGGTGGTGCTGGCGGTTGCGTCGGGGCTGCGCACGGACGGGCAGGCGTTCCCGCTCGCCGTCAAGATGACGCAGATCATGTTCCCGTACATCGTGTTCATCTCGCTGACGACGCTTGCCTCGGGCGTGCTCAACACGTACAAGCGCTTCTCGCTGCCGGCATTCGCGCCCGTGCTGCTCAACGTGTCGTTCATCGTCGCGGCGCTGTTCGTCGCGCCGCATTTGAAAATGCCCGTCTACGCGCTCGCATGGGCGGTGATCGCGGGCGGGGTGCTGCAATTCATCGTGCAACTGCCGGGCTTGAAGCGCATCGACATGATGCCCGCGATCGGCATCCATCCGCTGCGCGCGCTCGCGCATCCGGGCGTCAAGCGCGTGCTCGCGAAAATGGTACCCGCGACGTTCGCGGTGTCGGTCGCGCAGCTGTCGCTGATCATCAATACGAACATTGCGTCGCGGCTCGGGCAGGGCGCGGTATCGTGGATCAACTATGCCGACCGGCTGATGGAGTTTCCGACCGCGCTGCTCGGCGTGGCACTCGGCACGATCCTGTTGCCGAGTTTGTCGAAAGCGCATGTCGATGCCGATTCGGCTGAATATTCGGCGCTGCTCGACTGGGGGCTCAGGGTCACGTTCCTGCTTGCCGCGCCGAGCGCGCTCGCGCTGTTTTTCTTTGCCGAGCCGCTGACGGCGACGCTCTTCAACTACGGCAAGTTCGATGCGCACACGGTGGCGATGGTCGCGCGCGCGCTTGCCGCATACGGAATCGGCCTGGTCGGCATCATCCTCATCAAGATTCTCGCGCCCGGTTTCTATGCGAAGCAGGACATCAAGACGCCGGTAAAAATCGCCGTCGGCGTGCTTGTCGTCACGCAGTTGTCGAACTATGTGTTCGTGCCCGTTATCGGCCACGCGGGGCTGACGCTGTCGATCGGCATCGGCGCTTGCCTGAACTCGCTGCTGCTGTTCATCGGGCTGCGCCGCCGCGGCATTTACCGGCCTTCACCGGGCTGGTTGCGCTTTTTCGTGCAGCTTGGCGGCGCGTCGCTCGTGCTGGCCGGCACAATGCGCTGGTGCGCGCTGAACTTCGACTGGACCGCGATGCGCGCGGTGCCGCTCGAGCGCATCGCGCTGATGGCGTCGTGTCTCGTTTTATTCGCTGCATTATATTTCGGCATATTGGGGCTGATGGGCTTCAAATATGCGTATTTCAAAAGGCGTGCGAAATAACGGACCCATGACTCGCGTTCTCGACTATTTCAGTTCGCTCGTCGCCGAAGACGAAGGGCTGCCGCTCACCGAGGCGGCGCTGTCGCTCGCGCAGGACGCCTATCCGGATGTCGATCTGCAAGGCGTGCTGTTCGAACTCGACGCGCTCGCAGCGCGGCTCGCGAGGCGCGTGCCGGACGCCGGCGACGCGAACGACAAGCTCGCGCTGCTGAACGATTTTTTCTTCCGCGAACTCGGCTTTGCGTGCAACCGCAACGATTACTTCAATCCGGACAACAGCTATCTGAATGTCGTTCTCCAGCGCCGCGTTGGGATTCCGATCTCGCTTGCGGTGCTGTATCTGGAGTTCGCGCAGCAGATCGGCGTGGCGGTGCGCGGCGTGTCGTTTCCCGGCCATTTCCTGCTGCGCATCGCGTTGCCCGGCGGCGACGCGATCCTCGATCCGACGACAGGCCGCACGCTGTCGGAGGCGGAGCTGGTCGAGATGCTCGAGCCTTTCTCGATGCGCGGCGGCAGCGCCGATCATGCCGCGAGCACGTTGCGCGCGTTGCTGCAGCCGGCGATGCATCGCGAGATCATCGCGCGGATGCTGAACAACCTGAAGGCCGTGTACCGGCAGACGGAGCGCTGGCAGCGGCTGCTCGCGGTGCAGGAACGGCTTGTGATCCTGCTGCCGGGGCAGCTCGACGAAGTGCGCGACCGCGGTTTCGCGTATGCGCGTCTCGATTATCTGCGGCCCGCGCTCGAGGATCTGGAGACCTATCTCGGCGAGCGGCCCGACGCAGCCGACGCGACGATCGTCGAGGCGCAGGTCAGCGAGCTGCGCCAGCGGATGCAGCGCGACGACGACTGAGCGTGCTCGGGCACGATCGCGCGGCGCGGCTCGACGCGGCGTGGTCGCCGTGTAGGTCTCACCACGCCGCGCCGCGCTTATTTCGGCTGCATCCGGATCGCGCCGTCGAGGCGGATCACTTCGCCGTTGAGCATCGGATTCTCGATGATCTGCTTGACGAGCATCGCATATTCCACCGGTTTGCCGAGGCGGGGCGGGAACGGCACCATCGCGCCGAGCGCGTCCTGGACTTCCTGCGGCATTCCGAGCAGCATCGGCGTTTCGAAAATGCCAGGCGCGATCGTCATGACGCGAATCGCGTGGCGCGACAGGTCGCGCGCGATCGGCAGTGTCATGCCGGCGACGCCGGCTTTCGACGCCGCATAGGCCGCTTGGCCGATCTGCCCGTCGAACGCGGCGACCGACGCGGTGCTGACGATCACGCCGCGTTCGCCGCTCGCCGTCGGCTCATTCGCGGCCATGGCGGCGGCGGCGACGCGGATCATGTTGAACGTGCCGACCAGATTCACGGTGATTGTTTTCGCGAACAGTTCAAGCGCGTGCGGGCCCTCTTTGCCGAGCGTCTTCGACGCAGGCGCGATGCCCGCGCAATTGACGAGCCCGCGCAACGTGCCGAGCCGCGTGGCGGCCGCCACGGCCGCCTGCGCGTCGGGTTCGTTCGCGACGTCGCATTTGACGAACGCGCCGCCCAGTTCCTGCGCGAGCGCCTCGCCTGCGGCCTGATTCAGATCGGCGAGCACAACCTTGCCGCCCGCTTCGGTGATGAGGCGCGCCGTGCCCGCGCCGAGCCCCGATGCGCCACCGGTGATGACGAACACGTTGCCGCGAATCTCCATGTCTGCTCCTTGTCCTGGTTGGAATGAGTGTCGTTCGAATGCCGCTCGCGGCAGCGCTCGTGACGTGCCGCGACGACAGGCCGATTGTACGGGGCCGCTGCCGAAGGGCGGCGCGAAGCGAACGCCCGGACGAAAAAAAACCGCCCGAAGCGGGCGGTTCTCGCGTCTCGCGCGGCGCGGGCTTACTTGAGCGCGTCGAACACGCGGGCGCGGATCTCGTCGACCGTGCCGAGGCCGGAGATTTTGCGGTACGCGGGCGCCTTCAGGCCGTTCTCGGTGCCGCGCGCGGCCCAGTCGCCGTAGTAAGTGATGAGCGGCTTGGTCTGCGCTTCATAGACATCCAGGCGCTTCTTCACCGTTTCCTCCTTGTCGTCGTCGCGCTGAATCAGCGGCTCGCCCGTGACGTCGTCGCGGCCCTCGACCTTCGGCGGGTTGAACTTCACGTGATACGTGCGGCCCGAGGCCGGATGCGTGCGGCGCCCGCTCATCCGCTCGATGATCTCGGAGAACGGCACGTCGATTTCGAGCACGTAGTCGATGGCGACACTGGCGTCCTTCATCGCGTCGGCCTGCGCGATCGTGCGCGGGAAGCCGTCGAACAGGTAGCCGTTCGCGCAGTCCGCTTCCTTCAGCCGCTCCTTCACGAGGCCGATGATCAGCGAATCCGGCACGAGCTTGCCTTCGTCCATGTAGGCTTTCGCTTCGACGCCGAGCGGCGTGCCGGCCTTGACGGCCGCGCGCAGCATGTCGCCTGTCGAGATTTGCGGAATGCCGAACTTTTCCTTGATGAAGTTTGCCTGGGTGCCTTTTCCCGCGCCGGGAGCGCCCAACAGGATCAAACGCATGGTGATATCTCCGGTATGTATGGAATGCTTGAGCGCGGGACGCCGGTGCGCCGGTTGCGCGGCTCGACGGTTCTGCCGCAAGCGCGGCGGCCGGCGCATGGGGGCTTGGGACGAATCTCGAAGAGCGGCGCGGGCAGGCGGCCCGCACGATTCGCCCGATTATGCCATGGGTTATTCGGCGCGAGCCCGAAAAAGGGCCTGCACCCGTGCAAGATCGGCGGGCGTGTCGACGCCGGTTTCGGGCGCATGCTCGGTGACGAGCACGGCGATCCGCTCGCCGTGCCACAGCGCGCGCAATTGTTCGAGTTGCTCGGCCGCTTCGATGGGCGCGGGCGTGAGCGTTGGGTAAGTGCGCAGAAAACGCGCGCGATATGCGTACAGGCCAATGTGCCGATAAACCGCGCACGTAGGCGCGGGCATCGCCTCGACGCCGTTTGGCCAGTGCGGCTGATAGGCGTCGCGCGACCAGGGAATCGGCGCGCGCGAGAAGTACAGCGCGGTGCTCGCCGCATCGAGCACGACCTTCACGTAATTCGGATTGAACACGTCCTGCGCGTCGTGCAATGGGTGCGCGGCGGTCGCGATCGCGCATGCCGGATGCGACGCGAGGTGCGACGCTACGTCGCGCACCAGTTGCGGATCGATCAACGGTTCGTCGCCCTGAACATTGACGACGATCGTTTCGTCGTCGAAGCCGAGTTGCTCGGCGACTTCCGCGAGGCGGTCGGTGCCGGACGGATGATCGGCGCGCGTCAGCAACGCTTCGAAGCCGTGCGCACGCACTGTGTCGAGCACGCTGGGCGCATCGGAGGCGACCAGCACGCGCTGCGCGCCCGCATCACGCGCACGCTCGGCGACGCGCACGACCATCGGCTTTCCGCCGAGATCCGCGAGCGGCTTGTTCGGCAGGCGGGTCGACGCGAGACGGGCGGGAACGATGGCGACGAAGGCGGGCGTGGAAGTCATCGGGTGAAAGTGCGGTGCGGTTGGGAGCGCGGGTACGGATCAGAGCATGCCGGCTTGGTTGGAGCGGACAACGGAAAACGGTCGGACGGCGTTGTGGCGGACGGCGCGCGGGCGTATGCGCGGCGGTGTCGCTGCGCGCTCTGGGCGCGGGGGCGAGTGCCGGGCGCGCCGCTCGCGCGCCAGTGTCAGTGACTGGCGGCCGGCCCGGCCGCATCGACCGGCGTGCCTTCGACCGTCTGGCGCGCTTCGTCGACGAGCATCACCGGAATGCCGTCGCGGATCGGGTATGCGAGCTTGTCGGCGTGGCAGGCAAGTTCCTGCGCGCTTCGGTCGTAGTGGAGCGGGCCCTTGCAAATCGGGCAAACGAGGATTTCAAGCAGGCGTGCGTCCACGGAGTTTCTCCACAACGAGAGCGATGAGGCGGGGATCGAGCGCGGCCTCGACCGGGACAACCCAGATGCGAGCGTCGCGCCACGAAGCGGCTAATTTTACCGCATCCTTCTCGGTCACCAGGATCGCATCGACATCGTCGTCGGCGAACGGGTTCTCGGCGAATGCGTAATGATCGGGCAGCGCGCGGGTGGCGGGGGTGAGGCCCGCGGCGCGCAGCGTCGCGAAAAAGCGCTCCGGCGCACCGATGCCCGCCGCGGCGAGTACCCGCTCGGCGGCGAACTGCGCGAGCGGCCGGCGGTGCGACGGCTGATCGAGATGCCAGGCGTCGCCCGGCGCGAGCGAGAGCGCGAACGTGTCGGGCCACGGCGGCAGCACGCGGCTGTACGGATCGTTGACGAGCGTGGCGTCGCGGCGTCGCGACAGCGGCTCGCGCAGCGGCCCGGCGGGTATCAGGAAACCGTTGCCGCCCAGGCGATGATCGAACACGACAAGCTCGACGGTGCGGGCGAGCCGGTAGTGCTGCAAGCCGTCGTCGCTGACGACGACGTCGACGTCGGGCTGCGCGGCCTTCAGCGCGCGCACGGCGGCGACGCGATCCGGGCACACCCACACGGGCGCGAGCGTGCGGCGGGCGATCAGGAGCGGTTCGTCGCCGGCCTGCCCGGGCAGCGACGCCGGCGTGACGGCGGTCGGTTCGACGATTTTCGCACCGTAGCCGCGCGAGACCACGCCCGGCGTGAAGCCGGCCGCGCGCAGCGCGTCGACGAGCGCGATCACGGTGGGCGTCTTGCCGGTGCCGCCGACCGTCACGTTGCCCACGACGACGACGGGCACCCCGCAATCGACCCGCGCCTTCCAGCCGCGCGCATATGCGGCGCGGCGCAGTGCGGCGATCGCGCCGAATGCGCACGCAAAGGGCGTGAGCGCCCAGGCGATCGCGCCGCGGCGCTGCCACTCGCGGACAAGACGCGCTTCGGCGCGCGCGAGAAATCGCTGCGGCGCGCTCATGGCGCGGTGGACGATGCGGCGCGCATCGCGGCTCTCGACGGGTTCGTCAACTCGTTTTCTCCGGAGGACGGCCGACAGGCCGCGCGGTCTTCGAAAGGCGGCACTCTAGCGTGCCCGCCGTGCGCCCGGCAAGTCGCGCGGATGCGCATGGCGGTGTGCGCCGCTTGGGCGCGCTGCCCGGCAGCCTGTGGATAACTCTGTGAAAAACTCGCCGCCGAAACCCCCGGCAAGCCCATGAGGTGGACTTTCGGTCGGCGGTTCCCGTCGCCTTTTCCTGGGAAAAATCATTTAAATCAAATGCTTAATAAAAAACATAAAGGATTGGGCGGTAATCGTTACGACTCTGTCCCCGCTTGACTCGCGGTGTGGACACCTGGGCGGGCGCCCGAGCGACTTGCCGTGCGCGCGTGCGCAGTCTATCGTTGGGCCGGCTGAAATTTTCCTATCGTCCATGCATTCCGATACTCATTTTTCCGGACCCGGCGGCGCGAGCGGCGGCGATGGCGTGATTCCCGTGTCCGCGCTCAACCGCGCAATCGGCTCGATGCTCGAGCGCGCATTTCCGCTGCTGTGGGTCGCGGGCGAAGTCTCGAACTTCACGCGCGCGGCGAGCGGCCATTGGTATTTCTCGATCAAGGATCAGCAGGCGCAGATGCGTTGCGTGATGTTTCGCGGCCGCGCGCAGCATGCGGAATTCACGCCGCGCGAAGGCGACAAGATCGAGGTGCGCGCGCTCGTCACGATGTACGAGCCGCGCGGCGAGGTGCAACTGAATGTCGAGGCGGTTCGGCGCACCGGGCAGGGCAGGCTCTTCGAGGCATTCCTGCGGCTGAAGGCGCAGCTCGAGGCCGAGGGGTTGTTCGCGCCGGAGCGCAAGCGCGCGCTGCCATCGCATCCGCGCGCGATCGGCATCGTCACGTCGTTGCAGGCCGCTGCGCTGCGCGACGTGCTGACGACGCTCGCGCGCCGCGCGCCGCACGTGCCGGTGATCGTCTATCCGGCGCCCGTGCAGGGCGCGGGCGCGGCCGAGAAACTCGCGGCGATGGTCGCGACGGCCAACGAGCGGCGCGAGGTCGACGTGCTGATCGTCTGCCGCGGCGGCGGTTCGATCGAGGATCTATGGTCGTTCAACGACGAGGGGCTGGCGCGGACGATCGCGGCGAGCGCGCTGCCGGTTGTCTGCGGTGTCGGGCATGAAACCGATTTTACGATCGCCGATTTCGCGGCCGACGTGCGCGCGCCGACGCCCACCGGCGCGGCCGAGCTGGTGAGTCCGCAGCGCGCGCTGCTGCTGCGCGAGCTGGCCGAGCGGCAACGCGCGCTCGCGCGCGGCCTGCGCCGCACGCTCGATTTGCGCGCGCAGCAACTCGATTGGCTCGCGCGCAGGCTCGTCAGTCCCGCCGAGCGCTTGCGGCGCCAGTCCGAGCACGTCGGCCAGCTCGCGGCGCGGCTCGCGGCGGCGGGCGCGCGGCCCGTGCGCGACGCGCGCGCGCGTTTCGCGCTCGTGCAGTTACGCTGGCAGCGGGCCCGACCGGATCTTGCGCACGCACGTCAGACGCTCGCGGGGGCTGCCCAGCGCTTGCATGCCGCTTTCGAGCGCCGTTGCGAGCGCGATGCCGCGCGCGTGGCCGCGTGCGCGGCGCGCCTCGACGTGTTGAGCCCGCAGCGCACGCTCGAGCGCGGCTACGCGGCGCTGATCGACGCGCAGACGGGCCACGCGCTGCGCGCGCCGTCGGCGTTGAAGCCGCAGCGCCGGCTGACCGTGCATCTCGCGCAAGGCTCGGCGGACGTATCGCTCGCCGACGTGCAGCCTCGGCTTTCGGATACATTCTGAGCGGGCATCGCGCATGCCCGGTATCGGGCGCCGAATCCCGGGCATGCGCCGTGCGCGGCGCACCAGCAACGATTTGCCGGATGCGGCGGATAAAGGCCCGCGCGTTTGCGGGGTTATCCGGACTCGCCTACAATCGGGCGTTGCGCTGCATTCAAATATTTGCCCTCCCTACATACACTCGAAGGAACCGATCATGGCTCATACGCTCCCGCCGTTGCCTTACGCTGAAGACGCGCTCGCTCCGCACATCTCGCAGGAGACGATCCAGTTTCACTACGGCAAGCACCATCAGACCTATGTGACGAACCTGAACAATCTGATTCCGGGCACCGAATTCGAGAATCTGTCGCTGGAAGAGATCGTGAAGAAGTCGTCGGGCGGCATTTTCAACAACGCCGCGCAAATTTGGAACCACACGTTCTTCTGGAACAGCCTGTCGCCGAACGGCGGCGGCGCGCCGACGGGCGCGCTCGGCGACGCGATCAACGCGAAGTGGGGCTCGTTCGATGCGTTCAAGGAAGCGTTCACGAAGGCCGCGGTCGGCACGTTCGGTTCGGGCTGGGCCTGGCTGGTGAAGAAGGCGGACGGCTCGCTCGATATCGTGTCGACCAGCAACGCCGCCACGCCGCTGACGACGGCCGACAAGCCGCTGCTAACGATCGACGTGTGGGAACACGCTTACTACATCGATTACCGCAATGCGCGCCCGAAATTCGTCGAAGCGTTCTGGAACATCGTGAACTGGGATTTCGCCGCGAAAAACTTCGCGTAACGCGATTGTCGCCAGACGGCTGGCGCGGCCCGGAATGTCCGGGGCGCGGCAGCCTGCCCAAAGCCCTCGCGTCCGTTGCGGCGCGGGGGCTTTTTATTGGCCGCTCGCCGCGCGGGGCGGGGCCGAATCGGGCGCGCGCCGCACCGTCAGCCGCGATCGCTCGCGTTGCCATCGGCGCCTGGGCTGCGTTCGACGCTCGCGCGTCGCAATGCGTCGAGATCGACGATCTCGATCTCGCCGACATGCAGCCGCACGACCCCGCGCGCGGCGAGTTCCTTCAGCAACTGATTGGCGGTTTGCCGCGACAGCGATAGCATCGCGCCGAGCCGTTCCTGCGACAGTCTGATGCGCGTATGACCCGCGCTGATGCCGCCATAGCCTTCGGCGATCATCAGCAGGCGCGCCGCGAGCCGCTGGGCGGCGGGCATCATGCTCAGCGCCTCGACATTCGCGAACGACATCCGTAGCTTTTGCGCCATCAGCAGCGCAAAATACCGCCAGTAGCGCGGCGTGTCGTCGAGCAGTTGCTGTAGCGCGGGCTGCGGCAGATGCAGCAGCAGCGTGTCGTTGATCGCGATTGCGTCGTGCGTGCGTGGCAGTTCGTCGAAAAGCGCGATCTCGCCGAACCATGTCACGGGCTCGGCCACCGTCAGCAGCGCTTCCTTGCCGCTCGCGTCGACGGCGCCGATGGTCAGCGCGCCCGACAGCACCGCATAGAGGCCGCACGGCGCGTCGCCGCGCCGGAACAACATTTGGCCCGCCGACAGCCGGCGGGCCACGGCCGCCTGGCGCAGCGCGTCGCGCAGCGGCGCGGGCAGCGCGGCGAACCACGGGTTTGCATCGAGCAGCGGCTGGCAGGGTTCGAGAAGCGGGTGCATCGGCGACTCGCGGGTGTCGGCTGGCCGACAGAGAGGTCGGCCCGTCACGGGCATCATAACGCGCACCTGCATCAGGAGGAGACATCATGAAATCCCTCGTCGATCAACTCGCGCAATACGCGGCCTATCATCGTGATGCGCGCAATATCGTCACGCATCTGGTGGGCATTCCGATGATCGTCGTCGCGGTGACGGTGCTGCTGTCGCGTCCGGCGCTCGACGCTTCGGGGGTGCTCACGCCCGCGTTGCCCGCGGCGCTGGCGGCCGCGATCTTCTATCTGCGCGTCGATTTGCGTTTCGGCGTCGTGATGGCCGCGCTGCTTGCGTTGAGTTTCTGGGCCGGCCGCGCACTCGCCGCGCAGACAACCGGTGTGTGGCTCGGCGGCGGGCTCGGTCTCTTTTTCGTCGGTTGGGTGATCCAATTCGTCGGTCACTATTTCGAAGGGCGTAAGCCCGCCTTCGTCGACGACTTGATCGGGCTTATCGTCGGCCCGTTGTTCGTCGTCGCGGAAGTGGCGTTCTTCGTCGGGCTGCGCGCCGACGTGCGCGACGCAATCGAACGCCGCGTCGGGCCTGTGCGGGCGGGCGCGCGCAATGCACGCGTGTGAGCGTGGCAGCCATGGCGGCGATTTGCGTCTATGGCGCGGGGGCGGTGGGCTGCTATCTGGGCGGGCGGCTGCTCGCGGCGGGCGCCGACGTCGAACTGATCGGACGGCAGCGGATTCAAGCGCAGTTGCGCGAGCATGGTCTCGTGCTGTCGGACTACCGGGGGCGCAATGTGCGGGTGCCTGCGTCCCGGATCGCCTGTGCGGCGGGCGACGCCGCTGCCGCCGCACAGGCG
>NZ_FXAN01000070.1 GCF_900176645.1 Burkholderia singularis
AATGCTCGACGCCATTTGAACACCAGGTTCGGATTCACCCCATGCTCCATCGCCAGACGCGCCACCGATACGTCCGGCTCGCAGGCCAGTTTGGCCAGATGCCGTCTGAATTCGATGGGGTGATTCGGGATGCCTTTGCGCGAAGTTCTCTTCGGTGCTTCCGTTGCCACTGTAGTCCCCACTACTTTTTGGTGGGGACTACTCTGGCAATTTCCTGTCACATCGTCGAGACGGTGCTGGGGACACGCCTACCGAGCAGGAGAAGGAGGCGAAGCAGAACCTGATTGCGTCGATCGTGGCGGGCGTGGCGACGGAAACGGGCGTGGGCGGTGCGTCAGGTGCGGCAGCGGCGACGAATGGCGCGACGGCGGCGGCGCAGAATAACTGGCTGGCGTCGGAACAAATCGTTCAGGCGAAGAAGGAATTGGCCGCATGTACGACGCTTGCGTGCATGGCTCAGACTACCGGGAAGTGGGCGGCGGTGTCGTCGGTGCAGGATGGAGCGACCGCCGTTGGCATCGGCAAGGGCCTCGTGCAAGCGGGTTGGAGCGATGTGCGCGGCTTGGCGCAATTCCTGAGCGATCCGGTGACGGGGCTGAAGGGGATGTACGAGCTGATCAATAGCAAGGATATGCGTGATCAGCTCGGACTGAGTCAGATACGGCACGACGAAACTCCATTCTTCGTCCGTTACGTCACTCGGGTAGGGGCCGCGTTTTTCCATCTCTCTTGGACGACAGCACCGATGAAAAGTGCATAACACGCTCTAAGGCATCACGTATACGCGGAGTGCACCGAAGGCGACCCCACTTCGCTACTCGACAGTGCACACGCGCTTGAACCACGTGATCTGAGATTGGCAAAACTCGAGGTATGCGCGAACGATGGCCGACGGATGCCGATGCGACGGATATAGCAGGTTCACTCGTTGTTCAGGCAATGGATACGACGGAAGCACGGAGACCAATCGTCCCTGCCGAACAGGTTCCGCGGCAAGGAATGGTGGAAGCTCGGTGACGACTTCGCCCGCGATGGCACGGCTGCACAAGTACGTGTAGTCGTTGGTGGACAGGAGGGGATTGGGTTCGAACGTCTGTTTGCCCAAGCGCCAGCCACGGCTGACTTCGGCTACGGGACTCCATACCGCACACGGGAACCGGTGCAGGTCGCCAGGCGAGTTTGGTACGCCCAGCGTGTCGAGCAACGAAGCGCTGGCCACCAGCACGTGACGGTAGGCTAGCAATTGGCGTGCGACCATCGACTCGTGTGCAATCGCGCCAACGCGCAGCGCGACGTCGATTCCATCTTCGATCAAATCCACGCGCCGCTCGGTCGCATACGCGTGCAAATGAATATCCGGATATCGCTTCTGAAACTCGGACAACAGTGTCCACCACACGTCGAACCCGGGCGGCAGTGAAAGACGCAGCCGCCCTTTCAGCCGCGCTTGATCGCTGACGACGGCCTGCTCCCCTTCGGCAAGCATCTCGACGCCGCGACTTGCATGTTCGTACAGCCGCGTTCCGGCCTCCGTCAGTTTGGTGCCGCGTGCGGTCCGTTCGAGCAACTGGACCCGGAGTTGCTGTTCCAGCGCGCGAATGCGGCGACTGACCGTCGGCAACGGTATCGCCAATCGTGTCGCGGCGCCGGAAAGGCTGCCCGTCTGCACGACGCTGACGAAAATCCGGACATCGTTGAGATCCAATTTTCCCTACCAAAAATGAAAGCATTTCTCTCATTTTAACCAGTTACATTGCGGATATCGATAGCCCAGAATGAGCCCTTCAAATTGACGAAGGGTACCCAATACGGTCGCCCGCCTGGAGAAAGCATGAAAGCCTACGTGATCGAACGCTTCGGTGGCCCGGACGTGCTGCAATTGCTCGACATCCCGCAGCGCGATCCAAGATCCGGAGAAGTACGGATTCGCGTGCGCGCGTTCGGGCTCAATCGTGTGGAAACGCATCTCCGCGCAGGGAAGCTTGGTTCGAACGATCAGGCGTACCGTGTGCCGGGTATCGAAGCTGTCGGCGAAGTCCTTAACGATCCTTCCGGTCAGTTTCACACCGGGCAAGCTGTCGCGACCGCGATGGGCGGGTTGCAGTTCACCCGCCCGGGTAGCTATGCGGAAGAAGTCACCGTACAGCGGAGCAATGTGATCGCCCTGGACGGCAGCGTGCTTTCATGGGCCGAACTGGCGGCACTCCCGGGAGCCTATATCACGGCAATTGGCGCACTCGACAAGATGTTGGCGATCGCCTGCGGCGAAACACTGCTGATTCGCGGCGGTACGTCCTCCGTCGGCCTCGCGGCCATCGCCTATGCGAAATTCCGTGGGGTCACGGTGATTGCGACGAGCCGCGAAGCTGCCAACCTGCAACGTATGCGTGACGTCGGTGCGGACCTCGCACTCCTGGACGACGGGCAGATCGCGTCCGCGGTCAAGGCAGTGGTTCCGTCCGGCGTCGACGCGGTATTCGAGGCGGTCGGCGCCAGCACACTGAGAGATTCCGCTTGTGCATTGCGCCCGTTCGGGGTGCTGATTATTGTCGGATTGCACGGTGGGACGGAGCTCCAGTCATTTCATCTGATGAAGGATCTGCCTAACGGCGTGCGGCTTGGTTTTTTCTCGTCCGCGCTGTTCGGCACGAGCGCGATGCCTGCCGCCGACGTTCCGCTGCTCGCCATCGCTCGCGCCACGGCGGATGGCGACATTCCATCGCTGCAAACGCATACGCTGGATTTCGACGAACTTCGTCGCGCTCACTGCCTGATGGAAAGCAATCGCGCGCTGGGAAAGATTGTTGTAACCATTTGACCATGAACCGGTAAGTTCACCGCCAAAGCACCTTCAACATTTCTATAAACATAGGACTACGATATGAAATACAACGCCACGGCCGATCGCTTTCGATCGGCGACCGATGTCGAAAGATTGCAGCCGGTCACCATGCTGGCTGCGCGAATTCTTCTAGTGCTGATCTTTCTGCTTTCCGGCCTGTCGAAACTCGCCGCGCCGGATGCGATTCGCGCTTACATGGAAGCCAATCACGTGCCGGCCGCGCTGTTCGTGCCGACGGTGCTGTTCGAGATCGGCACGAGTCTACTGATCGTCGCCGGTTATCGCGTACGCATCGTGGCGGCGCTGCTTGCCGGCTTCTGCGTCGTCACCGCCGCGCTCTTCCACAACCAATTCGCGGATCAGACGCAGACGGTGATGCTCCTGAAGAACGTGTCCATGGCCGGTGGCTTCCTGCTGCTGGCGAGTGTCGGCGCCGGCCGTTTCAGCCTGGACGCGAAGCTCGCGAACGCCGAGGATCGCGACGAAGCTCGTGATCGCGGTCATCCCGTTGCCC
>NZ_FXAN01000131.1 GCF_900176645.1 Burkholderia singularis
CGATCTGTTCGAATACATCGAAGTGTTTTACAACCGCAGTCGTCGAGATTCGTCACTCGGCTTGGTTTCTCCGCAGCGGTTCCTTCGGGACTGGGTCAAAGCTCAGCAGACCAAGGATGCCGCTGCATAACTCGGGACCGTTGGAAGGCGAAAAACCGAGGGAAGCTCACCTCAGAACCTATTACCTGTCCGGATGGCGGCACGACTCTTGGGGCCGTATCCACCACAACAGATAGTCAGTAATGTAATGAAACGCGGGCAACGCACAACATCGTCACTTTCGACGATTCCAGATGGCGCGCCGAATTCGTCGTTTTCGACGGTGCGTCGCCGCGGCGGGCTCTTCAAAATGCCGAGGCATGAACGCCCATTCAACGCCACGATCGAACAAGCCCCCCCTGCCCCTAAGCACGGCGGCACAGCTCGCACGCGACGACATTTGCAAGCGCATCGCCCGCACCGCGCCGGTCAAGCTGATACTCGTGTGCGCGCCGGCGGGATACGGCAAGACCAGCACGATGGCCCAGGTACGTGAGCAGTTCGAAACCAACGGCATCGATACCGCTTGGCTCACGCTCGACGCCGCCGACAACGACACTTCGCGCTTCATTGCCCGCCTTGCAGCAGCGATGACGAAGATCGCCTGCGATCACGTACCGCATGGCGCCCCTGTTGAGTTGCTGCGCCGCTTGTCGACGCACGACGCGCCCTATGCGATCTTTCTGGACGACTTCGAGCGCATCCAGGAACCCGTTGTCCTCGGACTGGTACGTGAGTTGATCGAGCAGCTGCCCCGCGAAGGACGCCTCGTCATCGGCACACGCAGTCAACCTGATCTGAGCCTTTCCCGCCTGCGCGCGCACGGTCAACTGTTGGACATCGATATCGGGGATCTACGCCTGTCACTATCCGATACCGAGCGCTATTTCGCGTTGCACCCGCAACTGCAACTTGCCTCGCAAGCAGTTCAGCAGTTGCATCGCAAGACCGAAGGCTGGGTGGCCGCACTATCGTTGGCAGCAACGGCTCTGCAACGGCAATTGCACACCGATGAGTTCATCGAGCGCTTTTCGGGTTCGTATTGCCCGATTGCGACCTATCTCGCCGAAGCCGTGTTCTGGCAGCAGAACGATGCCACGCGCCGTTTCCTGCTGCGCACGAGCATCCTGCGGAAGCTCGAGGTTCCGTTGTGCGACGAACTGGTGCCGGACTGCAATAGCCTTCTCATGCTTGAAAACCTGGAGGCCGACAATCTGTTTGTCACGCCACTGCCGGGTCTGGAAGGCACGGATCGAGCCTGGCGCTACCACAGCCTGTTCAACGACTTCCTGCGCGCCCGCCTGGCCGATGAACAACTGGAGCAGGTCGCCAGGCTGCATCTGGCGGCCTCCGGCTGGTACGAAGCCAGAGGCCGGATGGTTAACGCCATCGATCACGCAATCGATGGCGGCGACCTAGCACACGCCACGTCGCTGCTGGTGCGGCACGTCGAATCCTTCATCGAGCAGGGACGCTTACGCTTGCTCGCCCGCTGGCTGACCGCCTTGCCCGACCATCTCATCGCCAACGAACCGCTGCTGCTGGTGGCCGCCATCTGGGCCGATTGTTTCTCCCACGGGCCTGCGCAGGCGCTGGCTCGGCTTGAGGCGAGCGCCTGCGAGCGCAGCACCGTGCCGGCTGTACAGGACCATGCGGCGGCGCTCCGGCCACTACTGCTGGCCATGATGGACCGCTTCGACGAAGCGCTCGCAGCAGGGCGGCATAGCCTGCGGCAGGCACGCAACAGCGCCGATGAGCACGGTTTTGCCACGATTCTGCTTACCAACACCATGGCCTGCATCCATGCGCTAGTCGATGAACCAGCGCAGTCGCACCGGCTGCTCGATGTGGCGCACCAGGCCTCGCAAGGCGATCGCTTGACGACTCGCTTCACCGAATCGATGCAGGGCATTCTCGATCTGCGGGAGGGCCGCGTTCGCCAAGCCGCCGCGCGCTTTCGCATGGCCGCCGGCGAAGCCCATGGCACGGGCTACAATCACGCTCACGGCAACGCCTGGGCTGGCGTGCTGTATGCCAGCACCGTCTATGAGGGCGGCCAGCTCGATCAGGCGCTACGCCTGCTCAATGTCTACAGCCCGCTGGTGCGCGACATCGCGCTGCCCGACCACGTCATCATCAGTCACACGCTGCGTTCGCGCATCGCCTTCCAGCAAGGCGATGTCGATGGGGCGAAACAGGTGCTCGCCGAACTCGAGTGTCTGGGCCATCAACGCGAGTTGCCGCGCCTAGTGATCACCGCGCGATTGGAGCATGCGCGCCTCTTGTTGATGCAAGGTCATGGGCTGGCTGCCCGCGAAACGTTGGAGCGCGCGGACAGTCCTGCCCTGTGGGAACGTGTGCGCACGCTGTGCCTGCCCTGGCACGATGTCGACGATCTGGCGATTGGCCAGCTGCGCTGGGAGATCGCCTTCGGCAATGCCACTGCCGCTTTGCCCAAACTGGCCGCCGAGATAGCCACCGCCACGCAATCGGCACGCCGCCGGCGCGCGCTCAAGCTACGCGTGCTGCAAGCCTTGGCACAGCATCGCTGCACCGACATTGCCAGTGCATTGCAAACCGGGCAAGCCGTATTGCACGAGGCCTGCACCGACGGTTTCGTGCGGCTGGTGCTCGACGAAGGAGCAGCGTTAGTGCCACTGCTCCAGCGTCTGTACAGGGATTTGCAGGAGCAGTCGGGTCGTGGCGATCCGATTTTCGGCGACTATCTGCTGCGGCTGCTGCATGGTCTGGGCGTCTCCGCGTCGCAACACGAAGCAGCTGATACCGACGGCGACCTGAGCGGCGGTAACCTCACACGGCAGGAGGTGCGTATCCTGCATCTGCTTGCCGAAGGCTATTCGAACGGTGCAATGGCCGAGAAACTAAACATTTCCGACAGTACGGTGCGCACCCATCTGCGCAGCATCAATCTCAAGCTCGATGTCCACAACCGTATACAAGCGGTGGCGGCGGCAAGGCGGCGGGCAGTGATTCAGTGATCAGCCTGCTCCCGTTGACGTCGAGATCATCTTCAACTCAAGCGTCGAACGCTTGCGCAACACGGTCCACGCGCCTCAGATGATGCTCGAGCGAACCGAACAACTGCTCGATCTGCGTCGCACGGCGGAAATAATGCCCTACCGCCAGCTCCTCGGTCATTCCCATGCCGCCGTGGATCTGCACAGCGCCCTGTCCGACGATGCGGCAAGCGCGGTTCACGCAGACCTTGGCCGACGACACCGCACTCATGCGCTCGGCGGGCGGTGCGTCCAGCGCCGCCACCGAAGCCGCCGTTAGCGCGCGAACTTGTTCCAGCGCCATGTACATGTCGGCCATGCGATGCTGCAGCACCTGAAAACTTGCGATCGGCACACCGAACTGACGGCGCTGCTTCGCATAATCCACTGTGTCATGGAGCAGCCGGGACAGCACGCCGCACGCTTCGGCGCACACGGCGAGCGTCGCTTCGTCCAGCGCCTGTTCGAGCAAAGGCAGCGCTGCGCCCGGCTCGCCCAGCAATTGGTCGGCTCGCACCGGCACTTCGTTGAATACGAGCTCGCTGGCACGGCCGCCGTCGAGTGTACGGTAAACACGACGGCTGATGCCTGGCACGTCGGCCGGCAGACACAAGAGCGACACGCCCAGCGGATCGTAAGGTGCTCCCGCGCTACGCGCGGTAATCAGCAGCTCGGTGGCCCAGGGCGCGCTATGCACGACAGCCTTCCGGCCGCTCAGCAACCAGCCGCCGCCGACCGGCTTCAGCCGAGTCTGGATGTCCGCAAGGTCGTAGCGTCCCTGCGGCTCAGTAGCGGCGAAGGCAATCACTGCGTCGCCGTCTATTACGCGGCCCAGCAGGCTATGCGCTTGCGCGCCCGGCACACGCCTGAGCAGACCGCCGCCGATCACGACGGTGGAAAGATAGGGCTCGGCCGCCAAGTGGCGGCCCAGCGTCTCCATGATGACGAGGTTGTCGCGCATGTCGCCGCCCAAGCCGCCTTGCGCTTCACTGAACGAGGCGCCGAACAAGCCCAACTTGTGTGCAAATGCACGCCACAGCGGCGGCTGGTCTTCGGCGGCGGCCAGCGTGCGGGTTCGCAGTTCGATATCGTATTGCTCAGTCAGGAAGCGCTCAAGACTGTCGCGCAGCATGGCCTGAGTCTCGGTAAGCTCGAAAGCTGAGTTGTCGCAGTTCATGGCGTCCGGGTCCTCAAACGTGCTCAGTCGTCTAGCAGGCGCGCAGCAATCAGGTTGCGCTGCACTTCATTGGTCCCAGCATAAATGGAAGCCGCGCGGTCGTTCAGATAGGCCGACATGCTGAACACCGACTCCTCAGGAATGGCCAGCGCGCCGCCCGCGTCGCATAGCTCCATCGGCACGCGAGCGCCCGCGTAGTGCGCTGCGATCTCCACGCCAAGCTCGGTGATGCGCTGACGTGTTTCGGTGCCCAGCACCTTCCCCACCGAAGGGCGGATGCCCGGAGGCTCACCGCGCGTGTGCGCTTGCAGCGCGCGCATTTCCAACGCTTGCACGGCGTCGATGCGGCATTGGACGTCGGCCAACTTGAGTTCGATATCACGGCGCTCTGCGCTTGCGGACGGCTGTTGCTCGAAGGCCTGCTCCACGAAGCGGCGCAGCCGGCGCAAGCGCGCCCGCAGCATCGGTGCCCACGCACTACCGCGCTCGTGCTGCAGCAAGTACTTGGCGATGCTCCAACCCTGATTCTCCTCGCCGATTAAGCCCGAAACCGGCACACGAACATCGTCGAAGAACACCTGATTCAGTTCGTGGTCGCCTGAGATGCTGATGATCGGTCGCACCGTAATGCCAGGCTGCTGGAGGTCGAAGCACAGGAAGCTGATGCCCTGCTGTGGCTTGCTCGTTTGCGCTGTGCGGACCAGGCAGAACATGCGGTTGGCATATTGCGCGTGAGTGGTCCAAATCTTGGTTCCGTTGATGACGTACTCGTCGCCATCGCGCACCGCCTTGCAATGCAGCGACGCCAGATCGGAACCGGACTGCGGCTCGGAATAGCCCTGCGCCCAATAGTCCTCGCCTGAGCGGATGCCGGGCAGCCAGCCTTGCTGCTGCTGCGGGCTGCCATAGGCAATGATTACCGGCCCGACCATGTTCGTGCCCATGGGAGCGAGCGGCGGCGCATCGGCTTCGGCCAGCTCGCTGGCGAAGATGTAGTGCTGTAGCGGTGTCCAGCCGGTGCCGCCGTGCTCCACCGGCCACTGCGGCACGCTCCAGCCGCGCCCCGCGAGAATGCGGTGCCAGCGTATGCCCGCAGGATAGTCGGCAAAGATACCCGAACAGCGGCGCCCCGCCGAGCGCAGATCGTCTGTCAGCGCGCTGGCCAAAAAGCGACGCACCTCGTCGCGGAAAGCGGCATCCGTTTCGTTCAGCACCATGCCTGTTACCCCTTTGGGAATGTCGCCCAGTATCGCAGAGAACAGTTCCGCCTTGGATCGTCAGATTCGACGAATTACCGAGGCCGGGCACGTCCTCTCGCTCATTATTTTGGAAGGCTGCACGCAGCGCTGAATATAGCGCGAGAGACGGCCGTCGCTCCTTCAGCGAGGGTGTCTCACGGACATCGTTTCAACTGATATGGGCGCGATGGGGCTCGCAATCGCGCTTTCGACGCCATTGAATGACGTGAAGTTTATTGAACTCTCTCAACCCGCTTTAGTCTGATGGGAGCTCCTGCGCCAGGTCGGCGGGCGGGACACGGGTATTGAACGCCTACTAATCGCAGCAGGGATCGAAGCGTGCTGCGCCCGTGCATGGTGGGCTACGACGTCACGGTGAGTATTGTCGCGAAAGTCATTCACGCAGTTGGGCAAGCAAGCATTTGCAGGAGCAACGCCGACTTGCTGAAAACATTGTAGCTACTCCAAAGAGAAGACGAGATGCATCACACTGAATACGATAACGCATGCGATGCGCACGGCCCGTCACCTGCGGAAATACGGCGCACGCGCAATTTTGATCCTGTCGCATTCGAGCTGGCGGTCAGTAGTCTGCTCCGAGCCAGTGGTATTGAAATCGATGCCGCACATACCGGCCGCACGGCGCAGCGCGTGCGTGAACTTTGGCAGAAGCGCCTACTCGACGGCTATGATGTTGATCCTGCCGACGCGCTCGGGACGGGTTTCGATGATCACCGGGAAGACATGGTGATCATACGCAGTATCGCTGTGCATGGCGTTTGTCCACATCATCTACTGCCGTTCCGCGGTGTGGCCCACGTGGCCTACCTGCCTGGCGGGCGCCTGCATGGCTTCGGACGTATCGCCCGAATGATCGACGCAATCAGTCATCGCTATACATATCAGGAGTGGATCACGAACGAGATCGCGACAGCCCTTGTTACTCACGGCAAGGCACGGGGAGCGGCTTGCTGGATCGAAGCCGAACAACTGTGTCTGCTCATGGGGGAAAATCGCCGCGGCGACGAACGCGTGATTACGCAATGCTACATTGGTGATTTTGAGCACAACATCCAAGCGCGTAACGAGTTCCTTCGCACTATCACCCGATAGAGACTTTTTGCGGCAGGACCTGTTCAATTGCATGGGAAATGGCGATAGGCGGAGCAACATTCCGGGCATGACAGCGGCGTTGTTCGAATTGTCTTGCAATGTGCTCCGGTCGCCCCCCGGCAAGCCGCTCGCGCAATACCCGGTTCGCGTCGTGCTTGGTTTAGTAAAGGAGGATCGCGAGCATACTGGCTGCCGCGCTCCGAATGGCACAGCGCGCCGGGGGCGGGACAGCGGCGAAACCATGCCATTGTCAGCGCGTGCGTCGCGAG
>NZ_FXAN01000035.1 GCF_900176645.1 Burkholderia singularis
ATGAAAGGCGCATCGTCGTGCTCGTGCCGCGCGGCGGCCTCGGCCGCGTCGGCCGGCATCGGACGCGGCATCCTGCGCCGCACCTTCGCTGCCTGCCACGCGTTGTACACCACGACGCCGCCCACCACGACGGCGCCTGCGCCAATCAACCCGAGTGTCAACTCGTCCATGCATGCTCCATCAGCAATTCTTCGTCATGCGGCGCGTGCGAACGCGATCGATGATTCGCGTTGCGCTTTCGCGCGCCCTGTCATCAACCGTTATTCTGCGCAAACCCGGCAGCCGTTTCCATGTCGACCGCGACAATCCGCGACACGCCCTGCTCCTGCATCGTCACGCCGATCAGCTGCTGCGCCATCTCCATCGCGATCTTGTTGTGCGAGATGAACAGAAACTGCGTCTTGTCCGACATCGCGCGCACCAGGTTCGCGAAGCGCTCGGTGTTCGCGTCGTCGAGCGGCGCGTCGACCTCGTCGAGCAAACAGAACGGCGCGGGATTCAACTGGAACATCGCGAACACCAGCGCGGTCGCGGTCAACGCCTTCTCGCCGCCCGACAGCAGGTGAATCGTCGCGTTTTTCTTGCCGGGCGGCTGCGCCATCACCTGCACGCCGGCGTCGAGGATCTCGTCGCCCGTCATGATCAGCTTCGCCTGGCCGCCGCCGAACAGACGCGGGAACAGATCGCTGAAATGACGGTTCACTTCGTCGAATGTCGCCTGCAGCAGCGTGCGGGTTTCCTGATCGATCTTGCGGATCGCGTCCTCGAGCGTCTCGATCGCGTTCGTCAAGTCGGCCGATTGCGCGTCGAGGAACACCTTGCGCTCGCTCGCCGCCGCCAGCTCTTCGAGCGCGGCCATGTTGACCGGGCCAAGCGCGTTGATCGCGTTGTTGAGCCGCGTGACCTCGCCTTGCAGGTACGACGGCTTCATGTCCGGCGTCAGCTTCTGCGCGAGCGCCGCCTCGTCGACCTCGGCCGCCGCGAGTTGCTCGGCGAACTGCTCGCTCGTCATCCGCGCGGCCTGCTCCTTCAACTGCAATTCGGTGATGCGATCGCGCAACGGCTGCAATGAGCGCTCGGCCACGATGCGCGTCTCGTCGGCCGCGCGCATCTTCGCGCTCAGATCGTCGAGTTCCGCGCGCGCCGCGCCAAGCGCCGCCTCCTTCTGCACGCGCAACTCGAGCGCATCCTGCAAACCGGTGTGCGCGGTCTGTTCGTCGATCGTCTCGAGTTCCGCGCGCGCATCGTCGAGCGACGCGGCGACGCGCTCGCTCTGGTCGTGCGCGACCTGGATCGTTCGCTTCAATTCGTCGATCCGGTTGGCGGACTGGCGCGCGGCAAAGCGAGCATCAGTCGCTGCGCGCTCGAGATCGCGCGCGTGCTGACGCGCGTTGGTCAATTCGTCGTCGAGCGCTTCGAACGCGAGCTGGTTGTCTTCGAAGCGTGCCTGCAATTCGGCGAGTTCGGCATCGTGGCGTTCGAAATTCGCTTCCGACTCCGCCCGCAGCGCGCGCTGCTCTTCGATCTGCGCGCCGATCTCCTCGAGTTCCTCGCGAATTTGCGTGCTGCGCTGCGTGTAGCGCTCGTGCGCCTGCGCGAGTTTCAGCACGTCGAGTTGCAACGCATGAACGCGCTGCGTCGCGCGCTCGGCCTCGCCGCGCACTTCGGCGAGCGTCTGCGACGCCTGCGTGTGCGCGGCTTCCGCGCGCACCACCGCGGCTTTCGCCTCGTCGGACAGCAGCGCCTGCGCACGCACCTGGCGCGCCAGATTCTCGATTTCCTGCGCGCGCGCGAGCATCCCGGCCTGCTCGGAATCCGCCGCGTAAAGCTGCACGCCGGCCCGCGTGACGACATGGCCCGCTTTCACGACGAACGCGCCGCCCGGCGGCAGTTGCGTGCGCGTGGCGAGCGCCTGCGCGAGATCGTCGGCGACGAACACCGCGCCGAGCCAGTCGTTGAGCACCGCGCGCAGGCCGGCGTCGTCGATGCGCACGAGCGGCAGCAGCGGACGCAACGCGCCCGGCGCGGCGGGCGGCTCGCCCGCGGGCGGCGGCGCATAGAACGCGAGCTTCGCGGGCGGCGCGTCGTTCGCGAACGCCTTCACCCAGTCGAGATTGGATACTTCGAGCGCCGCGAGCCGCTCGCGCAGTACCGCCTCGAGCGCGGTTTCCCAGCCGGCCTCGACATGCAGCTTTTTCCACAGACGCGGCAACGCGCCCAGTTCGTGCTTGTCGAGCCACGGCTGGATCTTGCCTTCCGTCTGCACGTTCTCCTGCAACTGCTTGAGCGCGGCAAGCCGCGCCTCGAGCTGGTGAATCTGCGCGCTTTCGGCCTGCACGCGCTCGTGCGCGGCGCGGCGCTCGGCGTCGAGCGTCGGCAGCGCGTCCTGCGCGTCGGCCAGACGCGCCTGCGCGTCGGCCAGAATTTCTTCGTGCTCGGCGAGCTGCATGCGCAGTTCTTCGAGTTGCGCCTCGTCCGGCGCGTCGAGCCCGCCCGCCTCCGCCTTCAGGCGCTCGTGCCGCTGCTGGAGCTGCTGGAGCTGCTGATCGGCGTTGCGCTGGTGCGCAGCCTCGAGCTTGAGCGATTGCTCGGTCTGCGCGATCCTGCCGCGCTCGTCGTTCAACTGCGCCTGCGCGTCGCGCCAGCGCGTCTCGAGCGCGGGCAGCGCGTCGTGCTTGGCCGCGGCGTCGTCTTCGGCGCGCGCGGCCTTTTCCTCGGCGATCGCGCGCGCCTCCTCCGCTTCCTCCAGATCGTCCTGCGCCTTTTGCGCCTGCGCGCGCCATTGCTCCTGCTGCGCGACGAGCGCCGCGATCTGCGCCTGCACGCGGTTGCGCGATTCGACGATGAACTTGATCTCGGCCTCGAGCCGGCTCACCTCGGCGTTCGCCTCGTACAGCGCGCCCTGCGCGCCCTGCATCGCGTCGCTCGCCGAATAGTGCGCGACGCGCAGCGTCTCGAGCTGCGCCTCGACCTCGCGCAGCTTGGCGGTCTGCGCATCGAGTTCGATCTGCGCTTGTCCGATCGCGTGCCGCTGCTTTTGCTGCTCGGCTACCGCCTCGTTCTTGCGCAGCAGCCACAGCAGACGTTGCTTCTCCTCGCCGTCGGCGACGAGCTCCTTGTACTTCGTCGCCACGACCGCCTGCGCCTCGAGCTTCTCGAGATTGGCGCCCAGCTCGCGGATGATGTCCTCGACGCGCGTCAGGTTCTCGCGCGTGTCGTGCAGCCGGTTCTCGGTCTCGCGGCGGCGCTCCTTGTACTTCGACACGCCCGCCGCCTCTTCGAGAAACACGCGCAGTTCCTCGGGCTTTGCCTCGATGATCCGCGCGATCATCCCCTGCCCGATGATCGCGTAAGCGCGCGGGCCCAGGCCGGTGCCGAGGAAGATGTCCTGGATGTCGCGACGCCGCGCGGGCAGATTGTTGATGTAGTAGCTCGACGTGCCGTCGCGCGTGAGCACGCGCTTCACGGCGATCTCGCCGTACTGGCCCCACTGGCCGGCCGCCCGGCCGTCGGAGTTGTCGAAGATCAGCTCGACGCTCGCGCGGCTGCCGGGCTTGCGCGTGGTCGAGCCGTTGAAGATCACGTCCTGCATCGATTCGCCGCGCAGCTCGGACGCGCGCGATTCGCCGAGCACCCAGCGCACGGCGTCGATGATGTTGGACTTGCCGCACCCGTTCGGGCCCACCACGCCGACCAATTGGCCTGGGACCTGGAAGTGCGTGGGATCGACAAAAGATTTGAAGCCAGCGAGTTTGATCGAGCTCAGACGCACGGCAGTACCGGTGGTAAAGAGTGTGAAACGGATTGAAACAGGCGCGGCGCGGCGCGACACGCCCAAGATTCGAAAAACGGGGCCGTGCTGTCAAGCATTCGGCCCCGCGTATGGGGCAATCATACCATCGCGCGGGTGCCGTCCCGCGGCTCGCCCGGCTCGTCCCCGGCCGCCCGGGCGCGATGCACGCGGCTCGACAATAGGGTCGCGACGACGATGCAAAGGCCGCCCGCCCATTCGCGCGCGCTCGGCGCCTCGTTGGCAAAAAGCCACGCCGACAGCGCGGTGATCAAAATCTCGAACAGCATGATGATCGCCGCGCGGTTCGCCGGCACCCGTGACAGGCCGTATTGAACCAGCATGTTGTTCACCGCCACCGTCACGCCGATGCCGACGACAAGCAGCGCGGCCGCGCCCAGGTGCTGCGCCGCGGGCAGCGCGGGCACGCCCTCGACGAAAGATGCCGCGATGCCGAGCGCGGCCGCGCCGCCGAACAGCGTCGCCGTGCGCATCTCGGGTTTCATCTGCGGCAGCTCGCGGCTTGCCTTGACGACGAGCACGTTGCTCATCGCGAAACTCAGTCCGGCCGCCAGCCCCGCCCACTCGGCAAGATTCGACGGCAGCGGCATGCCCAGCCGCGGCGACCACAGCATCAGCGCCGCACCGGCGAGCGACAGCGCGGCGAGTGCCGCGCCGGCGGCCGTCAGGCGCTCGCGCAGAATGAAATGCGCGTAGATCGCGGTCCACGCCGGCGTCAGGTAAAAGAGCAGCATCACGCGCAGCACTTCGCCATGTATCGTGCCCCAGACGAAGCCCAGATTCGTCACGCCCGCCACGACGGCAAGCGCGGGCAGCAGCCAATGCCAGCGCACCGTCGCGATCGACTTGCGCCGCACGCATAGCACGAACGCGCACGCGACCAAGCTCGTCGCGGCGCTCGCCGCCGTGCCCGTCACGCCGAGCGACGCCAGCAGCCGCAGCGGATACCAGATCAGGCCCCATACCGACGCGCCGATCAGAATCGCAAGCGCGGGCCACGCGGCCCGCCGTTCATTCATCTGCAAACCCAACCTCTTCATGCTGTTACGACGACGCGCGGCCATGCACGCGCCGCTGCGTCCTTCTTCCGTCCTTCAACCGCCGATCGCCATGCGAAACCGCTGCCCGTCACCCGAAACCGCCGCTCGTCGCAAGACGACGCCACGCTATAATCGGAACGCCGCCGCATCCCCGGCCCGAGATCGGCAAGTTGATCCAGGTCCGATGCACAGGCCCGATCGCCGCCGGTTCGTCCATGCGGTCCGTCAGGCGCGGTACGTCGGCAGCCGCCGCGCCGCGATCCACGCGCGATTGCGCGTGCGCCCGGCGGCCTATGCCGCGCTTGCCGGCGGCACCCTTTGCGCAGCGCGCCACCGCGCCACGCCCGTTTCGCTCAACCCGGCCCATCCGTCGGCCCTACCGGTTTAGTCCGCCCAAGCCCGTGAACCCACGTCTCGACACGCTCCAGCCTTATCCGTTCGAAAAGCTCCGCGCGCTCCTCGCCGGCATCACGCCGCCCGCGCATCTGCCACCGATCAGCTTCGGCATCGGCGAGCCGAAACATGCGACGCCCGCGCTGATCCGCGAGGCCGCCGCGGACGCGCTCGACGGGCTCGCCGCGTATCCGGCCACGGCCGGCGCCGACGCGCTGCGCGAGGCGATCGCACGCTGGCTCACGCGCCGCTACGGGCTTGCCGCGATCGACGCCGCCACGCAAGTGCTGGCCGCGTCGGGCTCGCGCGAGGCGCTGTTCTCGCTCGCGCAGGCGGTGATCGATCCGACTCGCGCAGCCGGCGGCCGCGAAAAACCGATCGTACTCTGTCCGAATCCGTTCTACCAAATCTACGAAGGCGCGGCGCTCCTCGCGGGCGCCGAGCCGTATTACGTGAACAGCGACCCGGCGCGCAATTACGCGCCCGACTATTCGGCCGTGCCCGACGAGGTCTGGGCGCGCACGCAGCTCGTCTACGTCTGCTCGCCCGGCAATCCGACGGGCGCCGTGCTGACGCTCGACGATTGGCGCGAACTGTTTGCGCTGTCGGAGCGACACGGCTTCGTGATCGCATCCGACGAATGCTATTCGGAGATTTATTTCGACGAAGCGAAGCCACCGCTCGGCGGCCTGGAGGCCGCGCACCGGCTCGGCCGCGGGTTCGAGCGGCTCGTGATGCTGTCGAGCCTGTCGAAGCGCTCGAACGTGCCGGGGATGCGCTCCGGCTTCATCGCGGGCGACGCGGCGCTGCTCAAGCGCTTTTTGCTGTATCGCACCTACCATGGCGCGGCGCTGTCGCCCGTGTGGCAGCGCGCGAGCCTCGCCGCATGGGGCGACGAGGCGCACGTGCGCGAAAACCGCGCGCTCTATGCTCAAAAATTCGCGACGCTCACGCCGATGCTCGCCGACGTGATCGACGTGCGCGTGCCCGACGCCGCGTTCTACCTGTGGGCCAACGTCGCGCGCACCGGCCTATCGGATACCGAGTTCGCCCGCCGCCTGTTCGCCGACTATAATGTGACGGTTCTGCCCGGCTCGTATCTCGCCCGCGATGCACACGGCGCGAATCCCGGCCGCGACTTCATCCGCATCGCGCTCGTCGCGGGCTCGGCCGAATGCGTCGAAGGCGCGCGGCGCATCGTCGATTTCTGCCGCGGCCTCATGCGTTGAAACCCGGCGGCGCCGAAGCTTTCCCGCACGCCTGGCCCTGATGCATCCCGTTTGATTGACCTCCACGTCCAGCATAGCCACGAACATGTCGCAACAACTTCAGCAAATCATCGATAGCGCGTGGGAAAACCGCGCCGAACTGTCGCCGAAGGCCGCGCCCGCGGAAGTCCGCGAGGCCGTCGCGCACGCGATCGAGCAACTCGACCGCGGCGCGCTGCGCGTCGCCGAAAAAATCGACGGCAACTGGACCGTGCACCAGTGGCTGAAGAAAGCCGTGCTGCTGTCGTTCCGCCTCGAGGACAACACGCCGATGCCGGCGGGCGGCTACTCGCAGTTCTACGACAAAGTGCCGTCGAAGTTCGCGAACTATTCGGCCGACGACTTCGCAGCGGGCGGCTTTCGCGTCGTGCCGCCGGCGATCGCGCGCCGCGGCTCGTTCATCGCGAAGAACGTCGTGCTGATGCCGTCGTACACGAATATCGGCGCGTATGTCGACGAAGGCACGATGGTCGATACCTGGGCGACCGTCGGCTCGTGCGCGCAGATCGGCAAGAACGTGCATCTGTCGGGCGGCGTCGGCATCGGCGGCGTGCTCGAGCCGTTGCAGGCCAACCCCGTCATCATCGAGGACAACTGCTTCATCGGCGCGCGCTCGGAAGTCGTCGAGGGCGTGATCGTCGAGGAGAATTCGGTCATTTCGATGGGCGTCTACCTCGGCCAAAGCACGAAGATCTACGATCGCGAAACCGGCGAGATCAGCTACGGCCGCATTCCGGCCGGCTCGGTCGTCGTCGCGGGCAACCTGCCGTCGAAGGACGGCACGCACAGCCTGTACTGCGCGGTGATCGTGAAGAAGGTCGACGCGAAAACACGCGCGAAGGTCGGCCTGAACGAGCTGCTGCGAGGCGACTGATGGCAGGCGCAGCGAACACCGCCGTGATCGTCGTCTACGGGATTCCGAACTGCGACACCGTGAAGAAGGCCCGCACGTGGCTCGAATCGCACGGCGTCGCGTTCGCGTTCCACGATTTCAAGAAAGCCGGCGTCACCGCGCCGCTCATCAAGAGCTGGCTGAAGGACGTGCCGCTCGATGCGCTCGTCAACCGGCGCGGCACGACGTGGCGCGGCCTCACCGATGAGCAGAAGGTCGCGGCCGAATCCGAAGTGGGCGCGATCGCGCTGATGATCGACAAGCCTTCCGTGATCAAGCGGCCCGTCGTCGTCGTCGACGGCCGCGTGAAAACGCTGGGCTTCTCGGCCGACGAGTACGCCGGGCATTTCTCCTGAACGTGCACCGCCGTCTTGCCTGACACGCTGCCGGCCGTCGCGCCGGCATTTTTTTATCGAACCGTGGTCCGAATCATGTCCGCCACCCTAGCCCTCACCGAACAGCTCATCGCACGCGCGTCCGTCACGCCCGACGATCAACACTGCCAGCAACTGATGACCGAACGCCTGCTGGCGCTCGGATTCCAGTGCGAGACGATCGCGTCGCACGGCGTCACGAATCTCTGGGCCGTCAAGCGCGGCACGCAAGGCCGCGACGGCAAGCTGCTCGCCTTTGCCGGCCACACCGACGTCGTGCCGACCGGCCCGCTCGAACAATGGAGTTCGCCGCCTTTCACGCCCGCGCACCGCGACGGCAAGCTGTACGGCCGGGGCGCCGCCGACATGAAGACGTCGCTCGCGGGCTTCGTCGTCGCAGCCGAGGAATTCGTCGCCGCGCATCCGCAACATCGCGGCTCGATCGGCTTTCTGATCACGAGCGACGAGGAAGGCCCCGCGACGGACGGCACCGTGAAAGTCGTCGACGCGCTGCAGGCGCGCGGCGAGCGGCTCGACTACTGCATCGTCGGCGAGCCGACGTCGACGGCCACGCTCGGCGACGCCGTCAAGAACGGCCGGCGCGGCTCGATGTCGGGCGAACTCATCGTCAAGGGCGTGCAGGGCCATATCGCTTATCCGCATCTCGCGAAAAATCCGATCCATCTGATCGCGCCCGCGCTCGCCGAACTTGCGGCCGAGCGCTGGGACGACGGCAACGAATACTTCCCGCCGACCACTTGGCAGGCGTCGAATCTGCACGCCGGCGCTGGCGCGACGAACGTGATCCCCGGCCACGCGCAGTTGCTGTTCAACTTCCGTTTCTCGACGGCGAGCACGGTCGACGGGCTGCAACGCCGCGTGCACGACATTCTCGACCGTCACGGGCTCGACTACGAACTGACGTGGTCGGTAAGCGGCCTGCCGTTCCTCACGCCGCGCGGCGAGCTGTCGAACGCGCTCGAGCATGCGATTCGCGCGGAAACGGGCGTCACGCCGGAGCTGTCGACCACGGGCGGCACGTCGGACGGCCGGTTCATCGCGCGGATCTGTCCGCAAGTCATCGAGTTCGGGCCGCCGAACGGCAGCATCCACAAGATCGACGAGCACGTCGAAGTGCGTTTCATCGAGCCGCTGAAGAACGTATACCGCCGCGTGCTCGAACAACTGATCGCTTGACCGGGACTGCCTGATGACAACCTCCCCCACTCCATTTGCAACCGTGCGCGACCTGGTGCGCTACGCGGTATCGCGCTTTAGCGCCGCGAAACTCGCGTTCGGCCACGGTTGCGACAATGCGTATGACGAAGCGGTCTACCTCGTGCTGCATACGCTGCACCTGCCGCTCGACACGCTCGAGCCGTTCCTCGACGCACGCCTAGCTCCGGACGAAATCGCCGCGGTGCTGGCCGTGATCGAACGCCGCGCGACCGAGCGCGTGCCCGCCGCCTACATCACGAACGAAGCGTGGATGCACGGCCATCGTTTCTACGTCGACGAGCGCGTGATCGTGCCGCGCTCGTTTATCGGCGAGCTGCTCGACGACGGTCTGCAGCCCTATGTCGAGGACCCCGAGCTGGTCGGCTCGGTGCTCGAGCTTTGCACGGGCTCCGGGTGCCTCGCGATTCTCGCGGCGCTCGCGTTTGCGAACGCCGAAGTCGATGCGGTCGACCTTTGCGCCGATGCGCTCGATGTCGCCAAAATCAACGTCGGCGACTACGGGCTCGACGAGCGCATTGCGCTGTACCACGGCGATCTATACGCACCGCTGCCGGCATCGCGGCAAGAACCCGGACATCGCTACGACGTGATCATCACGAATCCGCCTTACGTGAACGCGCAATCGATGTCGGCATTGCCCGACGAATACCGTCACGAGCCGGAAATGGCGCTCGCGGGCGGCACGGACGGCATGGACGTCGTGCGCCGCATCGTCGGCGATGCGCGCCGCTGGTTGACCGACGACGGCGTGCTCGTCGTCGAGATCGGCAACGAACGCGCGAACGTCGAGGCCGCGTTCGGCGGCCTCGAGTTGATCTGGCTGCCGACGAGCGCGGACGACGACAGCGTGTTCCTGATCCACGCGGCCGACCTGCCCGCCGCCTGACAGTCGACGCAGGTTTGCCGGGCGACGCATCGGCCCGATCCGCCCGGCAGCCGCCATCGACGCGGCTGATTCCCGCCCACGGGGGGTGGCCGCTCGTCCGGACGCTCGGTAAGATGCGCGAAGCGGCACGCCGAACCCGGCGGGCCGCACGAACTTCCTCGGATATTCCGTGCGCTCATGCAAATCGACTGGCTCAGCCTCGGCACTCTGATCGGCGCGGCTCACGTGCTCGGCGTGATCGCCGCCTGTCATGCGATCCTGAACACCCGGACGTCGCAAGGCGCGATCGCGTGGGCAGTGTCGTTGACGGCGATGCCTTATCTGACGCTGATCCCGTATCTGTTCCTCGGCCGCAGCAAATTTTCCGGCTACGTCGACGCACGCCGTCAGGAAACGGCGGCGCTGCGCACCCGCACGCATCCGATGCCGTGGGGCGCCGCACATCCGATGCCCGGTCTGCCTCACGATGCGCTCGGTTCCGCGCGCGTGCGCGCGCTCACCCATCTGGGCGGAATGCCGTTCGTCGCCGGTAACGCGGTGCGCACGCTCGTCAACGGCGAAGCGACGTTTTCCGCGATTCTCGCCGCGATCGAAACCGCGCGCAGCTATGTACTCGTGCAGTTCTTCATCATCCGCGACGACGCGCTCGGCGCGATGCTACGCGACGCGCTGCTCGCGCGCGCCCGAGCCGGTGTGCGCTGCTATCTGCTGTACGACAGCATCGGCAGCTTCGACCTGCCGTCGCGCTATGTCGACGCGCTGCGCGACGGCGGCGTGGAAGTCCACCCGTTCGCGACCAACAAACAGTTCGTCAACCGGTTCCAGCTCAATTTTCGCAATCACCGGAAAATCGTCGTCGTCGATGGCGAGTGCGCATTCGTCGGCGGTCACAACGTCGGCACCGAGTATCTCGGCGGCAATCCACGCCTTTCGCCGTGGCGCGATACGCACATTGAAGTGCGCGGCCCCGCCGTTGCGCACATCCAATACGTGTTCGCCGAAGACTGGCACTGGGCGACGCAGTCGCTGCCGCCGCAAGCGCCGCCGCCCGCACCCGAGCCCGGCGCGCGGATGCATTGCCTCGTCGTGCCGATGGGCCCCGCCGACAAACAGGAGACGGGCTCGCTGTTCTTTGCGGAGGCGATCAACACGGCGCGCGAACGCATCTGGATCACGACGCCCTATCTCGTGCCCGACGAAGCGGTGATTTCCGCACTCAAGCTCGCGGTGATGCGCGGCGTCGACGTGCGGATCCTGATTCCAAGCCGGCGCGACCACTATGTCGTGTTCGAGGCCTCGAAGCTGTACGCGCGCGATCTGATCGACGCCGGCGTGAAAATCTTCCGCTACCGGCCCGGTTTCCTGCACCAGAAGGTTCTGCTGATCGACCACACGGCGGCCGCGGTCGGCAGCGCGAATCTCGACAACCGGTCGTTCCGGCTCAATTTCGAAATCATGGTGCTGGTTCTCGACGACGGTTTCGCGGCCGAAGTCGAAGCGATGCTCGACCGCGACTTCGCGGACGCATTCGAAGTCAGTCTCGACGAATACCGGCGCTCGCCTGCGTGGCGACGCGTCGCGATGCACGTCGCGCGGCTGTTCGCGCCGATTCTGTAGCGACTGAAACACCCGCGCGCGAGCCGGCTGCACGAACCGGCGCGCCCGGCACCCCGATGCGCGGGGCCGGGCGTCACAGGCCGGTGTGTGGCCCGGCGGCCCGCATCACAGCAGCTTCTCGACGTCCGCCGCCAATTCCTCCGGCTTCGTCGACGGCGCATAGCGCTTGACGATCTCGCCGTCGCGGTTCACGAGAAACTTCGTAAAGTTCCACTTGATCGACTTGAGCCCCAGAATGCCGGGCGCCTCGTTGGTCAGGTAGCGATAAAGCGGATGCGCGTTGTCGCCGTTGACGTCGATCTTCGCGAACATCGGGAACGTCACGCCGTAGTTCCTTTCGCAAAACGCGCCGATCTGCGCGGCGTCGCCCGGCTCCTGCTTGCCGAACTGATTGCAAGGAAAGCCGAGCACGACGAGCCCGCGCTCGCGAAAGCGCTCGTAGAGCTGCTGTAAGCCGGCATATTGCGGCGTGAAGCCGCATTGGCTCGCGGTATTGACGATGAGGAGCACCTTGCCCCGGTATTGCTCCAGTTGCACGTCACCGCCTTCGAGCGTCTGCGCGCTGAATGAATAGAGTGTCGACATCGACCCATTCCTCCCTGCCCCGATAGGGCGTTACCGTTCGCGAAAGTCTAGGCCAATTCGACGCCGCGCGCGAACCTGGCCTTTCGGACGATCCCGCCCGCGCGACGCGCAGTCTAGAATACGGCTTTCCCGAGCTTTTCGAGCCTGCCCCGCCGTGATCCGTTTCAATCAGTTCAGCCTTGCCCGCGGCACGAAGCCGCTGTTCGACGCGACGTCGTTTGTGCTCAACCCCGGCGAAAAAGCCGGCTTGGTCGGCGCGAACGGCGCGGGCAAATCAACGCTCTTCGCCGTATTGCGCGGCGAGCTGCACGCGGATGCGGGCGATTGCGCGATGCCGCCGTCATGGCGCATCGCACACGTGTCGCAGGAAACGCCGGCTGTCGAACGCACCGCGCTCGACTACACGCTCGACGGCGACGCCGCGCTGCGTGCGATCGAGGCGCGCATCGCCTCGGCCGCCGCCGCGCATGACGGCGCGGCCGAGGCGGAAGCGCACGCGGCATTCGCCGACGCCGACGGCTATACCGCGCCTGCACGCGCCGAAGCACTGCTGCTTGGGCTCGGTTTCACGCTCGCGCAAACGCGCGAGCCGGTCGCCAGCTTCTCGGGCGGTTGGCGCATGCGCCTGAACCTCGCGCAGGCGCTGATGTGCCGCTCGGATCTGCTGCTGCTCGACGAGCCGACGAACCACCTGGATCTCGACGCAATCGTCTGGCTCGAAGATTGGCTTCACCGTTATGCGGGCACCCTCGTCGTCATCTCGCACGACCGCGAGTTTCTCGACGCGGTCTGCAATGTCACACTCCATCTCGACAACCGGCAGGTGAAGCGCTACGGCGGCAATTATTCGCAATTCGAAGTATTGCGAGCGCAGCAGCTCGAATTGCAGCAAAGCGCCTACGAAAAGCAGCGCAAGACCATCGCGCACCTGCAAAGCTTCATCGACCGCTTCAAGGCGAAGGCCACCAAGGCGAAACAGGCGCAAAGCCGCATGAAGGCGCTCGAGAAAATGGAGTTGATCGCGCCCGCGCACGTTGCATCGCCCTTTACGTTCGAGTTCCGCACGCCCGATTCCGCACCGAACCCGATGCTGGTGATGGAGGACGTGCGCTGCGGCTACCGCGCGGACGATGGCAGCGAGATTCCGATCGTCGAGCGCGTCGCGCTGTCGATCCAGAACGGCCAGCGCATCGGCCTGCTCGGTGCGAACGGCCAAGGCAAATCGACGCTCATCAAGACGCTGGCCGGCACGCTCGCGCCGCTTGCGGGCGACGTGCGCACCGGCCGCGGACTCACGATCGGCTACTTCGCGCAACACCAGCTCGAAACGCTGCGCCCTGACGACTCCGCGCTCGCGCATCTCGCCCGCCTCGCGCCCGATACGCGCGAGCAGGAACTGCGCGATTTTCTCGGCAGCTTCAACTTCTCCGGCGACATGGCAACCGCGCCGATCGCACCATTCTCGGGCGGCGAGAAGGCGCGGCTCGCGCTGGCACTCATCATCTGGCAAAAGCCGAACCTGCTGCTGCTGGATGAGCCGACGAACCACCTCGACCTCGAGACGCGCCACGCGCTGACGATGGCTCTCGCGCAATTTGAAGGCACGCTGATTCTCGTGTCACACGATCGCCATCTGCTGCGCGCGACGACCGACCAATTCATGCTGGTCGCGAAACACCGGTTGCAGCCGTTCGACGGCGATCTGGACGATTACCGCGATTGGCTGCTGCAACATGCCGCCGACATGCGTGCGGCCGCCAAGGGCGAGGCTTGCGCCGCGGCGGAAGGCGGCACGCCCGCCGTCAACCGCAAAGATCAGAAACGGCAGGAGGCGCAAGCGCGGCAACAGCTCGCGCAACTGAAAAAGCCGCTGCAGGCGCGCATCGCGAAGATCGAAAAGGCCATGGAGCAGCTCCACGCCGAAAAAGTGGCGCTCGACGCTTACGTCGCCGATCCGGCAAGCTACGCGGCTGACCAAAAAGCGCGGCTCACCGAAGCGATCCGCAAGCTCGGCGACGTCAACGCCCGCCTCGAGACGCTCGAAGCCGACTGGCTCGGCGCGCAGGACGAACTCGAGAAGATCGGATAACCCGCGCGCAAAGAAGCGCGGGCGGCAACATGCGCGGGCCGCGCGAACAGTTGCGAGATAACGGGGCGATTCGCGACGTTGGCGCCGAACGACCCGATCCCGGATTCGCGGCTCGCCGCACGCGTCGATTTCATCGCACGCGTCGGTGCAACGGCAATCCGGCTCGGTCCGGCGTGGGCCGCTGGGAGCATGACTTACGCCGACGTATCGACGGGCGCATTTCGCCATGCAGCGCAGGCATTACGCGCCGGCATTGCATTTGCGCCCGCATGAGCAGCAGCGCTCGATCAAGCGGCGACGCGCGGATATCAATGCCGCGCATCGCGCCCGCGCGCATCCCGCTCAGCGGCGCGGCAACGTATCGCGCGGCATTTGCTCGTCGTCGCCCATCAAATGACGGCGGCCTTCGAGTGGCCGGCGGATCATCGCCGCGACTTCCGCTTCGGTCACATTCACATGGGCGACGCGGCGCGCGATCCGCCCGTCCGTGCCAACCCACTCGACGATCCGGCAGCCTCCTCCCCACGGCGCGCCGATCGGCTCGGATACACGGCAGCCTCGGACCTTGTAGGTGCGCATCGGCGCACTTGCTTGACGAGATCGTTTCAACACAGCCTTCCTTTTCCGCGAGATGCGGCAGACAACCCGCGCAAGCATAGAAAGAAATCGACCGGAAAAAGGTTACGCAAACGTACCAAAACGTTACATCGTTTTACGGTCTCAATCGTGAAACGCGACGGGCATCGGCTAAGCGGCCGGCTGCGGCGCGGCCGGCGCACGCGCTCACTCGAGCGTGCGGATTTGATCGATTGCCTGCTCGATGCGCTCCACCGCCAGCACGCGCAGCCCGTCGATCGGCTGTTTCGGCGCATTCGCCTTCGGAATCAGCGCGGCCGTGAAACCGAGCTTCGCCGCTTCGCGCAAGCGCTCCTGTCCCCGCGGCGACGGCCGGATTTCGCCCGCGAGTCCCACTTCGCCGAATACGACCAGCCCTTTCGGCAACGGTTTGTTACGCATCGACGAATGAATCGCGAGCAGCACCGCGAGATCGGCGGCGGGCTCGGTGATCTTGACGCCGCCCACCGCGTTCAGGAATACGTCCTGATCGAAGCACGCGATGCCCGCATGCCGATGCAGCACCGCAAGCAGCATCGCGAGCCGGTTCTGCTCGAGGCCGACCGCGAGCCGGCGAGGATTCGGCACGTTCGCGGTGTCGACGAGCGCCTGCACCTCGACGAGCAGCGGCCGCGTGCCCTCCTGCGTGACGAGCACGCACGAGCCCGCCACGATCTCCGTATGCTGCGACAGAAAAAGCGCGGACGGATTCGCGACACCGCGCAGGCCGCGCTCGGTCATCGCGAACACGCCAAGCTCGTTGACCGCGCCGAAGCGGTTCTTGAACGCGCGCACCAGCCGGAACGACGAATGCGTGTCGCCCTCGAAGTACAGCACGGTATCGACGATGTGTTCGAGCACGCGGGGGCCCGCGAGATTGCCCTCCTTCGTCACGTGCCCGACCATGATGATCGCGGTGCCGGATTGCTTGGCGATACGCGTCAGTTGCGCCGCGCATTCGCGCACTTGCGCGACCGAGCCGGGCGCCGAGGTCAACGCGTCCGAATAGATCGTCTGGATCGAATCGACGACCGCAACCTCGGGCCGCTCGGCGTCGATCGCAGCCTGAATTTTTTCGAGCTGAATTTCGGCAAGCAGCTTCAGATCGGCAACGCCCGCGCCGCCTTCGAGCAACGCAAGCCGCTGCGCGCGCAATGCGATCTGCGCCCCCGATTCCTCGCCGCTGATATACAGCGCGGGCCGCTCGCTCGCGATCTGCGCGAGCGATTGCAGCAGCAGCGTCGACTTGCCGATGCCCGGATCGCCGCCGATCAGCACGACGCCGCCCGCGACGAGCCCGCCGCCCAGCACCCGGTCGAACTCGCCGATGCCGGTCGACAGGCGCGGCACGTCGGCCGCCTCGATCTCGGCAAGCCGCTGTACCGGTGCACGCCTGGCGAGCGACTGGAAACGATGCGCGGACGCCGGCGCGTCCAGCGATTCGACCAGCGTATTCCATGCGTGACACGACGGGCACTGCCCTTGCCACTTCGGCGTCTGCCCGCCGCATTCGGTGCAGACGAAAACCGTTTTCTGTTTTGCCACGCGCTTCTACCCTTTTCCGCTTTTTTATTCCGCGCGCACCGGCACGCGCGGCGCGACCGCGCACATCAGCTCATAGCCGACCGTCTGGCAATGCGCGGCGACGTCGTCGATCGCGAGCGCCTCGCCCCACAGCTCGACGCGCGCGCCGATACCCGCCTGCGGCACCGGCGTCAGGTCGACGGTAAGCATGTCCATCGACACGCGCCCGACGATCGTCGTGAGCACGCCGTCGACGACGACCGGCGTGCCTTCCGGCGCGATCCGCGGATAGCCGTCCGCGTAGCCGCACGCGACGACGCCGATGCGCATCTTGCCCTGCGCGACGAAACGCGATCCGTAGCCCACCGTCTGCCCCTTCGCCAGCGTCTGCACCGCGATCAGCTCGGAGGCGAGCGTCATCGCGGGCTTCAGGCCCTGCGTGGCGATGTCGGCCGCGCGTCCCGACGGCGATGCGCCGTACAGGACGATGCCGGGGCGCACCCAGTCGAAATGCGTCGACGGGTGCCAGAGCACGGCCGCCGAGTTCGCGAAGCTGCGCGCGCCGGCAATCCCTTGCGCGCCGTGCTCGAACGTCGCGACCTGCTCGGCCACGCCCCGCTCGCTATCGGCATCCGAAAAATGGGTCATTAACGTGATCTGCCCGATGCCGGGGCACGCGCGCGCACGCTCCCACGCGGCGCGGAACTTTTCCGGCACGTAGCCGAGCCGGTTCATGCCGCTGTTCATCTTGAGCTGAATATTGACGGGTTTCGACAACCGCGCGGTTTCGAGCATGCGCATCTGGTCGTCGTTGTGCACCGCGGTCGTCAAGCTGTAGCGGTCGATCACGTCGATATCGGTCGAACGGAAAAAGCCCTCCAGCAGCAGGATCGGGCCCGCCCAGCCCAGCTCGCGCAGCTTCACGGCCTCGTCGAGATCGAGCAGGCCGAAGCCGTCGGTGCCGCGCAGCCCGGGAAAGACCCGCGCCAGGCCGTGCCCGTATGCATTTGCCTTGACGATCGCCCAGACCTTGGAGCGAGGCGCGTGGCGACGCACCACCGAAAGATTGTTCGCGAGAGCGGCGGTGTGGATCGTGGCGGAAATCGGTCGCGGCATATGAGGATATTTCGTAAAGACGCTTGCTAATCATCAGCTTATCGTGCTTTTTGGGCGCAATGCCGACAATAAGCGGAACGATCGGGGAATCTTGCTAGTCCGAATTGACGTATTTTCGTGATATAAAGCCGTGCGCACAACCCATTTCGAGGAATCGAATCCGATTGCACGGCCCACGCGCGGCCGAGCCGCCGCGAGGAAAGCATCGCTTCAGATGAAAAAAGGTTTTTACTCCATCATGGCCGCGCAGTTTTTCTCGTCGTTGGCCGACAGCGCTCTTCTCATCGCCGCAATCGCCCTGCTCAAAGATCTGCACGCGCCCAACTGGATGGTGCCGCTCCTCAAGTTGTTCTTTGTGCTGTCCTACGTGGTGCTCGCCGCGTTCGTCGGCGCATTCGCCGATTCGCGGCCCAAAGGGCGCGTGATGTTCATCACCAATTCGATCAAGGTCGGCGGTTGCCTGCTGATGCTGTTCGGCGCCCATCCGCTCGTCGCATACGGAATCGTCGGCTTCGGCGCGGCCGCGTATTCGCCGGCGAAGTACGGCATCCTGACCGAACTGCTGCCGCCCGAGCGGCTCGTGGCCGCGAACGGCTGGATCGAGGGCACGACGGTCAGCTCGATCATCCTCGGCACCGTACTGGGCGGCGCGCTGATCAGTCCGAAGATCGCGCCGCACGTGATCGCGCATACGCCGCCGTCGATCAGCACGCCCGCCGAAGCCGCGATGCTCGTCATCATGGCGATCTACGTGATGGCCGCGCTCTTCAACCTGCGCATTCCCGACACCGGCGCCCGCTATCCGAAGCAACAGCACGGCCCGATCAAGCTCGTCACGGAATTTGCCGACTGTTTCATGGCGCTCTGGCGCGACAAGCTCGGGCAGATCTCGCTCGCCGTCACGACGCTCTTCTGGGGCGCGGGCGCGACCCTGCAATTCATCGTGCTCAAGTGGGCGGAAGTGTCGCTCGGCATGTCGCTGTCGGAAGGCGCGCTGCTGCAGGCCGTCGTGGCACTCGGCGTCGCAGCGGGCGCCATGATCGCGGCGAGCCGCATTCCGCTGCGCAAATCGCTGTCCGTGCTGCCCGTCGGCATCATCATGGGCATCGCGGTGATGCTGATGGCGTTCTACACGCGCCACCTGATTCCCGCCGACTGGGTGTTGCGCATCGGCCATCACGTGCACCTGCCTGTCTACCTGTTGATCGCCTATGTGTTCCTGGTGTTCGTCGGCGCGCTGTCCGGCTTTTTCGTCGTGCCGATGAATGCGCTGCTGCAGCATCGCGGGCACGTGCTGCTGTCGGCCGGGCATTCGATCGCGGTGCAGAATTTCAACGAGAATCTGTCCGTGCTCGTGATGCTGTGCATTTATGCGGCGCTCGTGTGGCTCGACGTATCGGTGAGCGTCGTGATCGTGCTGTTCGGCACGTTCGTCTGCCTGACGATGTGGCTGGTGATGCGGCTGCACATCGCGAACCAGCGCCGCTTCGACTCGGTTTCGCTGATCGGCGAATCGAAACACTGACGCACGGCGAGCGGCGCGGGCGGCCGGTTCGCACCGCTCGCCGCCGGTTCGGATTCGCCATAGACTGCCCCTGTTGCCCGCTCGAATTTTCCACGCGCCCATGAGCGTACCGATCCCCAACGCGCTGACGATCGCCGGCTCGGACTCCGGCGGGGGCGCCGGCATCCAGGCCGATCTGAAGACCTTCTCCGCGCTCGGCGCGTATGGCGCGAGCGTCATCACCGCGCTGACTGCGCAAAACACCCGTGGCGTGACAGGCGTGCATGCGCCCGATGCGGGCTTTGTCGAGGCCCAGCTCGATGCCGTATTCGACGACATCCGCATCGACACGGTGAAGATCGGGATGCTCGCGAATGCATCGATCGTGCGCGCGGTCGCGGCGGCACTCACCCGCTACGCTCCGCCGTATGTCGTGCTCGATACTGTGATGATCTCGAAGAGCGCTCATTCGCTGTTGGCGCCGCAAGCGGTCGATGCGCTGCGTGCGGAGCTGCTGCCGCTTGCCGATCTCGTCACGCCGAACCTGCCGGAAGCCGCGGCGTTGCTGGGCGTCGAGGCCGCGACGACCGAGGACGAGATGGTGCGCCAGGGCGAAGCGCTTGTCGCGCGCGGTGCGAAAGCGGTGCTGATGAAGGGCGGGCACCTCGGCAGCCCGACCGAAAGCCCCGACTGGCTGATCCACGCGAGCGGCGCGCAACGGTTCGCCGGACCGCGGCTGCCAGCCGCCAATACGCACGGCACGGGCTGCACGCTGTCGTCGGCGATCGCCGCGCTGCTGCCGCGGCGCGCGACGCTTGCCGACGCTATCGCCGATGCGAAACGCTATCTGACCGGCGCCATCGACGCAAACGGACGGCTCGATGTCGGCCACGGCGTCGGGCCGGTGCATCATTTCTATCGGTGGTGGTAGGCGGCAAGCGGCGTTAATGATGCCCGTCGGCGGCGCGGCGGTTTGGGAAGCAGCAGACTGGCGGCCCAGCAGGTCAGCGAATCCACAGAAGATGACCCACCGTGCGATATGCGCCGCGCCAACGCGCACTAAGCGCGCGGCAGCGCCTGCCGTCTGCGTCATCGAATCAGCGCCCGGCGAACGCCGCCGCGCGCGCCGGCCAGTCGTCGGGCACGATGAAGCCGCGCACCGCCTCGCGCCACACGGCATCGCGGCCACGCACGAGCGCGGCCACGAGCGCCGGGCCCGGCAGTTCGGCGGCTCGCGCCAGCATCGCGTCGGCATCGAGCAGCGCGTTTTGCCCGCGCGCCGCCGAAGCGTCGTCGATCGCGCGCGGCGCGAGCCATGCGAGACGCGGCAGCAGCATCCAGCGCGCATCTGGACATTGCTCGGCGCCCAACGCCAGCCATTCATTGCGGGTGATCCAGAATCCGCGCGGATGGCCGGCTTCGACTTCGAGCGGATCGCGAATCGCCGGCCATCCGAAGGCCGTCAACCGATCTGCGGGGGGCAGCGCGGCGTTGCGCGAATCAGTCTGCGAACCGGCCAACGAAGCGGCCTGTGACGAGCGCTGCGAATCGGTTTGCGAATCGGTTTGCGAATCGGCCTTCGAATCGGCCTGCAAATTGGTTTGCGAATCGCTCTGCAAGTCAATTTGCAATTCGGTTTGCCGATCCCTGCGCGTCTCGTTACCCGCATGCCGGCTGCCTGCTGCTTGCGCGCTGTTGGCCGCCCCCGGCTCGCCGGCTGCTCGCTGCGTCACGCTCGACCACGGACTGCGCGGCGACTGCCGCTCGCCGCCCGCCGCCATCCGGCCACTCTCATCCGGACGCGCGCAAACCGCATCGCCGGCGGCTGCGCCGGACGTCATCGCCGCGCTGCCCGCGAGCCCGCCGCCGCGCACCGGATAGAACAGCCAGCCTTTCACGAGCATCTGCGCGCGCCACGGCCCCGGATGGCCGAGCGACGCAAACTCGTCGCGCGTGGTCAGCCGCAGTTGATGATCGACGAGACGCGCATATTTCAAATCGAATCGATCGGCCAGATTCGGCCCGACGAAATGGGCAAGCGATGCTGCGCCCGAAGTCGCGACGCACAAATAGTATTTGACCGCGAGTTCCCAATGCAGGCGCTCGCCGCTCGCGGTCTCGACCAGAAAATCGCATTCGCCGAGCGTGAGACCGTTACGGCGCAACGGCAGATTCGCGGCGACGAGCGTGAGCGACGGCGCATGCTGCGCGAAATAGCCGAGCAGACATTCGGCATAGCGGCCAAGGCGCACCGGCCGCGCCTGCGCGAGCGCGGCATGCAGCGGTTCCGGATGGGCATCGAGCGCAATCAGCCACGCCGCCGCGGCGGCCGGATCGGCGCCGCTCGCCCATGGCTGCGCCGTCGGCGCGCGCGCCGACGGCGCGACGAGACTCACGCTCGACAGCAGCCACGCGAGATCGCGCACGGCCGCATCGCGCAACAGGTTCAGCGGCACCGGCGACGCGGCGGCACTCATTGCGCATCGACGTCGGACGCGGCGCTGCGGTACGTGTCGCGCGCGAGGCACAAATCGGCCCAAGCCTTCGATTTGTCCTGCAAGCTGCGCAGCAAATACGCCGGGTGATACGTGACGATCACCGGCACGCCTTCGTATCGATGCACGCGCCCGCGCAGCGATGCAATGCTCGCATCGCTCTTGAGAAGCGTCTGCGCGGCGAAGCGGCCGAGCGCGACGATCAGCTTCGGCCTCACCAGCGCGACCTGGCGTTGCAGATACGGCTCGCAGCGCGCGACTTCGTCCGGTTCGGGATTGCGGTTACCGGGCGGACGGCATTTGATGACGTTCGCGATATAAACGTTTTCGCCGCGCGCGAGCGACAGCGCGCGCAGCATGTTGTCGAGCAGCTTGCCGGCTTGGCCGACGAACGGCTCGCCCTGTTTGTCCTCGTTCTCGCCGGGTGCTTCGCCAACGAGCATCCAATCGGCGCTTTCGTCGCCAACGCCGAATACCGTGTTGGTGCGCTTCTCGCACAGGCGGCAGCGCCGGCAATCGGCCACGCGCGCGCGCAGCGCATCCCAGCCGAGCGCGGCAACGGGCGCCTCCGGCGCCGACGTCCCGGCAGGCGGCGCGCCGACGTCCGGCAACGCCGGCTCGAACACCGGTTCGAGATCGAACCATGACATATCCGTGTCCGGCTCGGCCAGCGTCGCGCGTTCGGCGGCAACCGGATCGCCGGGTCTAGCCGCGCTACCCGGATCGCCGTCGCCGAATGCTCCACGCGCCACGCGTTGCGACGCATCCGACGATTCGGCGCCGCGATCGGCCGCGCCCGATTGCGCGGCGGCTGCGCCGCGGGGTGCAATCGAAGCCGGCGCGAGCGCCGCGTCGTCGCGTCGAGCCGCACGCCGCGCATCACCATGCGCATCCTGCAACGTCGCATGCCGTGCCGTGCGTGCCGCGTCTGTCTCGGGCAAATGCGCAGCGCCGTCGTGCACGCCCGGCGCATTTTCAAGCCCGCGCGCCGCGTCGCGCCGATCTGCCGATCCGGGCGCGAACTCCTCCACGCGCCCCTGCATCGCAGCGGCCTGCGATCCGGAAAGCGATGCCAATCCGCGCGACGGCTCCGCCGCGGATCCGGATTCGGCCGCCTGCCCGGGCGCGGTCCGCGCGACATGCTCGCCGTGCGCGCGCCGCACCCACGCGGGCGCCAAGCCCAGCTCTTCGAGCGCCGCGTCAGCCCATCCCATGTGCGTCTCCTTCATTCGTCAATGCGAGACGCATCACGATTGCGTCCTCCCGGCCGCGATGCTTGGCCGGATAGTAGTTCCTGCGCCGCCCGACCGATTCGAAACCGAAGCGCTCGTACAAATGAATCGCCCGCGGATTCGACGGCCGCACCTCCAGCAACACGCCGCCGAGCCGCTCCGCGCGCGTAATCCGCACCGCTTCGCGCAGCAATGCGAGCCCCGCGCCGGAGCGCTGCGCAGCGGGCGCGACGCAGAGATTCAGCAGATGCATCTCATCGACGACAGGCATCAGCACGCAATAGCCGACAAGCGCGCCCGTCACATGCCGCATGCAGACGCCGAAATAGCCGTTGCGCAGCGAATCCTCGAAATTGCCGCGCGTCCACGGAAACTCATAGGCGGCCCGTTCGACCTCGACGACTTCATCGAGGTCCGCGTCCGTCATCGGCAACAGATAGCGGTCGGTCATCAGCACGCCGCTCATCCGCCGTCTCCGAGCGCGCGCGGCGCGAGCTTGCCGGCAAGACGCTCCGCCGTGGTCTGCGCAACCTTGTCGCGCACATATAAGGGCGCCGCGCGATCGGCCGGCACGGTGCGCGCCGCGCGATACGCACGAAGCGCGACATGCGCGAGCGGCACGGCGTGCGGCAGCGCGTGCGCGTCGAGCGCGCCGGCTTGCGCGCACGCGGGCAAACGCGCGCCGAACGCGGCCGCCGCGTTGCCCGCCAGCACGAAGGGCGCATCGGGAGCACGGACTTCGGCGGGCGCGTCGAGCGACGGCGGCACGATCTCGCGCCAGTCGCCCGCCGCGTCGTCCCACGCATAATCGGCCCAGTAGACCTCGTCCATGCGCGCATCGAGCGCGGCGAGCACCCGCGTCACGCCGCCGCCCGCTTCGCCCGCGTTCAGCCGCGCGGCTTGCGCACACGCGACGAGCGTGCCGACCGGCACGACGGGCAGCGCGCGCCCGAACGCAAGCCCTTGCGCGATACCCGTCGCGGTGCGCAGCCCGGTAAACGAGCCAGGCCCCGCGCCGAACGCGATCGCATCGCACGCGGCGAGCGGATATCCCGCTTCGTCGAGCACGTCGCGCACGGCCGGCAGCACACGGGTACTGGACACCGCACCCGTGCGCTCGTGGCGGCACCAGGTTCGGATGGAACAGGCGTCGGCGGCGTCGGCCGCGACGAGGAGCGCGACCGAGCAGAACTCGGTCGACGTATCGATAGCGAGAAGCACTGTTTGCGTCATGGCCGACATTGTAATGCGACGCCCCGCCGGCACGGGCGACTCCGGCCAATCAGCCATGCGGTTTCGCGCCGGCGGCGGTTTGGAAGAAACGCTCGAGCCGCCGCCCGCTCCCGCTTGCTAAGATCGCCGGACTGGAAAAACCAGCCTGTAACCTGACGGAGACACACATGAGCGACATCACCGCCCAATTCGAACAAGCGCAGATCGACGTGAAGCAATTGACCGAGCGTCCCGGCAACCTGACGCTGCTGCGCCTGTACGCGCTCTTCAAACAAGCGACCGACGGCGATGTGCATGGCGACAAACCCGGCTTCACCGACATCGTCGGCAAGTACAAGTACGATGCATGGGAAGCCTTGAAAGGCACCTCGCAAGACGAGGCAAAGAAGCAGTACATCGAACTCGTCGAATCGCTGAAGAACGGTACCGCATCCTGATGCCGCCGCCGGCGCGGACCGCGCCGGACCCCGCCGCACGCATGAGCCGTCGCATCGCGCGGCGCACGCGATCACAGGCTGGCGCGGCGCAACAAAAAATTGTACAATGCGTGCTGCGCATCGCGTCGAGCGGATGACCGGCCAGCCCGGGCGCCCTCGCCGCCAGCGTTCCATAGCGTTTCGCTCCAATCCAGTTTAGAACCTGTCCCTTCCTGCGTAGCCCCAACGGGCTGTCAAGTCTCAGGCTGGCGGCATGCGCAGCCGATGCGCGCCGCACCCAAAACAGCTTCTAACGAAATGTTGCCCGCACACGAAAGCGCGCGGGCAATCGCCACGTTTCCCGATTTGCTCGATGAATCCGTCGACTTGGGCATGCGCGATTGGCGCGACGTTCGACCCACCGTGTTTCAAGGATTGACATGACTTCGAGCAACCCCATCAGCCCGCTGACCGCCATCGCGAACGACGTGATCGACGGCCAGACGCCTGCCCAGACTGACGCCGCGCCGCAAGCGCAGGCTGTCGACGGCCCCACCTTCGCTTCGCTCGGGCTGTCGCCGGAAATCGTCTCGGCACTGCAAGCGGCCGGCTACGTGAAGCCGACGCCGGTGCAGGAGCGCGCGATTCCGGCCGGCATCGCAGGCCGCGACCTGCTCGTGTCGAGCCCGACGGGTTCCGGCAAGACCGCCGCGTTCATGCTGCCCGCGATCGAGCGCTTCGCGCAGCTTCAAAAGGCGCAGGCGCAGCAGCCGCGCGCGCCCCGCGAAGATTCGCCGCGCAACGGCGAGCGCCGCCGCCGGCCGATGCCGGTCGCGCGCCCCGGCCTGCTCGTGCTCACGCCGACGCGCGAACTTGCGATGCAAGTGACGACGGCCGCGTCGACTTACGGCAAGCATTTGCGCCGCCTGCGCACCGTCAGCATTCTCGGCGGCGTCGCATACGGCCAGCAGCTCATGCTGCTCGCGAAGAACCCGGAGATCCTGGTCGCGACGCCGGGCCGCCTGCTCGATCACCTCGAGCGCGGTCGCATCGACCTGTCCGAGCTGAAGATGCTCGTGCTCGACGAGGCCGACCGGATGCTCGACATGGGCTTCATCGACGATATCGAAACGATCGTCGCGGCGACGCCGGCGTCGCGCCAGACGATGCTGTTCTCGGCCACGCTCGACGGCAAGATCGGCTCGCTGACGAACCGCCTGCTGACCGACCCGGAGCGCATCGAGATTACGCAGAAGATCGAATCGCGCACGAACATCGCGCAGAGCGTGCATTACGTCGACGACCGCGACCACAAGAACCGCTTGCTCGACCATCTGCTGCGCGACGTCTCGCTCGACCAGGCGATCATCTTCACCGCGACGAAGCTCGACGCCGACGAACTGGCCGGCCGTCTCGCCGACGCGGGCTTCGAGTCGGCCGCGCTGCACGGCGATCTGCCCCAAGGCGCGCGCAACCGGACGATCCGCGCGCTGCGCGAGCGCCGCGTGCGCGTGCTCGTCGCGACCGATGTCGCGGCGCGCGGGATCGACATTCCCGGCATCACGCACGTATTCAACTACGACCTGCCGAAGTTCGCCGAGGACTACGTGCACCGGATCGGCCGCACCGGCCGCGCCGGCCGTTCGGGCACCGCGGTGAGCCTCGTGCATCACGCCGAGCAAGGCGCGCTCAAGCGCATCGAGCGCTTCGTGCGGACGTCGTTGCCGGTCAATGTCGTCGCGGGCTTCGAGCCGCGCAAGGCGCCGCCGCCGCGCAATGACCGCGGCGGACGCGGCCGGCCGGGCGGCAATGGCAATGGCGCCCGCCGCTTCGGCGGCAAGCCGGGCGGCAGCCGTGACGGCAACGGCGGCTTCGGCGGCAAGCCGGGTGGCAGCCGCGACGGTGGTTACCGTGGCGCACGGCGCAGCGACGGCCCGCGCGGCCCGCGACGCGGCAATTCGGCAGCCTGACCGGCTGCTTGCCGGCCGGCCCGTGAGAACGGACCGGCTTGCCCTCCTCCCGAACCGGCGCTTTTGCGCCGGTTTTTGTTTGCCCCCGGAATTTCACGATACGAAAAAATCTTTTGCGTCGTAAAAAGCCATGCTGCGTGGCACAACCGAAGCCATTGCAGGATAGGAAACCACATTCCTTAATGTGAAATATATAAAATAATATATTGATTTATATAGGATAAAATTTTTTCAAACATGTGAAAAAGCCCCTGTTTCGACGCTACCGATTTGCCTAGACTCTTATACAAGACTTAACGAAGCGGGGCGCCCGCCGCCCCACCCGTTCACCATCATCACGGCTACGACCAACAAGGAGCATTCATCATGGCAACGCGTCAACAACAGGCTCAGGAACTGCAACAACAATGGGAAACCGATGCGCGCTGGAAAGGCATCAAGCGCGCGTACACGGCCGAAGACGTCGTGCGTCTGCGCGGCTCGATCCAGCCCGAGCATACGCTCGCGCGCCGCGGCGCCGAGAAGCTGTGGAGCCTCATCAACGAAGAGCCGTTCGTCAACGCGCTCGGCGCGCTGACCGGCAATCAGGCAATGCAGCAGGTCAAGGCCGGCCTGAAGGCGATCTATCTGTCGGGCTGGCAAGTCGCGGGCGATGCAAACGTCGCGGGCGAAATGTACCCGGACCAGTCGCTGTACCCGGCGAACTCGGTGCCGCTCGTCGTCAAACGCATCAATAACACGCTGACGCGCGCCGACCAGATCCAATGGTCGGAAGGCAAAAACCCGGGCGATGAAGGCTATGTCGACTTCTTCGCACCGATCGTGGCCGACGCCGAAGCAGGCTTCGGCGGCGTGCTGAACGCGTTCGAACTGATGAAGGCGATGATCGAGGCCGGCGCATCGGGCGTTCACTTCGAGGACCAGCTTGCATCGGTGAAAAAGTGCGGCCACATGGGCGGCAAGGTGCTCGTGCCGACCCGCGAAGCCGTGGCCAAGCTCACCGCCGCGCGTCTCGCGGCCGACGTGCTCGGCGTGCCGACCGTGCTGGTCGCGCGCACCGACGCGGAAGCGGCCGACCTCATCACGTCGGACATCGACGACAACGACAAGCCGTTCCTGACCGGCGAGCGCACGGTGGAAGGCTTCTTCCGCACCAAGCCGGGCCTCGAGCAGGCGATTTCGCGCGGTCTCGCGTATGCGCCTTACGCCGACCTGATCTGGTGCGAAACCGGCAAGCCGGATCTCGAATACGCGAAGAAGTTCGCCGAAGCGATCCACAAGCAGTTCCCGGGCAAGCTGCTGTCGTACAACTGCTCGCCGTCGTTCAACTGGAAGAAGAACCTCGACGACGCGACGATCGCGAAGTTCCAGAAGGAACTCGGCGCGATGGGCTACAAGTTCCAGTTCATCACGCTGGCCGGCTTCCACGCGCTGAACTACTCGATGTTCAACCTCGCGCACGGCTACGCACGCACGCAGATGAGCGCGTTCGTCGAGTTGCAGCAGGCCGAGTTCGCGGCGGCCGACAAGGGCTTCACGGCGGTCAAGCACCAGCGCGAAGTCGGCACCGGCTATTTCGACGCGGTCACGCAGACGGTCGAGCGCGAAGCGTCGACGACCGCGCTGCACGGCTCGACCGAAGACGAGCAGTTCTTCGACGGTCAAAAGGCCGAAAAGGTCGCCTGAGCCTGACGTTGCCTTGCCCCGGCGGCGGCGCATACCGCGTCACGGACGCGGCGCGCGGCGCCATCGGGTGGCCGCTCGGCAAAGCCATCCATCAGGGGGAGCACTGCCCGCCGCGTCCGCGCGCTGCCGCGCGGACGCGGCGGTTCAGTGACCGACACCGGGCACCGCTGGCGGCAAGCGCATCGTGCCCGCCTTCGCGTGTCGGTTCGCGGGCGACGCATGAAGTCAAAGCCCGCGCAACTGAGCCAGCCGCGTCGTACCCAACCGGGCTGGGTGTGCAAGCGCCCGGTTTGCCCGGCATGCCGCTGATCCCTGACCCGGGCGACACGCCGCTCATCACCCCGGCGTGACGCCGGCGCGCAAAGCACAGCGCGGCGCGCCGCCGCCCGCTCATGTGCGCGCGTTCGACGCTGCCTGCCGCAAACGTCACACAAACCCTATCGATAAACGATCACGGGAATCTTCGTATGAGTCAGCACGCGCTGCGTCTCGCTGCCGATCAACAGGCTGCCGAGCCCGCGCCGGCCGTGCGACGCCATGAAGATCACGTCGCAGCCGCCGCGCTGCGCCGCTTCAATGATTCCGAGATATGGCGACGGATGCACGCTCGTACACGATTCGCACACCACGCCCGCGCGCCGCGCGGCGTCCTCCACCTCAGCCAGGTGCGCACGCGCCTCGCGTTCGCTGCGCTCGCGAAAATCGGCGGGAGGCTCGATCACCATTTCGGAAAACGGCGAATACGGATACTGCGGCAAACACGCATAGGCGGTCACGCGTGCGCCGACCGTCTGTGCAAGATCGATTGCGCCGTCAATCGCCTTTTTCGACAGATCGGAACCGTCCGTCGGAACCAGGATGTGCTTGAACATGGCGGCCTCCGTCGGCAACCGTTGTGCGGCTGGCCGCGCATACGCCCGCAACCCGCCGCCCTTCGACGCGCGCGGCGCGCAGCCGGCCGTGCGAACCCGCCCGCGTCTGCACCAGGTAACTTGATTGTAGTGCGCGAAAACGCCGCGCCGAGCGCCACGTCGGGTTCGCCCTCATATCGCACGCGCGCGCCGCGCTGCGGCGCGCGCGCGTCAGCCCCAGTAACCGGGCTGCTCGTAGGTATGCTTCACGAAATCGAGAAACAGCCGGACCCTCAGCGGCAAATGCCGGCGCTGCGGAAAGACCGCGTGGATGCCGATCGGCGGCGCGGCGAACGCGTCGAGCACGGTCACGAGCCGCCCCGCCGCGATATCCGCGCCGACCTCCCACCACGAGCGCCACGCGAGACCGTGGCCGTCGAGGCACCATTCATGCAGCACCGCGCCGTCGGAGCATTCCATCATGCCGGCCACGCGAATCGACACGATCTTGCCGTCGTCGACGAAAGTCCAGCCGCGCTGCTGGTTCGCATTCGCGGCGAGCGCGAGACAGTTGTGGCGCGCGAGATCGGCGAGCGTCTGCGGCACGCCCGCACGCGCCAGATACACGGGCGACGCGACGCACACGCGCCGGTTCTCGCCGAGCTTGAGCGACACGAGCGACGAATCGGGCAGCTCACCCAGACGCACCGCGCAATCGAAGCCTTCGTTGACGAGATCGACCATCCGGTCGGACAGATCGAGCGTGACCGACACGTCCGGATGCGCCTCGCAGAATGCCGGCACGAGCGGCGCGACGTGACGCCGGCCGAAGCCCGCGGGCGCCGATACGCGCAAATGCCCGCTCGCCTTCACGCCGCCCGCCGACACGCTCGCCTCGGCGTTGTGCATGTCGTGGATGATCCGCTGGCAGTCCTCGAGAAACGCGGAACCTTCGAACGTCAGCGTGAGCTTGCGGGTCGTGCGCACGAGGAGTTTCACGCCGAGCCGCTCCTCGAGCGCATCGAGCCTGCGCCCGATGATCGCAGGCGCGACCCCTTCGGCGTGCGCCGCCGCCGACAGGCTGCCTTTTGCCGCAACGGCGGCAAACGTCTCGATTTGCTTGAAGCGATCCATGCCGCGCACGAACGGCGCGAGCCGTTCTATCTATTGATGGGTTGAAAAAGGATGAAAACGATGAAACCGAACCAGATTAGTGACGAAAAAGTAAAAGATCAAGTGATGATTATTGTCTTTTTGAGTGCAAGCGATCACGAATAGAATCGAATCAGTTTCCGATTGCGGAGCACAATCCGATGTCCGACGCCCAGTTCGCTTTCCCGAAAGCCGTTCTGTTCGACGCCTACGGCACGCTGTTCGACGTGCATGCGGTCGTCGCGGCCGCCGAGCAGATGTTTCCCGGCCGAGGCGACGCGCTATCGCAACTCTGGCGGCGCAAGCAGCTCGAATATTCGCAACTGCGCACGCTCGCCGATCCGGACGGCGGCCGCTACAAGCCGTTCTGGGACCTGACGCTCGACGCCTTGCGCTTTGCCGCGCGCTCGCTCGGCCTGACGCTGGCCGCTGCCGCGGAAAAGCGGCTGATGGATGAGTACGCATGCCTGTCGACGTATCCGGACACCGTGCCGACATTGCGCGCGCTGCGCGCGCGCACGAGCCCGCCGAAACTGGCGATCCTGTCCAACGGCAACCCGCAAATGCTCGACATCGCGCTCAAGAGCGCCGGCATGAGCAGCCTGTTCGATCGCGTGCTGTCGGTCGACGCGGTGCGCGCGTACAAACCGTCGCCCGCCGCCTACGCGCTCGGCACGGCCGCGTTCGACGCCACGCCGGCCGATATCGTGTTCGTTTCGTCGAACGGCTGGGACGCGGCCGGCGCCGGCTGGTTCGGCTACCGGACGTTCTGGCTCAACCGCGCGGGCGCGCCGGCCGAGGAACTCGGTTCGCCGAGCACCGGCACCGGCGCCGGCATGGCCGATCTGCTCGCGTTCATCGACACGCTGGCCGCGGCCCCGAAGCCCGCAAGCCGCACGCGCGCGGCGCCGGGTGCCGCCGCGTAGCGCGCGTCCGCGCGCCGTGCCTCGTAGCAATGCCCCACTTTTTGACTGACTGACCGACCAAGGAGAAACGGATGACCACGACGCTGAAACTGCCGCAAGGCATGGCGATCACGGGCGAGATTCAGCCCGGCTATGAAGCGATCCTGACGCCCGACGCGCTCGCGCTCGTCGCGCAGTTGCATCGCCAGTTCGAGCCGCGCCGCCGCGAGCTGTTGGCCGCGCGCGCCGCGCGCACTCAACGCCTGGACGCGGGCGAGCGCCCGGACTTCCTCGCCGAGACGAAGGCGATCCGCGAAGGCGACTGGAAGGTCGCCCCGCTGCCGGTCGATCTGCAATGCCGCCGCGTCGAGATCACCGGCCCCGTCGAGCGCAAGATGATCATCAACGCACTGAATTCGGGCGCCGATTCGTACATGACGGACTTCGAGGATTCGAACGCGCCGAGCTGGACGAACCAGATCGACGGCCAGATCAATCTGAAGGACGCGGTACGCCGCACCATCTCGCTCGAGCAGAACGGCAAGTCGTACAAACTGAACGACAAGATCGCGACGCTGATCGTGCGTCCGCGCGGCTGGCACCTCGACGAGAAGCACGTGACGGTCGACGGCCAGCGCGTGTCCGGCGGCATCTTCGACTTCGCGCTGTACCTGTTCCACAACGCGAAGGAGCTGATCGCGCGCGGCTCGGGCCCGTACTTCTATCTGCCGAAGATGGAAAGCCATCTCGAGGCCCGCCTTTGGAACGATATCTTCGTCGCCGCGCAGGAAGCCGTCGGCATTCCGCGCGGCACGATCCGCGCGACCGTGCTGATCGAGACGATCCTTGCCGCATTCGAAATGGACGAAATCCTGTACGAACTGCGCGAACACAGCTCGGGCCTGAACGCCGGCCGCTGGGACTACATCTTCTCGGCGATCAAGAAATTCAAAAACGACCGCGACTTCTGCCTCGCCGATCGCGCGAAGATCACGATGACCGTGCCGTTCATGCGCGCCTACGCGCTGCTGCTGCTGAAGACCTGCCACAAGCGCCAAGCGCCGGCAATCGGCGGGATGAGCGCGCTGATTCCGATCAAGAACGATCCGCAGGCAAACGAGCGCGCGATGGCGGGCGTGCGCGCGGACAAGGCGCGCGACGCGGGCGACGGCTACGACGGCGGCTGGGTCGCGCATCCGGGGCTCGTGCCGCTCGCGATGGAGGAGTTCGTCAAGGTGCTCGGCGACAAGCCGAACCAGATCGACAAGCAGCGCGACGACGTACAGATCGAAGGCAAGAACCTGCTCGACTTCCAGCCAGAAGCGCCGATCACCGAAGCGGGCCTGCGCAACAACATCAACGTTGGCATCCACTATCTGGGCTCATGGCTCGCGGGCAACGGCTGCGTGCCGATCCACAACCTGATGGAAGATGCGGCGACGGCCGAAATCTCGCGCTCGCAGGTGTGGCAATGGATCCGTTCGCCGAAGGGCGTGCTCGACGACGGCCGCAAGGTCACCGCCGAGCTGGTGCGCGAATACGCGAAAGCCGAACTCGGCAACGTGAAGAACGTCATCACGGGCGATACGGCACCGTATGACCGCGCTGCGGCGATCTTCGAGCAAATGTCGACGTCGGAAAACTTCACCGAGTTCCTGACGCTGCCGCTGTACGAAGAAATCTAACGCGTGGAACAGCATCCCGGGCCGGCGGCGAAGCTGGTCCGCCGCAACGCGCGCATCCTCGACGGATGCGCGCTTTTTTCATGCACGCACGATGCCGATCGCAAACGCTGACGTTTTTCACGCGCCACGGCAGCGGTATGGCATCGACAAACGCACGCCTACTGCGATCGGGTCCCCCGTATATCGAAAGCAGCGCATTCGGTATTGCTCCGCGGCATCGATCGAATAACACGGCTGTCGAACCCAACCCTCTCGCGCCGTGCGCGGCTCGCAGCCAGGCGTCTTGCGAAAAGCGTGGCTGTGGCCGGCGCGATTTCGCCGCCCGGCAACCGGCTGGCTCACCGACGGGCATCACCGCCTGGGCGCAGCGAATGCAGCGCCCTTCAATCCACCCGCGCGCGGCGATACTGCACCCAATCGCCGGATTCGATTCGCGGCTTGCCCGCAGCCGCATGCGCGACGACCGGATAATACAGACACTCGTAACGCCGGCCGCCGAGTTCGATCGCCGCGTGCTGCGATACGAACAGCCCGGCGATGCCCGGAAACACGCCTTCGATCTCGTCGAGCACCGGCACGAGCCGCTCGTCGACTGCATAGACGTCCCCCCACACGAGATCGCGGCCCGCCGCCGCGATCATCCCAGGGTAACGGCCGAAATCGTAGAGCCGGCCCGGCATCGCGGCCGCGCCGATCAGCGTCGGCTGCACGATGCCGTGCTTCGCCGCCGCGCGGCCGATATCGTTGATTTCGCCGGCTCTGAGCGTGCCGTAGACGAAAACGTGGCGCATTGTGAAGTCCTCGCAGCATGATGATTCGCACCGCCCCGGCCGGGACAGGCCGTCGCGTCAGTCGATCAGCGCGGCGTCGCTGACGAGCACGCCGTCGGCATCCGCATAGATCCAGTCGCCCGGCACGATTCGCGTGCCGCGCACGTCGACGGTCAGGTCGCACTGGCCGCTATTGCGTTTGTCGCTCTTGCGCGGATGCGACGCGAGCGCCAGCACGCCGAGCGCGCACTCGGCAAGCTCGTGTGTATCGCGCACGCAGCCGTTCACGATGATGCCGGCCCAGCCGTTGTGCTCGGCGAGTTTGCCGAGATTGCCGCCGACCAGCGCGCAGCGCAGGCTGCCGCCGCCGTCGACGACCAGCACCCGCCCCGCGCCCGGCGCTTCGAGCGCCGTCCGCACGAGCGTATTGTCCTCGAACAGCTTGAGCGTCGCGGCCGGGCCGGCAAAACGCGTCACGCCGCCGAACGAGCGGAACACGGGCTCGAGCACCCGCAGCGTGCCGGCGGCGAGCCGGCTCTCGTTCGCGTCGCAAAGATCGGTGGTGGCAAACGTCATGTCGAAAGCTCCTGGATGATTCGATCGAATTCGATTCGTACCGCGACGATCCGGCATTATCGGCCAAGACCATTGCGCTGCGTCAGGTAGAGCGCTCGCCCTACAATAGCCGGACGCCAATTGCCCCGTCTTCGATCATCGATGAGCCCGTCCGTTCCCCGTTCAACGCAGCCGCCCGCCGGCGCCGGCACGTTCGACGTTCCGTCCGAATTCGCGCCGGACGCCGCGCGTCCGATGCGCGTGCGCGCCCGCCCGGTACCGTCGGGCATGCGCGTGCCCGCGCACTCCCATGCGTGGGCGCAGCTCGCGTATGCGTCGCGCGGCGTGCTGCGGCTTGCCACGGCCGATGTAACCTGGGTCGTGCCGCCGTCGCGCGCGATCTGGGTGCCGCCGCAAATCGAGCATGAAGTGGTGATTGTCGAGGAGGCCTATCTGCGCACGCTGTATGTCGACGCATCGGCGGTGCCGAAGGGGCTCGACGCGTGCCGTGTCGTCGAGGTATCGGGGCTGCTGCGCGAGCTGATCATCGCGCTCGACGCCAAGCCGCTCGGCCACGCGCGCGAACGGCTGCTCGGCGCGCTCGTGCTCGACGAACTCGCGCACGCCGAGCCGTTGCCGCTCGCGGTGCCGATGCCGACCGAAAAGCGGCTGCGCGCGCTGTGCGAAGCGGTGCTCGCGAAACCGGCGCAAGGCGAATCGCTTGAATATTGGGCAACGAGCGTCGGCGCGAGCACGAGAACGATCGCGCGTCTTTTCAGGCACGAACTCGGCGTGAGCTTCTCGCAATGGCGGCAACAAGCGCTGCTCGCCCGCGCGATCCCGTTGCTGAACCAGGGGCGGCCGCTGTCGCGCATCGCGAACGAACTCGGTTACCGAAGTCAGAGCGCATTCTCGGCAATGTTCAGGCGCGCGTTCGGCGCGAGCCCGCGCGCGTTCATTCAGCGCGGCGGCGCGGATGCGGCGGCCGATGCCGGCGCGCCGCCGTCGGACGACGGCGACAACAGGCCGCTGCTATAGCGCGAGCGCAGCCCCCGTTCACGCCGCGCCGCCGGCATACGCCGCGCGTCACCGCCGCACCGGCCGCACCATATGCCGAATCGAGCCGAGTTGTGCGAGACGCGGCCCCGCGAGCCGGTAGCCCATGCGCAAATACAGGCGCGCCGCCGGATTGTCGACGAACACGCGCAACTGCGTCTCGTGTAATCCACGCGCCAGCGCGAAGCGGTGGGACATGTCGAGCAAATACGTGCCCGCGCCGCGCTGCCGGTAGCCCGGCGTGATTTGCACGTCCCGAATATGCAGCGAATCGCCCTCTTCGGTAATCCGCAGCAAACCGATCGGCTCGCCATCGAGTTCAAGGATAAAGTTTTCCGAATCGCGCCAGCTTGCAAAAAAAAGATCGGCTCGCCACTTGAGGCCGTGGCGTTGATAGTACGCATTCATATTGCCGTGCGTCAGCGCTTCCGCAAAATCGAAGTCGCACGGCTGCGCGGGACGCAATGAATAAACGAACGGATCAGCGGCGGAATCGGACATGGCGGGTTCGCAAAGCCTGTGTCAACGCCACGATAGCGCAGCCGCCACGGGTTGCAATGCCAATTTGCACGCATAAGCCACGAGCATGCCTACGACAACGCAGCCCCGTCGCGGCGCGGATCACCGGCGCGTGCAGATAAGCGGCAGCGATGCAAAACAAAAAGCCCGTTCAGGCATTCCTGAACGGGCTTTGAATTTGGCGGAGCGGACGGGACTCGAACCCGCGACCCCCGGCGTGACAGGCCGGTATTCTAACCGACTGAACTACCGCTCCACTTCCTGCACCGACCGGCAAGCGTCGGTTACGCTCCTGCCGGCTGCGCCGCCTCTTTCGAAACAGCGCCGATGTTTGGCGTCCCCTAGGGGATTCGAACCCCTGTACTCACCGTGAAAGGGTGATGTCCTAGGCCTCTAGACGAAGGGGACAACGTACTGCTTACACCTTTAACGAAAAAGCCCGTTCAAATATGCAGCCTGAACGGGCTTTCGATTTGGCGGAGCGGACGGGACTCGAACCCGCGACCCCCGGCGTGACAGGCCGGTATTCTAACCGACTGAACTACCGCTCCACTTCCTGCACCGACCGGCAAGCGTCGGTTACGCTCCTGCCGGCTGCGCCGCCTCTTTCGAAACAGCGCCGATGTTTGGCGTCCCCTAGGGGATTCGAACCCCTGTACTCACCGTGAAAGGGTGATGTCCTAGGCCTCTAGACGAAGGGGACAAAATCTTTTCAGATCTGTCTTACCGCTTTGTTCTTGCTATTAATTTTCATCAACAGCAGAGAACGAAATTCTAACTTCTTTCATTCCGTTTGTGAAGCATTTTCTGTCACACGATGCTTCACAAACTTTATTTACTCTGCGGTTCAACTGGTGGAGGTAAGCGGGATCGAACCGCTGACCTCTTGCATGCCATGCAAGCGCTCTCCCAGCTGAGCTATACCCCCGTGTCTCGAAGACTGCTGAACAACAGAGAAGCGAGATTGTAGAGTCCGTCTTGGCGTTTGTAAATACCCTATTTGCGATTCAATCGATTTTTTTCGAGCCGCCCCGTGCAGGCACTTGATCGGCACACGGCGGCACGCCTCCCGCTTACGCGTGCGCCGCCTCGAGACGCGATACGACAACGTCGCGGCCGAACAGCATCAGCACCGCGTCGATCGAAGGCGTGTGCGTCGTGCCCGCGACGAGCAGGCGCACCGGCATCGCGAGTTGCGGCATCTTGAGCTTGTGCGCGGCAAGCGTCGCCTTCAACGCGGATGCGATTGCCTCCTTGGTCCATTCGACCTGCTTGAGCGCGGCGGCAAATTCGGCAAGCGCCGGACGCACCGCATCGCTCACGTACTGCGCGAGCGCGTCGGCATCGGGCGCGGGCGTGCGGTAAAACATCGCGGCGTTTTCCGCGATCTCCTTGATCGTCGATGCGCGGTCCTTCATCAATCCGATCACGGCGGGAAGATCCGGTCCGCTCGCGAGCGCCGCAGCGTCGATACCGAGCGCCGCGAAAAACGGCTTCGACAACTCCGCGAGGCGCGTGTCGTCCGCTTCCTTGATGTAATGGTTGTTCAACCACATCAGCTTGTTGTGATCGTACTGCGCGGGCGACTTGCCGAGATGTTCGAGATCGAACCATTCGACGAACTGCTCGCGCGAGAAGATCTCCGCGTCGCCGTGCGACCAGCCGAGGCGCGCGAGATAGTTGAGCACCGCCTCGGGCAGAAAGCCCGCATCGCGATAGCCCATCACGCTCATTGCGCCATGCCGCTTGCTCATCTTCTCGCCCGCCTCGTTCAGCACGGTCGGCAGATGCGCGTAGACCGGCGCCTCGGCGCCAAGCGCGCGCAGGATATTGATCTGGCGCGGCGTATTGTTCACGTGATCGTCGCCGCGAATCACGTGTGTGATGCCCATGTCGATATCGTCGACGACGACGCAGAAGTTATACATCGGCGTGCCGTCCGGCCGCGCGACGATCAGGTCGTCGAGTTCCTCGTTCGAGATCTCGACGCGCCCCTTCACCGCGTCGTCCCACGCCACCGTGCCCGTCAGCGGATTCTTGAAACGCAGCACCGGCTGCACGCCGGCAGGCGGCTCGGGCAGCACCTTGCCCGGCTCGGGGCGCCAGGTGCCGTCATAGCGCGGCTTTTCGCCCGCCGCACGCTGCCGCTCGCGCAGCGCGTCAAGCTCCTCCATCGACATGTAGCACGGGTAGACAAGCCCCTGCTCCTGCATCTTGGCAAGCACTTCGCGATAGCGGTCCATCCGCTGCATCTGGTAATACGGACCTTCGTCGTAATCGAGGCCCAGCCATGCCATGCCTTCGAGAATGGCGTCCACCGCTTCCTGGCTCGAACGCTCGACGTCGGTATCCTCGATGCGCAGCACGAACGCGCCTTTCGTCTTACGGGCGAATGCCCACGGATACAACGCGGAACGCAGGTTGCCCAAATGGATGAAGCCCGTGGGGCTCGGCGCGAAACGGGTGCGGACAGGACGGGTCATAAACGATAGCTCGAACGCCTCAAGCGGCGCATCAATTGAAACGACGCGGCCGGCAGCGCCCGCCGCGCGGCGAACGCCCGGGCGCGCATACGGCCGGAACTGAAAGAGCACGAATTATACTCGCCGCGCCGCGGTTTCCGGGGCCGCCCGCCGTCAAGCGCCATGTGACTTTCGCACCGCCCCGGCAGTTGCTTTATGATGTGCGCCGCGTCCGCGTTGGCGGCCGCGCACGGCCGGCCGCGATTGTTCGCGTTTGCCCGCGATCCGCCTGCCATCCGGCGATCGGCGCGGCAAGGCCGCCGAATTTTCGCCGCGCATGCCGTGCATCTGTCACGCACTCAGCGCGGCTTGCCGCCGGAGAATGAAATCGATGCCGCTTCGCAGCCCGTCACGTCGCACCTTCACGCTCACCTGCGCGTCAGCCGCGCTCGCCGCCTGCACGTCGTTCGGCACCAAGCCGACCACGTCGGGCGCCGTCACGCCGCCGACGAATCCGCCGCAGCCGCGCCCGGTGCGCATCGGCATCGCGCTCGGCGGCGGCGCCGCGCGCGGCTTCGCGCACGTCGGCGTGTTGAAGGCGCTCGAAGCGCGCGGCATTGCGGTCGAGATCGTCGCCGGCACGAGCGCGGGCTCGGTCGTCGGCGCGCTGTATGCGTCAGGCATGAATGCGCTCGCCATCAACAAGCTCGCGCTTGCGATGGACGAGGCGTCGATCAGCGACTGGGCCGTGCCGTTCCGCTCGCGCGGCCTGCTGCAAGGCATGGCGCTGCAGAATTTCATCAACAAGACGCTCAACAACCGGCCGATCGAGAAGATGGCCAAGCCGCTCGGCATTGTCGCGACCGATCTGAAAAGCGGCCAGCCGCTGCTGTTCCAGCGCGGCAACACCGGGCTCGCGGTGCGGGCGTCGTGCAGCGTGCCGTCCGTGTTCGAGCCGGTGCGAATTGGTGATCACGAGTATGTCGACGGTGGACTCGTCAGCCCCGTGCCCGCGTCGTTCGCGCGCAGGATGGGAGCCGACTTCGTGATCGCGGTCGACATTTCCGCGCGCCCCGAAGGCGCTGCGACGCAAAACCCGATCGAGATGCTGCTGCAAACGTTCACGATCATGGGGCAGACGATCAAGACCTACGAACTCGACAAGTACGCGGATGTCGTGATCCGGCCGAACCTCGCCGCAATGGGCGGCAGCGACTTCAACCAGCGCAACGCGGCCATCCTGGCGGGCGAGGAAGCGGTTGCGCGGATCATGCCGGAGTTGCAGCGCAAGCTGGCGGCCGTGCGCCCGGCGGCGGCGTAAGCGAGCACATCGCGCCACACGCGGCCGCGCTTCGGCAGCAAGCGCGCGTCCAGCACGCCAAAATGGGGCACGCTTAAACAAAAACCCCGTCATCCCAACTGGATGGCGGGGTTTCGACTCGGTCGACTCAGGCGCCGAGCCGGAGCGCGGCCGACTACTCAGTTGCCGCCGCTGTCACCGATCGTCGCGCGCACGCGCTGACGCAGATCGTCGGGTTTCGTCGTGAACTGCGTCTCGATCCGGCGTGCACCGGTGAAGCGCTTTTCCCAATAGCTGCTATCGAGATCGTCCACGCGGATCGTGCTGCCCGTCGACGGCGAATGCACGAATTTGTTGTCACCGATATAAATGCCGACATGCGAGAACGTCCGGCGCATCGTGTTGAAGAACACGAGATCGCCCGGCTTCAGCTCGCTCATCCGCACCTTTTCACCCACGCGGCTCATCTCCTCGGCGCGGCGCGGCAACGACATGCCGAGCGTGTCCTGGAACACGTAGCGCACGAAGCCGCTGCAATCGAGCCCCGAATCCGGGGTGTTGCCGCCCCAGCGATAACGCACGCCGATCATGTTCAGCGCGCCGACGACGACGTCGCCCGCCCTGCCCGCCATGCCGGAGAGGAACGACTTCGCGCCGCCCTGGCTCTTCGCCGGCGCGGCCGCGCCATTGGGCTGCTGCTGGGCATTCTGCGGAAGGAAACCGATGTCGGACTGAGCCGAATTGACGGCATTTTGATTTGAACTGCTGACTTCGTCGGCGAACGCGCCGGGAGCGGCAGCGATCAAGACGCCTATGAACATCCCGGCGGCGACGCGCGTGCAAGCCTGGGTGAAGGAGCGGTGCTGCATGAGTCGATAGATTTGCGCTGAAAAATCAGTCGATTGGCGGAAAATTTCGGTCGATACTAGCCACGACGGATATGTTTGTCAAAAGGAATTAATGATTTTGAGCCAAATAGGTGCATCGCCTTTCGTTCAACAGACCTAACCAATGGCTTTCAATAGGCGTTGCGTGTAAGGATGCGCCGGCTCGGAGAAGATTCGCTCGACATCACCCGTCTCGACGATTATCCCCCCTTGCATCACCGCGACTCGGTGCGCCATCGCGCCGATTACTTCCAAATCGTGGCTAATGAAGAGATAGCCGAGGTTGTATTTGCGCTGAAGATTGGCCAGCAGTTTCAGCACCTGCTGCTGGATCGACACATCGAGCGCGCTCGTCGGCTCGTCGAGCACGAGCACGCGCGGCTCCAGCACGAGCGCGCGCGCGATCGCAATCCGCTGGCGCTGCCCGCCCGAAAACTCGTGCGCATAGCGATGCAGCACCGTATGGTCGAGCCCGACCTCGCGGAGTACCGCGATCGTCTTGTCGCGGCGCGCGTCGGCGGACAGCTGCGGACGGTGCAGCGCGAGCCCCTCGGACACGATGCGCTCGATGGTCTGCCGCGGCGAAAGCGAACTGAATGGATCTTGAAAGACCACTTGCATATCCGCGCGCAATGCGCGGCGCTCGCGGCCGCGATAGCTCGCAAGCGAACGTCCGTCGAACTGGACGTCGCCATGCGCGATGCGTTGCAGCCCAAGCAGGGCCATCGCGAGCGTCGATTTGCCAGACCCGGACTCGCCGACGATCCCGAGCGTCTCGCCCTGCCGCACCGATACGCTCGCGCCGGACACCGCCGTGAAACGTGCGTCGCGGAACCAGCCGGCGAAGCCCGGCCGTTTCTGCTTGAACTGCACCGTCACGCCACGCGCGTCGAGCATGACGGGCGCGATCGGCAACACGGGCGATACCGTGCGCTGCGGCCGGCTGTTCAACAGGCGCCGCGTATACGGATGCTCGGGCGCGCCGAAGATCCGCTCGAGCGGCCCGGATTCGACGAGCCGCCCCTTTTCCATCACCGCGACGCGCTCGGCGAAGCGCCGCACCAGATTCAGATCGTGCGTGATCAGCAGCACCGCCATTCCGCGCTCGGCCGCCGCGTCGCGTTGCAGCTCGAGCAGCAGCTCGACGATCTGCGCGCGGATCGTCACGTCGAGCGCGGTCGTCGGTTCGTCGGCGATCAGCAGGCGCGGCCGGCACGCGAGCGCCATCGCGATCATCACGCGCTGCCGCTGGCCGCCCGACAGCTGATGCGGGTAGCTGTCGACGCGCTCGCGCGGCCGGTCGATACCGGTGCGCGCCAGCAGCGCGATCGCCCGCTCGCGCGCGTCGCGCTTCGTCACGCCGTCGTGCAGCTCGATCGTCTCGCCGATCTGCTCGCCGACCGTGTAAAGCGGATTGAGCGCCGTCATCGGCTCCTGGAAGATCATCGCGAGATCCGCGCCGCGCAGCGCGCGCATCTCGCGCTCGCTCTTGTCGACGAGATTCTCGCCGGCAAAGCGGATCGCGCCGGACACGTCGGCGTCGCGCAACAACCGCAGAATCGACAGCGCGGTCACGCTCTTGCCCGAGCCGGATTCGCCGACGAGCGCGACGCGCTCGCCGCGGCCGATCGCCAACGACACGTCGTCGACGGCGAGCATATCGCCGAAACGCACGCACAGCCGCTCGATCGACAGCAGCGGCCCGCCCAGCGCGTGCCCATCGCGCAGCCGGCTGCCGCCCGGCGCACGCTGCGTATCGCGGCGATTCGCGTCGGCCGCGCTCATCGAACACCTCCCGCCGCCGCGCGCGCCGTATCGGCAACGCGCGTATCGAGCGCGTTGCGCAGCGCATCGCCCATGAAGGTCAGCAGCAGCAGCGTCGCGACGAGCACGCAGAACGTCGCGAGCGAGATCCACCACGCGTCGAGATTGCCCTTGCCCTGCGCGAGCAGCTCGCCCAGGCTCGGCGTCGGCGGCGGCACGCCGAGGCCAAGGAAATCGAGGCTCGTGAGCGCGAGAATCGCGCCGCTCATCCGGAACGGCAAGAACGTGATGACGGGCGTGAGGCTGTTCGGCAACACGTGCCGCCAGATGATCTGCCAGCTCGACAGGCCCATCGCGCGCGCGGCGCGCACGTAGTCCTGCGAGCGGTTGCGCAAGAATTCCGCGCGCACGTAATCGGACAGTCCGATCCAGCCGAACAGCGACAGCAGCACGATCAGCAACACGAAACTCGGCTCGAACACCGACGCGAAAATGATCAGCAGATACAGCTCGGGCATCGCGCTCCAGATCTCGATGAGACGCTGGCCGATGATGTCGATGCGTCCGCCGAAGTAGCCCTGCACCGCGCCCGCGGCAATGCCAAGCACCGTGCCGATGAACGTGAGGATCAGCGCGAATTCGACCGACACCCGGAAGCCGTAGACGAGCCGCGCGAGCAGGTCGCGCCCTTGCGCATCCGTGCCGAGCCAATTCTCGCGCGACGGCGGCGCGGGATTGGGCCGCGTCGAGAAGTAGTTGAGCGTGTCGTAGTGGTAGCGGTTCAGTGGATACAGCGCGAAATTGCCCGGCGCGGCGAGTTTACCGCGCACGTAGGGGTCGAGATAGTCGGCGGGCGTCGGGAAATCGCCGCCGAACACCGTCTCCGGGTAGTCGCGCAGCAGCGGGAAATAGTAATGACCGTCGTAGCGCACAACGAGCGGCTTATCGTTCGACCACAGCGGCGCGGCAATGCTCACCGCGAACGCGACGGCGAAGATCACGAGGCTCCAGTAGCCGAGCCGCTGCGCCTTGAAGCGCCGCCACACGCGCCGCACGGGCGAAGGCGACACGCGCGCGCGCGCGGCGTCGATGCGGGAAGAAACGGCGGATCGACTCAATTCAGCGCTCCAGTTGCTCGAATTGCACGCGCGGGTCGACCCACACGTAGCAGAGATCGGATACGAGCTTCGTCGCGAGCCCGATCAGCGTGAAGATGTACAGCGTGCCGAGCACGACCGGGTAGTCGCGCCGGATCACCGATTCATACGACAGCAAGCCCAACCCGTCGAGCGAGAACAATGTCTCGATCAGCAGGCTGCCGGTGAAGAACGCGCCGATGAACGCCGCCGGAAAGCCAACCACGAGCGGCAGCAGCGCGTTGCGAAACACGTGCTTCCATAGCACACGGCGCTCGGCGAGCCCCTTTGCACGCGCGGTCAGCACGTATTGCTTGCGGATTTCGTCGAGAAACGCGTTCTTCGTGAGCATCGTGACGACCGCGAAACTGCCGACCACCGACGCGGTGATCGGTAACACGATATGCCACAGATAATCGGCGACCTTACCCGCGACGGACAACTGCGCGAAGTTGTCCGACGTGAGGCCGCGCAGCGGGAAGATCTGCCAGAACGAGCCGCCGCCGAACAGCACGAGCAGCAGCACGCCGAGCACGAAGCCGGGAATCGCGTAGCCGATCAATACGGCGAGGCTCGTCGCGAGATCGAACGTCGAGCCGTTTCGTACCGCCTTCGCGATGCCGAGCGGCACCGAAATCAAGTACGTGAGCAAAAACGTCCATACGCCGATACTGATCGACACCGGCAGTTTCGACACGATCAGCGACCACACGCTGCGATGATGGAAATAACTGTCGCCAAGATCGAAGCGCGCAAAGCGCGCGAGCATCAGCCCATAGCGCTCGACGGGCGGCTTGTCGAAGCCGTACAGCGCTTTCAGTTGCGCGAGCTGCTGCGCGTCGACGCCGGTATGCGAGCGCATGCCATACGGCGCCGCGCCATCCTGCGTGGCGCCCTTGCGCAGCTCATACACGGCCTGCTCGACCGGGCCGCCCGGCACGAACTGGATCACGGCGAACGTGATCGTCAACACGCCGACGAGCGTCGGAATCATCAGCAAAAGACGTTTGAGGATGTAGCTCCACATAGGCGCTTGTCGAGAAGGTTCGAACGATTTGGCCGACAGGCGATCGACCACGCTTATGGCCAGCGGATGACCCGCTTGCCGGCCGTCACGGCGCGGCCGGCGAATCGTGTCCGGGCTTCGCCCACCACATCGACGCGATCCAGCCTTCCGCCGCATAGTACAGCGGCAGCGTCTGCGGATAGCCGAGCGTGCGCTTATACGCGACGCGCCATGTCGTGCTGTACCAATGCGGCACCACGTAGTAGCCGTGGATCAGCACGCGGTCGAGCGCGCGCGCCGCGTCGAACAACTGCTCGCGCGTTTGCGCGCGCACGAGCGCGTTCAGGATCGCGTCGACCGCCGGCGATTTCAGGCCGATCATGTTGTCCGAGCCCGGCTCGTCTGCATAGCGGCTCGCAAAGCGCGTGAGCTGCTCGGTTCCCGGCACTTGAACGCCTGCGTAACGGATCGACGTCATGTCATAGTCGAACGCGTTGAAACGATTCTGCAGCAGCGCGAAGTCGGCCGTCCGAAACTTCACGGCAATCCCGAGCTTTGCCAGATTGCGCGCGTAAGCGGTCACGATGGGTTCCATCCCCGCGCTCGAATCGTCGAGGATCTCGAATGCGAACGGCTCGCCCTTCGCATTGCGCAGCGCGCCGTCGCGGTATGTCCAGCCCGCCTGCGCAAGCAGCGCACGGGCCTTCAGCAGATTGGCGCGCAGCGAGCCGGGTGCATTCGTGCTCGGCTGCTTGGGCATCGGCCCGAATACGGCCGGGTCCAGCTGCGCGCGCAGCGGATCGAGCAGCGCGAGTTCGCCCGGACCGGGCACGCCGCTCGCCTGCAAGGCGGTATCGGCGAAATAGCTGTCCAACCGTGTATAGGCGCCGTAGAACAGCTGGCGGTTCAGCCATTCGAAATCGAACGCGAGATCGAGCGCTTGCCGCACGCGCACATCCTGGAAGAGCGGGCGCCGCAGGTTCATCAGGAATCCTTGCATCCCGGCGCCGTTGTGCTGACGGAACTCGCGCTTGACAAGCTCGCCGCTGTCGAAGCGTTTGCCGACATCGCGCCGCACCCAGTTGCGGGCTCCGTATTCGACGAGCGCGTCGTACTCGCCTGCCTTGAACGCCTCGAGCTTCGCCACACCATCGCCGTAGAGTTTGTAGACGATGCGTTCGAAGTTGTTCGTGCCCACTCGCACCGGCAGCGCGGCGCCCCAGTACGCGGCATCGCGCCGGTACGTGATCGTGCGGCCGCTGTCATAGCGCTCGATGACATACGGGCCGCTGCCGATCGGCGGCTCGAACGCGAGTTGGTCGAAGCGCATCCGGGTGCCGTCCGGCCTCAAGCCCCATTTGCGCGAGAACACCGGCACGCCGGCCGCGATGAGCGGCAGCTCGCGACTTGGGCGGCGAAAATCGAAACGCACGCTTGCCGGATCGACTGCCACCGCGCGTATGATATCCGCGTAATAGGCCGGGAATTGCGGCGCCGCCTGCGGACTTTTCAGCACGTCGAACGAAAATTTGACGTCCGCCGCGGTCACGGGATCGCCGTTCGAGAAACGCGCGTGCGGATTCAAATGAAACGTGACCGACATCCCGTCCGGCGCGACGGCGATATCGTCGGCGAGCAGCCCGTACATCGTCGCGGGCTCGTCGGCGCTGCCCGTCATCAAGCTTTCGAACAGGAAATCGAGCCCGGGCGCCGCGTTGCCGCGCAACGTGAACGGATTGAACTTGTCGAAGGTCGACAGCCGGTTCGGATTCGCCAGCACGAGCGTACCGCCCTTGGGCGCCTGCGGATTCACGTAGTCAAAATGCTTGAAACCGGGCGGATACTTTGGTTCGCCATACTGAGCGATTGCGTAGGCCGCGTGCGCCGACTGTGCCGCGGCGAATGCGAATACCACGCCCGCGGCCACCGCCATGCGGGCGATGCACGCGTGGCGCGATGCACGCGCAAACACGGCGCGCCACGCGCCGCGCGCAGGTTGCAGCACGACCGATCGATTGATCGATGCTTGCGTTGCCGCGTGCCGCGGCGGCCGTGGCCGAAAAACGTGGGGCAAACCGATCGTCATGGATGAATAGATGCGTTGGCAGATCTTCGAGGATGGCGTTGTGAGAGAATTCTACCCACTTGCAACCGATTACAGCCAACCGCTGCCCGCGCCGGCGTGGGCGCGCCCGCTTCATATAGGAGAATTCATGGGCTTTCTCGACGGTAAACGTATTCTGCTGACGGGTCTCTTGTCGAACCGTTCGATCGCCTACGGCATCGCCAAGGCATGTAAGCGCGAAGGCGCCGAACTTGCGTTCACCTACGTCGGCGATCGCTTCAAGGATCGCATCACCGAGTTCGCCGCGGAGTTCGGCAGCGAACTCGTGTTCCCGTGCGATGTAGCCGACGATGCTCAGATCGACGCGCTCTTCACGTCGCTGAAGGAACACTGGGACAGCCTCGACGGCCTCGTCCATTCGATCGGCTTCGCTCCGCGCGAGGCGATCGCCGGCGATTTCCTCGACGGTCTGTCGCGTGAGAGCTTCCGCATCGCGCACGACATCTCCGCATACAGCTTTCCGGCGCTCGCGAAAGCCGCGCAGCCGATGCTCTCGAGCGATGCTTCGATCCTCACGCTCACCTATCTCGGCGCCGAGCGGGCAATTCCGAACTACAACACGATGGGCGTCGCGAAAGCCGCGCTCGAGGCAAGCGTACGTTATCTCGCGGTGTCGCTCGGCGCGAAGGGCGTGCGCGTGAACGGCATCTCGGCCGGGCCGATCAAGACGCTCGCCGCAAGCGGCATCAAGGGCTTCGGCAAGATTCTGGATTTCGTCGAGCAAAGCGCGCCGCTCAAGCGCAACGTGACGATCGAACAGGTCGGCAATGCGGGCGCGTTCCTGTTGTCAGATCTCGCGAGCGGGATCACGGCCGAAATCATGCACGTCGACTCCGGCTTCAATGCAGTGGTGGGGGGCATGGCGGGCGGCGAAGGCGAGTAAGCGCGCGACGCATGCTGGATTGCGGCCGGCCGGCCGCCCGGCCGCCGCATCACACGGCGGCCCTGGTCCGGCCGCCGCGCGTCGCAGGCGGCCGGCTCAGTGCCGCCAGCCGTTATGCCTGCCGTTGTCCCAATGACCTCGATCCCAGCCGGGGCCGCGGCCGTGATGGCGATACCACTCGTCGCGCCCCCAGTAGCGGCGGCCATCCCAGTAACGGTCGCCGTGCCAGCCGATCGTGATCACAGGTGCCGGCGCGTACACGGGAGCCGGCATATAGACCGGCGCAGGCTGGTAGACCACGGGCGGCGGAGGCGGCGCATAAACCGGCGCAGGCGCAACATAAACCGGCGCGGGCACGCCGACATTGATGCCAACGTTCACGCCGGCCAAGACGATGCCGGACGCGAACAGCGCAGTAAAACCGATGGCTAGCGACGCAGCGCGCAGGATTTTCATGGACTCCTCTTCGGGTTGGTTCGTTTAAATCGACTATAGCCGCAAGCGTCCACCCCGCATATTTCCACTTTGTAAGAACTGATGCGCCGCGTCGCAATGTGAACGAATCGCTAACTATTCGTAACATTCGGCATCGGTGAAGCGCACCGCCGAGCGTCCTCAAACGGGCCGGCACGCCCGCCCGGGCAGCCTGGGGCGCGACGGCAGCGGCTATTCGCGATTGCGCTCGCCGGCGGTATTCCGGCAGGCGATTGGCGGCAACTTCATATCGGCCCATTCGCTCAATTTCCGGGCACCTGCGTCCACCGGCTCTTCAATCGCAAAACCGGCTCCGTTCGCAAGACTTCTGACCGGCAACGCAGCGATCTTCCCGGCGGCGTCTGCCAACCCCGACTGTCCGCCTACCGCCTCGATTCTGCTCTTGACCAGGGCTCTCACGATCGATGCCGCCACCGGGCCAGCCACGCCCAGCGCACTTTCCGCCAATTTTCCGGGCGATATCAGTTTTGCCAGCATGACACGATAAAAACGAATCGAATCCACCGGCAGCATCGCGATTTTCCTTGCAATATCGGCAGTCAGATCACCCGCGCTGACTTGCTTCAATTTGTCATATTCCCCTTCCCAGTCGCTGCGCCCAAGCAACCATAAAGGGCCAAAACGTCTGGCGGAATACTCGATATAGTAGTAAAGAAAATCCTGCAACATACCCAACGGGATGCGCACTCCGTTTGCCACGGATTTTTCGATGATGGACCTAAACGGTATCACCACCAATGCGTTTCTCACGGTTGCAGTTTGCCCCAGCATAAATTTTTGCCATGCTTTATTTATTATATTCGGCGACATGGCTTCCATAACCTGCCTCACCGGCTCGACCAGCTTATTTCGATTCGGTGCCAAATAATATCGATCGCCATCGTCGAACGGAACGAGACCAAGCGACAGAAGCTGTCCGCCGCCCACATCGGAGGCTTGCTCGATGCCGGCAAAAGTCGCGGCCACCTTGGCCGTTTCACTCAGTTCGATCCTGATGCTATCCGTTTTCTTGAAATGCTCGGGAATCGGATTTTTAAATATGTCCGCCACCATGCCCGGAATGGACTTCACCCCGCCGCCCGCCGTGGCGGCCAAATAATCCAATCGCTTGGCTTTCCGAAGCACGGCCCTCATTGTTTCGCACGTTTCTCCTTTTGCCGCAAGCCTGCTGCATACCTGTGCGTAATGTGGCTCGCACCCGCTGAATTTTTCCGCGTCCAGCCTTGTCATCAGCGACCTCAGATACGAGAACATCGCCTCGGATTCCGGTATGTCGACTGCGTATGAAAAAAATGCCGCCGCCGGCACGGACGCGTCCGCGTGTGATCTCGGCACGATACCCGCGAGCCCCTCCAACATCGAACCGGCTTGCGGACGGCACACAATCGGCTTGCCGACGGATATCGACAGCACCCCGCTGGTGTGGGATGTATACGGCTCATCCGGAATATGAATTACAGTTGAATTTTTATTTTCGAACGAGTGATCAATCAGTACTGACGTATTTTTTTTCATGAAATTTTATAAATTACAGATCCAGAATCCAGCGCCCCATCCAAGATATGGCCACATGGAATACCGAATGCATCGCCGATCAATACTCGATCCGCCGCCTCTCTCGTTAACGGCGAACATGCCATCCGTATCGTCTCGGGAGTTTTATGAAATATATGAATGCGATAAAGAAAAGCGCACCCACCACTTTTCCAACAAAGCCTTGCGGCCTTCATACACTATCTACGCAGGCGAATCCTGTCATTCGCTCCTCACGAAACCGCTTCAATTTCCCCGAAAGCCATGCAGCCGCTCACGAATTATCGGCAATCGCCCTTCATTCACGCTTCGCGCACGCTCTTTTCCGCCTATCTATCGAGTCGATTTCCTTTTCAGTTAAAAGAATCGACTATCCGGCATGCCCGGGCCAATAACGGCGATCGCGACGCGCGCTCGATGTCCGATATGGCATGCCGCCGTCCTCATTGGCCCCGTTCGCATACCCGCCAGCCCAAGCTCGTGCGGCTCACTTTTCTATCTCTTTAATGTTTTTGGTTTTTACGTTGAAAAGTAGTGCCGGAATCCGCGTGCGGAATAATTCGGCACCAGGACTGAATCGATCATGAGTCATCGTACCGACGAGTTAACCTGGCTGTGCGGCGCAGCCATCACATAGGTGATCGTCAGTCACGCGGAACATAAGACGGCGAGCGGTTATCGCGGCTGGTTCGCTGCGCTGCGCAGATTCGCGACGGCCGCCTCGGCATGCCCGCTTTTTTTCGTGCTGAGCGGCTTTCCGATTACCGGCCTGTCGCGACGCGAATAGCAGCGCGCCGACCAATCGATTGACCGGCCCTTTATTTGACGCGCATGCCGCGCATCCGGCCGGCATTGCATGCGTATATCGGCGTCGCGAGCATCCTCGTCGCCATCGGCAACCCGACATCCGTCACCGACAGCTACTCTATGCCGCCGGCCCGACGGATAACGCCGCCGACCTCCCTGCCCATGAAGCCGCGCGGCCCCTTCCCGTTTCTCGTTATTGCGGCAAACGTTCGAAGAAGCGATGCGCGAGTTCGACGATCCGATCCTTGTCGTTGTCGAGCGTCGCGACGTGATACGAGTTTTCCAGCCATATCAATGTTTTGTCGTCGCTGCCGATGCCGTCGACGATCACGTTGCCGTTGTCGGGCGGCACGACATGATCCTCCGTCGATTGCAGCACCAATGCGGGACATTTGATTTCCGGCAACAGATCGCGTGCGACCGACATCAACCCATAGATCTCGGCCAGCGTCGACGTCGGGATCTCGTCGTAGGCGAGTTCGGTCACGCCCTCGGCCTTGATGTCCGCACCGATGCTGTCGAAAAAGCGTGGCGCCGACCGGTCGTAGGCTTTCGCGGCCAGCGAGGGCGCGCCGAAATACACGCATGCATTGATCGGCACGATCGCCGCGATGTCCGGATGGCGCGCAGCCGACAGCAAGGTCAGACACCCGCCCATCGATAGCCCCATCATGAAGATCCGCGCGCACCGTTGCCGCAGCGTACCGAGCGCTTCGTCGATACTGTCGACCCAGTCCTGCGCGCGCGTGCGGTCCATCTCTTGTGGACTCACGCCGTGGCCCGCAAGCCGAGGGCCGAGCACGGTATAACCACCGATTCGATGCAACTGCTCGGCGACATACCGCACGCTCTGCGTCGAGCCGGTGTAGCCGTGCGAAATCAGAATGCCGGTGGAGCTGCCTTCGAGCAGAAACGGCTCGGCGCCGTCAAGAACGGAGTGGGAAGTCATCAGATCGGCCTCGCGTTGGTTTGATCGAACGAAACCGGCGCCGTTGCATTGGACATCGGATGCCGTCAAGCGCCGCACATTCGAATTGCGTCATGATATTTTCGAATTCGCGCTCATTATTGTTCATACAATTTCGTTTTCGGGCCTATCGTAAACCCTTACTCCAGACAAAGGGCGCGTTGTACCGGCGTCTCCCCGTCCGGCAACCCTCCACTATTTCGTGCCGATGTGATCAAGACATGCGCCAAGTGCCAGCAGGGTCTTCATCAGATTGCACCACCCCAAACCCAGCATGCGCGCATCTGCATGCCGCGTGACTCGGACCGAAATATCGGCCGTTTGCTTGCCGCGTCGCAACCAAATTTTTGTAGAGTCGGCGCCCCCCCCCGGCATGCGGTGCGCTAGAAACGCGCCATGAGCGGATGCTTTGTCATCTCGGATTCCAGCGCATCGATGAACGTGCGCTCAGCTTGATTCATCCGGCGCTCAGGATTCCATATCAAAAAAATATCGATATCGGCCACCCCCTCCTCCGGAGGCAGCGGCCAAAGCCTGCGCTGCGCCACGTCGCCCTGCACGACATGCGCCGGCAAACACCCGATCCCGTACCCGGCAACAATCAAACGCCGTATTTCATCCACGCTTGCGGAGCTCGCCACGATTTCGCCTAACCACCCTCGCTCTTCACGAAACGCCGCGAGCGACGACAAGGCTCCGCCGATCCGATCGCTGTGGAAAGCAACAAAGCGCTCGTCGCGCAGATCGTCGATCGTCAGATTCGATTGCCCAAACAATCGATGACTCGGGCCGCAATACATTGTGTAGTGCTGGCGCAGAAAGCAGCGATATTCGAGCTTGCCGGCCGGTTTGCGGCAAAGCGCGAACCCGCATGTGGCGACTTTTTGCTCCAACGCCGCCAAGATGTCCGCCGATGCGGCGACATCGATACTGATCCTCACCTTCGGATAGATTTGATGAAAGTCCCGCAGAAACCGATCGTAGACGGACGACTCCAGCCGGCTCACGCATAGCAGGCGTATCGAACCCGCAATCTCGTCGTCCTGATTTTCGAGTACCGTATCGAGTCTCGACATATGGCCGTAAATCTCGGTTGAGATCTGATAAATCTCTCGCCCCGCTCCAGTCGGCTCGAACCGCGCGCCGCCACGTTGGACCAGCGTGCGCCCGACCGTGTCCTCGAGCCGCTTGAGCGCGGCGCTGACGGCCGACTGCGTCAGATGCAGCCGCGCCGCCGCACGACTGATGCTTTTCTCCTGCATGATGACCTGGTAAGTCCGCAAGAGATTCCAGTCGATGCGATCCATCAGGAAGGGGGCAACATTCGGCACCTGAATTACCTCCGGAGAGATGCTCCTCGGAATCCGCAATCGATTGGAAAAGCGCGCATTCTTAAAAAGATACATCCGCCATTTCAGCGTGCGGCGGCACGTCCGGCCTCGGCTTTCCCGCGCCGTTTTTGACGCCCGGCCCAAGGGCAGGTTATCGCACCGCCATTGCGATTCGCGCGCGCTTCGAAACCGGGCAGCGTCGCGCATCGTCAAGCCGGTTTCGCAGAATAAAAAGCGCGATCGTGACACCGATCGCGGAAGCCGTTTGCTTGGAGGCAGAGGCAAGCCAACGGCAAAAAATTAAAGGATGCCTAATCAAAATCCGTCTCGATAAAGTGCTGAGCGCCCAATCCTCCGGCATCGATATCGGTGCGAAATCATCGAAAAAAGCCGTGCGCGCCTGCGCACGGCAAACCCATCCGTACTCGACCGACACGATTTGCCGGATGGAACACCAGAGTGGGGCCTGGTGAAAAAAACAGACATGGAATTGCATGTGGCCGAAACCCGATCACCACAGCGTCCATCCCGGCACGGGGAAGGCATCGGGCCTCGCATAATTCGAGCACTCGGAATGCATCCTCGAGACAAAGAGGGAGGACACCCATCCGTGAAATTTTTGAAACCGGAACCGGATCAACTCGGTCATGCTGCTCGTTCGAAACTTCACCACGCGATTCCGACTGATTTCGCCGGCACTGTCACGCAGACGGCCGCTGTCCGTGCGCAGCCACATCCATATCCGGCCAAGAGCAAGTCGTTTCATTCGTCGATTGGACACGCAGGTGGCTCGAATTGGCGAGCGAGAATTGGAATAATGGATGAACGGTCAACCGGACCGGAAACAATTACCCTGGCCCGATCATTAAAAATTCAAAGAAATCCAATCAAAACAGGAAACTCGAATCAATCAGATGCAGATTTGTTTTGCATTCGTCACATGGGTGCCAAGCAAATCAAAACATTCTTATATTTATCAACAATGACGCGCAACCGTCAAACAATTAATATTGAATTTAAATATTCACGGCATCGATATTCAAACTGAACGCGCCCTCGATATTTTCCGCCAATAAACTATCACCTTAAACACGAGCCATCATGTACCCGAGCGGCCGGCGGATTGGATCGACGGCAAATATTTCCGGCCCGATTCCGACCGAATGATCATTCAATCAAACGTCCACATACCGCCTCGGAGTCTGCGCTCTGCATCCGTCGCGCCAATAAAAACGGTTATTGCGATGCGCGTGTCACCGGCACCGTCTCGAACCCATCGCGGTTACAGTGTCGTCGCGTCTGGCCATGGCTATTCTCGCCGCGCGGTTGAAGCAACAAACCGCTCGGCAATCAATTGCGCCATTGAACCGGATGCAATCATCGGGCATCGGCCGGCATTCGCGAATGTCATATATTTCATGACCGTCACGAACACCGGCCGACATCCCGCGCACGGTGGGCGGCGCCGGCACAGACGCTCATCAACCTGCCCCGGCTCCCGATCCCTGCCCTGATCAAGGCTTGCGAGGCGCGAGGCCCATATAAGTCACCCGCTTGGGATCGCTTTTGTCGACGACAACCCGAACCCGTTCGCCCGCACGCGGCATATTCCCGAGATCGACGTATTGCCTGATGGTGACCTCTCTTTGTCCGCCGCGGTCGTCGACGCGCAAGACGATACGCATCAGCGGCACCTGGTTGAGCGTCACGCCGGTCTGCGAAATTTCCACGACTTCGGCATCGGTGGAATATCCGTCCTTGATCGCGGTATCCGCATGCGCGGCCGAGATGATTTTGGGCAATCCGAATGCCATCCCGACGATCAGCGACACCATGACGACCGTGACGATCAAACTCATGGCCGACACCACCGAAAACGCCATCATCCGCTTGCCTCCCGGCAGCGTTCCGACATGCGCGTCACGCTGCGCTTGCATCCGCGCTTCGTTCATCCGGCTCTCCATCTAACGGCACGCGTGCGCGAACGCCGTAATGCGGATAACCCGGACGGCCAGACGAAGGGGCAGAAAATCATTAGGGCTTGGCATCCTGCACCCCCTTCGTTTCGTTGCTATTGCTGGGCGTGCGCACCGAGTCGACGATCTTGTGCGTCTGCGTTTGCGCCGACTGGATCGCGTCGTTCGTCGCCGAATGCACACCCTGGCTCACCTGAGACTGCACCGCGTTCGAGACCTGGCTCTTGACCGATTGAAGGATCTGATCGAACTGCGCATATGCGCTCACCGAAACCAAACCGATCAGGAGTCCAAAAGTTGCTTTCTTCATGATATCAACCTCCAATTCAAAAAATTGAAACCGTGGTGCCGCCGCGCCGAAACCGTGGGGGCACGCCGGCGCGGTTCGCTGCCCGCTTACTTCGTCGTCCTGAAAGGAGCGAAAAAGTTCGACGGCATTTCCTGCGGAAACCCGACTGCAACGGTGGGACGCAGATCGTTCATGTTCACGTTGAAGTCGTAAGTCCGCTGCCGCTGCTGAGCATCCTGGTGCGCAGCGACCTGCCGGTCGACGGCCGACTTGATATTCGACATGTGATCGAGCATCTTGCCGCCGACCTGCTGAACGTGGCCGATCAGGTTGCTCGCATTGCTCGATGACGCCACCGACATATCCGAGATCGAGCTGATAAACGGCTCGGCCATCGAGCTGCTGGCGTTCTGACCATACGCGTGCGAATCGCTGCACGCCGAGAAGATCTCTTTGGGATCAATCATCTGCTGCTCCTTTCAAGTTCGCGCCTTGCGACGCATATCGATGCAACTCGTGCATCACGATGGACACCTGAATGACTGCAGGATGCCCGACCAGATCGGCGAAGGCGCCGTCAACGCCTGCCACTCCAGGCGAACCGTGCCAAGGCTCGTCTCATACAGCCTTTCGCGGCGATCCGCCGTTCCACCCACCGCCTGCCCCGCATCGAAGAAGCGGAACAACGCCCAGGGGCCATTGAACTGAAGCGAAGTCAACCGTCCATCGACCGATTTCAGTTGCAGCGTAATGGCGAGCTTGCCGCTCTGGCCGTTCCAGTCGACGCGTTGCGGCGTGGTTATGCCGTGCGCATAACGCACGGTCTGTCCACCGATGGTCAATTGGGCTTCCGAGAGCTGCGAGTCCATGTCGATAAAGCGCAGCACCGCCGAGATGCGCAAATGACCGCCCTCGTCGAGCGTCGCGCCGCGAATGCGGTCGGCCATTTCATAGGACCTCAGCACGCTCGGGCTCACCATCCCAATCGTCCCGCCATTGACGGGCAGCGCCCGCCACGGCGTGGCCGACGTATCGACATACGGCGCCAGATGGTCGCGGAAATATGCCGCCATCACGCCCTGCGCACTGAACAGCCGCTCGAAATCGTCGACGCCGGCATCGATCTGCGAGTTGCGGCGAAACGGATAGCGGCCGGTGAAACCCGTGCTGCATACCACCGACGTCGCCCCCGCCGCTCCCCGGCTGAGCAGCGCGCCCGATTCGCGGGTCGACATCGTGCTGCCGCTGCCGATCAGGTCGAGCATGATGTTGCGCACCGGATCAGGTTGACGCGCGGCGGTTTCCTTCAGTCGCGCAAACGCGTCGTATTGCGCGGGCAGCACCTGCCCCGCCTGCAACGCGCCGTTCACGAGCCCCAATTGGCGATACAGCGGCTCGAACAGCCGGCCGAGCGGATTGCTCGAAGCCGTGTTGCGATTGTTGAGCTGGGCGGCCAGTTGCCGGATCGCCTGAAAATGATCCTCGACAACGTGCTCCGGCAACAACAAGGTCCGATAATGCTGGCCGCTCAACTCTCCGACGATCTGGCGCCGCCCCTTCTCGAACCGATATTTCTGCCGGTCGATCCAACTGTCGATGTTGCCTTCGTCGCTTGCCCCCGTCAGCGTGGTTTCGCGTGCGGCGAAACGCAGCAGGCTCGCCAGCGGCGATTGCGAATCCATCATCGCCGCCGCCAGTTGCGACGCATCGTCCAGGCCCGTGACGTTGCGCACCGTGACGTCGTCAAGGAAATGCTGCCAACTCGCGATGTAGTCCTGCAGGAATTGCGCGCGGGTGGAATCGGCGAGCTTCTGCACCAGCCCATCGATCTGGAAGCTGTTGCCATGCAGCGTCTCGTCGCGCAGCACCCAGCTCTCCTCCTCAAGCATCGCTCTTGCGCTCTTCTCGAGGCGCGGCACGAATACGTCCGTGTAGCCCGCGCGGGTATACCAGCCGGAGACGGCGACGTCGGTCGACGGGATATTGCTGCGCATTCGCAGACTCATCGCGGATTCGAAACCCGCCGCGCGTGACAGCGAAATGTCGTTGACCTGCGGCGGCAACCCTTGCGCGCGGATATGCTGGAGCACCCGCGTCACGAGCGGAAGCTGCGCGGCCATTGCACGCGCGGAGCGCACGAGGTTCGCGTCTTCCGGCGTGCCCTGCAGCTTCGGCAAATTGATCAGCTCGCGCACGTGTGCCATCAGCGCATTGCGATCTTCATCGCTGTATTGCTGGCCGCCCGTCAGACTGTCCCAGCGGCTGTTGAGCCAGCGCACGACATCGTCCGCGTTGCGCCGTGCGGGCCGGCACAGCATCAGATAAACCTTGAGCGTCTGGTAGATGTCGCCGGGTGTGCCGTTCGTCTGCGCGACCAATGTGCGCCGGACTTCGTTGTACAACTCCGGCATCAGCATCTTCTGCAACTGGCGATGATAGGTCTCGAGCGCGGCGTCGGCGACAAGCCCGTGTTCGAAATACGGCGTCGCCATGCCTCGGCCCGCGTCTTCCGCCTGAGCCTGCGCGTAACGCATTTGGCCTGCGACGTCGAGCAGCGGCGAGCCGCCCTCCGGGCCATAAGCCGCCTGCGTCTGGGCGATGCGTTTCGCTTCGCTGAACTGCGCCCACACGTCATCGAGATAATTTCGCTCAGCAAAATATCCCCAGCCGAACCACAGCAGCAAGCATGCCGCCAATGCCGGCGCGATGACCCAGCTCGCGATTCGGCCGAGCCGGCCGCGCCACGATTTGACGCCGCCCGGCCGAGCCGCATCGCGCTCGAGTTCGACCTGACGGAACAACGGCGTCCAAAGCGCGCTCAACGGCCGGGTCGGCTCGGGGCCGCCGCCCGCGCCGGCACCCGCGCCACCGCCCGCCGCGGCGAGCTCGGCCATCGAGCCCATCCACACTCCGCGCAACCGCGAAGCCGCATAATGTTCACCGGGCGAGATTGCAATCTGCAACCAGACCAGCAGCGCCTTATGCAGTTGGCTGAGCGTCTCGACAAAGCGCAATTGCGCGTAGTTGGCCGCCACTTCGGTCGCGGCAGGCGCGGAGAACAGCACTTGTTGCTGAACGCGCTCTTGCAGACGCTCCAGCTCTCCTTTCCAGCGCGCGCTCGCCGCCGACGCATTCGCCTCGATCGCGTCGTCCGGCAGGCAAAAACCGACGCCGCCCGCCCAGCGCTCAGCATCCATCAGCGACAGCGTCGAAACGGCGCCATCGAGCTTGTCGATGCCGTTCAGCGCGACATACACCTGCGCCTGTTGACCGAATACTTCGCGCATTTCCGCAAGCCGGCGGTGCGTGATGTCGGCGAGGCGCTTGCGCGTGTCCTGCGGCAAATCGATCATCGACGCGCTGTCGACGCAGAGCACCACGCCGCTGATCGGCGCGCTGCCGCGCAGTTTGTGCAGCCCGCGCAGCAGCTTCTTCCATGCTTCGAACACCGAATCGTCAATGCCGTCGCGTATGTTCCAGCGTCCGCCGATGTCGAACCACACCGCGCCATGCGTGATGCGGAAATTGAAATCCTCGCCGCGGCTGCTGAGCGGATCGACCGCGACCGCGCGCTCCTCGTCGGAGCCGGCCGCATGCACGGCCTTCGCGACGAGATTGGTCTTGCCGCTGCCTTCGGCACCGAGCACGAGATACCATGGCAGCATCGTGCGATGCTCGCGGCGCAGCACGCCCAGCCAATGTTTCCAGCGGCTGCGCGGCTCGCGCAGCCAGTGCGCCTTCAACTGGCGGTCCAGATCGCCCAGCCGCTCGTCGACGAAATCGGCGCGTGCCGCCGGCTTGGGCGCGCGCACCCGACGCGGACTCATCGCCAGCCGCGCCCAAATGCGGCCGAGCGTCGGCCATAATCCCCAAGCGAGTACGCCGGCGACCAGAATCTCACGCACCCAAATCGGCCCGAACGGATGATAAATGCCGATCGCGAACAACGGTCCCACCCACCAGATCGCGATGGCGATCAGCACCGCGACGAAAAACCGCAAGCTGGTTCGTATCATGGCTGCTTCTCCTGCGTGGCATACGGCGACTGCCCTTCGGGCGCGATCACCACCCCTTCGGGCATCGCCGGGCGCGCATTCGCGTCCGCGCCCGGCGCGGAGGATGCATCCGTGCGCTTTGCGCCGGCCTGGATGACCTTCCACAGCACGTCGACCCGGCGATTGCGTTCATAAGCGGCCGGCGTATGCGCGGGATCGATCGGTTGCGTATCACCGCGGCCGGAATATTCGATATTGCGTTGCACGGCGTTCTGAGGCGCACGCGCGCCGCCCGGCAATGCGGTCATGCGCAACTCGTCGGCCACGGTGCGCGCGCGCGCCTCGGACAAGGCCTGATTGTCCCGATACTGGCTGGTGCGGATCGGCTGCCGATCGGTGTGTCCGATCACTTCCAGATCGCCAGGCCACGGCGCGAACGCGAGACCGAGCCGTTCGATGTTGTGCTCGAAGTCCGGGCGCACCTTCGCCTGCCCGATATCGAACGCGCCGTCGCTGCGGAACACCAGCAGCCATCCTTGCGGATGCTTGTACGCCGTCAACCACCCTTCGGTGAGCAGTTGCGGCAACGGCGGCGGCAGCGTTTCCGCAATGTTGATGGTGCGCGTGGGCGGCATCCACGCGGCGAGCGCATCGCGCACCGGCCGGCCCTGCGCGCTCAGCACGGCGCTGATGATCGCGTATGCCAACAGCGCCGTGACCAGCGCGGCTATCCCGGCGCGAAACGGCGTCCACCATCTGCGCCGCACGCGCGCGGGCGTGAGCAGGTCCGTGCCGAGCGGCCCCGGCGGCATGTGATGCCAGATCAGCGCGTGCAGTTGCGAGCGCAGATCCTGCAGCAGCACGTCGCCGCGATCCAGTATCCGATAGCGCCCCTGCCAGCCGAGCGACAGGATCAGCTCATAAAACGCGAGCAACTGCACGGGCGGCTCCTCGGCCTTCATCCAGCGCGACAGATCGGAGAAAGCGTCTTCGCCGCCCCATGCATCGTCATGAAACTCCACCAGCAGGCTGCGCTCGCCGTCATACGGCTCCTGCGATGCTGCTCGCGCGGCGTCGTTGACGCGTTCGTCCAGATACGTGCACAACAGATACGACGCATCGCGGATCTGCTCCCACGCGCAACCCGCGCTCGCGAGCCGCTCCCGGTACAGTCTGACTTCGAGCCCGAGCTGCGTGCGCACCGCGGATTGATTCAGAGGCGGGTTCGAGAGATGACGCTGCAGTTGCAGAATCGCAGGCAACGCATGCGAGACGAACGGATTGCTCCAGCTCGCCGATTGCTGTCCGGCCTTCAGGATCGCCGCCTGCCCACCGGGCTGGCTGTACACCACGGGCACGGCTTCCGCGCTGTCCTGCGGCGGGCGCGCGCTGCCCGGCGGCTCCGGAAAGCGCAGCACCGCATGATCCCGGGCCAGCGCGCCATCCTGCGGCGCCGAAGGCGCAAGCTCGGTGACCGTGGTGGCGCTCGAGGCCGATGCCGCGTTGACGAGCGACGACACCGTCGGAACGCGCGTCATCAGATCGGGATTCGCCATCGCCCGATCGACCAGATGGGACGCCGATGACGCCCGCCTGATCGCAGAGGAGAAATTTCTGAGCAGATTCATGATGAATAGCGTCCTTGTCGTAAGCTCACGCCACCTTGCCGTCTCTCAATCCCCATGCTTCGAAACGAAGCTCGGGGAAATCGCCGACGATGCGCAGCGCCATCGCAGAGCCGGCGAGCGTCTGTGCCCAGAACGGATCGGTCGACTCGACTTCGAAGTAGATGCTCTGGGCGTAATAGGGAATCTGCCGAGGCGGGTTCGGCAACGGCAGCAAACGCGCGCCCGGCAGTTGCAGATCCACGAGCTTCTGAATCTGCTCGACTGCACCGAGCTTGGTTTGCTGGGGCAGGAGTTGACGCAGCTTGTCCGCCGGCATCGCAGCCGATACGGCGAACACCAGCTTCTTCAGATTCCATTGCTTGTCGACGACGCAGATATACACTTGGTCGCCGCGATCCTCGAAACGCAGCGGCAGCACCGGCGTTTCGATTACCCGCGCCAGCGCGCGGCGCAACGTTGCCGCGAGCGGTTCAAAACTGCTTTGCAAATCATCGTGCCGATAGTTGAACTCGCGATCCGCAAGTTCGTCGTCGACGCCCGGCAGCACGCTCAAGCGCCCCAGCAGCCCGACCAGTTCGTGATACAGCATCGCAGGCGGCAGCGGATCGAATGCGTCGAGATTCGCAAGACGCATCCGGTATTCGGCAATCGCCTGGCGCAACATCAGCTCGATCAGGTCCGCGATGCCGCCGCCCGCCGAAAGCACGCGCTGCCCGGACGTACTCGCAAGACGCACGCGCAACGTACTCTGCAGCTCGTCGATCAGCGACTTCAGCACGACATGCGCACGCGTATCGAGCAATGGCGGCACGAAACGCGGATCCAGCAACACCGCGCGGCTCGCGCTGCGCCCCGCCACCCGCGCGATCGGCAGCGCGACTTCGTCGGAGCGCAGTTGCGATTTCCAGCACAGGCGCGTGATCAACTGGCCGGTCTCGATCGTCAGATTACGCGGTGTGCCAGGCGCGTCGAGGCCCACCGCCAAGTCCGGCACCTCGGTTGCCATCGCACGATAGCGCGACGCGGACGCCACATCGCCGAACGCCATTTCGGGGCCGCCGCTGCGCGCGGCCTGGACGGCAAAACAGACGATATCGCCCGCCTGCGCGTGCTCGGTTTCGAGCGGCGCGGGCAACGGATCGTAGGACGGCACCGAGAACGCCGTGCCGTCCTGGAATACGCCGCGCGCGCGGCGCAGCCCGAGCCTGCCGAGTCCGAGCCCGTCCTGATCGACGTCGAGCATCGTGAAACCCCAGCCATGATTCGAGGTTTGACCGAGCCGCAACGCGATCTGATGAGAAAGATGGCGTTCGAGTTGCTGGAAATGCTGCGTTTCGATCAGCATTCCGTCGCTCCACGCGACCGGTCCGACCGGCAGGCTGCTCATTGCTTGACTCTCTTTGCGCCCGACGACGCACTGCGTTTATTAAACTTCGTGCCTGCAGCCACGCCGTCCGGCATGACTGGCACATAGGCTGCGACGGGCACAGGGCCAGGCAGCAGCGCGTTATAGATGCCGCCCGCGTCGAACCACACCGCGAGATGAATCACCCCGCTTCCATCGACACGCAAACGCAACGGCGCGTACTGCGCCGGGCGCTGCGCATAGTCCGCATCGGCGACGAGCCAGACCTCGCCCTTGCTCGGCACGTCGATCCAGAACTGCAACACCTGATTGGGCGCGATCACGTGACGCGACGAACTCACCACCGCATCCTGATCACGGCCGGCGCACGACGAATCGCCGGTGCTTGCCATCGGCACCCAGTCAGCCATGCGCACGAGGTACACGCACGTCTCGACCGGGCGCGGCTCGCCGCTTGGACTGAGGTTCAAACGGCTGCCCCCGATCAGCGTGACGTGCAACTGGCGCGGCTCGATACTCTTCGACGACGAGAAGAGCCCGCAGCCGGCCAGCGCGCAAAGCGCGAAAGCCACGAAGATCGAGCGAAGCATGTTCATTAGCTGAGGGTCATGGTGATAGTCTGAGACGGAACGATGGTTTGCCCCGCCGTGTTCTGGTTGTTCGGCATGTTGGTATCCGTCAGCCGGGTCTCCGGCGCGCCCTGGATCAACACCTTCCCCGAGCCCGTCACATGGCGCGATTGCGACGCCACCGTGCCCGATGCCACGCCGCCCATCGAACCGCCCTCGTCGCCGTGCGTCACCGGAATGATCGTGTTCATGTTGTGTGCGGGCCCGCCGTTGATCAGCATGTTCGGCACGTTCGGCACCGCCTCGGGCTTGTTCGCGATATTCGAATACGACACCGGAATGCCGAGCGGCGGGGTTTTGCAGACATCGGCCCCAGACAGTGCCATTCCGCCCGCAGAGCAATTAGAAAACATCACATCCTCCTGTTTGTGCCGGGCTCAGCCCATATGAATCTGCCCAGCATCCATCTTGAGCAGCGATTCCGATTTCACGCACGCGCTCTTCGCATGCAGGCTCATGTGCCGGTCCGCGTGAACGAACGAGTTACCGGCGTGCACGGTGTCCGTGCCGCTCACGTTCGCATGCCGCTCCGCGGCTGCCTGCGTCACCACGCTCGCGCGGCTCGCGAGATGCGCGCTTTCCAGATGCAGGCGGTCACGCGCTTGCATTTCGATATCGTGCGCATGCAGCTTCACATGGGCGGAGCCGAAGTCCAGCGCGATATCGCGCGCCTCGACGCGGCGCTCGAGAATCGCCAGCACCCAGCAGCGGCCGGATGCCCGATAGAGTTGAACCAGATCGTCCGGCTGCGGCTTCACGATGCAACTGACCGCGACGCTCGCGAGCACCGGCTCGCCCGATTCCGTGACGATCCACCACGCACCATCGGCTGGCTCACGCACCCTGCCGATGGTCATCGGTTCGCTGAAGCCGGTTTGCGCCGGACGCCTGAGCAGCGATGCGACTGTCCCAGGAAGTTCATCGTCCTGATTGAGAATCCGTGTCTCACGAACGGGAAGCGAATGAAGAACTGTCATCGTCATACTCCTCTTGCTCCAGGCTGAGTCCGCTGCCGCCACAAGTGGTCGTCCTCGGCAGCAGCCTCATCGAAAATCGCTTGCCGCGTATTCGCGGCGAGCCACGCTTGTTTCGGCTGGCCGATCAGCAGACCGGATCGGCAATCACTGCCTTTCAGATCGACTTCGTCGAGCCGCGCGCCGCGCGCATCGAGCCCTTGCAATTGCGCTCCGGACAACTGAACGCGCGAGAGCTGCGCATGACGGAACGCGATACGCGGCGCATGCAGACGCAGCAGATCGCTGTCCATCACGCTTGCGTGATCGAAGATCGCCTGCGGCAATTCGGTATCGCGCACCATCAGGTTGTTGACCTTCGCGTGATCAAAACTCGCGAGTGGCAACCGGCTGGCGCCAATGCGCCCGCTCGACCAGGTCGAATGCGACCAGGCCGCCTGCTTCAGCTCGCATCCGTGCAGGGTCATGCGTTCGATTTGTGAATCGATCCAGCGCACGTTGATGCCCCGACACTTCGACAGCGTGCATCGGCTGCAGCCGCTCTGCCCGACAATGAAATTCTCAAGCTCCGCCGCCTGGATCTCGATGCCCGCGATCCGCACGTCGATCCACGACGTATCCGACCAGCGCCCGCCGTTCACCGCGATGTCCGTGAACTCGCTGGCGACAAACGACACGTGCGCCGAGCGCACCGCGTCGAACTGCCAGCTCGAGCCGGTCATTTTCGAGAAGATCGCATCGCGCATCAGGCTGTCGGCCCAAACCGCATCGGCTATCTCGCCGCCGGTAAACGACACGCCTCGCTGCACGCAGTCTTTCCATCTGGTCGCGCCGACGCGGCAATCCTCGTAGATCAGATTGATCAGCTCGCATCCTTCGAAAAGGTTCGAGTCGAACCGGCAATTGACGAAGCGCAGGTTCGACAGCCGGCATCCGCGCCACGTCAGCTGATCGAAATGGCAATCCTCGTAGATCGTGTCCGACAGATCCAGCTCGCGATGCGACGTCGTGTAATGCCGCCCTTTGATCACTTGCGGCAATGTCGGCGCAAGCATCGGCAATTGAGGCCCGTTCATTTTTCCCTCCCCGGCACATCGAGGCGGCCGACGTTCAAGTTACCCTGCCACGCCCTCGCGCCTGGCAAATGCGCCCACGACGTGCGCGCGCGGATCAGGTTGCAGTCGAACATGCGGGTTTCACGCATGTCGGCGCCGTACAACATCGCCTCCTTCAGAGAACAACGGTCGAACGATGCACCGACGAGCCACGAATGCGTGACGTTCGCGCCGTCGAGCAGCGTACAAGTCCAGTTGGAGCGCTCCGCTTGCAGGTGCTGCGCATTGAGCTGCATGAACGAGCAGTGATCGACCTGCACCGCGTCCGCGCGCAGATCCTGAAAACTCGACGAAGTGAACACGCAGTCGCACAGTTGCGCGTGATCGATCGACGTGCCGTGCGACAGCACCGCAAACGACAGCGTGCTGCGTTGCCACGCGCTCGACGACAGGTCGCTCAGCAGAATGCTCGGCTTGACCATCGTGCACTGGGAAAGGCTCAGCCCCGTCATCTTGCATTCGACGACGCCGAGATCGTCGGCCCGCACCCGGCTCCAGTTCCAATACCGCACGTCGGCGCCGTTCCACGACACACCGGACCAGACCATGTCGCGCACGCTGCCGCGCGCGCCGCCGCAGCCCTGCATCGACACCAGCGACCACGATCCGCCCTCGACCGTCAGTTCGTCGAAGTAACAATCTTCGATGTTGACGCGCTCCAGCACGACATTGCTCCACGCGCTGCGATGCAGTTGACCGCGCACGATCGCGCCATCTCTCCAGACCGTGGCGTCGAGCGTCGCATTGGTGAACGAACAATCAACCACGTGCACGTTGTTCAGCTCGCATCTGCGCCATTCGGTGCGATCGAGCCTGCAACGCTCGAAGCGCACTTCGTCCAGGCGCCAGCCTTCGAAGCACAGCTCGGTCAAATCCGCGTCGCGCACCGTCACGCGCGCGAGTTCGCGAGAAGCGGGCTCAGCGAACCGCTGCCGCCAATCGCCGCCGTCGGGCGGTGCGGTCGGCAAGGTTTCGTGCTGCATGCGCTCATCGAACGCATCCATCCGTGCTCGGCCTTCACGCGCCTCGAGCAGACCCAGCCGGTGATGCTCGAGCCGCTCGGCGATCTCGTCGCGGCCGCGCGGCGGCGGCGAAAAGCGCGGATGATCGTCGGCGTCGAGGATCATCTCCCAGACCCAGCCCTTGTCGACGGCGGGCATCAATACATGGTCCGTCTCCTGCATCGGATCGGTCGAGGTCAGATCCGAGCGCAGCTCGGCAAAGCGCATCAACGCATCGGCGTCGACCCGTTCGTCCGCGTCCTTCAGCGCGGCGACCAGCATCTCCAGGCTGTCGTCGAGCAGATAGTCGATACCGACCGAGCCGTTCCACCACAGCACGCCGATATCATGGTCCGGCAGGAACCAGACGGTCTGCTGCCTGAGCGCCACTCGCTCGGCGTGCGGCTGCTCAGTGCGCGTCACCAGCGCCACGGCGGTAAGCCGCGGCAGTTCACCGGCGTATCCGTCGCCCTGCGCGCCGAACCGGCTCAGCTCGAAACGCGCGCCGCACGGCCAATCCTCGCGGCGCGACCATTGATCAGGCGCCGCCTGCTGGAAATAACGCCGATCGACGCTTTCCGGCCAGCCCAAATGCGTGCCGTCATTGGCCATCGCGTCGAGCGAACTGGGGCGGTTCGGCATCCATTGCCGGCGCTCGGGCCAGTCGCTCGCGAGCGCGCCCATCGCGGCCAACGGCTCGGGCCCGACGCCGAGCGAGCCCACCCGCAGCAGCGGCGCGGTACCCGACGCGATGCCCAGCGGATTTTCGTTCGCGCTGCCCGCAACAGCCTGAGTCGGATCGATCGCGAGTCGCACAAGCGGCTCGGACCCGGCGCGCCGATCGACCGGCGCGCGGCACGAAACAGTCTTGCGCACGCCGTCCAGCTCGACCCACGCGGCCCAGTCGACCGCGTGGCCGAGCGCACCGGGCGGCACCCGGTGCACCGAATGCCCGACAAGCAGCCATTCCGCGCACTGCTTAGGCATTGCCGCCTCGGCAAGCGGCACCGACGGCGCGGCCGCCTTCAACGCCTCCCAGACGGCGGCCTCGTGAACGAGAATCGCCGGATCGCTGAGCCGAAAGCCAACGCCCAAACTGAGCGCCATCATCGGCTGCGAGCCAATCTGGGTACGCGTCGTCGCGACGAGCACGGACTGAGGTTTGACATGGCGAATTGGCATTAGCTTTTCACCTGCATTCCAAGCTTTTTCAAATCCACGCCGACATCGGAGTAGCTCACACCGGTATACGAATACGCGAACCCCGTGATCGACACGTCGCTGCCCTTCGTCGATACGCTCGAACCGGTGTTGCTCACCGCGCTGCCGGTGGTCGACACGCTCGAGCCAGTGATGCTCGTCGAGCTTCCCGTCACCGACGTTGACGTGCCGGTGATGCTGGTCGACGTGCCGGTATTCGACATCGACGTGCCGGTGATGCTCGTCGAGCTGCCGGTCACCGACGTCGACGTGCCGGTCATGCTGTTGGACGTGCCCGTGTACGACAGCGACACCCCCGTCGTGCTCTGCGACTGGCCCGTCTCCGAGATGCTGGTGTCCGTTCTGGAGTACGAAATGCCCGTCATGCTGTTCGAGACGCCCGTCACCGAATTGCTATGACCGGTCACCGATGTCGACACGCCGGTGAACGACGTGCTCACGCCCGTGAAACCCGTGCTCACGCCCGTGAACGACGTCGATACGCCGGTAAAGCTGGTGCTCACGCCCGTAAACGACGTCGATACGCCGGTGAAGCTGGTACTGATACCCGTAAATGACGTGCTCAACCCGGTGAAGCTCGCCGACACGCCCGTGAAGCTCACCGACAGACCGGTGTAGGACACCGAGATCCCCGTGAAGCTGACCGAGATCCCGACGACCGACGTTGACGTGCCCTTGACGCTCAGATTCAGATCCTGGCCGATCGCCGTCGAGCTGTTGCGCTCGACGGTATGCTGCAAATCCCGCTCCGCATGGACCATCACGCGTTCCGCGCCACGCTGATCGTCGAACGTGATCTGACTGGCGTTCTGATAAGTGCCCGCGCGCTTGATCGAGCGCGACACCAGCCCTGTGTAGCGAATGTCTTTCGGCAGATCGTATGGCGTCGGATTTTCGCCGTTGTAGACGATCCCGGTTACGAGCGGACGATCCAGATCGCCGTCGACGTAGGTAATCAGCACTTCCTGGCCAACCCGCGGCATCGCGATCACGCCCCAGCCCTTGCCCGCCCATGCCTGCGACACCCGAATCCAGCAAGACGCATCGGCCTCCGTCGACTTGTAGCGATCCCAGTGAAAATGCACTCGGATGCGCCCGAGCTTGTCGGTATAGACTTCCGACACCTCCGGCCCGACCACCGTCGCGCTCTGGATGCCCGGCACCTCCGGGCGCGGGGTCGTGAGCAGCGGCCGATATGGCCGGTCGTCCGCGAGCGCCTGGAACTTCACCGAAACGTTACGGCCTTGCGACGTGCTGTCCGGCCCGTCCTGGATGAACGTCAGATCGCTGTTGAACACGTAATAGCGGCGATTGCGCGTGGCAGCCGGATGCCCTGCCAACGTAAACGCCCGCCCGGTCGCGAGCCCGCGGGCATTCGCCTCGCCGATCAACACGTGCGAATCCGCCTGGAACGCCTCGAGCCGCAACCGCGCGAGACGCTCACCGGTCTGCTCGTCCTGATAGCCCGTCGCATAGTCGTAATACTGCAACTGGATGCCCGATAGCGCGGGCTCCGGCGGCGTCTGCGCATCGCTGTCGAGCCGGTTGGACGGAATCCAGTAATTGAAGTCGCGCAGCGCGACGTTGTTGGAGCGCACTCGCCGGGTGCGCTGCAGCCGCTGCACCCCTTCGCGCCCCTGAATCGCGCGCTCTTCCTCGCCGTCAGGCAGGTACAGCATCTGCCCATAGGGAAACGGCATGTCTTCAAAGCGCTGAGTGTCGGACAGCACCACGATGTGCCGATCGTCCTCGTGCTCGACCCAGAAATAAATGCCCTCGTCCTCAAGCAAACGCTTGATGAAATTCAGATCGGTTTCCTGAAACTGCACGCAATACTCGCGCTCGTCATACGTGCTTTCGAGCTCGAAGCGATAATCGTCGCGCCGGTGGCCTTGAAAGACCTGCTCAACGATCTGCGGTACCGTCATGTTCTGGAAGATCCGGCTATTGCGGTTCTCCTCGAGAAACGACAGCCAGCTTCTCAGATCCAGCGTGTACGTGTACTGGCCGCTCAGTTGGCCCGTGTCGTAGCCGCCGAAAATCACCGTGTTGAAAGTGCGCACCGCGCCTGCACCCAGATCGATGTCGGCCGACAGCGGCGCGCCGAGCATCGCATCCAGATCCAGCTCCGGGTCGCGGCTGAGCAGGTCGAGCCGATAAGACGGCTCCTGCGAGAATCGCTCATGAACTTTCAGCGCCAACGCAATGCAGCTCGGATCGACCACATCGCTGCGCAATTCGATTAAACGCATGCCGTTTCCCCCTTCGATCCGGCATCGGCCGGAAACTCGCCTTCGCAAACAGCGCCTTCGACGTCGGCCGTCGCCGCAGCGGTTTCAGCGACGGGCGCCACATCGGCTTCGGCCGCCGCATCGGGCAGCGCCACCGCATCGGGCAACGCCGCTGCGTCGTGCAGCACGGCCGCGTCGTCATCGAACGACAACGACAGCGTGTCGCCCGCCGACAGCCGCACGATCTGCAGCGACCGGTCCTCCGCGCGTGCGGCCAGCACGCCGCGCGCCACGGCCGGCATGACGTGCTGGCGCAGCAGGTCGCGCACCGCGCGTCCGTTCGACGGGTGCCGCGCCACCGCGCGTGCGATCCAGTCCGCCACGCCCTCGTCGACGCGCCATGCCAGCCCGTTCTGCGCAAGACGCTCGCCGATCTCGTCGAGCGCCTGCCGAGCGATGCCCGCCAATGCGTCGTGATCGAGCGGCCGGAACACGACGATCTGAATACGGCCGAGCAGCGCCGCGGAAAAGCGCCCTTGCAACCGCTCGCGCACCAGCGCCTCGAGCTTGGCCTGCGAGGTTTGCGGATCCGCTTCGCACGCCGCCTCGATATCCGCATCGCCGAGATTGGTGGTCAACAGGATCAGGCTATTGCGGAAACTGATCCGCCGCCCTTCGCCGTCTTCCATCCAGCCCTGGTCGAACACTTGATAGAACACTTCGTGGATATCCGGATGCGCACGGTCGAATTCGTCGAGCAGCAGTACGCTGTACGGTTTCTTGCGGATCGCCTCGGTCAGCCGCCCGCCCTTGCCGTAGCCGACGTAGCCGGGCGGCGCGCCTTTGAGCGTCGACGCGGTGTGTGCTTCCTGAAACTCGTTCATGTTGAATTGCACGAGATTGCGCTCGCCGCCGAATAACAACTCGGCGAGCTTCGCGGCCGCCTGACTCTTGCCGGTGCCGGTCGGCCCCGCGAGCAGCATCACGCCGAGCGGGCGCTCTGGATCACCGAGTCCGGAGTGCGATACCTGCAGCACCTGCGCGATCGAGCGCAGCCCATGCGCCTGCCCGTGTATGCACGCGTTGAGTGAGCGCTCCAGCTCGACGATACGTTGCGCCTCGTCCTGCGCCAGTTGCGTGACCGGCACACCGGTCCATTCGGACAGCACCTCGGCAATCACGTGCTCGTCGACCCACGGCCGCACCCAGCGTTCGGCATCGATGCGCGCCGCCCATGCGCTGCTGTCGGCTTCGTCCGCCTGCTCGGCCGACGGCGGCGCGCTCAGCCGCGCGCGCCATGCGCGAACTTCCTCGCGCTCGCCCTCGACCGCTTTCTCGAGCGTGCGCACCTGCTGCACAAGTTCACCGCGGCGCGCTTGCAGCTCGGCTTCGTCGCCGGGCGTCGGCACACCCATGTGCCGGTCGTTCACGCGCCAGTTGAGCGTCTGCTCGATCGCGAACGCCTGCTGCACGAGCCGATCCAGTTCGGCAGGCGCGCAATTCTGACTCATCGCAACCCGCGCGCACGCGGTATCCAGCAAGCCGATCGCCTTGTCCGGCAATTGCCGCGCCGGCAAATACCGGCGCGACAGCGCAACGGCGCTGCGCAGCGCGGCGTCGATGATATGCACGCCATGATGCTCGGCAAAACGCGGCGCGATGGTGCGCAACATGTCGACCGCGGCTTCGTCGTCCGGCTCCTCGACGGGAACGGCTTGAAAGCGGCGCACCAGCGCCGCGTCCGGCTCGATGTATTGCTTGTATTCCGACCACGTCGTGGCCGCCACCATCCGCAACTGGCCGCGAGCGAGCATCGGCTTGATCAGATTCGCGGCGTCGCCCGTGCCGGCCGCGCCGCCCGCGCCCACCAGCGTATGCGTTTCGTCGCAGAACAGGATCACCGGATTGGGCGCCGCGAGCACCGCATCCATCACGGCCTTCAGGCGCTGCTCGAATTCCCCGCGCACGCCCGCGCCCGCTTGCAGCCGCGCCAGATCCAGCGCCCATACCTGCGCGCCAAGCAGGCCGGGCGGCACATCGCCCGCGTGAATCTTCTGCGCGAGCGCCTCGACCACCGCCGTCTTGCCCACCCCCGCTTCGCCGACGAGAATCGGATTGTTCTGGCGCCGCCGCGACAGAATGTCGATCACGGTACGCAACTCGGCATCGCGGCCGACGACCGGGTCCAGTTCGCCGCGCGCCGCCTGATCGGTCAAGCAGGTCGCCCATTTCGCGAGCGCGTCCGGACTCGCCGCATCGGCTGAAGCATCATCCGCGAGCGCGTCGTCGCCCGGCGACGCGACGCATTCGCCCGCTTCCGGCCAACTCGCCGACAATGCTTCGTAGCGCTTGACGATTTCGTCCGTCGACGCGCCCGTGATCCCTCCAGGCACTCGCTGCTGCAGCCAGCGCCGCGTCAGGTCATCGTCCAGCCAGGCAAGCAACAGATGGCCCGAGCGCACCTTGCTAGACGGCGCGGCGACCTGGCTCCAGATCACCGCCGGGCCGACGCTGTGCTCCAGCGCGCCAGAGATGTCGCGCAGCGATTCGCCACTCACGTCGAACGCGTCGAGCGCCTTCTCCAGCCGGCGCTTCACGTCACCGATATCGTGCCCCCACTCCGCGAACAGTTTCGCGAAGTCGCTGCGCTCGCGTTGCAGCAGGCACAACGCCCAGTGATCGAGATCGATGAAGGTATGCCGCCGCGATCGGCCCAGCGCCGTCGCATCGACGAGAGCCGCATAAGTCGTGCGGCCAAGACAATTGAAAATGCGTTCGCGATTCACGTCTAGTCCCGAAAAGATTCATAGATGGTCAGGGTGCGCAATGCATGATTCGGCCGAGACCATGCATCGACACCGATGCGCATGCGCCCAACTTTTCCCGCCAACTCAGGACGCGTGCGCACCTGAACCTTGATGACGGGGTCAATCCTTCCGTCGACGAAATCCGCCGTGACTGCATGAACGGCCATGATGGCCGCCGCACGGCGCTGCCAACGGTAAAACTCGTCGGCCTCGATCGGACCGATCACGATCTCCAGCGAATGCTGGACATCCCAGATTCGCGCGCCGAGCCGCCACGCACCGATGCGCAACCCGCCCCCGCGGGAGCCCGGCACCGGAATCCAGCGTCCGTAGCGCGGCACGATGCACAACGGCACGTTGAAATAGCGGGTGAGCATGCGCTGCAGATCGGCAAGCGAGCGGCGCGGCGCGCAGTAGATGCCGGGAAACGCTCGCCTGCATGCGAGCGCATGACGCTCCACGGTTTCACCCGGCGCGTGCCCGCTCGTCTTCGCCCTCGCGTTGGCCAGCGACGTGACGCGCTCGACGAACGGATTGCGCACGCGCTCGTAGCCCAGCACCGGATGCATCGACGACCACGCGAGGTAATGCAGCCACGCCAAATCGCCGCAAGCCAGGTTGACGAAGCGCTCGAACGCCGCGTTGCGCTCGAAGCGCTTTTCCTGCATCGCATGCTCGGTCACGTGCAATGGCATCGGGCCGTATGGCGCGAACAGGCCGAAATGCCGTTGCGTGACCTTGACCTGCGGGTGATCGTCCGCTTCGACGAAGCGCGACAGCTCGACATCCACGCTCTCCACTTCAGTGCTTGCGAAATGCATGCCGGCCAACTGCTCGATGCGCAACCACGCAGGGCTGTGCCGAACGAATCGTGCCGTGCCGCTGCGCTCGCGCTCCAGCACTTCAACGCGGCGCATCAGCTCGAAAAAAGTCCGGCTCGGCCTCAACATGCGCCTGACTCGATGAAATTTCATCGCAGCCTCCCGTCGGCGTATGCCGTGCTCACATGGGTGCTGATCGGCTCGCCGTCGAGCCGTACCACGATCTCGACGCCGTCGTTAAGCGACGCCGCCTCGGCAAGCACCTGCGCCAGCACGCGTGCGAACAGCCAGCCGCCTCGATCCGCATGCGCCGATTCGGCGACATCGATCTCGATGTGCGTTGCCCGCACCAGTGCAATCGGCGTCGCGCGGCCGGATGCAATGAAGCGCGATTCGAGATACACCGAATGCAGACTCTCGACGCGTTGCCGGTCGAGCGCGTCTTCGCGATTCATCGCCAGTTGCAATTGCTCGATGATGCGCGCGGTAATGTCCTCCCGCCGGCCAGTACGCAATGCGAGCGGGTTGTGGCCGAGATGCGACACAGCTTCCCAGCACGCATCGATCGACGGTATCCCGCGCGGCAGGCTTGCCGGCCACAAACACTCGATACGCTTAACCGCGAGCGGATCGAGCAAGCTCAGCTCGGCATCAAGCAGCGACGACGGCCGCCAATCCCGATCCGCCACCAGCGCCTTGCCGGCAATCGACGCGATGTCGTCCAGTTCGAGCGCGTCACCATACGTCGACACCGAGATCAGGTCATGACTTGCCAGCGGATCGAACCGGTCGCGACGTGCACCGTCGGCCAGCAGCGCGTTTTCCCGCCGCAAGCTGTAACGGATCGAGCCGTCCGTCGCTTCGTATCCCCCAGTCTCCAGTACCGAGCGCGCCGCGTGCGCGTTGCCGTTGCTTTCGTATACGCTGACTTCCGTCAAACCCCACAGGTGATAAGCCGCCGGCGACATACGGTCGACCGGCACCCACTGCTCGGTCAGATTCGGGTCGTAGGGCAACGGGTCGAAACGCTTCGGATACAGATTGATCACGGGCGTTGCGAACAACCGGAACTGCTGGGCTGACACCTCGCCGATCAATCCGTTAGGCACGTGCCGTAGCGCAAAAAACAATTCGAACGACTGCGCCGAAGGGTCGGCGCTCGCAATCGCTTCGAGCACGTCGAGATAGACGCCCAGAAAACGGGTGGGCTGCGCGAAGTATTCGCGCAGCAACCGCAAACCCGGCAGTCCGCCCAAATCGGCCGGCAGCAGCGCCTCGCTGTCGTCGACACCCGACAGCCTGATACCCGTCATCGGCATCGTCAGCACCTCGTCGCCGCGGCGGGTCGGCACGACCGCGTACCACGCGCTGCTTGACGCGAGCATCACCTGGTGCAGCGCATAAGCACGCGGCAAGTCGCCGGCGAAACTCAAGTGCAGCGGCTCGAGCTTCGCCTCGTCCTTCTTCAAATCGCCCACCGTCGTCAAACCATCCAGCTCGAAACGAAACCGCAGCACGGCCTGCGCGGATGCAAGACGCTGCGCAAGCAACGTAGGTAAGCTGTTCAAACTGCGACTGCATTCGACCTTCGCGAGCCGGATCGGCAAGAGTGTCACGTCGCGCGCGGTCGCAAACGTCACCGGCAGCTTGCGCCCTGGCAGGCGAGCTGTGACCAACGAACCGCGCGGCAGCGTGTTGCTTCGAAACGCCTCCGGCGAGTCCAGGTCGGGATGAAATGCAAAGGTCGAAATCGCCGGGGTCGCGCCCATGAAGAGCGGACACACGCGCCCCAGTGCCTGCTGCGCGAATTCCGCGCATTCCCGGTCCAGGCGCGTTTGCACGCGAGCCGACAAATAGGCCACGCCTTCGAGTAACCGCTCGACGAACGGATCGGTGACCGTATCCGGGTGCAAACCAAGCGCCGATGCAACCTGCGGATGCTCCCTGGAAAAACGGGTGCCCGCATCGCGTAGTTGGCGCAGTTCGTCGTTGTAGTGGTCCAAGAAGTTCATGATCGTTCTCGGCGCTCAAGCATCAGCCAAGCTAAAAAAACCATCCAAATAGTCGAGCGCGAGGCTCAACTTGATTTCGGATTTACTTTCTTTCCATATCGTTAGGATATCGAAATACATAACTTGCCTTGCATGCCGATCACGTCCAGGTCTTGGCCGAACACTCGTGCGCGTCATGTCGACACGCGGCTCGAAGCGCCGCATCACCTCGCATATGTGCGAAGCCGCTTGCACGGGATCGATCCGGGTCGAGCCAGGAACCTGCATCGGCGGACAACCATAGTTCAACACCGAATAGGCTGCCGGACTGTTGTCGAGCACACTGATGCGTGCACCGCGTATCGAACAGTTCATCAAATCCACGAGATGATGTCCGACGACATCTTTAAGCGAGTCCCGTTTAAAACGTTTGGACAGCTTGTTATAGAGTTGATCGACCATCGTCTGTTTACTCGTACAACTGATGCGATGCGCGTGTTGCGCCCCGAGACGCAACACGGTCCATGATTGACCCGGACAAATGCTGAGCCCGTTAGACTGCGGCGTTCAGCTTGAGGTCGTAGCCGGCCTTGATCACCGCCCCCATCGTGCCGTCGTTACGCTGCTCGCGATATTCGAACTCGATCTGGGCGAAGTTGATCTTGATTTCGTCGGTCGGCAGCACGTTGTCGACTTGCCCACTGCCATGGCCAAGTTGAGAGAACGGCATGTTGCCGAGCGTTTGAAACGACGACACCAAGCCGCTTGCGAAGGTGATCGTCAGGAACTCCTGCTGCCCCTTGCCCGATTTGCGGCAAATCAGCTTTGCATTCGCGATATGCTCGCCCGTCGCACACATCAGGAACAACTTCGGGGAAGCCTTGTTCGAGACCATGCGGAACTCGAAGTCCTTCATCTCTACCTTGCCTGCACCACCGCCGCTGCCGAAGCCCCAGCGACCCGAGTTCTCTTCCGCCCACCGCCAACTCTGAATCTGAATCAGACCCGGGTACTGCTGATCGGTCGACTCACCTTCAACGCCATCGATCTGCAGAAAATAATCAACCAACGCATTTGACATTATAAGAACTCCTAAATCACTTTAAGAAATCCAACTAACCCACCGTGAGTACGACTTAATCGCTCGGCATCATCCACTGCGATGTTGCGTTGCGACGATTCGAGGCACGCTCGTCGATCGATGCACGGGACATCCGACTAACTGTTGCCAGTCAGCTTCCCGATTCCTGCTTGATCGACGGCAGCTTCGAAACCAGCCGGAGGGACACGGTCAACCCCTCCAGTTGGAAATGAGGGCGCAAGAAAAATTGCGCACGATAGTAACCAGGGTTTTCCGGAATTTCGTCCACGACGACTTCCGCGGCCGACAGCGGACGCTGCGCCTTGGTGACCTCGCTGGAGATCGTCGGATCGCCGTCGACGTAATTCATCAGCCAGTCGTTCAACCATCGTTGCGTGTCTTCCCGCGATTTAAACGAGCCGATCTTGTCGCGAACGATGCACTTCAAGTAGTGCGCAAAGCGGCACGTCGCGAAGATATACGGCAACCGGGACGACAAATTGGCATTGGCGGTCGCATCGTCATCTTCGTATACGGCCGGACGATGCACGGTTTTCGCGCCGATGAACGCGGCCGTGTCGGAATTTTTCCGATACACGAGCGGCATCAACCCCGACTCCGAGAGTTCATGTTCACGCCGATCCGAGATGGCGATCTCCGTTGGGCAGTGCAGTTCGATATCGTTGTCCTGCGACGGCAGCACGAACTTCGGCAGCACCTCGACTGCGCCACCCGACTCGATGCCGCGAATCTTCGTGCACCAGCCGTATGTTTTAAACGCCTGGGTGATATTGGCGCCCATCGCATAGGCGGAATTCGCCCAGCAGAAATCCTCGGCGCGGTTCGGGTCGACCTTTTCTTCGAAACCGAACTCCTCGACGGGCTGGGTCTTCGGCCCGTATGGCACTCGCGCGAGAAAACGCGGCAGGGTCAATGCCAGGTAGCGGGAGTCATTGCTCTCCCGCAGACGACGCCAGAACGTGTATTCGCTCGAAGTGAAGATCTTGGAGACGTCGCGCGGGTTCGACAGCTCGTCCCAATTGTCCATCTGCAGCAAGCCGGGCGCGGCTGCGGCAATGAACGGCGCGTGCGCGGCAGCAGCGATTTTCGACATCTCGGTCAGAATCGATACGTCCTGTATGCCGTGATCGAACTGATAGTCTCCAATCAGACAGCCGAACGGCTCGCCACCGAACTGTCCGTACTCCTGCTCATAAATCATCTTGAAGATCGGGCTCTGGTCCCATACCACGCCCTTGAAGCGGCGCAGCGTCTTGGCGAGATCGGCCTTCGAGATATTCAAATAGCGGATCTTGAGATTCTCGCTGGTATCCGTATTCGACACCAGGTAGTGCAAACCGCGCCATGCGCCTTCCAACGCCTGGAACCGCTTGTTATGCAGCACCAGCGTCAGTTGTTCGGAGATCTTCTTGTCCAGCTCCACGATCAGTTGCTCGATCGTTTGCGCGACATCCTCGCGCACGACCACCCTGCCTCGGCGGGCATATTTCAGCAACGTCGCGACCGCAGACTCGACGGCTTCGGCGGCCTCGGTCGTTCTTGGCCTGAACGAACGTCGAAGGATGTCCTTCAGATCGTCATCGACCTGTTCCTGATGTTCTTTGAAGACGACCTGCTCGGCCGCGGATTCCAGTTGGTTGAGCGTGCTCATTTGACCTCCTGATTCGGCGCTCCCTCGCCGGACGGCGCGTTGTCGGGAGCAATATCGCTGGGCGCCGACGCGACGGCGGCGGTATCGTCATCCGTCACGTTCTGTCTGCGCAATAACTCGTGGATCAGATCCTCGGCGGCGGCTTTGCCGTCCATGTAGGTCAGCAACTCCTTGAGCCGGCTGCGTGCGTCGAGCAGTGTCGAAAGCTCAGGAATGCGCCTGACGACCTCGGCGGGTTCAAACGAATCCATCGACGTGAAGGTCAGATCGATCGGGATCAGCGTGCCGTCGTTGGTCAGCACGTTTTTAACGTGATAGCTGAGCGACGGCGCGATCTGGGCCATCCGATCGTCGAAGTTCTCGACATCAATTTCCAAGAACCGGCGCTCTTCCACCGGACCGAGCGGCTCAACGTTGTCGCCGGACAAATCGGCCATCACGCCCGCCACGAACGGAAGCTCGACTTTCTTTTGCGAGCCGTAGATCTCGACGTCGTATTCGATCTGCACTCTCGGAGCGCGGCTCTCTCCGATAAATTTCTGACCATCTTTTTGACGAACCATTGCTGCCTCCTAAGTAGAACTAAAAAATTTACTTGATAGCCCCGTTGGGTCGGTCGATCTGGGCCGCCAGCGCCGTCCCGTCGGCATAAAGTTCGGCCATCACTTCGCCAAACTGCGCCCCTAGCATCCGTTGAATCCGAGCCAAAAATATCGGCGCCGGATGACTCGGCTCATACACTCGGAAGTACTCGGCAAGGCGTTGCAACGTGGCTTCGACATCCTTCCTCGATGTCAGCGCGCCGCCGGCAGCAAGACGGCCGTCTCGATCTCGCTCACCAGCGTCGTTCGCCCGCACGGCTGGCTGAATCGAGTTCACCTGCGGATCTTCCGTCGGCTTCAATCTGGATAGCGCCCGATCAATCAAGCCGGACATGCTCGAAACGTCGAACTCTCGTTCCAAAGCCTTGATGCTTTTTTCGATAAGTAATAAGGATTCCTTAGTTTCAGATAGAAACCTTACTGCCGTATCCTTGCGCTCGTTACTCTCCAGTAGCGAGCCAACGTCGCCGCTCGCGAGCGCACTCAACGTCACGCCCTGCTCGGCAACTTGAGCGTTGCCGAACTGATGTAGGAACTGGGGACTCAGGAGCCAGTTGAGATGAAGCAGAAGCGTGTCGCAAGGCAACTCACCCGGCTGTGCCCGCGGGTGGATCTGCTCGATGGGCGAACTCATGATGTCCGCAAGCATTCTGATACTTTCGGCAAGACCAGGAATCCCTCTCCTCGCCATGCATGCCCGGATGTACCATATCGCCACACGAACATCTCGCTCCTTTTTTAGGAGTGAGTAGCAAGAATTTTCGATTTGTGCCCACTGGAAGGTATATCCCGCTTTCCGGGGTTGTGCCTCTCCAACCGAATCGTATTCACAAATCAAGGCATCGACCTGGATAAACTCCTCATCGAAATCCAACCCATCAGGATCCGATGAGCCGGCCTGTACCGCATCTTCGCCCATCTCAATTCCTTAGCGTCAACATTAAATCCACTCTTGACTACCAAACACCACCCAAACCCCGGATATAAAGATACCCAATGCAATCGGCACCACCGATCCTAGAATCAAAATCGGTAAATATTATCCAAGCGAACTGAGTCCTTCTTGAAAATTCCACATCACCGGAAGAATTTACATCAACCATTCATCACCACGAATCCCGAACCATCATGAAATTGGATCATGAAAGAATATTTCCAGAAAATGTTATTTTCACGACATCAAACAGTCCGAAAGATGGCACAATTAAATCCGCCGGCTTCCTGAGCGCTTGTGTATTTTGGAAAACAGATCTCTTCGATACATCGATACGATGAGGGAGAAGTTTGCTGAAGCCGCCTTCAGCAACGAGTCCGGCCAATGGCGGTGCGCAGCACGCCCGCCCAAGCCGCTCGTGGGAGACATCAACTCCGTTATTCCTTTGCGCCACGTAGGTAGGCATGTCAGCCTGCATGCCTGCGGTTATCAATATCACTGAGGCGGCAAACGCCAGGAATACAAGTTCTTTTTCGTGACCCATTTCTACGCTCCCTTCTCAATCTTATGAAATTTATATTAGTTATTTACCTCGATAGGTGTTTTCCCTAACTCGACCGCTGCCTTCACAACATTCATTAACAGCGGAACGAACTTTGCGCCGTTGGCCAACATAATAGCTCGTCATTTAATTTTCTGTAAAGAATTTCCTAATTTACGACGGTTTCCCCTAATGTGCGGGAGATTACAGAACAAATCTCTCACATCAAATCGTCAAAAATATTATTTACTATCGTTATTTAATAAACAAAATTAAATTCTTATACAAACAAATAATAAATTATTTATTAAATAAATATTTTGGCCGCCCGGCTGATGCGTTTGCTGTTGGAATTTCCGATGTCGAACCCATACCCCGCCCCGTAATACTTTGGCAACGGTAACATTGCGCATTACAGCACTACATAGTTAGCAAGGACACCAAACCATGGAAAACGCTAAGTGCACGTGCTGGAGTTACGTGACAAGCCAGTGACCGATTTGACCCACTACCCGACATCGCACATGCAGCGCCCAGACACAGCGCGCGGACGACTCCAATGACATACCCGTTGAATAAAATCGGCGACGCACGCGGCATCCACCATAGGCTGCCCTCGACCGGGACGGCAAGCGTCCGAGCAACAACACGCTGCTCAACGACTGCGCCAAGCTTCGTGCGTTAGTCGCCAGACTCCAGTCTCATTGAGTGACGCCAGTTCGCCATCGACCCGCCCCTTCGCGTCGATGCACTCGCGGCCATGGCCGCCTGCAATGCAGACACCCTAGCCGCCTCATTGCCGGGCCGTGCCATGCCTCGAATCCGATGCCAGCACCCGAGGGATTTATATAGGCAAACCGCGAATGCCATTCGTTGTTCACGCAACCATTGCGACGCGATCATCATCGATGTCGCACTGCATCGCGAATCCGACCAATGGTTTGTCGACCCATAGCAGCAAGCGCGAATGCGGGACCTGGATCGTGCAATGCGATGCATACGTCGGCCACTCCGTCGCGCCCAATCTGCCCGAACGCACTCCGCTGCCCTGACGGCTCGACCGCATCCGAAAGAATACGCGCACGCCCCCCCCTTCGGTACGCCATCATCTTTCGACGAGCGCCCCCCCTGACGCGGAAAACCTGACCAAGCGCTTTCCCAGTGCTGCGTCATACACTCGGAGCGGCAGCGTTTGCGAACCGTGTGCTATCGGACGCTGCGCAGCCCGCCATCGCATGATCGCACCTGCGCAGCCAACGTGATTCATCGAGCGGATTCCAAAGGACGGCAACGATTGCAGCCATCGCTTTATCCACACAAGCAACTCGAACAACACGCCTGCCTGGCCAGCGAAGCAGCAAGCTTCGCTCCACGTCATCCGCACGCAGGAAATGAAGTGTCAACGTCGGACGTAATTTCCCCAGAAGTGTCGAAGTAAAATTCCCCCACCCTGTTCGGACGGTGATCAGCCGGCGATGTGATCGGA